>CAMVLT010000117.1 GCA_947168395.1 uncultured Prevotellaceae bacterium | reverse complement strand
CACTATCATTTGACTATTATTTATGGGGAAATTGGATAGTAAAGCGAGTGAGATGGTCTTCGGGGTCTGTAAGCAGATTGAAGGTGCAGTGATGAGAAGTAAGGATGTCGCGAATGAGCAGAAGACCGAGACCCTGGCCTTGGGGCTTGGTAGAGAAAAACGGAGTGAAGAGATTCTTCGCTATAGCTGGCGGGATGCCATGACCATTGTCGGTGATGGTGAGCGTAGCTGGCGTGGTGACTTCAAGTGTGACAAGTCCTTGTGTCGTCCCGATACTCTCCACAGCATTCTTGACGATGTTGATGAGCACCTGCTGGAACAGGACGGTATCAAGATGAACGGGTACTGCTTCGTCGGTCAAACGGAAGTCAATATGGACGTGCGCCTGCGTACACAGGTTTTCGAGGAAGGGGCGACAGGCTTCCACCTCCTCGCTGAGGTCGCAGAGTTGCAGTTGCGGTTGCGGAATCTTTACTACTTCGGCAAAGCGGGAGACAAAGGACGAGAGGGCGGTGAGCCGCTCGGCTTCGTCGCCAGTGAGACTGCCGATGATGCCCGCCACGCTGTTGTTCACCTCGTGGGCAATCATACGGATGACGCGCTCGTAGGCGGCTTTCTCGGCAAGGCGTATTTCTGATGTCAGTGACTCAATGAGGAAGAAAGGATGCTGGAAGCCACGGTCAGGAAAACTGAGGTGGCTGATGCGGAAGAGTTGCGGGCCGCCAGGAATGCGCACGGTGGTCGTCTCGCCAAGAGGCAGTGCGTGGATGGTTTCCTCGATACTTGGCGACAGCATCTCACGGGCTGCGGGATTCATGGACGTTGTGTTGCCGTCGAGGTCACACTGGATGACACCCATCGGCGAAGCATCGATAAGCAGGTTGAGGAAGGTGTATTGCTCTTCGAGCCTGAGGTGCTCGCTGCGCAGACGACCCAGCAGGTCGTTGAACGTGCGGACGATGACGTCGGTCTCGTGTTGGCCCGATGGCGCCAGACGCGTGGTCAGATCGAGGTCCTGCACCAGTTCCATGCCGCCAATCAGTGTGTCGTATGGTCGGATGGTCTTGCGGTAGAAGTACCAGAGGTAGAACAATATCAGGACTACAAAGCCCTCGGTGACGTAGAACAATGTGGGGTGACTGCGGAACGTAGCGAAGAGTGCTACGCCGGCCAACAGGACAATGCCTACTGCAAGGAGGAGGAAATAATGCTTCAGCTTCATAGTCCGTGCTTTTCTATTTTGCGGTACAGGGCACCACGGCTGATGCCTAATTCCTTAGCGACAAGAGAGAGGTTGCCGTTGTGCTTGGCAATGCAGGCTGCAATGGCGTTGCGCTCCATGGAGTCGAGGGTGGCGGGTTCTGTGCCTATCGGTTTCCCCGACGGAATATCCTTGGACAAGAGCGCGAAGTCGGCGGCAGTGAGTTGGCTGGCGGCAGGATCTTTCATCAGCAGTGCCCTTTCCACCAGATTCTTCAGTTCTCGGATATTACCAGGGAACGGAAGTGTCTGGAGATAGCCGATGGCCTCTGTCGAGACGGTGACAAGCGGGAGGCCGTTTGCCTCACAAGCCATCCGAAGGAAGTGATTAACCAATAGCGGTATGTCCTCACGACGGTCACGCAGAGGGGGCAGATGGAGGTTGATGATGTTGATACGATAGAACAAATCCTCACGGAAGGTCTTTTCCTCAACCATCGCGCGAAGGTCGGAATTGGTGGCGCATACCACACGGACATCCGTTCGGCGTGTCTGACTGTCGCCTAATACTTCGTAGGTCTGGTCTTGCAGCACCCGCAGCAGCTTCACTTGGCTGGCCAATGACAGTTCGCCAATCTCGTCGAGGAAGATGGTGCCGCCCTTGGCCAGTTCAAAACGGCCTATACGGTCGGCCTTGGCATCAGTAAACGAGCCTTTCTTGTGGCCGAACATCTCGCTCTCGAACAGCGATGTGGAGATACCGCCGAGGTTCACCTTCACAAACGGCCCGTTAGCCCGTTGGCTCTGTCGGTGGATAGCCTCTGCGATGAGTTCCTTGCCCGTACCGCTCTCACCAGTAATCAAGACGGGCGCATTGGTAGGAGCAACGCGGGCCACGGTAGCGAGAATGCCAGATAGGGAGGTGCCGACAATGGGTGAACTTTGGATTGGCTGAGTCGCAGGACTTGCATTGTTTATCTTGATGGCCGTCTCAATCCTGTCTAACAGTACGCCATTGTCCCACGGCTTGGTGATGAAGTCGAAGGCACCGGCACGCATCCCCTGAACGGCCAGGTCGATGCTGCCCCAGGCCGTCATCAGGATACACGGCACCTCGGGGCGGAACACCTTTACCTGCTTCAGCAGCGTCAGTCCTTCCTCGCCGTCAGTAGCCCTTGTATAATTCATATCCATCAGCACCAGCTCCACCGCCGGAGTGTTGCGGACTATCTGCATCGCCTCCTTCGGCCCCTCGGCCAGGGCCACCTCATACTCGTTGCGCTCCAGTATGAGCTTCAGCGAGAGCCGGATGTTTTTATCGTCATCAACTACGAGAATCATCTTGTCATTTCTTTTAGAGTTATTCT
>CAMVLT010000116.1 GCA_947168395.1 uncultured Prevotellaceae bacterium | reverse complement strand
TGGCGAGGAGCAGGAGGTACTGGATGGCGCAGACGATGAGGAAGTGCAGCCAAAAGGTGTTTACCCAGTCCGTTTCCTGACCAGTGCCGCTCATAGTGAAGCCGTGAGCGAGGCCAACGTTCATGGCGAACTGGAGCCAGATGATTTGTCCGATGACGGCGGCAATAAACGTCAACAGCGCGGCTTCGCGCCAGAGCATCCAGAAGATGTTGCGGCGCTTGGCTCCGAAGCTACGCATAATGCCGATGTCCTCTGTGCGTTTGCGGATTTGCAGCCAGAAGGTGCCGAGTGTGCCGAGTATGACGTTGAGCAGGAGCAGGGCGATGAAAGTGCCCATGACGGAAAGTTCCGTGCCGACGTCGCTCCTGCTATTGTTGTTGAAGTAGTCGGCGTAGGGCATAGCGAGGGCGAGACCGTAGTTGCCGACCTGCATTTCCTGTTGTGTTTCTTTCGTCTGTATCTTTGTGACGAAGGCGGCGGCATCGGCTTCGGGGTGGAGGCGGATGAACATCTTCGCGTTGGTGCTGGCCAAAGTAGTGCGAGGGACGAGGATGATGTAGCTGTAGCGTTCGTTGGGACGGAAGCGGTAATCTTCGACAACGGCGGCTACAGTGTAGCGGGCAGCTACTTTCCGACCTTGGGCCAAGGCAGGGTCGCTGTAGTCATACTCCACGAGGCGGCGGCCTACGGCCTGGTCGGTGCCGAAGAGGGCAAGAGCCATCGAGCGAGTGATGACGGCACCGTCGGTGGGACAGTCGTTACTGAGGACATCGGCGGCAGGACTGCCCTCAACGGGTGTGATTCCGAGGGTTTCGAAGAACTGCTCATGCAGTAGGAAGGTCTCTTCGTAGGCTCCGCATTGGCGGGTAGTGTCGGTCTCGGCGCAATAGTTGCAGTGGCGGTAGTGACCGACGCCCGCATAGCCGTCCATCAGTCCGGCGTACTGCACCTCTGGTAGAGCGCGGACACGGTCGCGTATGGTGTAGAGGTTGGCAATGGCCTGAAGAGCAAAGCGCTCTTCGGGGGAGAGGCGGGTGGTGTCGGTTTCAGTGAAGCCATTAGGAAGAACTACAGGATGTTCAATGGGCTTGGCATGGTTGTAGGATCCCACTACCCCTACCAGCAGATGGTCGCGCTCGAAGTCGCCAGCGGGGCGGCATAGGTAGGTGTCATAGGCAGTGACGACGAATCCGTCGAGGAAGTGGAAGCTGAGCACTGCCACAAGGGCTATCTCAATTATTATCCACGCGTTCTGGCGCCGGTGCGCCCAAAAGTTCTTTATTGTTTGGTTCATCTCTTCTGGTTTAGGGATTCGACAATCGGTTTACGGAGTGACGCCCATGCAGGCAATAGCGCGGCCATCAAATTGAGCACGGCGCAGCACAGGAAAGCGATGAGAAAAAGCGTGGGTGTGAAGAACATCCAGATAGTGAGGCTTATCTCGGGGCTTGGCAGAGTATTGGTCTGGAAAATATCCTTGAAGATGGCACTGTCGCACACGGTGCTGACAAAAAGCCACGAAAGCCCCCAGCCAACGATGCCGCCGAGAAGCGTCAAGACGAGGTTCTCGGAAATGACCTCGTTGAGCAGTGTGCGCCGCTTGGCTCCGAATGCCTTGCGGATGCCCATCTCGGCGCGGCGAGCCTCCATACGATTGCTCATCAGTCCGCTTAGGTTGATGGCAGGCAGGAAGAGGAACAACAGCATCAGGATAGCGGGCGGCAGGAGTTCCTTGGCCTGGTCGGTGAGACCTTGGTCGTTTATTTTGTGAAAGAAGTGTATGTTCTTGAAGAAGTGCTTTTCGGCGCCGACCACCCATCGTGTGGGTTCGCCCATCTGCTGGGTAGCCACAGCATTGTAGTGCTGGCGTAGAGGTTCCAGTTCTTCGAGGAACTCCTCGCGGCTGTAGCCGTCGCGCAGCAGGACACGCACCTCGAGAAATCCGCAGTAAGCCAGCTGGTCGAGGTTCAGTTCATCAACAGGGGCAGCCCTGTAATCAGCCTTGTAGGGCAGGTAGATGTCGGCTGTGGAATTCATCATCAGCGGACTCACCGTCTTCACCACGCCGACGATGCGCAATGACGGATGGTCTTCGCGGTCGTAGATGACGAAGTGGTCGGAACCGTCCAACTTCTTCGCCAGCCGCTCGGAGACGACGCAGACACGCTCGCCGTCGCGGAACTCCTTTTCAGAGAAAGGCCGTTCGCTGATGAAGTCGAGGTCGTAGAGGCGAAAGAAGTCAGGGTCACAGGGTATGGCTGAGATGGCCTGTGGGTGCTCCAGACTTTCGTCGGCAATGCCGAGGGAGTTGCGATAGGCGAGTCCCGTAGCCAGTTCTACGCTCTTCATCTGCCGGAACACGGAGTCGATGCACTCCGTGGATACGGCTGCAGGGAAGCCGGAATTGTTTTTCTCCGCCGACTCGGTGACGAAGCAGTTGGTAATGTAGAGCGTGCGCGAGCGATTCGACTCTGGCGGAATATCCCCCAGCAGGATATTGAACACGATGGCAATGACCATCGCCGAGGCGATGGCCACCGCCGTGCCCGCGACGTAGATGGCAGAGAAGA
>CAMVLT010000115.1 GCA_947168395.1 uncultured Prevotellaceae bacterium | reverse complement strand
CTATGCAGAACAATTTCCATTACATAAATCTCTCTTGGGCTGTGGTGGGCATTTGCGAAAATCCCCACCAGCCCCTTTTATCCCACATCCCAGGCATCGACAAGGACGAGGCCGCAGCCGTAGAGCATTACGTCATCGGCTACATGGCCTTCTGGCACATCGCCTTTGTCGACGAGAGCCGCCTCGTGCCCTGCCACGAAGACACACTCCGCACCGAGGCCCGCCAGAAGATAGACCGCTACATCGCCGACCATCCCCCCGTCGAGACCTTCCCTCGCTTCTACCTCGTCCTGCTCCGTCAGCCGATAGCCCCGATGGAAGCCGACGGCATGAGCCGCGTGTATCAGATGTGAAATAGGCAAATGTCAGACAAATGTCAGGAAGAAAATTCGTTTGTCAGGCATAAATGACAGTACCTTTGCACTCGCGAATGTTAAAGCCTGAACGATTCCTAAGGAAGTGTGTATGCTATAATGATTAATACATCATATTAAAATGAAAAGACTGATTCTATTTTCAATGGTTTGCCTGATGGCCACAATAACACAGGCACAGAATGAGACTTCAGCGGAGAACGATTCCGTGGCATGGGATAAGATGCTCAGCGAAATCTCCGTGACGGGACACCGCCACATCGTCAGGATGAAGGGCAATACGCTCGTTGCACAGGTGGCTAACACGGAACTGGCCAATCTGGGCACAGCCAATGATGTACTGTCGCGTCTGCCATTCATCAATATGGACGGCGACGAAATCAGCATCGTCGGAAAGGGCAAGCCCGCAGTGTTCATTGACAATCGCCCCGTGCGCGACGAGTCGGAACTGCAGATGCTCCGCAGTGAGGACATCAAGAACATCAAGATTATCACTTCGCCAGGCGCGGAATACGCTTCGGACGTGAAGGCCGTCATCAAGATTCAGACGCGCCAGCCGTTCATCAAGGGACTGAGCGGAAAACTGACCTCGCAGACGTCTGCCAAGCGCATCTGGGAGGAAATGGCGATGGCCGACCTGAGCTACAACTGGACGAACTGGCAGGTGTTCGGACAAGTGATGTATAACAACGGCGGACGCAAGAACTATGACGTGAGCACTACCGACTTCCTTTTCAACGGTCAGCAAAACCAGCTTGTAAACACAGCTACGAAGCGCAACAAGTCTGAGGCCACGACCGCAAAGGGCGGCTTCAACTGGAACAGCGGCGGGCAGTCGCTCGGTGCCTACTACCAGTACACCAACCAGCCTACTCACTTCAAAAGCCGCGGCACGGAGGATGACGACGTGCTGGGCATCAAAGAACAGAGCATCGGCAAACTCATCGACATCGATTCCAAGCAGGAGAAGCATTTGGCATCGGCCTACTATGACAACACGTTCGAGAACGAGGCGCACCTGCACTTCGACGGCAACTACATCCACACATGGTACACCGACGACAACCTGACGCAGACCGTTTCGCCCACGACCAGCGAGATTGTTCCCTCACAGACGGGCATGACCTCCGACCTCTGGGCGGGCAAACTTTACTACGAGTTTCCCTTTGCCACGGGTAAACTGAACGTCGGCACTGAGGACAGTTATACCTACAACCATCAGCAGTACACGATGCAGAACGTTGCCGTCGGCACTTATATTCCATCGACCGAGAACGAGAGTAGACAGACCGATTGTGCAGCGTTCGCCACATGGCAGAAGGACTGGAATGCCCTGTCGCTCCAGTTGGGTTTGCGCTACGAATACGTGAAGTTCGACTACAAGCGCGACGGCATCCGCGACGATGAGGTGAGTCGCACCGACAACAGTCTGTCGCCCAAACTCTCGCTCTCGTACAACTTCAACGAGACCACCTTCATGGCTCTCGACTATTCGCACTCCATCACCCGCCCACCTTACAAGCAGTTGCGCAGTTCCTTATTATATGTCGGCCCCTACGAGGTGGAGGGTGGTAATCCCACGCTGGCCGACTGCAAGACCGACAATCTGAACTACATGTTCGGCTGGAAAGACCTGACGCTGGAACTGACCTACAGCCATCTGGCCGACACCTACGTCTATACCAAAGAACACTATTCTGATGCAAGGCCCCTGCTCGTGTTCAGTCCTCGTCAGGCCGACATCAACACGCTGAACGCCTACCTGTCTTACGCCCCCGTGGTCAAGTTCTGGAAGCCCAACTTCACCGTTGGCTTCGACCAGCAGTGGCTCACGCTCTACGGCGAGAAGTACAACAAGCCAATCTTCCGCTACATGCTGAAGAACATCTTCACGCCCTCGAAGAACTGGATGATGACCTTTGACGTGACAGGCTCGACACGCGGCCACACGATGACCAACGAAATGCGCTCACAGTGGGGCATCGACCTCTCCGTGCGCCGCTACTTCATGCAGAAGCGCTTGCAGATAGCCCTTGCTGCCAACGACATCTTCCACACCCGCAACCAAAGCTGGTGGATGAACGTCAAGGACGTGGGCCTCTACAAAGACTCCGATGCCGACACCCGACGCCTGATGCTCACCGTTTCTTACACCTTCAACCCCAAGAAGAGCAAGTATAAGGGCGAGGGAGCCGCCAACGACGAAATGAAACGACTCTAAACAAATGAAGAAGACCGCTCTGCTATTTATCGCAGTCCTTGTAATCCTGGCAAGCATCGACTTCATCTGGCCTTTCACCACGGAAAGGACAGATGGAGACGTGTTTGGGCAAGGCTTGAATACTGCTGAGATGCAGA
>CAMVLT010000114.1 GCA_947168395.1 uncultured Prevotellaceae bacterium | reverse complement strand
TGGTCTCGGTCAGCACGGTCTGCTCGGCAGTCGTCTTGGCACTTGCGAGTGCAGCGATGGCAGCGTCAACCTGCTCCTGCGTGGCATCGGTATTGTCCTTCACGGCCTTGGCGGCGTTGATGGCATCCAAAAGCGTAGCAGCAGCGGTGGGGTTGCTGTCTTTGATGCTGTTGTAGTAGGTCTCAGCAGCGGTGATGTCGTTGTTCAGCGCGGTCTTGGTCTCTGTCAGCACAGCATCCTCGGCAGTAGTCTTGGCCGTATTGAGTGCCGACAGTGCATTGTTGACTTCCTCCTGCGTAGCGTCGCCCTTTTCCTGCATGGTCTTGGCATTGTCGATGGCAGTCTTCAGTGCGGCTGCAGCCTCGGTGTGGTCATCCTTGATGCTGTTGTAGTAGGTCTCGGCCTCGGTGATGGCGGTGTTCAGCGCGCTCTTGTCGGCCACGATAGTAAAGTTGGCAGTAGCCGTGCCACTGTAGTTGCCAGTACCTGTGACGGTCACGGTGGCGGTGCCTGTCTCCACGTTGTTCGAGTAGGCTACGGTGTAGTCGGTGTTCAAAACGAGCGTGGTCTCGCCGTCCTTCACGGTGACAGTCGGCGTAATTGCACTGCCCGTGTAGGTCTGGTCGGCGATGGCCTGAATCCAAGCGTCCTGCAGGTTCTTCGTATAAGTCACCACTACCCACACGTTAGCTTCGGGCATGGTGAACGACCATGTGCCGTCGGTCTCGTTCTTCGTTACAGTGATGTCGCTCACCAGACCGGGGTTATCGCCTCCACCTGTGAGGATTTCAGAAGCTGCCTCCCATGAGGTGTAGGCGCGAACGGTCACATCCTTTGCCGAGTAGCCATCGTTGGGAGTCACGCTCACGGTCACCACGTCATCCTTCTTGGCCTGCGTAGCGGCAGCACCGCCCACGGTGAAGGCCACCGTGCCGTGTGCATCGCTGCCAGTGGCCAGCGTCAGGTCGTACTTCGTGGCGACGCCGCCGAAGACCTCAATCTTCGATATGCCGAATTTGCCTAAATCCACTGATTGGTTAGCATCGGTGTAGACTTTATAATTTGAGAGATATACCGAGGGGCTCTCTCCCGCAACGGTGTAGCCAGTCTTTGCGGTGCCATCAAAGGTGTAGAACTTGCAACTGGTGATGGTGTAGCCATTGATGCCAGCCACGGTCAGCAGCGATGCTGTACCATCAGTATACCATCCCCAATGGTCGCCGTCGTTGGAAACCGAGTTACTGAAGGTGACGGTGACCTTGTCGTCGAAGGTCTTGCTCCCGCTCGTGAAGGTCGTGTAACCTGTGCTATTAATCGTCACGAGCGGCGTCTCGTCCGCCCACGCTCCCGATACTGCCATCAGCAGGAGGGCGAGAATTGAAAAAAATCTTGTTTTGAACATAACTTGAAAAAATTAATTTGTTAATAAAAAGGGTTAATATAAAAAATGATGTTTATAAACTGTCGAGGGGGATGAGCTGGTACTCCTTCTCCACGTCCACGTCGTCGGTGGGCTTCACCGGCACGCCCTTGAGGGCGAGGCAGAGGCCGCCGGCCTTCTGGGCCTTCTTGTCGGTGGAGAGGATGCGCGTGGGCTGGTCGGGGTCGATGGCCAGGAGGGCCTTGCCGTCGTCGATGAGTCGCGCCCAGGTCCAGTCGCGGGCGGTCTGGTAGAGGTGATTGCCCGCGACGTCGCTCTTGACGGAGACGCGCTTGTTGGCGCGGCGGTTGTCGTCGTAGCGCTGCCGCCACTCGGTCTGGTCGGCGGTCAGTGCGTTGATGAGCACGGCGAAGCGCTGTGGGTCGTCGTCGAGGATGGCGAGGGCGTTGAGCACGCGGTCGCACGACTTCATGGCGCGGTCGGCCATGCGGCGGTCGTCGGCCAGCACGATGGTCTTCGAGGGCTTTCCCATACGCAGGGAGCGCGATGTGGGACGCATGGACGCACAGATACGCGACAAGGCACGCAGCAGCCCCGCTGTGGGACTTCTGCGTGCCTTGTGGACACATTTCGCCTCGGCGCCCTTTTCCGCGCCTGTAGCCGATTTTAGGGTGAGAGAACTATGCCGCTCACTACCAAGCAGTTACGGCCGCTCAGAGTCAGGGTCCGGGCGGTGTCGGGAGTGTGGGGTATGTGGAGGTAGCGGGGCATGAGTTGTTTTCTTGTTATTTGTTATGAGAGATAAAGTGGGGGTTAATGGGGGAATTATTCCTCCATGCGTTTCAAGACATCTCGCAGGTAAGCATCGCTGATGTTCTCAAAATCAGACTTGTCGTAGATATAGAGGAGTTGCAGTTCGTCTCTGACAATGCGGACGCGGATGATGACCCGAGCACCGCCGCTCTTACCACGGCCTTTCGATGTGATGGCAAGGCGCACCTTGCGGGCGCCACCATCTAACTCAACGCCTTGCATGGGATTCTGAAGCAACGAAGCGAGCAGCTGCTCAAAATCCTGCTCCAGCGACTTGTGGCGTTTCTTCAGCCGCTTGTAGGCGGCGCGGAAATCCTCAGACATTCTTACCTTCATAAGGCCCGGAGTGCTGCTATGGCTTCTTCCTGAGTCATGCTTGGCTCGGATTCCACCTGTTTCATACTGCGCTTGATGATGCGAGCCAGCTTATAGGTCTCTTCCAGCTGAAGCATTCTGTTCCAGCGACGGGTACTCATGCGAACGGTGACCGTCCTCGGTGTTCTCTCTACTATTGCTTCCATAATGAAACTTGTTTTTATGAATTTTCTGTTGTTGCTTTTCGCACGCTATGCGTGCAAAGTTACAACTTTTTTTTCAAATAGCACGCATTATTTTGAGGATATTAACACTGTTTGCGCACATAAACTGTTCTTTTTTCACGGAAGCCGTTATATTATGTATGGGAATAGTCCCGAACAACTTAATTCAATTACAACGATGAACAGAAAAGCTTTGTTCTGGCCGTTCTTGCGTTCCTTCGGTAGCAAGCGACCAAGGTCGAGCGGGCGGCGATGCTGCTGACGGCGTGTGAGAAAGGACTCGTGGACGGCGTCGCGGAT
>CAMVLT010000113.1 GCA_947168395.1 uncultured Prevotellaceae bacterium | reverse complement strand
CAGATAGGCATCAGCTATCGCATTGCCACACGCCATCCGGTGACGGTGGCACCTATAGCAGACTATCGGAAAAACTAAAGTAACAAAAATAAAGCAGAGCCTAATCGTCCTGAACGAAGGAGTCTGGATGAAATCGTGAAGTTCTTCTAAAAGTATGACGAAAAAAATATGGATGATGGCTGCCATCCTAATCTGCAGCCTTGGAATGACATCGTGCAGCAAGGATGACGATGACATTGTAGTAGTGCCGACTCCTGAAGAGCAGGTTGTGCTGAACTGCGCGAAGCCTGACTATCTGAAAGCGGGCGACAGGGTGACGATGATTTCTCCCTCGTACTATACGCCGATGGAGACCATTGAGAAAGCAGCCGACGTGGTTCGCTCATGGGGTTTTGAACCCGTCATCGGCCCCAATGTCGACAAGGTGCTGGACGGAAAGATTGGAGGAACGGTGGAAGAGCGCGTGAGTGATATCCGCTGGGCTTTGAGTGACCCAAGCATCAAGGCCATCCTCTGCAATCGCGGCGGCTATGGCACTATCCAACTCATCGACCAGCTTCCATTCGACGAAGTGAAGGCTGCCAGGAAGTGGATTGTCGGCTACAGCGACATTTCCACTATTCACGGGTTCTGGAACCGCGCCGGAGTGATGAGCATCCTCGGCACCATGAGTACCACGCTGGCCAAGGGCGGTACCGACAAGACCTGTACGATGATGCGCGACCTGTTGCTGGGCAAAGTTCCCCGCTATGAAGTTCCTGCACATCAGCAGAACATTCTGGGCCAGGCCAGTGGCGTGCTCGTTGGCGGCAATCTCTGCACCTTCGCGCCCAACGTCGGCTCTCGGGCTGATGCCACCAAGGCCAAAGACCTGATTCTTTTCGTGGAAGAAATCGGTGAGAATATGCGTAACATCGACCGCCAGATGCGCTTGCTGAAGATGAACGGCGTGTTCGACCGTTGCAAGGGAGTCATTCTCGGCGAGTTCATCAGCTGCGGCACGGAGTTCACAGACGAGAACGGCAAGGTCATAAGTATTGAAGCCATGCTCCACGAGCTGTTGGCTGAGTACCACATTCCTGTGCTTTGCGGATTCCCAACTGGTCACGGCGACGTCAACCTGCCATTGGTGATGGGTGCTCCCGTCACCATCGACGTGCGCACAGACGGAGCTTCCCTACAGTTCGACATCGACGGAGATCAGCAGACGGTCAATACCGCCACTATCACCGCCACGCCGACACCAGCGGCAACTCGTATGAGGTTGGCAGGAAAGATTGAATAGTATGAAGAGAAATATAGAGATACGCAAGGCAGAACGGCAAGATGTGCCGTTGTTGCTGGAGTTTATAAAGGGCATAGCCCGATATGAGAAGATGGAGAACGAGGTAATTGCCTCTGGGGACGTGCTGGAACGGGAAATGTTTGATGAGCACAGGGCAGAAGCCGTTTTTGCCGTCATGGATGGGCGTGAGGTCGGCTTCGCGCTCTTCTTCTACAATTTCTCAACGTTCATCGGACATTCAGGATTGTATCTTGAAGACTTGTTTGTTTGGCCAGAAGAGCGCGGCAAAGGCTATGGAAAGGCATTGCTATTGCATCTGGTCAAGATAGCACGGGAGCACCATTGTGGACGTATGGAGTGGTCGTGTCTGAACTGGAACCAGCCCAGCATCGACTTCTACCTCTCCCTTGGAGCCGTACCTATGAAGGATTGGACAGTGTATCGGCTGGATGCTGCAGCATTAGAACGATTGTCGAAATGAGTATGATTCAGAAGCATTGTTATGAGTGTGGAACGGCACTCACGGAGCGGGAATTAGAGGGTGAGGGGATAGTACCATACTGCCCTCAGTGTCAACAGTATCGTTTCCCGATGTACAATGTGGCCGTAAGTATGGTGGTTATCAATGAGCAGACTGGACAGATTCTGCTTATCAAGCAATATGGGAAACCGCACTTCATACTTGTGGCTGGTTATGTCAACCGCGGTGAACAGCTGGAACATGCCGTCTGCCGTGAAGTGAAGGAAGAAACAGGCATGACAGTTGCTCACCTGAAATTCAATCGTACCAGTTTCTTTGAGCCATCAAACACATTGATGTGCAACTTTACGGCATTCGTTACTGATGCCAGCGAGTTCAATCCAAACAAGGAAATCGATTCTTATCAGTGGTTCAGCCCTGAAGATGCGCGCAAGAACATCAAGGAGAATAGTCTGGCTGCAGCATTCCTTAATGCCTATCTTGATCATGAAACAAAATAATCTAAGCCCCGACCTGCAATTACAAGTCAGGGCTTATCCTATTTTTTGAATTCCTGTTCGACTTCGAGGATTAGGCTGTCAACATCGGCCTTTACGCGGTTGTAGTTCATGTATAAGATACGCTCGCGGGCATCGATGGACTTGAAGTCATAGGCGATGGGGAGCGGATAATTGGCGTAATCCTCCTCTTCGGCTTTGATTTCGGCCATGTCGAAGTTGGTCTTGCAATAGAACTTCGAGGTCTGGAACTCCTCTGACTTCTGGATGTTCATCGAACCGTGACGGCCAGTCTTGGTGGGGGTGAAGTCGCGGGCCACCTGTCCGCAGATCCAGCCGGAGGGCATATCCGAGATTTTCGAGGCAGGCACCATCGAGTCCATGTTCTCGTTGAGATTGATGCTGGTGCGGTCGCGGTCGATGGTGACACCCTTTTTGAGCTGTACCGTCTTGCCGAAGATGTCGTTGGAAAGCCATTCGAGCGTCTCTTTGTTACGGGCAGAGCCGGACACGACATTACCGATGGTGGTGATTATCTTCTGCATACCCACCTTGCCGTAGTCGGCCTCCAGCTGCGGCAGTTCCTGGAATCCGAGGATGACGGCCACCTTGTTGCTTCGCGCCGTACCAATCAGACGGTCAATCTTGTGGAAATAGAGCGTCGGCACCTCGTCCACACAGATGTCAACGGGGATGTTCTTGCCCTGACCACTGTTCACTCGCGTCACCAGACGGTTCAGGATCATGGCGTTCAAGGCACCCACAATCTGTTCCTTCTCCGGGTCGTTGGCAATGAGTAGGTACGACGGACTCTTGGGGTCACTGACCTTCAGGTCGAAGTCATCACCATCTTTGTGGAATATCCAGTAGGCTTCCTTGGTGGCCAGCTTCGAGGTCTGCACACGCAGCGTACCGATCATACCCTCCAACTGTTCCATCGCCTTGCCATCGAGAGCCGACTTGAACGGTGCAATCAGCGGGAATA
>CAMVLT010000112.1 GCA_947168395.1 uncultured Prevotellaceae bacterium | reverse complement strand
CATCTACGTCGCGGGCACGGCGGTGGCCATCGCCTCGGCGATGGTTATTGCCATCGTGTTCAACATGATGCTGGGTGACATCCCGCCGGAGGTGAACCGCTCGCGCACGCTCTACGTCCACGGCCGATTCCTTCCTGTTGGATGGACTGGCGACATGCCCTATCATCAGGGGCACTCGTCGGTAGCACTCGACTCGTGCTACCGACGTATGAAGTGCGTCGAGGCGGCCGCGGGCGTCATTCCCGCCATGCAGAACCGCTACACCATCGCCGGATTCGGTACGACCGACCGCCAAGGCACTGAGCAAAGCTCCGTCTCGGCCATTGCCACCGACCCCGACTTCTATCGCCTCTACGAACTGACGTTCCTCAGCGGGCGCCCGTTCTCGGAGAAGGAGTTTCGCGACGGGGAGCGGGTGTGCGTGGTGACCGACAAGGTGGCAGCGAAGACCGGCGGCGGCTCTACGGTAGACATCAACGGTAAGGCCTTCCGCGTCGTGGGCGTAGTCAAGGCGGTGAGTGCGTTTCTCGAAGAGGCCACAGCCGATGTCTATATGCCCTACACGGTCGAAGGGATGGGCCTTTACCCCAACAACCATAATCCCTTTCGCATTGCCGAGCGCTACGTGGACGTGACTTACGATGGTAACCTCAACGTCCGCATCCTGCTCCGCGAAGGCTTTACCCTGAAGGACTTTGACGCCGAGCTGGAGCCGCTGCGCCAGCAATACAGCGCCGTCATCAGTTCGCAGTTGGGCGAGAAAGTGGAGTGGGCGGTGAATGCACGGACGCACTTCTTCCACATGATCAACTTCTTCAGGCCTGACAGAGCCGAGGACCAAGGGTTGGCATTGGAGGCCATGAACCTGATGCCGCCCGCCATCCTCATGTTGCTGTTCCTCTTCCTGCCCGCCATCAACCTGAGCGGCCTTGTCAGCAACCGCATGGAGGCCCGCCGCGCCGAGATGGGCATCCGCAAGGCCTTCGGCGCCAAACGGCGCACGCTTTTGGGCGAGGTCGTCAACGAAAACCTCGTGCTGACGCTCCTCGGCGGCATTGTCGGCTGGATATTGTCCGCCCTCTTCGTAGCCGCCATCAGCGACAACAAGATTTTCCTGCAGATGTTCGTCTCACGCGACCAGAACGTGGTGGACACGGGCATGCAGTTCCAGATGTTCTTCACCCCGACGCTCTTCCTCATCGTGTTCGTCTGCTGCGTGTTGCTCAACCTCATGGCCGCACTTATCCCCGCGTGGCACTCGCTCCGCAAGCCCATCGTAGAATCCCTCAACCAGAAAAGATAACGCCCCATGATACTCAAGAATTTTTGGGCGCACCGCCGCCAGAACGGCTTCGTGTTCGCCGAGATAGCTCTCATCGCAGTCCTCAGTTTCTACCTGATTGACAACATCACCGTTTGGACATATAGCAACTACTTCTGCCATGCCGACGGCGAGTTTGAGAAGGAGCATCTGCTCGTGGGAAAGACGGGTAGAACAACGCCGCTCACCGACGAGGACGCCACAACCGAGACCGAAGCATACGCCGACACTGCACGACTGAAACCCTTCGAGCGCGAAGCCCTCAAAGTTATGTCGAGCCTTTATGCTTTCCGCGACGAGGTTCGCGCCCTGCCCGAGGTGCAGTCGGTCTGCCTCACCCACCATTTCGTTGGCGACGGACAGGGCCAATGGAACTATCACGCCGTGGCTTCCGAGGCCGACACCACCAAGACCTGCTCTGCCTACACCGAACTCTTTACCCTGAACCAGTCCTACTTCGAGACGCTGGGCATGACAGCCGTCGAGGGCAGTCCGACCGTTGAAACGCTGTCGGCCGAGTGTCCTCATGACGGCGTCGTCATCACCCGCAGCCTTGCCATTCAACTCTTCGGCACCGCCGAGGCCGTCGGTCGTCGTATGGTGGAAATAGAGTACAAACCCGGCCCCGACAGCAGGGATGTGGAGTCCGTGTCGCACCACACCGTCTTTGGCGTAGTAGAGGACGTGAAGCCCGCGCCCCACGAGCGTCACTATTACGTTGCCTTCTTCCCCGTTGCGAGCTTCGCTGACAATACGCCTCGGATGCTTATCCGACTGAAGCCGGAGGCCGATGCCGGTGAGTTCATAGCAAAATGTGCAGGGGCAGGCCCTGTGCCAGCCCGTGCCACTAACGGAACGTATATCTTGGCTTGGCTTCACACCTACAACGAATTTCAGGCAAGTAACGATTACCTATCAGACCAATATATCATCATCACGCTACTCGGCACCCTTGGTCTGCTCTTTGCGCTGAACGTCGTGCTCGGCACGCTCGGCACCTTCTGGCTACAGATTCGCAAGCGCACCGAGGACATTGGCATCATGCGCAGCTTCGGAGCCAAGCGCCGCCACCTGTTCTGGATGATTTGGGGCGAGGGTGCATTGCTCACCCTTCTGGCCTGCATCGTCGGACAGCTTATCTGGCTGCAGTTCGCCGTCAATATAGGTCTGGCTGACGGCAGTGCCCGCGCTGTATCCTTGCGCGAAACCGACTGGGTGTCGACCTTCTGGCTGCACTTCCTCATCGTCTGCGCCATCCAGTACCTCCTGCTCCTCGCCATCGTCACCCTCGGCATGGTCGTGCCCACGTTCCGCGCCATGTACAAACGTCCCGTCGAAGCCTTACATCATGAATAGACTGTTCACGTTCTTCCTCGCTTGGTTGCCCCTCGCCGTCTTGGCACAGACGGACACCCTCCGCCTCTCCCTCGACGACTGCATCATGATGGCGCGCCGCCAGAGCATCGATGCAGCGGTAGCCTTAGGCGAACTGCGTTCAGCCTATTGGCAGTGGCGCAGCTACCGGGCCGACTTGCTGCCGGAGGTGTCGCTGTCGGGCACGGCACCGTCGTGGAACAAGCGCTACAGCTCGTACCAACAGGCCGACGGCTCGCTGTCGTTCGTGCGCAACGACTACCTCGGACTGGACGGCGCGGTGAACATCACGCAGAAACTGTGGCCCACGGGCGGCACGCTCAGCGTGGAGTCGTCGCTCGACTATCTGCACCAGTCGGGCAGCGGCGGGTCGGGCAATCAGTTCATGTCGCTGCCCGTGGCCGTCACCCTCTCGCAGCCACTCTTCAGCGTGAACCACCTGAAGTGGAACCGCCGCATAGAGCCGCTGCGCTACCGCGAGGCGCAGGCGCGCTTCCTCACAGAGACGGAGCAGGTGGCTATGCAGGCAATCAACCTCTATTTCGGTCTGCTGCTGGCAGGTGAACAGGTGAACATCGCCCGCCAGAACCTGCAGACCGCCGAGAAACTCTACGAGGTGGCGCAGGCCAAGCGCCGCATGGGCACCATCAGCGAGAACG
>CAMVLT010000111.1 GCA_947168395.1 uncultured Prevotellaceae bacterium | reverse complement strand
CGATGGGGGCTTCCACGTCGAGGAACGATTGGAGGGCGAACTGGCGGGCCTGACGTGTGCTCTCGCTGTTGGTCAGGGCACTGCGGGCGGTGAGCACGTCGAGTCGCAGTTGCAGCACGTCGTTCTCACTGATGGTGCCCATGCGGCGCTTGGCCTGCGCCACCTCATATAGCTTCTCGGCTGTCTGCAGGTTCTGGCGGGCGATGTTCACCTGTTCGCCGGCCAGCAGCAGACCGAAATAGAGGCTGATGGCCTGCATGGCCACCTGCTCCGTCTCGGTGAGGAATCGCGCCTGCGCTTCGCGGTAGCGCAGCGGCTCTATGCGACGGTTCCACTTCAGGTGGTTTACGCTGAAGAGCGGCTGCGAGAGGGTGACGGCCACGGGCAGCGACATGAACTGATTGCCCGACCCGCCGCTGCCCGACTGGTGCAGATAGTCGAGCGACGACTCCACGCTGAGCGTGCCGCCCGTGGGCCACAGTTTCTGCGTGATGTTCACCGCGCCGTCCAGTCCGAGGTAGTCGTTGCGCACGAACGACAGTGAGCCGTCGGCCTGCTGATACGAGCTGTAGCGCTTGTTCCACGACGGTGCCGTGCCCGACAGCGACACCTCTGGCAGCAGGTCGGCCCGGTAGCTGCGCCACTGCCAGTATGCCGACCGCAGTTCGCCCAGGGCCACGGCTGCGTCGATGCTCTGGCGGCGCGCCATCGCGATGCAGTCGTCGAGGGAGAGACGCAGCGTGTCAGTCTGTGCCGAGACGGCGAGGGGCAACCAAGCAAGGAAGAACGCGAAAACTCTATTCATGATGTAAGGCTTCGACGGGGCGTTTGTACATGGCGCGGAACGTGGGGACAACCATGCCGAGGGTGACGATGGCGAGGAGCAGGAGGTACTGGATGGCGCAGACGATGAGGAAGTGCAGCCAGAAGGTGTTTACCCAGTCCGTTTCCTGACCAGTGCCGCTCATAGTGAAGCCGTGAGCGAGGCCAACGTTCATGGCGAACTGGAGCCAGATGATTTGTCCGATGACGGCGGCAATAAACGTCAACAGCGCGGCTTCGCGCCAGAGCATCCAGAAGATGTTGCGGCGCTTGGCTCCGAAGCTACGCATAATGCCGATGTCCTCTGTGCGTTTGCGGATTTGCAGCCAGAAGGTGCCGAGTGTGCCAAGTATGACGTTGAGCAAGAGCAGGGCAATGAAGATGCCAATGACGGAAAGTTCAATACCTATGTCGCGCGAGTAGAGATCTCTGGCATAGTCGGCGTAGGAGCCGACAAGTGCAAGGCTGTAATTGCCAGTCTGGAGTTCCAACTGCGCGTCCTTCTGGCTTATTCGGGCAATGAAAGTAGCGACATCGGCCTCGGGACGCAAGCGGATGAGCATCCGCTCATTGGTAGTGGACAGGGCGGTGCGGGGGGTGAGGATGATATAGCTGTAGCGCTCATGGGGGCGCAGGCGAAAGTCCTCGACAACACCTGCGACGGTATGGTGGGCAACGACTTTTCGGCCTTGGGCCAAGGCGGGGTCGCTGTAGTCATACTCCACGAGGCGGCGGCCTACGGCCTGGTCAGTGCCGAAGAGGGCAAGAGCCATAGAGCGGGTGATGACGGCACCGTCCTCTGGGCAGTCTTTGCTGAGAACATCGGCGGCGGGGCTGCCCTCGACGGGCGTAAGGCCGAGGGTCTCAAAGAACTGCTCACCGAGGATGAAATAGTTCTTGTAAGCACCGCAGAAGCGGGTGGTGTCGGCATCAGCACAGTAGGAGGAGAGGCGGTAGCCGCCGAAGCTGTCGATGAAACCGGCGGACTGTACCTCATGGAGGTCGCGGGCGCGGTCGCGGAGGGCGTAGAGGTTGGCGATGTACTGGAGGGCAATGCGCTCGTCGGGGGTAAGGCGGGCGGTGTCGGCTTCCGTCAAGCCATTGGGAAGGGATGCAGGCAGGTCAATGGGTTTGGCGTTGTTGGAGAACCCCACCGCTCCCACCAGTAGATGGTCGCGCTCGAAGTCGCCGGCGGGGCGGCATAGATAGGTGTCGTAGGCCGTGACGACGAAGTTGTCGAGGAAGAAGAAACTGAGCAGGGCGACGAGAGCTATCTCCACTACTATCCATGCGTTCTGCTTGCGGTGAGCCCAAAAGTTTTTTATTGTCTGGTTCATCTTTTCTGATTTAGCGATTCGACGATAGGTTTGCGGAGTGAGTGCCAAGCGAGCAGCAGGGCGGCCATGAGGTTAAGCACGACGCAGCACGCGAAGGCTACGAGGAAGAGCGTAGGCGTGAAGAACATCCGGAAGTCGAGACCCATGTCGATGCTCACCCGACTGAGGCCATGGAACATGCTATGAACAAACTCGCTCTCGCTGATTGCGGTGATGAAGAGCCACGACAGTAGCCAGCCGGCGATGCCGCCGAGGAGCGTGAGCACAAGGTTCTCGTGGATGACCTCGTTGAGCAGTGTGCGCTGCTTGGCGCCAAAGGCCTTGCGGATGCCCATCTCGGCGCGGCGGGCTTCCATGCGATTGCTCATCAGTCCACTCAGGTTGATGGCGGGCAGCAACAGGAACAGCAGCATCAGCAGCGCGGGCGGTGTCAGTTCCTTAGCCTTCATGGCAAGGTCCTGGCCATCGCTGTGGTTGAAGAAGTTCAACGTTTTGAAGAAGTGCGTATCGGCATCTATCCGCCACTCGCCCCAGTCCTTGCCCAGCCGCGCATTCATCACGGCATTGTACTGTCGACGCAGCGGCTCTATCTCATCGAGAAAGTCCTGACGGCTGTAGCCCTCGCGCAGCAGTAGTCGCACGTTGAGCTGGCCAGAGTAACTGACCTGGTCGATACAATGGTCTGGATCCGAATAATCGCCGACTTTCACTGAGTAGGGTACATAGATGTCGGCTGTGGCATTCTCCATCAGCGAACTCACCGTTTTGACCACACCGACAACACGGAAAGAGTGGGAGCCGCTGCTATCGTCGATACTCACATGCGTGGCATCACCTATCCGCTCGGCCACCTTGTCAGTGATGACACAGACACGCTCGCCTTGGCGGAACTCCTTCTCAGAGAAGGGGCGCCCGCTGAGGAAGTCGAGGTCGTATAAACGGAAAAAACTGGGGTCGGTACGCAGGGCATAAGCGGCTGTTTTATGCTGCTGTGCCTCGTCGTCGACAATCAGGAAGGCTTCCGTGACGCCCGTGGCGGACTCCACGCACTTCAGCTGTCGGAAACAAGAGTCGAGGGCGGCCGTGGAGTAGCGCATGTCGAAACTGCGGCCATTCTCGGCCAGCGACTTGGTGTAGAAGCCGAAGAGGGGATAGAGCGTGCGGCTTCGGTTCGACTCTGGTGGGATGTCTGCCAGTTTAATGTTCAGGAAGATGGCAATAACCATCGCCGAGGCGATGGCCACCGCCGTGCCCGCGACGTAGATG
>CAMVLT010000110.1 GCA_947168395.1 uncultured Prevotellaceae bacterium | reverse complement strand
GAAGGATGAGGAATGGTATTGGTGGAAGAAGAACGGATTCATCAGACAACAGAATTATAGAGGACGAAAGAGATAGCGTTTTTTTTATGAGAAGTAAATACGACAGCATGCTTCCCTCTGGCGATAGTCAGATGCAGGGAGGCAACAGTGAGACTGGGGGACGGCAAGAAAGCCCCCGAAAGCAGGAGAAGCCGCACACCATCCTGCAAGTTATTAACAAGCTGAAGGCCCTTTTTCATGGCGGTCATAAACGTGCAACGCTCTATGACCAGAAGGAGTATGAACGCGGTGTGAAGGCTGTGATGAAAGGGAAGTTCCTTGTGAAATCAACCCACGAGGCCATTGAAATGCTCATAGACCAGCAGACGCTTTTGGGCAGTATTCCGCTCGATGCAATGAGGAACAACAGCAGCAAACTCGTCAATCAGGACATGGACGTTGTGCCTCTGGAAGAGATGAACCTGACTGCGGAGAATATTCTTCAACAGGTGGTCAGGAACATCCATGATTCCAGCCTCATGAAGCGTTACGTCAACGATTTGGCCAAGGCTGACCGCGAAAAATGGCAATTGTCAGAGGTCGACAAGGCTATGGAGAATGGTGCTGAAAAGGCCTGCGAGATCATCCGCGACAAGGCAGAGGCTCATCTCATTGGACTGACCTCACGGATGGAGTGGTTTCCCGTCGTTTACCATCTGATTGACAAGGTGGCAATGGTGATATTTGCAGTTCTTGGCTACTACACGGGGAAGTATCACTTGAACGACGATATAATATTCCTTTGGTTGATGGCGGCCATGCCAATCGCTATGATGTCTGTGATATGGGCTGTCAATGAACTTCTGGCTTGGCTGGGAAAGAAGAAATCGAAATCGCGCTGGTAACTAACATCTTCCACAAATGCAGTCTGCCCCATACGCCGTTATGACGAATCTTATACTTCGGCATCTTTCATTTTTGAGTTTTCTGGATGGGAAATTGGATCGTAAAGCGAGTGAGATGGTCTTCTGGGTCTGTAAGCAGATTGAAGGTGCAGTGATGAGAAGTAAGGATGTCGCGAATGAGCAGAAGACCGAGACCCTGGCCTTGGGGCTTGGTAGAGAAAAACGGAGTGAAGAGATTCTTCGCTATAGCCGGCGGGATGCCATGACCATTGTCGGTGATGGTGAGCGTAGCTGGCGTGGTGACTTCAAGTGTGACAAGTCCTTGTGTCGTCCCGATACTCTCCACAGCATTCTTGACGATGTTGATGAGCACCTGCTGGAACAGGACGGTATCAAGATGAACGGGTACTGCTTCGTCGGTCAAACGGAAGTCAATATGGACGTGCGCCTGCGTACACAGGTTTTCGAGGAAGGGGCGACAGGCTTCCACCTCCTCGCTGAGGTCGCAGAGTTGCAGTTGCGGTTGCGGAATCTTTACTACTTCGGCAAAGCGGGAGACAAAGGACGAGAGGGCGGTGAGCCGCTCGGCTTCGTCGCCAGTGAGACTGCCGATGATGCCCGCCACGCTGTTGTTCACCTCGTGGGCAATCATACGGATGACGCGCTCGTAGGCGGCTTTCTCGGCAAGGCGTATTTCTGATGTCAGTGACTCAATGAGGAAGAAAGGATGCTGGAAGCCACGGTCAGGAAAACTGAGGTGGCTGATGCGGAAGAGTTGCGGGCCGCCAGGAATGCGCACGGTGGTCGTCTCGCCAAGAGGCAGTGCGTGGATGGTTTCCTCGATACTTGGCGACAGCATCTCACGGGCTGCGGGATTCATGGACGTTGTGTTGCCGTCGAGGTCACACTGGATGACACCCATCGGCGAAGCATCGATAAGCAGGTTGAGGAAGGTGTATTGCTCTTCGAGCCTGAGGTGCTCGCTGCGCAGACGACCCAGCAGGTCGTTGAACGTGCGGACGATGACGTCGGTCTCGTGTTGGCCCGATGGCGCCAGACGCGTGGTCAGATCGAGGTCCTGCACCAGTTCCATGCCGCCAATCAGTGTGTCGTATGGTCGGATGGTCTTGCGGTAGAAGTACCAGAGGTAGAACAATATCAGGACTACAAAGCCCTCGGTGACGTAGAACAATGTGGGGTGACTGCGGAACGTAGCGAAGAGTGCTACGCCGGCCAACAGGACAATGCCTACTGCAAGGAGGAGGAAATAATGCTTCAGCTTCATAGTCCGTGCTTTTCTATTTTGCGGTACAGGGCACCACGGCTGATGCCTAATTCCTTAGCGACAAGAGAGAGGTTGCCGTTGTGCTTGGCAATGCAGGCTGCAATGGCGTTGCGCTCCATGGAGTCGAGGGTGGCGGGTTCTGTGCCTATCGGTTTCCCCGACGGAATATCCTTGGACAAGAGCGCGAAGTCGGCGGCAGTGAGTTGGCTGGCGGCAGGATCTTTCATCAGCAGTGCCCTTTCCACCAGATTCTTCAGTTCTCGGATATTACCAGGGAACGGAAGTGTCTGGAGATAGCCGATGGCCTCTGTCGAGACGGTGACAAGCGGGAGGCCGTTTGCCTCACAAGCCATCCGAAGGAAGTGATTAACCAATAGCGGTATGTCCTCACGACGGTCACGCAGAGGCGGCAGATGGAGGTTGATGATATTGATGCGGTAGAACAGATCCTCACGGAAGGTCTTTTCCTCAACCATCGCGCGAAGGTCGGCATTGGTGGCGCAGACCACACGGACATCCGTTCGGCGTGTCTGACTGTCGCCCAGCACCTCGTAGGTCTGGTCTTGCAGCACCCGCAACAGCTTCACTTGGCTGGCCAGCGACAGTTCGCCAATCTCGTCGAGGAAGATGGTGCCGCCCTTGGCCAGTTCAAAACGGCCTATACGGTCGGCCTTGGCATCAGTAAACGAGCCTTTCTTGTGGCCGAACATCTCGCTCTCGAACAGCGATGTGGAGATACCGCCGAGGTTCACCTTCACAAACGGCCCGTTAGCCCGTTGGCTCTGTCGGTGGATAGCCTCTGCGATGAGTTCCTTGCCCGTACCGCTCTCACCAGTAATCAAGACGGGCGCATTGGTAGGAGCAACGCGGGCCACGGTAGCGAGAATGCCAGATAGGGAGGTGCCGACAATGGGTGAACTTTGGATTGGCTGAGTCGCAGGACTTGCATTGTTTATCTTGATGGCCGTCTCAATCCTGTCTAACAGTACGCCATTGTCCCACGGCTTGGTGATGAAGTCGAAGGCACCGGCACGCATCCCCTGAACGGCCAGGTCGATGCTGCCCCAGGCCGTCATCAGGATACACGGCACCTCGGGGCGGAACACCTTTACCTGCTTCAGCAGCGTCAGTCCTTCCTCGCCGTCAGTAGCCCTTGTATAATTCATATCCATCAGCACCAGCTCCACCGCCGGAGTGTTGCGGACTATCTGCATCGCCTCCTTCGGCCCCTCGGCCAGGGCTACCTCATATTCGTTGCGCTCCAGTATGAGTTTCAGCGAGAGCCGGATGTTTTTATCGTCATCAACTATGAGAATCATTATGGAAT
>CAMVLT010000109.1 GCA_947168395.1 uncultured Prevotellaceae bacterium | reverse complement strand
TGGTTCTTGAAGGTATCTGTATTGAAGACACCGTCGTTACGGATGTCAGATACTATGGTCTACAGCTGTTCAAGAAGCAAGTGAAATAAAGAATATCATAGATTAAAGATATATGGACGTAACCGAGTTGCACGACGAAGAGAATCTGCTGGTGCAGATGCAGGACAGATGGGAGAACTACGGCAGTCCTGATGGGATTGCCGATACTAACGACCCGTTTGACCTGGCAGGTGTGCCAAGGTTCGAGCTGTCTGAGAAGATTAACAGTCTGCTGAATCATGCGCTCACAGCCGATGAGAACTTGCTACTTCGTCAGACACTCGGCATGGGATGCAAGCAACGGTCTGTCAAGGAGCTTGCCCAACAAATGGGAACCACGCAGCAAGCTATTCAGAAGAAGTTGGTCACAATCGTCGAGAAACTGCGTCACCATGACGATTCCATTCAACTCTGGAAATATCTGAACCGATAAGAGCAACACAATTAGAAACAGACATATTGAGTATTAACAAAATAGGTTTAAAATGAAAAAGGTATTATTCGCTTTCGCTGCCTTAATAGCATTGGCAGCATGTGGTAACAAACAAGCAGCCGCTCCTGAAACAGAGAGTAGCAAAGTAACGAACGAAGTAGTAACTAACGACACAATCAGTAAAGAAATGAAAGAAGCAAACATGCAAGAAGTACAGGCGTATTTGAAGGAGTGCGGAGCATTCTTCATTGCCACAGCCGACGGTGACCAGCCCCATGTGCGTGCTTTCGGCGTATCAGAGATTATCAATGGCCGTCTCTACATCATGACGGGCAAGGTGAAGGACGTTTACAAGCAGATGGCAGCGAACGGAAAGTTCGAGATCTGCGCCTTGAAGAAATCAGGCAGCGAATGGATGCGCCTGAGTGGAACCCTGGTCAACGACGAGACACTGGCCGTCAAGGAGGAATTCCTGAACCGCAACGAGAGCTTGAAGTCGATGTATAAGGCTGACGACGACAACATGGCCGTGCTCTACATCACCAATGCCACAGCCCGGTTCTGCTCATTCTCAGCACCTGAAAGAAAGGTAGGTTTCTAACGACATAAAATCAACACGATTATGGATTTCATTGAATTAGCAAGAAGCAGGTATTCCTGCAAGAAGTTTGACTCGCGTCAGATCAGTAAAGAACAACTCGACAGCATCCTGGAGGCAGGACGCTTGGCTCCGACGGCAAAGAACCTGCAGGAGCAGCATGTCTATGTGGTGCAGTCGGCAGAAGGACTTGCCAAAGTAGATGCGCTCACACCATGCCGATACGGTGCACCAACCATGCTCATCGTAGCCTTCGACAAGAACAACGTGTTTACCTACCCAGGCCAGAAGTACGATTCAGGCATTGAGGATGCTACTATTGTAACCACTCACATGATGCTCTGTGCCAAGAGTGTGGGTGTGGACAGCTGCTGGGTGAACTTCTTCGACCCAGACAAGATGGCCGAAGCATTCCAGTTGCCAGCGAACGAAGAGATTCTGACTTGTCTTGCTCTTGGCTATCCGGCAGAAGGCGCAGGGCCGCTTGCCAACCACAACAGCCGCAAGCCGATTGAGGAAACTGTAACTTACCTGTAAATGATGAAAGAAAGATTATCATACTCATGAGTCATGGGCATGCGCTATTCTTTGTGTGATGGCGGCATGTGCTCAGGCAATCTCGTCGCTGGTACCTGTACGCTGGGCGGCAGAGGCATCTATCATGCGCTGGTAGCCCTACCCACGAACTCCGTCACCTGCCGTCCGTCACGCTTCGTGTTAATCAGATTACAACCGTAAGTATCTTCCATAACTTCTATTTGTTTTTCAAGATAACGGAAGTGGGTGGCTGTTTAGTGTGTCGCTTTGAGGTATTGCAAATCACCATACCAATAAGAAGCTGTACAGCCACCGTCAATCAGAAAGTCGGCACCGCTGATGAAACGGCCACGGGAGGACATCAGGAACTCAGCCATATCACCCACTTCGTCGGGTGTTCCGGCACGGCGGGCGGGCATGCCCTCAATCATCTTCAGGTAACCATCCTTGCGTGGGCCATGCAATTCATCGTTTGCCAGTGGCGTGATGATGATACCTGGTGAGATAGAGTTAATGGTAGCTCCACGACGCCCCCAGCGGGTAGCCTCAAACATCACCCGGAGCACATTGCAGCGTTTGGAATACTGGTAGGCTTTCAGCGTGTCGTTGATTTCCTTCAGGAAGGGCAATTCCAACAGTTCATCTGTGGGAGTTGTGGCCAGAACCTCGTTCTGCTCCAATGACAATGCAGGCAGACGATGACCGCTCTGTGAAGAGATAATCACACCTGAACCTCCCTCGGCAATCACTTTGCCGAACTCTTCCAAGAGAACACTCGTGCCATAGAGGTCTACGCGCAGGATTTCTTCCACAGGAGCCTGTGACGGTGAAACACCAGCAGCATTCACAACATTTGTCACATCTCCCTTGTTGGTGGCAAACTCTACCAACTTCAGGATGTCCTCTTTCGAGCCAAGGTCGCATTGGATAGTTGAGCACTCAAATCCTGCATCTTCCAATGTCCTTGCTGCTCGCTGAGCATTCTCTATGGAGTAGTCTGCCAGCACAATGTGCTTACCAGCCGACACACGACGGATAATAGCCTGTCCGATACTGCCAGCACCTACTAATACTGATACTTGTTTCATTGTTGTTTGATTATCATTTCAGTGCATTATAGGTAGCATCATCTACAGGCTCGCACCACTCGTTACCGGCTCCTTCCTGAACATCCTTATGATAGGTCAGGTGTTGGAACCATGAGTCTTTCTGTGCTCCGTGCCAATGTTTGACTTCTGCGGGTACGGCGATGACAGTGCCGGGAGTCATCTCAACGGGAGCCTTGCCCCATTCCTGATACCAGCCGCGCCCAGCAACGCAGATGAGCACTTGTACCTGCTTGTGGTGAATATGCCAGTTATTGCGGCAGCAAGGCTCGAAGGTGACGTTCATCACACCACCACCGACATCTGCCAGATAGCTCTGACCAATGAAATACTTTCCGTAAGGATTAGGCTCGCCCTTGGGCCACTTGGTGTTCAGGGTGTAACCTTCGTTGCAGAGCCAAGTGCAGAGCTCATCGACCTGTTGCTTTGAGTTGCCCATATTCACGGCACCCTGCTTGTGGGCAGCCAGTTGTGGAGCAACACCATCGAGACCGCTCAGGGCTGCTACGGTTACTATCTCGCGATCTGCAGCAGAGAGCTGGTCGCCAGCGAAGATGTCACCAAAGAGGTGTGACTTCAAATAGTAGTCGTCCTGCGGACAGAACTCATAGTTAAAGGGCTTTCCTGAGAGTTGTGTCTGGTTCTTCACGCCCAGTTCGTAAGCCTTCTTAGCATCATCCCACTCTGCAGGGCGCTTCCAGGGCTTACCTTCCTGCCAGTTAGGCTGTTTGTTGGCTTTGCCTTCGTCCGTCACGACTCGGCCATCTTCGAGCAAGCTCGGATGGCTCTCGCTGCTCCGTCCGTTCTCCAACACCTTGCTCAGCACGCCAAGTGCATTCAGCGAACGTGGAAAGCCGGTATAGGCATAGAGTTGCGAGAAAGCCTCCTTCAGTTCGTTGATGGTTACGCCCTTGTTGAGAGCCATACGCACGGTAG
>CAMVLT010000108.1 GCA_947168395.1 uncultured Prevotellaceae bacterium | reverse complement strand
CCTTTCTGGGAACTGCTGAAAAAGACTCTTGAGGACATTCCCGCGAAGTAAAAGCCTCCACCAAAGGAAAATCCGCAGAACATGCGGATTTTTCTTTGATGAAGGGTTAGCTTTTCCGCTTCTCAGTTGTACTATTCATAAAACAGGCAATGCAAGACAGGCAAACGATAGAGACACTCTTCCGCCGGCACTACGGGCGGATGCTGCTGACAGCCCGGACGCTGCTCCGCAACCCGGAGGAGGCCCGCGACGTGGTGAGCGACGTGTTTGCTGAGCTGTTAGAGAGTGACCGCCGTCTGGATCCGGAACGGACGGAGAGCTATCTGCTGGTCAGCGTGCGCAACAAGTGTCTGAATCTGGTGAAGCACCGAATGATAGAGGAACGCACGCGCGAACAGATGCCCCGCGACACCATCGACGAAGGTTATACGGAGCTACCGCTGGATGACATTCTACACTACATAGAGCACGACCTGACACCACGCAGCCGTGAAGTGATGCTCCGCCGATACAGCAGCCAGCAGAAGTACAACGAGATAGCCGCCGACCTCGGCATCAGTCGCATCGCTGTCTATAAGCAAATTGCCCAGGCATTAACGAAACTCAAAAAGCATTTTGTATGGAAAAGCTAAGAAAACTGACCCAGATGACAGAGCACCCCGAGCAGTACAGCGACGAGGAGTGGCAGGAGATATTCGGTGGTGAGACCGTCAGCGACGAACTGGTAGAGACGGAGTGGAAACGTTTTGAGCAACAGCACTTCCCCCGGCACAACCGCCAGTGGCTGAAGATGGCAGCCTCGTTCATCGGCATACTGATGCTCTCAGGCATCGCATGGGCGGCAGTACAAATCATAGGCAGCCATGACGATTCTCACGGCAACGCAGTGGAGGCAACAAACACTGTCACCATACCCCAAGCAGCCAAGGAAAAAAGAGAAACAGCCGCAGCGACACCTCACACGGTGGTCTTCGAGGATGCCGAACTGCAGGAGATTGTAGACAGCCTCACCTATTATTATCAGGTAAAGCCAGCCTACCGTAATGCCTCTATGCGCCATCTGCGGCTCTACTACGAGTGGGACCAGCACAACAGCATCGGCGACATAGCCAGCCAGATTAGCAACTTCGACCACGTCAGCATCAGTCTGAAGGGCGACAGCATCATCATAGAATAAAAAAAGGGAGGACTACAAGCCATGAAACAGATGATGATGCTATTGCTGTTCTGCACGATGGTGCAGGCAGCAAGCGCCCAGCACGTGTCCCGCAACTACAAAGACAAGTCGATGTCGAAGGTACTCATGGACCTGCGCCGCAGCACCAACCGCTACAAGATTGCCTTCATCCACAACGAGCTGGAGGACTATACGGTGACAAAGCAGTTCAGCGGACTGATCATCCCCGAAGCCATCCAAGCGTGCATCGGCTACTACCCCATCACGATGAAGAGCGTGGGCGACAGCCTCCTCTTTGTTGAGGCCATGCTGAAGACGGACGGCAAGCTCATCGGACGCCTTGTCAACAGCAGGAAGCGACCCGTTGTCTATGCCAACGTCGCATTGCTGAACGTAGGCGACTCTGCCATTGTCAGCAGTGGTGTCAGCAACGAGAACGGCGACTTCGTAATCCCTACAACAGAACGGCTGCTGCGCATCCGCATCAGCTGCGTGGGCTACGAGACACAAATATTGAATTGTGAAACAGGTGACATAGGAACCATTATCCTGCACGAGACCACCGAGCACATCCATGAAGTCGTTGTAGAGGGCAACCTGCACACCGCCAAACAGGATAAGGATGTGTATATTCCCAACCAGCGCCAGCGCAATGCCGCCAACGGAGGCATCAGCCTGCTGGACAACCTGATGATTCCGCAACTGGACGTCAACCGCATCAGCGGCGACGTGAAGAGCCAGACCAACAGGGGCATCACCTTCGCCATCGACGAGCGCATCGTTGACAAGGACGAGATAGACCACATACGCCCCAAGGATGTGCTCCGCGTGGAATACATCGACATGCCTACGGGCAAGTTTGCCGACAAGGAAGTGGTCATCAACTTCGTCATGCGCCACTACGACTACGGCGGCTACGTGGAAGCCAAGAGCCACAGCCGTTTCCTGCACGTGATAGGCGAGAACAACATCCAGGCCAGCCTCGACCACAAGAAGACGAACTACACGCTGCTCGTGGGCAACGGCTACAAGAACGAGCGCGGAGCCACCGACACGAAGGACGAAGACCTGCTGACCAGCAAGCGTTTCCACAAATCGACAGTCAGCCTGTATGACCACCTGAAAGAATGGCGCAACTACGGCGTGTTCCGTGCCCGCTACCATGCGAAGAAGCTGGCACTGACGGGCGAGGTCGGCATCACGCAGGACAGGACACCCGAATACGGCTACACGGAAGACCTGACCTACAGCGGCGACATCACAGCCAAGAACACGGCCCAGAGCACCACGGGCAAACAAAGCACGACGACATACGTCAAAACAGCTGCCGACTGGGACATCACCGACAAACAGCGGCTGTTCTACGATGCCAGTTTTTCCTTCGGGCGCAACAGCTATGACAACACCTATCTGGAAAGCGACGGCTACGACATCGCCTCGCATACCAAGGAGAAGACTTTTGGCGTGTTTGGTACCATAGGCTATGTAAACAACCTGAATCCGAAGAACAGTCTCTCCCTGCGGGTCATAGAGTACTACGAGCACTACGACGACGAGTATCGGGGCACACTGCCTGCTGACCGGAACACCAGCGAGTCGGAAACCATCGTATGGCCTGTCTATACCTTGAAGCCCAACCAAAGATGGCTGTTCAACTTCCGCCCATTAGGCTTCAGCGTGGCCTATTGGAAGACACAGACCAACAGCGAGACCTACTTCTCCTCCAGAGGTGCCATAACCGTGAAGTATCGTGTGAACAAGCAGAACAGTCTGGAATCGGCCATCTACTTAGGCAACAGCACTCCGAATGCGGCCAGCCGTAGCGAGGTGGAGCAAATAGTCAACCGCTACGAAATCATCAGGGGCAATCCCGACCTGAAGAAAACCATCTTCGGTACCGTCTACCTGGACTACAGCCTGATGCTGAAGAACTGGCGACTGATGGCGCATTTGGAGTACGAACGGCTGGGCAACATGACGGTAGACACCTATACCCCAGAGGGCGAACGGCTGGTTCACTCCTACGGCAACGACGGCAGTCTGCACAACCTGAGTCTGAACATCCAGCAGACCCTATTCCTCCTGAATAGAAACTTGCAGCTGAAGGGCGGTATCGCCATAGAACGCAACATACTGACCGCACACGAAGGAGCCACCCTAAACCACATCGACTGCAACCTGAAGGCTCTCTACCACATCGGCAACTTCGCGCTGAGTGCCTACTACCAGACCCCGCAGACCAGACTGTACAGCAACACCTTCAGCAAGTCAGCAGCCGACTACGGCATCAGTGCTACCTACGGCCACAAAGGCTTCTATGCCGAAGTCGGGACCCGGCGGATGCTGCTGAACGACAAGAGCCGGCGGTTATACTTTGACTACACGCACTACCAGTTCAACCAGCAGGTGCAGCGCGATGCCTACGGCCCCTGGCTATACCTGCGTCTCTCCTACTCGTTCGACTTCGGCCGAAAGAGCAGCCGCCAGGACATCGAAGCCGGCAGTACGGGCAGTTCGGCCATCCTGCACAAATAATCAGTGCCTGAAGCAAGCCCCCCCTTGCTTGAAGTAAAAGGGGGGGCTTGTTTCAGGCACGTTCAAAATCCTCCATGGAAAGCTTATCATGAGCGCGCAAACTATAAGCCCCCTGAAATGACCCGGAACAGAAAAATCGCGGAAAACGTTTGGCCGTTTGGCGGCTTTTTCGTA
>CAMVLT010000107.1 GCA_947168395.1 uncultured Prevotellaceae bacterium | reverse complement strand
CTGTATAGCGTATTGGCACAGTGCGATATGTTGGTGAGCGAAGTGCGTATCACCAGCGGTTGCCGCATGAGTTACGACCCACAGCTCTATTACAATCCTAAGGCCCAGGTGTTGCCTGTCGTTCGTCAGGGCAAGAATGTGTTGGCGTCATACGAAGGTACAAAGACTGACGATGATGGTAACGTGGTGTGGTATCCGGGCTACGAACGGCGCGAGCGCATCGAACTGGAATACCAGACCTGCCTCTCGAAGGCCCTTGAAGACTGTCCGGACAACATGGAGCAGTGCCTGCAGACGTTGGCTGACTACTGCAACAAGGCCTGTCTCGCAGAAGAGGGCTGCATCGTCAGGACATCATGGAACGCGCGCTTCAAGCCATTGGGTATCGACCTGATTCGCAAGACATTCCGTAATTCATACAAAAAACCTTACAATGGCGAGCCTGTTTCGCAGATGAACGAGAAAGAGCGTATTATGCGCGGCATCGAGGATTTCCTGGGGCGTCGCTATCAGCTGAGGTATAATATGGTGAAAGGCGTCACGGAGTTCCGTCCCAACGACCTGCACTTCCGTCCCTGGAAGTCGCTGACAGACAGAGAGCTGAAGAGTCTGGTCGTCGAAGAGATGAAGGAGGGTGGCGAGAGCTGGATGAACGATATCCGCACGTACATCGAGTCGGCCCATATCGAGGACTACAACCCCATCCATGAATTCCTGGCGGGCTGTGGCGACTGGGATAGGAAGCACAACTACATCGAGGACTTCGCCTGTCGGCTGCCCACCAACTACCCGCTGTGGCCCAAATACTTCCACCGCTGGTTCCTGGCGATGGTGGCCCAGGCCCTTCATCTCAACAAGAACTACGGCAACTCGATGGTGCCCCTGCTTATTGGCGAGCAGGGTTACATGAAGACGCAGTTCTGCAACTACATCCTGCCCGAATCAATGCGTGAATACTATATGAGGGACATCAAGCTCGACAATGCCGAACAGGTGGAGCGCGTATTAGGGCGCATGTGGCTCGTCAACATTGACGAGTACGACTCGAAGACACAACGCGAACAGGCGAAAATCAAGCGACTGCTCACGGAGAACGAGGTGCAGACGCGAAAAATGCGCTCCGACCAGTATATGCTGACCCCACGTCTCTGCTCGTTCATCGCCACCACTAACGACATCTCGCCTCTACCCTCAGGCGACGGCACGCGCCGCTATCTTTGTGTCGAGGTGACGGGTAAGGCTGATATGAGTGGCCGCATACCCTACCGCCAGATGTATGCTCAGGCTGTCAGCGAACTGAACCAGCGCGACTGTATCTATTGGTTTACCTCAGAAGACGAACAGGAGATTCAGCGCCATAACAGCCAGTACCAGCAGGAGTCGGCACCCGAACTCGTGCTCTCAGAGCTCTTTGAGCCCACCGACGTTCATAATCGCGAGAATCTTTGGACCACTACCGCCATCCAAAAGGAACTCAGCAAGCACCTGAAGGCCAAAGACATACCCAACCTCACCAGCCTTGGCTTTTCCATCAAGAAGCTGAAGTGGCCCAAAGTCAAGAACAACGGCATTCAGGGCTATTACCTCCGACTGAAATAAGAATTTCTTCTGGATGCGGTTGTAGGCGCGGAAGTCGATGGCCTTTGTGCCGACGCTACCTTTCTGTTTAAGAAAGTTTAACTCGCGACGATGCAAGATTACCGCCTTTCGGCGTTTATTATAGTAGAACATTAAACAACTAAATCATAATGATAATCACAACAATGAAGATTTGGAGAAACATCCTCGTGATGTGCGCTGCAATATTCTCCCTCGCCTCTTGCAGCAGCGAAAGCAAAGTTGGAGATTGGGACCCGATGGTCTGGAAGGCTGAAGTGCCAGTACAGACTACAGATAAGGTTTATAATGTTTCGGAAGACGGTGAGACTATTATTTTTTCATGCCTTAACTATTCCAAACCTTGGTTTTCCGAAGCCGAGGTTGATGGAGAGCCAATCCTTCCGCCCTATATGGACGAAATAGGCTATGGGCTTATTTACGGTGAGAATTTCCGTGCAGAGATACACGGCAATAAACTGTCCATTGAATTTAAGCCCAATAAAACAGCGCAGACAACGAATACATCTATTACCGTGACAGCAGGTGATATCTTCTATACGTTCCGTTTCAAGCAGTTTGCAAGCACCGTGTGGCAGTATACCTGCCAAGTCAAGTACTCCCTCTACAGCGTGAGCGACGACCTTCTCCGCTTCTACGACATCACCGCCGAATACCTCGGCATCGACGGAAAACAGCACACCGAGGTTATTACTGACAAAAGTTGGAGCTACATCCCCGAACCTGTCGGTTTTGCCGATATACCCGAAGATTTCAAGTGCAAGATAGTAGCTGTTCGCAAGTCTGAACTCCCCGAATTGACAGCTGACTATTACGAAATCGGATACGGGGTTGACGTACATGTCAACTTTCTCACTGCTGATGGCAAGTTGGTTTCCAACATAAAGCACACTATGCCCGACACCTTCACCTTTGAAACAGACAAGACTGGAATGCAGAAATTTCTGGAATCCACATCTAAGATAGAAATCACCGATTACTCGCAGAAGTTCGATAAGGCAGAATTGATTGAAAGGCTGAAATGACATGAAAAAGGTAATATCCATCCTGTTTGCTCTTGCTCTGTTTTCGTGCCGTCCATCATCAAACCAGTCGGCCTCGGAATCATCTGCAAGCGATTCCGTGGAATTGAAGAAGCAGGAGGCATGGGAATCGGCACACAGGCTTGACAGTGTTGAAGCCCTACTGGCGGAGGAAGGGAATGAGCATGATGCTGAGGCATCCGCTTCCGACAAACCTGCGAGACAATACAGTGAGCATGAGTTGAACGCCATCATGGACACGATTGGGCAGCGGCTCAGCAAGTGCAAAGAATTGTCAGGTTGTATCAGCAGTTATTGTACGGTGGCTAACGGCATAGAGGTGAACTTCATCTATAACACCGCAGAACGCCGTCGGCTGTTCCGCCAGAAAGTCTACGATGCACCCATCCTGAAATTTGTAGGTCCTGAATCTCCCATACGGATGTCAAAGACTGGTGTAAGCGATACGCTGGGCATCAGCATCCGTCCTACCCAAGACGTTTTCCCTATTACAGCCGAGGAAGTAACCTTCATATTGAAGAACAACAGCAGCAGTGAGTTGACTTGTGGCGAACATTGCGAGATAGCGTTTCTTGATTCAGAAGGGGTATGGCGCAAACTTCCCCGCAACGAGATGTTCAATGACATTGGCTATGAGGTGGACCCCAATGGAAGCAGGAAGGTCAGCGGCAGACTCAATCCCAAGGCATTCCCCACGCCAGCCACCCGCTACCGATTCTTCTATCCCATCATACATAACGGGAAGAACATCACCCTTATGGCAGAATATGAAATGAGATAATGAGTGAGCATAAAAACATGACGAAATGAAAATAACTAGGATTTTGAGAAATATCTATATGAACACGAAGAGACACTACAGACGATTCATGTTCATGTTGACCATGCTGTCAGCAGCGACATTCGGAACGGCTCAGACCTCATTTGATCCAGGAGATGGCTGTCTGAACGTCATAGATGTTTCTTATGCGCAAGGTATTGGCGAATATGGTGATGGGGGTGTTTCCGCAAACTACCTGCATGAGAAGTTCATTAACGAACGCCTCAGCATTGGAGCCGGAATCGGATATAATCGTCATGAGGAGTACAAGTTTTCTGCAATTCCTGTTTATCTCAGTTCACATTATTTCTTTCTTGACAAGCGGTTTTCTCCGTTTGTCAATTTGCGTGTCGGAGGATTTGCCCTGTTCAACATGAAAAATGTCGGAACTAATGAGAAATACTCTCTATCAAAAGAAAAGCAAGGTTTCAGCCTGTTTATGTCGCCAAGCGTTGGCGTTAAGATGCACATCACACCGAGCCTCGGCATAATGGCTTCGATAAGTGACGAAGC
>CAMVLT010000106.1 GCA_947168395.1 uncultured Prevotellaceae bacterium | reverse complement strand
AGAAGCTGGACTACATGAAAATGAGTGCCGCCGAGCGCCGTGCCTACGAGGACTACATGGTCAGCGTCCACGCTGCCAAGGATGTCTATGAGACTGCTGTTGCTGAGGGTCGTGCTGAGGGTCGTGCCGAGGGTCGTGCCGAAGGGCGTGCCGAGGGTCGTGCCGAGGGTCGTGCCGAGGGTCGTGCCGAAGGTCGTGCCGAAGAACGCATTGCCAATGCTCGGAGTTTGATAGCGAACGGAGTTCCGAAAGACGTTATCATCAAGAGCCTTGTGCTTACGCCAGAGGAGATAGAACTATTATAGGAGACGTCGAAAGAGGGACCGCTGATCATTTTCTGAGCGAATAGTCTCCCTACCCCCCCACTTCCACTCGGTTCGATAACTAATACGTATCCTCGGCAGAAAGTCCGGTCGTTTGCATAATCAGTTCGGCAGTCGTGGATGAACTCGTCGGGGTCGCTCTTGAAACCCACGTCATTGACAAGGCTCAGGCAGATGACGTGGGAGTATGACTGGAAGCAGAAAATGGTTCAGGCGGAGGCCAAGGCAGAACAGGCGGAGGATAATGGGCAGACTTTGCAGTTGTTATTTGACAAAAGCTGACAAAGATATGATAGTAGCTTGGAGGGTTGGGGAATTTGCCGTTTGCTCATAAAACCCGGATTAGCGAGAAGTCGCTAATCCGGGTTTTATGAAATGCTACAGAGGAAAGTTACTTCACCTCCCAAATGTCGTTCGTCTCGAGCAACTCGCTGAAGTTGTGGTACTTCTTCTGGGCACTGACCTCCTCCAACTGGGTGTAGACGGCATCGTTGTAGGTGGGAGCCTCCACGTCGCGGATGACACCGAGGGCAATGGGGAAACCGTCTTCTGGCCCCATCAGGGCAAGCTTCAGCTGCAGGGTGTTGTCCTCACAGTGGGCATCGTGGACGAGTACGTCGTCGAGGGTGTAGCCGTCCTTGCCAATCTCCACCACCTTCAGGCCGAAGCCCTGCTGCACCAAGCCAAACTCGTTGTTCTCGCCGAACACCAGTTTCTCGCCGTGGCGTACATAGATAGCGTTCTTCTTGCGGCCTTCGTTGTTGTAGACGATGTCGTGGCAGTGGTCGTTGAAGATGACGCAGTTCTGCAGCACCTCCGTGACGCTGGCCCCCTTGTGCTTGTAGGCAGCCTGCAGCACCTCGACCGTTCCCTTGGCGTCGGTGGCGACGCAGCGGGCAAAGAAGTGGCCACGGGCGCCAAAGCACAACTCAGCTGGGCGGAACGGATCTTCGACTGTGCCGTAAGGGCTTGACTTCGAGACGAAACCACGGGGCGATGTGGGGCTGTACTGTCCCTTCGTCAGACCGTAGATGCGGTTGTTGAGCAGAATCATGTTCAGGTCGATGTTCCTGCGGTTGGCATGAATGAAATGGTTACCACCGATGGCGAGTCCGTCGCCGTCGCCGCTGACCTGCCACACCGTCAGGTTAGGGTTGGCAATTTTGGCACCGGTAGCAATAGCAGCCGCACGTCCGTGGATGGTGTTCATGCCGTAGGTGGCCATATAGTGTGGCAGACGGCTGGAACAGCCGATACCCGAGATGACTGCGACGTTCTCAGGGGCCACGCCAATCTCTGCCATGGCCTTATGAAGTGATGCCAGGAAGAAGTGGTCGCCGCAACCGGGACACCACCGAGGCTGGCCTTTCTTGAAATCTTGTGCACTGTAACTCATATTGTTTATTTTTTATACAAAGATTATAAGATTTTAAAGATTAATTCTGTCTTGGAGTTCGTGGATTATGGATTTTGCTGAATGTTGTAACGCTCATATTTCAATGACGTCTCGCCAAAATTCAAGAGTAGAGCAATCTTGCAACCAGCAACTTTAGCATAATTCATGGCTTGGGCACGAAAGATGTTCTCTATTTCCTTAACAGCTTTCAGCTCCACTATGATTTGGTCATAGCATATAAAATCAGGAACAAACGCTGTCTTCAGTACCACTCCTCTGTATGTGGCATGTAGTGGATATTCGCGTTTATAAGGAATCTGACGACGTTGTAATTCAATTTCAAGAGCGTCTTGGTACACTTTTTCGGTAAAGCCACACCCGAGTTCACGGTGGACAGCCATTGCCGCACCTATTATCTCGTGTGTCTCAACTCCACTTGTGTAAACCATAACCAAAAATCTTTTTAATCTTTAAATCTTTGTTTTTATTGATTTATTTCTTAATTATCTCTTCGAACGCATTGACGAGTTCCTCGACCACGAACGGCTGGCCCTTTACCTGGTTGAACTGGTAGGGCACGAAGCCGTCGACCTTCATGCGCAGGTAGGCGGCGAGCTGACCCATGTTCTGCTCGGCCACCACCACCTTATTATATTTATTGAGCACCTCGGCGGTGTTCTTGGGCAGCGGGTTCAGGTACTTGAAGTGTGTCTGAGCCACTTTGTAGCCCTTCTGGCGCAGCTCGTCCATGGCCGAACGCAGATGGCCGTAGGTAGAGCCGAAGCCCACAATCAGCAGGTCGGCATCATCGACGTCGCCGTCCACCTCGAGGTCGGGCACCTGGATATTGGCGATTTTCTGCTGGCGCAGACGTGTCATCAGGTCGTGGTTCTCGGGATTCGTTGAGATGGCACCCGTGTTGGAGTCCTTCTCCAGTCCACCAAGGATATGGGCAAAGCCCTCACGCCCTGGCACGGCCCAGTAGCGGGTTCCGTTCTCGGCACGCATATAGGGAGTCCACTTGCCCTTCAGTTCCTCTGGCACGTATGGCGGGTTGATGGGGTCGAGCTTGGCAATGTCGGGCAGTTTGAAGGCACCCGAGCCATTGGCCACGAAGGCATCGGTGAGCAGCACGACGGGCGTCATGTGCTCCAACGCCATCTTACAAGCCTGGTAGGCGGCATCGAAGCAGTCGGTGGGACTCGTGGCAGCCATCACTGGCATGGGACTCTCACCGTTGCGACCGAAGAGTGCCTGTAGCAGGTCGGTCTGTTCCGACTTCGTGGGCAGACCCGTGGCTGGACCGCCACGCTGCACATCGAGCACCACCAAAGGCAGTTCCATGATGACGGCCAGATTCATGGCCTCACTCTTCAGACAGATGCCCGGACCGGAAGTGCTGGTCACGCCGAGGGCTCCGGCAAACGAGGCACCGAGGGCCGAAGCGCAGCCCGAGATCTCGTCCTCACACTGCACGGTGATGACTCCGCACGACTTGTGCTTCGACAGTTCGTGGAGCACGTCGGTAGCGGGGGTAATGGGGTACGAACCGAGATAGAGTTTCAGTCCGGCCTTCTCGGCAGCAGCAATGAATCCGTAAGCCGTAGCCTTATTGCCCGTGATATCCATATAGCGTCCGGGGTCCTTCTCTTTCGACTCAACGCGATATACGCTGACCGTCGACGAGTGGGTATTGTGACCATAGTCCCAGCCGGCCTGAATCACCTTGATGTTAGCCTCGGCAATGGCCGGCTTCTTGGCGAACTTCTCCTTCAGGAAGTTGGCCACCAGGTTGAGGTCGCGGTCGAAGAGCCAGCAGACGAGTCCCAGCGCGAACATGTTGCGGCACTTCATCATGGCCTTCATGTCCATGCCAGTCTCACTGAGACAGTCCTTCACCATCGTCGTCAGCGGGCACTGGATGACGCGGTCGGGGTCGATGCCCATTTCGCCGAGATAGTCCTCAGTCTTGAACTGCGCCTTCTCCAGATCCTTCGGCCCGAACGAGTCGGTGTCGATGATAATCGTTGCGCCGGGCTTGGCGTAGCGGTACTGTGTCTTCAGTGCTGCGGCATTCATGGCCACCAGTACATCGCACTTGTCACCAGGGGTGTAGACCTTGCCGGCACCGATATGAACCTGAAAGCCAGAGACGCCCGTCAGCGACCCCTGCGGGGCGCGGATGTCAGCGGGATAGTCGGGGAATGTTGAGATGCCGTTACCAACGGTGGCACTTACCGTAGAAAAGATGTTTCCGGCCAACTGCATACCGTCGCCGGAGTCACCTGAGAAGCGGACAACAACCTGGTCCA
>CAMVLT010000105.1 GCA_947168395.1 uncultured Prevotellaceae bacterium | reverse complement strand
ATTCGCTTGATGTTCTCTACTTATATATTACCACTTTTTGCAAAAATATATAATCGCGAGACCAACTTTTTTTCATCTTTCTCGCTTTTTCCGTGCGAAGTTACAGAAAACGTCACGAAAAAGCCCCCGACATGACCGAAAATCGGATGCCGGGGGTGCAGGTCTTAAACTAGTTAAAGAGTTTTGCCCTATTTCTTGCTTTCGAACGTGATTGACTTGCGAATCGTGCTCAGATAGTTAGGGGTGATGCAGAGGAAGGAGGCGAGGTCTTGTAAGTCAAGATGCTCAACAATGCCGGGGTAACGCTGCAGCAGCAACTCATAGCGTTCGCGGGCTGTGGCGCGGTGGAGGTCGAGGTAGCAGGCGCGGGCCTGACTGAGTAGATGCTCAGCTATGACACTGCGCAACTCCATCTTTTCAGCGTCTTGACGGAAAAAGTCCATCAGCTGTTCGCCGCTCACACGGAGCATGCGGCTGGGCATCATCGCCTTGATCGTAGTCTGCGATGGACGACCGTCGAGGCAGGCGGGATAGTCGCCAGCAAACTCGCCCTCGAACGAGAACCATGTGATATGCTCCCTATCGTCGCTGATGCCATACGTTACATACTTGAAGCACCCCTCGGTGACGAAGCCGAACCATCGTGCGGGGTCGCCCTCGCGCTCCAGCTGGTCGCCCTTACGGTAAGTCACCTCCTTGCCCTCGCGCTCGCAAAACTCGCGCAGCGCCTCAATGTCAATACTGTTTTTCCCGAATTTCTGTTCCATCGTCAGTGGTTGTTTGGCTGCAAAGTTACTAAATTTCCCACGAAAGCGTTCATAGCGAGACCGAAAATGTGTCTGCCGAGGTGAAAGTCTGAACAAATGTTCAGAGGTTTTGTAACATTTCGGGGGGTACGACTGAAAAATTCACATCATTCCGTCGGATTCCATCGGGGCAATCTGATATAAGGGCAGTGCCAGATTGATACTGACATCTGCCCTAACGAGAGAGAATTTATAATCGGTTGCGTTCGCTTTGTCCTGCATGGCTACCTTTGTAACGGCTGCGGGTGGCATTGAACTTCCAAGAGACATCGATGCCGATGCGACGTCTGTCGCGATATGTTTCAACATCTATACGATAGCCGATGCCGTTATATTCTGTTCCTTTGACATAATCGGTGCGGAGGATGTCTCTTGCCAGCAGGGCCACGCTGAGGCTTTTGTCTTTCAGGAACTGCCTGCTGAGGCGGAGGTTCAAGCTACCGCTGGTTTTAAATATATGGAAACCACTCCTATAATAAGGCTCAATATAGCCTTGTATATTCAGCAGCCATGCTTTGGGGAGGGTGAATGTGTTGTCGAGATTGAATTCCGTACAGAGGCCCTTGAAATTATGGGTGATGCCTAACGGCTCCAAGTCCTCATCCTTATATTCGAGTGATGCCGTATAGTTCAGCTGCCAGATGCCAATCTTTGGCGAAGCATTCAATAACAGCCGATACATCTGGATAGTTGGTGTTGTCCTATAATCCATGAGCCTCACGCCGGGATGGTTGGCTTCATCATAGATTGTATGGAAGTCGCTATAGCGGTTTTTTATGTAGTCATACTGAAGTTCTATGTTCATCCATTTCCAGTTTGTTTCCCACGAGATGATGTCGTGCGTCTGAGGCTGAAGGTAGGGATTGCCAGTGCGATACTCGTATTTCCCTGCATAGATGACGGCGGATGATAGCGAGCCATAAGGGGGATTATAGCGATAGCCCCGATAGGACAGGGTGTGTCTCCATTTGTCGCTCTTGCGACTGACGGATAGGTTGGGGATGACGACATGATAGTCGGGACTTATTTCATCCTGCATTTGCCCGTTTTGTTCGTATCGGTTATACTCATTCTGCCATCGAAGCCCGGCGTTGAAAGAGAACTTCTTGACTTGCAGGCTGTAGTTGGCATAGAGCGACCAAGTGGTGGTCATCTGGTGGATATGGTCGTCGGCCGAAAATCCGCTTTGAAGGAAATCATTGGAACGATCGACATCTGAGACCTCTTCTCCAAAGGTAAGGTTGCCGTATGGTACTGGAGCGGTGACGGTGAGCTTTTCTGCAAGTAGCCGATTCTTGGTGGTGGTGTTGCTGGAGGCACTGAGCTGTTCGTTAGTAAACCCTTCCATTTCCGTATAGGCACGTTCGCCATAGTAGTCTGCGCTGAAGTCTATTTTCCATTTGCCAATCTCCCCATTGTAATAAGCGTTGACGCTGTGCGACATTTTCGTCTTGTAGGAGTTGTCAGTAGAGGTATGCCCCTCGTCGAAAAGCTTTCCGTCCTGCCATACACGCTCGTCCTGTTCTATCTTGCCCCAGTTGCTCCCTATCGGGCTGAAGGCTGTATAGGTGAGTCCCACGGAATGGTGTTCGCTGATTTCCCAATTCCAGCCAAGGTCTGCAAAATAGTAGATATTGTGGTTATGCCAATGCATGCGACTGTCGTATGTCCAAATGCTTGAAGACACAAGCTCTGTCTGGGATGTGTAATCCATGAGTTCGTTATTCTCTGTCAGATAGCCTTTGACGAAGAAGTCCATGCCGTTGCGGGTGCGGTAGTTCAGGGCGGCATTGATATTGCCGTACCACTGTTCGCCTTGACGGTAGGCGGCAGAGAAGTTCCCACTCCAGCCCTCACCAGCCTTGCGGATTGTTTTGAGGCGGATGACAGAGGTGACTTCTGCTCCATACTCCACGCCAGGGTTTGTAATTATCTCAGCTGACAGGATCTCGTCGGCACGGAGGCGATTCAACTCATCCTCATTGCGCACCTTTTTATTGTTGATATAGACTTCTGGTTTGCCGTGACCTGCAATCTCGCCATTGCTCATCATCAATGGCAGGTGAGTGAGCATATCCGTGACAGAGCCGAATTGCTCTAATGGCGTTCCCTGTACGGTGACCTTCAATCCTTTGTCTGTTGCGGTATATAAAAGTCGCTGTCCCTTCACCGTTACCCCTTTCAGCGTCAACGTTTCTGGCTGCATCCGTATCGTGCCGATTTCTTTGGTGTTACATTGCCTGTAAATCGTCTTGTAACCCACGTATGAGATACGTGCAAGAACAGTTTCTTGTTCGCATGGGATGACAAAGAGGCCACTTTCGTTAGATACGCCACCGGTAATCAGCGTGGAGTCCTGGGGCGAGAGCAGGGCGATGTTGGCGTAGGCTACGGGCTGGCCTTGCTCGTCGATGACGGTGCCCTTGTAGCGGAGGGCCGTCTTCTGCGGACACTCCACAATGATTTCCTTGTCATCAACGGTCATGCGGATGGGATAAAAGCCTATCATCTGACGGATGGCATCGGGTATGGTCTTGCGGTGTACCGAAGTGGTGATGCGGAAGTCCTCCAGTTCGTTGTAGAGGAAACTGATGGTGTATTCCTCGGTCTGCTCGTTCAGTTGGCGCAGGGCCTCGCTGAGCGACACGTTGTTGTATTCGTGTGTAATCTTTTGGGCCTGCACTCCGGCAAAGACAAAGCAGCAGACAAGCATTGATATGATTCTCTTCATGGCTTATTCTACTACGATCTTGTCCGACTTCAGTTCTACGGTGATGCTCTCGAAGAGGTTGAGACGATGCAGCACGACGTCGAGCGTCTCATCCTGTTTCCACACGAAATAGAAACGGAACTGACGGGCATCGGTATTCTGGAACTCCACCTCCTTATTATAATAGGCAGCTATCTGAGGTAGCATCTTATCCAATGCAACATTGTCGAAAACAATGGGCTTCACGTTGGCGGTCGTGTCTGTCTTGACTGTATCTGTCGGCAATGCCGATGTAGGCTTGGCAGATATGGTTTGTTCTGCCTGCATAGTCTGCGGTTTGGGATTGCTAACCATACGCACGATGTGGATGGCGGCAAAGGCCACTCCCGCCGTAAAGAGTATGCCGATGATGCTTGCTGCAACCTTGTAAGGGAGTATGCCCATCAGTCTCGTAATGGTGGCAGTGCGTGGTTCATCTTTTTCAAGGGCTTCTAATTCTTCAGCGTGTTCCGTTGCAAATTTCTCCCACTCCTCGTCCACGGGGACGGATTCCTTTTCGACTTCGCGCTTCACAAAGGCTTGCTTCGTCAGCGCGAGCAGTTCCTGGTTCTCTGCTACCAGCTGGTCAATTCTGTCTTGCTTTTCCATAACGTTTATCGTTTTGCTGTTTCTTTCTGAAAATACTCCTTGATTCGCTGTACCGACTGTGACAGATGGTTGTAGACCGTCACTTTGCTCACGCCCGCGGCCTGTGCCACTTCCTCATAACTCATCTCGCTGAGAAACCGCAGCCGGAATATCTGCTGGCTAAGCGGTGGCAGTTCCGCCTCGATAAATTGCATCAGCCGTTCCA
>CAMVLT010000104.1 GCA_947168395.1 uncultured Prevotellaceae bacterium | reverse complement strand
CGTAGTCGGCAAACACCTTTACCTGTTGACCAATCTTGATGTTCTGCAACTGGGCAGAAGTGACGTAGGCACGCAGGTGCATTGACTCAGTATCGGCTATCTTAAACAACGGTTTACCCACACTCACAAATTCACCACGCTCCACATATTTCTCGAGCACAGTACCCTTTGTGGGAGTCATGATGTGACACTTTCGTAACATATCCTGCAACTGTGCCTTCTGCACATCGGCAGCAGCCGTCTGCTTGTCGAGGGCTTGCGTGCTGGTGTTCAGCGATGATATCTGCGCATCCAGTTGCTTCTGCAGCACCTTCACCTGACTCGTGGCATCGTCGAGCATCTTCGAGGGAGCTGCCCCGTCAGCCACCAACTCACGGTAGCGCTGCTCGTCTTGCTGAGCCTTAGCCAACTGCTGGCGCGTAGCTGCTATCTGGCGTTCCATATCAGGTTTCTGACTCTGATACACCGCTTTGGTGGCATCCATCTGCTGAATCTTCAGCCACGTCTGCGTGGTGTCTATGAGTCCCACCTCTCGGGCTGCCTCCATCATGTCGCCCTCGTTCACATCGAACGACAGCAATGCCCCACTCTGTTCAGCAAACACGGTCGTCTCGGTAGCCTCAAACGTACCCGTTGCATCGTAATCTTTCTCGTTGTTTCCGCAGGCTGTCATCATCAGCGCCACACCTGCCAATACATATATCTTTTTCATATGCTTAATTATTTGTCGTGTATTTGTTGTCGTATATCTCTTTCAGCATCTCAATCTCGTGTACCGACTGTTGCACACAGGCAGCATTCTCCTGATTAATCTCGCGAACCAGGTCGTTCACATCGATGATGCCGTGCGCCAGTTTCGATTCGGCCGCCTTTCTCACAGCCTGTCGCAGCGAGATAATCTCTCCGTCGTGGGCCATCAGCTTCTGGTAGCGTGCTATGTTCTCGTGCTGCTGAATCTGTTCCAGATTGTTATTGAAGAGGAACACCTCTCGGCTGTTCTCCGTCATATGGCGCTGCAACTGCAGTTTTGCCTTATCGTTCTTGCGGGTATAGAGGGCACCGATGTTCCATGTAACGCGGGCACCAATAATGCCATTCAGACTCCATTTGTGGCGCATCATGTCCTCAAACATATTCAACCCTGGATAGCCGTAGAAGCCCTGTGCAAACACGCCCACCTTCGGCATCAGTGCTGCATTGAGTGCCTTCTCTTGAGCATTCAGCACACCTATCTGTGCATCCAGCGCCTTCAGTTCCGGACGATGGTTTTCTGTCGTTATAGTGTTGCCATCAGCCTTCAGTTGTGGTTTCTGCACCTCCTTCACCTCCAACCCACAAAAGGTACTCAGCATCCTCTGCAGCATCTGTTTCTGTGCTGCCAGTTCGGTGGCCTTCTGCACCGCGTTGAGACGCTCTGCTTTTACACTCTGCAGGTCGCTTTCGGCTGCTGTACCCCGCTTTGTCATCGATTCCAGTTTGCGTTCGTTGCCTGCCAGCAACGTCTGCAAATCGGTGTTCAGCTTGATTTGCTCGTCAATCAGCAACAAACTGAAATACATCTCGTTCACGCGCTTGCGAACATTATAAATATTGACTTCGTTCTGTGCCGCCTGCACCTTGCCCTGTTCACGGGCTATACGCTTCTGACTGCCTATGACACCACCGTCGTAGATAGTCTGCTGCACATCGATACCCACTCGGTACTGATCCTTCGTCAGTCCTTTCATATCGATGCCCATACCGCTCATCATCGCTTTCATCTCACTGGGCCACGCCGTCACATCACTCTGATACGTGGCCTGTGCTGATGCCGACACCTGCGGCAACCATCCCTTCTGGATATTGGCCACTGTCAACTGGGTGGTCTTCTCAATGAGTCCATACTGCTGTATCAGCGGATAATTCTTCTCCGCTGCCTGCTGACAGTCTTCCAGCGTCTGTCCCAGAGCCAGCATCGGCAGCATCATTAATACTAAAATAAATTTCTTCATATCTTTTTGAAATTGAATTCCGACGGCAAAAGTACGATGTTATTTTCATATATGCGTTATCTACAGGAACGAAAAAATGTCCTTTTTGTTCGATTTATATAAAAATAGAACATTATTTTGCAGAAAATGATTATCTTTGAAGACTACACTCGAAGATACTCACGCTCGGAAAAACTCAAATAAAATTTGGTTTTTCGCTCGCTTATTCGTATCTTTGCCAACAAAAAAGGGACGTATGATAAATAAACAACCGCAACTCATGGACGTCACACGAATGCGCGACATCCTTATACCACACCTCTCGCAAATCCGCGAACATGCCTTTCTGAACAGCGAAATTGGAATGGTTCGTGGCGACCACACGGTATTCAGTCTGCTGATGCGCCAAAGGCCTCCTTTCACCATCAACGACCACCGTCTGGGCATCATCATGAGCGGCGAGGCTGAAATCAACTTCAACCTGCAAGACCGCCACCTCAAAAGCGGCACGCTTGTCTATATCGGCCCAGGCACCATCATATACCCCAAGCGTTTGTCGGCCGACTTACGCATCTTTGGCATTGCCCTCTTTTCTAATTTCCCCATGCCCTTTGCGCAGGGACAGATGCCGTCGGCTTTCAACGGTCAGGTGCGCGATTTCCAGTTACCCGTCAGTGAGGAAGCCATCTCTACAGCCCAACATATTCTGGACACCATCTGGCAGATGGTTCATGCTGCCGACGACTATCATCGCCCAACCGTCACAGCCCTCGTGGCAGCTTTGATGCACCACTACGACCAGTTGTTCCACCAGCAAGCCAACCAGTTGACCAACAGTCGTTCGCGCGAGCAAACCATCTTCGACCGTTTCCTCCAACTGGTCACCCAACATTGTGCTGAACATCACCAGATAGGATACTATGCCGAGCGTATGTGTCTCACCGAGCGCTACTTGAGCACCGTCATCCGCCAGACCAGCGGCACCACCGCCAAGGACTGGATAGACCGTGCCCTCATCACCCGCATCAAAATAGAACTGCGCCACACAGATAAGTCTGCAGCGCAGATAGCCGAAGAGATGCACTTTGCTAATCCCTCGTTCTTCTCCAAATATTTCCGTCGTCTCACCGGCATGACACCTGGAGAGTATAAATAAGTCTACTTTAAAACTAATGACATTTAAATAACCCTCAAAACTATCATTTCAATGAATCGTAGTTCTTCGACAAGCGAAGCGACCAAAGGTCGGGCACGTCAAATCATCCATCCATTGAATACTATTGTTCTTATAGGGTAGCCCAAAAGGTTGTTCCAAATTGTAATAGTTACTCATTAATTGCAAAATCTCTTTAAATTTGAATGTGGAAGTTTCCGAGATTCCACCTTTTCGCCTTTTCACCCTACTAAATATAATAAGAAATCTTAAAATTAGTCGTTTTTGATTATTATTTGTACCTTTGCAGCGCATTATGAGGCGAATGCTACTGATGATACGGATGTTGACGGTCCTTTGTGCCGTTTGCCTGACGGTTCTCCTGAACTGGCAGAGCAAGGATGATGCCTTAGCCGGAACACCCTTGCTGCCTACGGAGTCAACCGTCATGATTCCGCAGCAACAGCACCATCATGAAGCCATGCTGACTGATGCCTCACAGATCTATCGTGTCTGCAGTTCACGCCCTCAGCGCATCCTGCCCTCACAAGGCTCTAAGACAGAAAGAACCATCACGCCGTTCGGCAGCTTTGCCCTGTGGCAACATATTGTCAAACACTTTAAATCCTACTACGACAGCAGATGCCGCCAGGAGACGGCTCCATTCTGCATGTCGGCCTCGTGCGACTATTATGTTATCGCGCTGAGGCACATCATTCGTTGACGTAGTTGTCTGATTTCACAGGGACACACAAATCAATTCACATTATTAATTTATAAAAAGTTACAACTATGTCAAGTATTAAACACTTGGAGATGGCTGCTGCCCTCTCCGTATATACGCATATCGAGATTAAGAAATCACTGTTTTCAACCAAGGCCATCTATACGCCTACACTGAGTCAGGTTAAGCCCTACATACTGGAATATAGCCCTTCTGAGGGAGGACGTTTGGAGCGGCTGCTGGAGATGCCCTTTGACAAGATGGCTACTGACATCGTGCAGAAGGGCAAGCCCGTAGCTGGAGTTAACGGCAACTTCCGTTTGGAACTCTGCCTAAGCGACGATCATCAGTTCTGTGGCCTCCAGTTGTTCCGCTTTGGCGATTTCAAATACAATCCCGTCTTTGAGCCTCGTTTCTATGAAGGCAAGGATGCGGAAACAATCGCACAACTGATTTAGTTGATGGTATTCATACACAGGAATCAGCAAGTGGGGCTATCGCTTCGGCGACCCCACTCTATTTCCCCTTTCTGAGCACCCTTGGATTCATGCCCTTCATTCTTGTGAAAAA
>CAMVLT010000103.1 GCA_947168395.1 uncultured Prevotellaceae bacterium | reverse complement strand
ATTTAGCAGATTTTTCGCTTTAATGTCGGTAAGTCACTGAGATATTGGTTTTATTGTCAGATGTCGCTCGTAGCGGGCGGGCTTGACCTGATAGCCGGGCAGCACATAGCAGGCCGTACAGCCTACGCCTGTGGTGTTGTAGTCCAGGTTCAGGGTGATGCCGTCCTGCTTTTGCAATTGGTAGGTATATACCGCCTTCGTCAGGTTGTCGGTGCTGTAGTGGTAGGCGTTGAAGTTGAACGGCTCATCCATCGCAAAGCGCAGTCCCAGTCCAGATTTATTGCTCATGGCAAGCCAGCGGTTGTCGCACCGCAGGCCGCAGTCCTGTGGAATGAGGTAGGGTTCGAACATATCGTCCACATTGTTCTCATAGATGCCGATGGCATAGCCGGTCTTGCGGTCTGGATAGTTCTCCTCAGGTCCACGGCCGTACCACTTCACCTGTTGCAACGGGTCGATGAGCGTCATGGTCAGTCCGATGCGGGGCAGGAGAGCAGGCATCGGGCCTTCGGGCTCAAGGATGTGATGCAGGGCGATGGTTCCGTCGCCGTTGATGCGGTATTCATAGACCTCAGAGAAGCCTGAATAGCGCAGGCCGGTGATATAGGCATCGAGCGATGTGTTGACGGGTGCCCCGAATTGTGAGAAACAGCGTACGTTGATATACACCTGACCGTTGGCTTCGAAGGCCTGACAAGAGATGGGGATGCGGGTGATGGCATCCAGGTTGTTGCTGTAGAACTCGTTGGCTATCTGCCCGCCGTTCCAGGGCTTGCGGTTGTTGTAGGTGATGTTCCATTGATCCCAGCCGTCAACTTCAAGTGCCAACGGTGCACGCCAGACGTTCAACTGCATTGGCGACTTGAGCAGTTCCTGTCCGCCCTGTCGGATGCTGAAGAGTTGGCCGTCGGGTGTGAAGGTGTAGGAGAAGCCTTCTCCGCTCACGGTGATGGAGTCGTTTGTCTGGCTCAACACAGCCTTCCCAACGGTTTTGTCAGACGGTGTGGCCAACTGTTGCCAAGGCAGTTCCAACTGGTCCCACGCAGCCACGTGCCCCTTCTGCGCCCATAGCTCGTCGGCCTTCAGCGCGCTGGTTATCGTCAGTCGGTATTCGCAGCCCGGCTTGATGGCCGGACGGCTGTAGGGCAGTGTGACGACTTTCTTGCTGAGGGGCTCCACATCGGGACTGAGCGTGCCCTGCTGCAGGCACACGCCGTCCTCGTAGAGTTCCCATGTCATATTGTAATAAGAGGTGTTGAGGAAATGGTTCCTGTTCCAGATCTCTACCGTACCATTGTCGGCACTCAGCAACCGGCATGATACGGGCTGGGCCGATTTCTTCATCTGATAGATTTCCGGCTGTACGGTTCTGTCGGGCCATATCGTACCGTAGGTGCGGGCACCGATGCCGTAACTGAAATAAGTGCCCTCTTGTTGCTCAGTCTCGAAATCGAGATTCAACAACTGGCCCGAATTGTCGGCAATGACGACATTATCCATCAGCGCATCGCAGATATACACATGGGTGTCCTGTCCGTGGGTCTGTTCGTTGCGGCCGATGTTTACGGGGAACGGGGCGTTGATGATGTTGCCCTGAGCCTCCATCTGTGCCACCTCTGTCTTGTCGATGCTTACTGTCATCTTCTTACCGTCGTAGCAGGCTTCCACATGGTGCCATTTGTTCTCCCAGTCGGCGGGCAGTGGGGCCGATAGTTCGTACTTGTGGTTGGTTGCCGCAGGTCTTCTACCGAAGGGGAATGCCTTGGGCTCGCCTTCTGAGGCTGGTGCCTTGTCGGTGTTGATATAGAACACCAGCTGCTCCTTACCGTTCTGCTGAACGCCGAACTGCCATTCACCCTTGGTCACGAATGAGCCGCAGGAACTGATGAGCTTGCGGGGATAGACATCGAAATGGACGTTCAGGGTGTTGCCGGTCAGTTCCAGACAGTCATCGCGATACACCTCCACCCACTCATCGTGGCCGCTCAGGTCAATCACATGATTTTTTCGGTTACGGCTGTCGGCCACTAATTTGGCATTGCCCATGATATGCGCCATGACATCGTGGCCTGATTTGTCCTTGAGCCTGCGTGCAGGCTGGGTAAGTCCAGGCGACACGAAGTCCCATACGGCACCGCCGATGCAGCGCTCATGGGTATAGACGGCGCGCCACATCTCGTCGAACATACCGCCGCTGTTGCCTGCTACCGATATATACTCATCCATGAACGACGGGCGCACGTCACCGTCACCGTGTTTTCCCACCCTGAGGTCAAGAGCCAGGGCAGTAGGGTAGCGTGGACCGATGATATCCTCTGCGGGATGACTGTAGGCATTGCCACCGTACATCCACCAGCGGGTGTGGTCGTATTTGCGCCCTTCGGCAATCACCTCGCCGATGTTAGGCCCCTCGCCGCTCTCGTTGCCAGCGCTCCAGAAGAGCACCGCAGGCTGGTTTCTGTCACGCAGCACCATGCGGCGCACACGTTCACGATACATCGGTATAAATCGTTTGTCGCCAGAAACCCATTCGGTGGCATGCGCCTCTACGCCTGCCTCGTCGATGATGTATAGTCCATAGCGGGCGGCATATTCCAGATAGCGCGGTACGGGGGGATAGTGGCTGGTGCGCACACCGTTGAAGCCAAACTGCTTCAGGATGGTCATATCCTTCTTGACCAGTTCGTCGTTCACGGCATGGCCGTTGTCGGGATCCTGCATATGTGAACACTGGGCATTCACCTTCAGCGGCTTACCGTTGAGATAGAACACGTTGTTGCGCATCTCAGTCTCCTTGAAGCCCACATCCTGACGGGCATCCTCAGGCGTGTTTTCTGATAGCCGCTTGCCGGTGGCAGCATCCACGAGGTACATCTTGAGGTTATACAGATTCGGTGTCTCTGCCGTCCATTTCAAGGGGTTGCTGATATGCTTGCTCATGTTCAGCGTCAATGTGCTGCTGCCGTTGGCGAATGTTGCCGCCTGACTTTCCAGTCGTGCCACCTCTTTTCCATTGGCACCGGTCAGCACGGCCTGCACCTTAAGGGGAGTCGTAATTGGCTGCTTGTCATAGCTTCTGACGCTTACCTCGATGTTCAGGTCGGCATCTCGGTAATCCTTGTCCAGATCGGTGGTCACATACCAGTCGAACAGACGGGTCTTGGGCGTGGCATAGAGATAAACATCGTCGAAGATACCTGCCAGGCGCCAGTAGTCCTGACCCTCGAGATAAAAGCCGTCGCTGTATTTGATGACCTTCATGGCCAGCGTGTTGCGGCCTTTCTTCAGATACTTTGTAATATTGTACTCGGCAGGCTCCTGAGCTCCCTCGTTGTAGCCCACTTCCTGACCGTTGATCCACAGGAACGATGCCGATGCCACCTTCTCAAAACGCAAAAAGATCTCCTCTCCATTCCAGTCGGAGGGAATAGTGAAGGTGGTGCGGTAGGCACCTGTTGGGTTGTAGTCGCGTGGTGTCTTGGGCGGGTCGGCCTTGAATGGCGCCGACACGTTGCGGAATAGTGGGTCGCCGTAACCCCTCATCTCCCAGTTTGAAGGCACATCGATGGTGCCCCACTTGGCATCTGGGAATTTCTCCTCGAAGAAGTTGTTCGGTATCTCCTGAGGTGTATTGCCGTAAAAGAACTTCCACTTGCCGTTGAGCAGAACGTGATGTCCCGGGATGTAATAGGCACGCGATTCCTCCTGTCCATATTCAAACACGTCAAGGTTTTCAATGTAATGATATAGGTCGTCAAACCCTCTCGTTTTCTCTGTCTGTGCCATAGCACCTATCCATGCGCACAACACCATTGAAGCAAATACAACTTTTTTCATGAACTTCATAAAACATATTAAAACTTTTGGCAAAAGTACTTCATTTTAATGTAAATTCGCTAAATTTGCAGCAATTATTAAATAAGTTTAGGAAATTTGGCTATGTCATATTATGGACACTCAGATGATTCTGCCGAAGAAGACAGCGTTGTTGTTAGAAATCAAACAAATTAACAAGTAATATATGACTTACAAAAACATTCTTCTCATGGCCGGTTGTGCGCTCTATGCAGCAGTCCAGGCTCAAGTGACTATCGATATCGACGCTCAGCAGCGCGGACCGAAGGTGAGTCCGATGCTCTATGGCATCTTCTATGAAGACATCAACCACGCAGCCGACGGCGGTATCTATGCCGAACTGATACGTAACCGTTCGTTTGAGGACGGACCTCGCTATGGTGCACCAGCCGATATGCAGGGATGGTCAACCTATGCAGCAGCCCCGTCGCAACTCACGGCAAGACTCATACAACCCACGAAAAAGACACCACTGCTTAACAGTGTGCAGCACAACGCCCTGGCACTCGACATCAAGGCTTCGCCCACGATGCCCGTCTGTCTGGTAAACGAGGGCTTTTGGGGCATCAATGCCGTACGGGGACGCTGTTATCGTCTGTCGTTCTGGGCAAAGACTCTGAAATACCAAGGCACC
>CAMVLT010000102.1 GCA_947168395.1 uncultured Prevotellaceae bacterium | reverse complement strand
ATTCGAGAAATGGGACACACTTTTGAGCGTTTACCGTTTCTACAAGTTCTACAAATCCGCAAAAGTATAATTATCAAGGTCTTGAACAGGGCATGTAAAGGTCACTTTTTGTAGAAAGTGTAGTAAATTCGATTCTCATTTTTAAACCAAACAAAAAAAGGCTGCACTTAATCGTCTGATTTCTAATATTGTAGAACTTTGTAGAAAGTAGTAGAAATAGATTATAGAACCAACATTCTCGTTTCCAGACTTGTAGAACGTGTTGCAACTGTTGTTTCGGGAGGGGCAAACAAATTTTGCGGCCCAAAAGGGTCCAAATAGAGCCGACTACTTTCACAAGCCGTCGGCTCAGGCTATAATATAAAACGGGTTAGTTCTACAGAGCTTGCTACTATGAAGTGTATTCCTCCAGGTTCAAGCCGTACTGTTCCTCAAGCAGGTCATAGTCAAACACCATGGCCTGATCCACCGCTTTCACAGGGAGGAACAGTTTCTCTCCCCTTTCGTCAACTTCCTTTCTGGTCTGTACTCCGTTGACGATGTTCTTGAAGCGCACTGACCGTTTCCTGCCGATGTAGGCATCTGAGTTTTCGAGATAGTGCTGCAATGAGGCTGGTGGCAGTAACGCCTCATTGACGTATCTGCCATGCATCTTGTATAGCTGGAAGATGCGTGTGTGACGCAGGTAGAGTATCCTCTTGGCCTTCGGGAACTCCATCTCATAACGGTGGTTGGTGCATTTGATCCTGTTCTCCAGTTCTATGCGGTAGTCGGCACCCAACCATATCTTTCCCTCCTGACGGAGGAAAGAAACGATGTCCCAGAAGATGGTCAGTTCGTTATTGGAGACCGTCTCGCTGTTCTGCGATATGATGCCGTTGATGCAGACCTGCAGCAGGTCGTTGTAGGTGAAGGGCAGCTTGAGTGCGCCTTGCAGCGTCCTGACTGCAGCAAGGGGGACAAGCCAGTTGCGCATGATGCGGTCTTCGATATTGGATTTCTCAAGGGCCTTGGAGACATCCTCGAAGGTCGCCTTATAATTCGCGCTGAACTCCGCCTCGAACAATGCCCGGCATTGGAGGATCTCGAGCACGAGGTGCGAACAGCCCAGCTTGCGGATGCCTGCCATCTGCGTGAAGCGGGCTTTGGCCTCCTGCGAGAACTGGCTCTTGGAGTACGACAAGAAGATAAAGCGTGAGAACAGGGCGATGTCGGCGGTCGCCATCTCCTGGCCGCTGATGATGACCCCGCAGGACACCTTGGTCACCTCGCGTTTCCTGTCCCTGTCCATGTTCATGCGGTTACGGCCGGTTCCGTCCCATAGTCCCTTCAGGAACTCACGCTTGTCGATGTCGATGTTGTTCTTGAACTCATCGAGATGGACAAGGGCATTGGAGCACTGGGCGACGGCATCAGCGAGTGCAGGCAATGTGGAGTTGCTGATATTGGGCGGTATATTGTCGATGATGAAGAATGCCATCAGCGAATGGCCTAGTTCGGACTTGCCCGATCCCTTGGGACCGAAAAGGTTGAGAATCGGGAAACTCCTGGTGTACGAGACGACGACATCGCGGAACAGGGTGGCAAGCAGGAAGGCGATGCCCACCTTGCCGTTGTCGCCGAACACGTCAACCAGTATCTTGCAGTAGTCATACAACGGGATCTTGTTCAGGCCAAGGTGCGTGAACCTGCGTTCAAACTGAAAGAACTGGGTGTCATCACGATACACCGTCGAGAACGCGGGCAGGTAATAGTTGCCGAGTTCCCCGAGGCGGACGATGCCCAAGTCATCGACGGGGTGCCACTCGCTGGTGTAGATGCCGTTGCCGAAGGCGAAAAAGCCCTTGGGTTGCCAACCGAGCTGAGTGATCTGCTCAGCGGTCTCGGTGGTGGCATAGAGGTACTGCTTGAGCGTGGTGAGCTGTTCCTCCTTGGCCTTCCAAATGAAGTTGCCCTGGCTCTCTACCCGCTGCCTGAACTTGGTCAGCGAGACGAGTTCCTCCTGCTTCATTTCCACCGTGGCCTCCACGCCGTTGACGTTGGTCAGCTTGTACAGGCGAAGGGCCATCACGTTGTCCCTGATGTGGAACAGCGGTTTCATCGTGAAGTTCGACCACTGGCGGCGTTTCCCGTCCTCGCCGACAGAGAAGTAGCAGTGATGCTGTTCCTGAAAGCCGTACTGCTCTATCATGTCGAGAGAGATGCTCTCCTTCTTGAGTTTATCCTCGGCAAGCCGCTTTTTGGCGGTCTTCACGGCGTTTTTCCACAAAGAGCGACCGGGCATGGTCTTGACCAGCGTGTCGATGTACATGGACTGCTTCACCTCGTCTTCGATCCTGGCGACGAGCGAGGAGATGGTGATGACCATCTGGCTCTTCTGCTCCTGGGAGGTGCTCACCAAATGCAGTTTCTTGGCGTACCAGATGATGAAGTCTTCTTCCTCCAGCTTTTCGAGGATGGCTTTGCTCTTGCAGTAGCTGTCAGGGTCATTCTTGGTGTTCCCCGGTCCCAGGGGAATCTCCTTCACAGTGACACTGAAGCCCTGTTCAAGGGCCTTGAGGGCGTTCTTGATGACGGCCTTGATTCCCGTCCCGAAGTGTTCACCGTCCTTGGGCGGGTCGGCATCGGGCAGGAAGCAGAGGTTCGGCGAGAAACGCTTGATCTGGTTGAACTGTTTCTCGGTCCATTCTGATCCGAGCGAGGCGATGGTGTTGTTCACACCGAGCTGCTGGAGGCGCAGCACGTCCGGGGCTCCTTCCACGAGGTAGAACTTGTTCTCTCTCGCGGCGGTGCGCAGCGCCAGGTTGATGCCGAAGATGGAGTTCTCCTTGCTGTAGAGCAACGAGGTGACTGAATTGAGGTACTTGGCGGTCTCCTCGTTCTCGCCGATGTACCTTGCCGTGTAGCCGATGATGCGCCCGAAACGGTCGCGGATGGGTATCATGATGCGCTCACGGAAGAAGGAGTACAGCTGGCCTGTCCGCTCCGAGGTGCGAAGCACGCCCAGGTCCAGCAGCACATCCTCGGAGATGGTGCTGGCCTTGGCGAACTTCACGAGCAGGCTCCCGTTGCGGGGAGCGTACCCTATGCCGCACTCGCTGATGAACTCCTGCGACCACCTCCTGGTGGCGTAGGTGCGGGCATAGTCCCCTTCTTCTGACCCGCTCTTGAGCTGGGCGACGAAGAAAGGCTGGAGGGCCTCGTAGGCAAAGAACATGGCCTCACGGCGCTTGCCGTTGTTGATCTGCTCGGCAGTCTGTTCTTTGCTGTCGGTCACCTCGATCGTCACGCCGTACATGCGTCCCAATTCCTTGACGGCTTCTGGAAAGGACATGTTGCACTGGCGCATGACGAACTTGATGGCGTCGCCGCCTTCTTGGCACGAACCGAAGCAGTGCCAAGTATTGCGGCCCGGGTTTACGGTGAACGATGGGGTGCGCTCGTTGTGGAACGGGCAGCAGGCAACGTAATTCGCGCCTTTGCGCTTGAGATCCACATAACGGCTCACCAGATCGACGATATCGATGCGGTTGAGCAGGTTTTCTATGCTCCTGTCGCTGATCATAGGAAGTAGAGGTCATATTCAGGCAGCCTGTGTTTACCGTTATAGCACAACCCGTCGTGATGCCAGGTGACGTAGCGGTTCAGCGGCTGGTCACCGTTCATGCCTATTCTCACAATGCCTGTGGCGTGGTCGAGCACCTTCTTGCCGGGAACGAAGTACACGGCATAGAGCTCGGCGCGTCCGTCGCGTTCGACAGCGGCCTCCCACTCGCTGACGCTGTGGTTGTCATTAAACAATCCGTACATGATTCCAGTTTCTGTATTTATTGGTATGAGAGTATGATTTCTTTGATGGCCTTCCTCTCCAGCCTGGAAAGGTTGTTGTGGCTGAGCTTATAATAGAATGTGCCGTATGACCAGCCGCACACCCTATTGACCTTTTCCCTGAAACTCGGTTTCTTCCTTCGTGGTAGTCCGTAGTAAAAATTGGATATACTCATAATTTCATCAAAATAATTTTGCCAGTTCAATATTTAGTTGTAATTTTGTGCAAAGGTAAAGAAATATTTTCAAACTCATGGCAATAAACTGCCATAAATTTTGCAAAATATTTAGGCTATAATATTAAAACTATGTATAACGGAAAGAGAATTAAAGAGTTATTAGAAGAGCGTGGGCAGAACAATTCGGCCTTGCTCTCCGCCTTAGGGCTTGACCCGAAAAAGAATTCCCTCAAGACCGTAATAAATGGCAACCCTACAGCCAACCGCCTGGAACAGGTGGCTGACTTCTTCGGCGTGGCTATCGACGAGTTCTTCATCAGGGAAAACCGATCTGTTCCCTCACCGGTTGACACTGGCATTTCAAGACTTAAAGAGCTCGAACTGGAAGTGTCACAGCGTGACAAAGTCCTCCTTCTCAAGGATGAAATCATCAAAGAAAAAGAGGAAAGAATCAAGCTGCTGGAAGCGTTAAATTCTGTATATTCCAGCCAG
>CAMVLT010000101.1 GCA_947168395.1 uncultured Prevotellaceae bacterium | reverse complement strand
AAGGTCGCGATTAAGTGAGAATAAAGCAGAGCTCGCTCATGCTTTATCGAGCGTGAGCGAGCTCGAACGAAGTTCAAAATCATCATCAAATAGGAAGACGAAGCAATGAAGAAAACATATTTGCAGCCCACCATGATGGTAGTAAGGCTACAGCAGCAAGGAATCATCTGCACCAGCCCAGTAAGTCGTGTCAGCACCAACCTCACCGACGGCGACGCCATCGGCTATGGCGGCGGCGGCAGCGGACCCGCCCGCGTGAAGAGCAATACCGTGGACTGGGACGACTGGGACGAATAGCCCCACACAGACCCGCAGGGGTTCTTGCTAAGGCAAGCGTCCCTGCGGGCCGAGCGCGACTCCCTCGGCGGTCACAAAGACGAAACGAAAACAATGGTATAACAATAAAAACAGCGATTATGAAAAGAATCATACAATGGGTGATGGCCGCCACCCTCGTTTGCGGCGCAAGTGTAATGACATCGTGCTCGTCGAACGACGACAACCCCGCCCCACAGTCCAACATTGCCGAGAAGATTATCGGCAAATGGATGGTGTCTGAGCTGGACGAAATGCCGTGTCCTACGAACTTGAAGACGGTGCTGACCTTTGTGTCGCCCACCAAAGCCTACGGCAGTCTGTCGGACTTCAGTACCCCCATGTGGAACGTGAAGGTGCTGGCCGACGTGAAGATCGACGGCAACAAGGTGAACGTCATCAATACCGACGGCAACATCCGTCAGGTGCTGGACTGCACCATCCTCTCCATCACGGACAAAGACTTGCTGATGAGTTCCGACTGGAATATCTATGAGGACGGTGAAAAAATTTACCAGGAGGCCTATGGCAAGGAGCGCTATGCCCGCATCACCGCCGACTACAGCCAGGACATCCTCGGCACGTGGGAGGGCAAGGTGACCAGCGCGGAGGACGAGCACACCGACGGCGAGATGCACCGCTGGGAGTACAAGGCCGACGGTACCTACGCGTATTATAATAAGGTAGGCACCGAGTGGGTGGCGAACAATGACGCGCTGGCTGAATACTTCGTCGACGGCACCCTGCTCTGCACCCGCTGGAAGAAGACCGCCGACAGCGAGGAACTGCGCGAGTGGTGGGAGATTGAGAGCATCAGCGACGGCGTGATGAAGTGGACTGCTCTGCGCCAGCGCGAGGACGGCACCACCTACACCGCCACCTTCGAAATGACCAAGGTAAAATAAACATTTATAAACAAGTTTATTTATAAAAACAAAAGCAATGAGAAAGAAAAAGATTATAATGATGCTCGCCCTGCTCTGCGCGGTCGTGCAGGGGACATGGGCGCAGAACTACGACGTGTGGGACGGCACGACGACGACGCAGCCGAGCTACTCCAATCATGCTATTCAAATTAACACGGCTGCTGAGATGGCCTGGCTGATGAATAACTATACTGCCGGTAGTTTATATATTCCCGTTTCTGGGGAGTTAGGACATATCTGGGATAACCCTCGTACAATGAATATCAGCATTAATGCCGATTTCGATATGACTGCAGCTAATTGGGCACGATTGATTGGATATAGTGAAAATAATACGGAACATTATGGAGTTGCAGGAGGTTTTTGCTATCCTGTGACATGCAACGGCAATGGCCACACCATCAAAATCAAGATTGACGGTGCCACCGACAACTACCAGGGCCTGTTTTATGGAATAGGGGAAAATGCCACGGTGAAGAACCTCCACGTGGACGCCGACATCCATTGCGCCAAAGCCCGTCTGGTGGGCGGCATCTGCGGCGAGAACCTCGGCACCATAGAGAACTGCTGGGTGAGCGGCACGGTGCGCTCCGACTGGAGAGAACCGTCGTCGGCCTACACCGCCAAGGTGGGCGGCATCGCTGGCGAGAACAACGGCACGATTCAGTACTGCTGCGTGACGGCCAACGTGCAGAACGACGATGCCGACGTGGGCGGCATCGTGGGCGACAACAGCGGCCACACCATCAGCCACTGCACCTTCTACGGCACACGCACCAGCGCCCACACGCAGGATAATGACTATGCTGGCGACGACGGCACGGAGGAGTACTGCTACACCACGTTCAACCAGGGCGAGTACGACGCTGCCAGCGGCAACGACATGTATCGCCGGGCCATCAAGTATCCCTATTCCGTCACGGTCAAGACCGAGGGTACGGGCACCATCCGGACCGAGGCTGCCGGCGAGTACGACGTGCCGGGTGCGCAACCCTCCGCTACCTTCACGCTGCACGTGACGTCGGGCTCGATGCATAGTTACACCATCACCGATGCCGACGGCAACAATGTTCCGCTGCAGGGCCATGCCGACGACTGGTCGAGCTTCTGGTTCGTCATGCCGAAGCGCGACGTCACCGCCACGGTCGTCTTCTGGGGCGACTGGCCCAAGCAGGGCGAAGGCACCGAAGCCAGCCCCTACCTCATCAGCAGCGCGGACGACTGGAACAACTTCGCCCAAAACGTCAAACTCGGCCGCTCGTACAGCGGCAACTACGTGAAACTGACCAGCGACATCACCGTCTCGACGATGGCGGGCGGAGCCTTCAGCGGCATTTTCGACGGTGGCGGCAAGACCGTCACCGCCAACATCAATGGCGGAGATGCCCCCACGGCTCTCTTCCGCAGCATCAGCGGCGGCACCATCAGGAACCTGAAGGTGGCTGGCACCATCAGCGGCGGCCAGCACACCGCGGCTCTTTTGGTAGGATTAGGAAACAGCGGCGACAACCTCGTTGAGGGCTGCGCGGTCACGGCCACCGTCAACTGTAGCAGTTCGCACATGGGCGGCTTCCTGGCTCACGGCAACACCAGCAACGTCACCATTCGCGGCTGCGCCTTCAGCGGCAAGATGACCGGCGGCTCTACGGCCAAGGGCATCTTCTACGGATGGGGCGACGACGGCGGCACCAAGAGCATCACCAACTGCCTCTACCTGATGGCCGACGGCCAGAACACCGACGGCCTCGACCTTACGAAGATGAGCGGCGGCACCGTCACGGTCAGCAACTGCTACAAGACCACCAGCGCAGTCTCGCAGGGCACCGAGGCCATCTTCACGACCAATGCCTCGAGCAACATCGGCAGCCAGACGGCGGACTACGGCATGGTGAAGGCCTACGAGCGTGGTCTGCTCTTCGACGGCAAGTACTACTTCGCCCCGTCCACCAGCACGGGCACGGGCACGGAGGGCGACCCCTACATCATCAGTGATGCCGGCCAGTGGGACACCTTCGCCGCCAATGTCAACACCGGCAACAACTATAGCGGCAAGTTCCTGCTGCTGGCTGCCGACATCAGCGTCTCGACGATGATGGGCGCCAGCGAGGCCAACTCGTTCCAGGGCACCTTCCTGGGCAACAACCACACGCTGACCTTCACGCAGGGCACGGCGGGCAGTGCCTTCGGCCAGCAGAACTGCGCCCCCTTCCGCTTTGTCAAGGGAGCCACCATCCGCGACCTGAACGTGGCGGGCGACATCTACACCTCGCAGAAGTTCGCCGCCGGACTCATTGCCTACAGTTACGGCACGACGAGCGTCACCAACTGCCACGTCGCTACCGTCATCTATAGCACCGTCAGTGGCGACGGCACCCACGGCGGCATCATCGCCATGCCCGGCGGCACGCTCAGCATCGAGGGCTGCGCCTACACCGGCCGCCTGCTGACCAACAAGGGCACCAACAACTGCGGCGGCTTCGTGGCCTGGCACAACAGCGCCACCATCAGCATCAGCAACTCGCTCTACGCCCCCGGCGGCAACATTCCGTCGGGCTGGTCGGCCATCAACGCCGGCGCAACCTTCGTGCGCGGCGGCAGCCCCACCATCACTAACTGCTACTACACCGAGCCGATGGGCACGGCACAGGCCACGCAGGCCATCGCCGTTGCCACTGACGACGGCCTGGGCGACCAGGTGCAGGCCTACAGCACGCTGACGATATACCAGAACGGCATCCTCTGCGACGGGAATTATTATAAGGAAGCCGCCACCCTTAGCGGCGAAGGCACTGAGGCTGAGCCCTACCTCATCAATAATGAATTCGAATGGAGGTCTTTCGCCGCGTATGTCAACAACGGCAACAACTACAGCGGCAAGTTCGTCAGGCTGACCGACGACATAAGCGTCTCTATTCCGGCGGGCATTCACGAGAGCGACAGCTACAACAAGCCCTTCAGCGGCACCTTCCTCGGCAATGGCCACACCATCACCGTCACACTTACTGACGACGGCAAGCAGGGCCTTGCCCCCTTCCGCTACATCGACGGCGCCACCATCAAGAACCTGAAGGTGGCGGGTACCATCGCCTCCTCCCAGTATCACTCGGCGGGCCTCGTGGGCTTTGCCGACGGCACCAACACGATTGAGGACTGCCTGGTCACCGCCACGCTCAACATCAGCAGCGACTATGCCGGCGGCATCATCGGCCACGGCCAGAACTCGAACACCACCATACGGGGCTGCGTCTTCGCCGGCACCATCAACGGTGTGGGCGGCAAT
>CAMVLT010000100.1 GCA_947168395.1 uncultured Prevotellaceae bacterium | reverse complement strand
TAGTTGGCGGAAACCCTGCAAGGCTACTGAAAAGTATTGACTAAATTCCAATTTAACTGCCAGAAACATGAAACGGATTCCTGTATATAAGTTCTACAAGCACAAGTATGGCGATGAGCTGCTGGTGGATGTTATCAGCTACGAGAAGATGATGCCCGACATCAGGCGGACACTTGTGTTCAGCGAGACCTTCTACAGCATCACGCTGGTATTGGAGGCAGATGCAACGGTGGCCGTCAATGGAAAGTCGCGACGGTTAGAGAATGGGTTGGTTATCTGCTCCATTCCGGGCGAGGTGTGGTCGTTTGAGTCAGAGCCGCAGATAGAGGCCCTGAACCTGATATTTGAGAAGGAGTTCCTGTTGTCGTTCTTCAGCGACCCACACTTTCTCGACCGTTTCACGTATCTGCAGGCAGACCGCAGCAGTCCGTTCCTGATGGCGGACGATGCTGCCTTTGAACGCATCCACACGCTCTATCAGGAGATGCGCCGCGAGATAACAGACTATGCCCAGAAAGACCAGCACATCCTGCGCGCCATGCTCTACGAAACGATGATGCTTCTGCAGCGAGTGCCGATGGTGGATGCTGAGCAAGTGGAGACCGTTCAGCGCAGTCTGACGGACATTCCCGTGAGCCGCTATGTGGATGACTTCGTACAACTCGTAAGTGACCACTTCCGCGAGGAGCACGGCACGGAGTTCTATGCCGACCGCCTCTGCATCACGCCCAACTACCTGAACAAAATCGTGCGCCAGTCGCTTGGCAAGTCGGCCAAGACCTACATCCTCGACCAGATACTTGCCGAGGCCTGCCGACAACTGAAATACACCACGCTCTCTGTTGCCGACATCGCTGCCCAGCTGCACTTCGATACCGCCACCTACTTTGTCCGCCTGTTCAAGAAATACATGTTGATGACCCCCTTAGAGTATCGGGAAAAAGGATAGTCCCGAAAAGTGACATTTCCGTCGCTGTTTGTCTTGCAATGCATTGGGGAAAAGGTCGTACCTTTGCAGCGTCAAAAATGACACTGCGATTCTGGCATCACCTCGGCATAGCTCAAGCAAGCTTGGCTCTGCTCTCGGTTCGCACAGAATTGCACCCGAAAACAAGAAACAATTAAAAAGCAAGACAAATATGGAAACGATTTATGATGTATTCAAACAGCAAGTGACGGCACAGACAGATGCAGTGGCCGTGATGGACGAGAAGAAGTGCCTGACGTATGGCGAACTGGACGCAATGGCAACCGTAATCGCTGATGGTTTTCCCGTGAAGCAGCCCGCCAAGGTGGGCATTGTGATGAGCCACTCGGTAGAGATGATTGCCACCATTCTGGCAGCATTGAAGTCGGGGGCAGCGTATGTGCCAGCCGAACCCTCGTTCCCCAAGGAGCGCATCAAGTATATGATGGAGGACTGTGACTTTGTGGTGACGGACAAGGGCATACAGCATATACATAATAATATAAATAAGGTGAGCGACCTCGCCTACATCCTCTACACCAGCGGTACGACGGGCAAGCCCAAGGGCGTGATGGTGACGAACAAGAATGTGCTGCACTACGTCCGTGCCTTCCAGCACGAGTTTCATCCCCAGCCGGGCGACCGAATGCTACAGCACTCAGTCTGCTCGTTCGACATCTTCGTGGAGGAAGTATTTACGACGCTGCTCAGTGGTGCCACACTCTGCATCCCCTCGGAAGAGACGAAGGCCGACATCCACCGGCTGATGGGCTACATCGAGCGCAACCAGGTGACGATGCTCAGCAGTTTTCCTTATTTGTTATTAGAGATGAACAAACTGCCAAGGATTCCCCGTTCGCTGCGCCTGCTGATTAGCGGTGGCGACGTGATTCGTGCCAAATACATCGACAGCCTGCGTACGCAAGGCGTGATGATCTACAACACCTACGGCCCCAGCGAGACCACTGTCTGCGCCTCCTACTTCCGCGTGGATAATGCCCAGCCGCTGGCCGACGGCACCTTCTCGATTGGCAAGGCCGTCCTTGGCACGAGCATCGAGATTCTTGATGACCATCTACAGCCTGTGGAGGACGGCGAGACGGGCGAGATCTGCATCTTCGGCAACGGAATCTCACTCGGCTATCAGGGCGATGTGCCAGAGAACCAGAACTTCACCACGATGCCCGATGGTCGTCGTGTCTATCGGAGCGGAGACCTCGGCTATGTGCTGCCCGACGGCAATCTGGCCTTCCTCCACCGCAAGGACAAGCAGGTGATGATTATGGGCAAGCGTGTGGAGAGCGATGAGGTGGAGAACGTGCTGTGCGACCAGCGGGAGGTGGAGACTGCCGTGGTGTGTCCGCAGACCGACACCGATGGGCTGTCATACCTCGTGGCCTACGTCGTACCTCGCAGCAAGCGGTTCAGCCTGAATACCTTGAAACGCTCTCTGGCCGACCATCTCACGTCGTTTATGATTCCTGAGTTCTTCGTTACCATGACCTCGCTGCCGATGACTCCCAACGGCAAGGTGGACCGACGCGCTCTGCCCATTGTGAGAAAGGAGGGACGGCTGTATGCTTAAAGATATCGCTATTCGTCAGGCATCGCTCGATGACCTTGACCTCTTGATTCAGTGGCGCATGGAGGTACTGTATTGCGTATTCTCCATCCCCGCCGAAACCGACACCGCCGAACTCCGTCAGCAGAATATTGACTACTATCGCAAGGCATTGGCGAACGACAGTCATGTCGCCTGTATCGCCGTAGAAGATGAGGTGGTCGTGGGCTGTGGCGGATTGTGCCTCTACGATGAAATGCCGTCGCCCGACAATCCCACAGGCCACTGTGCCTATCTGATGAACATCTACGTCCGCCCTGAGCATCAGGGACACGGCACGGGCAAGCGCATCGTCCGCTGGCTCGTGGGTGCGGCACTCTCTCGTGGCATCAAGAAAATCTACCTCGAAACCTCCGAAGCCGGCCGATTTCTCTACTCTGTCCTTGGCTTCAGCGACATGAAGAACATGATGCATTTGTCATTTTCAGAATAAAAACGTAATTTTGCAGCGAATATGAAACAGATATTACAAATTGGCGGGCGCGAGTGCCTGCTATATAAAAGAGGCGAGGAGCCGAAAGTATTACTCATCCAAACGCTGGGCGCACAGGAGCGTGGCAGCATTGACAGCGAGGTGGCCATGATTAGCGAGGCTTCGGGAACATCGTTCGTGATGGCAGCCTTTGCCATCGGCGACTGGGAGGTGGAACTCACACCGTGGCACGACCCTGCCGTTTCGAAGCGTCAGGCCGTGGGCGAACATGCGGGAGAGACGCTCCGTTATGTCACAGACACGTTGATTCCTTATTTGCATCAGGAATACGGCGAGATTCCCATTGTCTTAGGCGGCTACAGCCTTGGCGGTCTCTTTTCCCTTTGGTCAGGCTTTGAGTCCGATTGTTTTGCTGCCATTGCCGCCATGTCACCCTCAGTGTGGATTGCAGGATGGCAGGACTATGCCAGCCAGCATCCCGTCAAGTCACCCTATGTCTATCTCAGCCTTGGTGACCGCGAGGAGCACTGTCGAGACAAGGCCATAGCACAGGTGGGCAATAACATCCGTTGGGAACATGAACACCTGAAGCAGACGCTCGGTTCCGACCACACGACGCTGGAATGGAACACGGGCAATCATTTCGTGGATGGTGCCCGCCGTACCGCCAAAGGCTTCGCATGGTGCATTGACAAGGTGTGCCAGCGATGAGCCAGATGTGGAATCTGTGGCATGGATGCCATAAGAAGAGCGAAGGTTGTCAGCACTGCTATGTCTATCGGCGCGATGCAGAGTTTGAGAAGGACTCGAACGTGGTGCATAAGACAGCCTCGTTCAACCTGCCCGTCCGTCGTGACCGTCAAGGACAGTGGAAGGTGTCACCAGGCACGCTGATGTGGACGTGTTTCACATCAGACTTCTTCATCGAGGAGGGCGATGCTTGGCGCGAAGATGCTTGGCTGATGATTCAGCGTAGGAGCGATCTGCACTTCTACATCGTCACTAAGCGGCCAGAGCGGATAGCCAGTTGTTTGCCAGAGGATTGGGGCAATGGCTATGAAAATGTCACCATCTGCTGCACGATGGAGAATCAGCGTCGTACAGACGAGCGACTGCCCATCTTTCGTGAATTGCCTATTCGTCATAAGGCTATCATCTGTGAACCGCTGTTGGAGCGTATTGACTTCCGTGGTGGTCTTGGTTCGTGGAGTGAACAAGTGACTGTAGGCGGTGAGTCGGGCCGTGATGCCCGTGTGTGTGACTATGACTGGGTACTTGACATCCGCCGCCAGTGCGTCGAATCAAACGTCCCATTTCATTTCAAGCAGACGGGGGCATTGTTCCGCAAGGATGGCCGTCTGTATCGCATCCCCCGTAGTCAGCAGATGGCGCAAGCCCGGCGTGCCAATATCGGGTTCCAGACAAGTCATATTGCAGGGAATTATCAATAGTCCCGAAAAGTGACATTTCAGTCGCTGTTTGTCTTGCAATGGTCTGGGGAAATTGTAGTACCTTTGCATCGTCAAAATAAGAAACAATATGGTGAAGATACAAGAAATTGAAGTGAAGTCGGTGATGACGAA
>CAMVLT010000099.1 GCA_947168395.1 uncultured Prevotellaceae bacterium | reverse complement strand
CCGGGGCCAACGGTACGCTGATGGCCAACGGCTCGGGCAAGGCCACCGACGAGGGTGCGCTGCACAAGTTCTTCATCGGCTTCGAGGGCCAAACGCTGAAGTACCGCACCAACGGACGTGAGTTCACCCTCGGCGACGACCTCTGGAACGATGCGTGGCACCACTTCGCCATGACCGTCAACCGCGCCCGCAACGTGGCCACCATCTATATAGATAATGTGGCGAAGGCCCAGCTCACCACCGACTCGCTCGGCGGCATGCTCGGCACCCGCTTCTTCTTAGGCAACACGGTGTGGCAGAACAGCGGCGACCCCGTGGTACACCAGGGCAACGCCTACACCGGCCACATCGACGGACTGATGCTCTTCGAGCAGGCACTGCCCACGACGCTCATCCGCCGCTACTCCACCAAGTCGCCGGGCGGCGAGGAGCGTGGACTGATAGCCCACATGCCCTTCGACCACCAAGTGCGCCAGAAGAGCGGCGAACTAGCCCTGCAGCCCTGGGCCATGAGCACCCGCGTAAAGCGCGACAACGACGGCATCGACACCGGCAAGCGCGATAGCGTGTTTGTCGATTCAGTCGACAAAATCCTCAGTCTCATCGACCGCAACGTCGGCGCACCCGTGCAGGCCTACGAGAAGCTGCGCAACCTGAAATTCAGCTACGTGGGTCGTAACAACCAGCTGCTGGTGAACATCGACGAGCAGGACAGCCGCATCAACAAGCAGAACGTCTATGTGACGCTCTACGACATTCCCGACAAGAACGGCAACTTCATGGCTTCGCCGACCACGGAGAGCTTCTACGTCAACCGCAACCCGCTGACGTGGATGACGCTGGGCAAGCACCGCGTGGTGACCATACCGCATGGTATGTCGCTGACCCTTGTCGGCATCATCGAGAACAACGGCGGCAAGGCTCACACCTACACTATCGAGAACGTGCCACGCTGGATTACCGTCGATAAGACGAGCGACATCGTGCAGCCGCAGACAACCGACGAGATTGACTTCACCATCAGTCCCGACCTGGAGGTGGGCACGTATGACCAGATGATCTACCTCGTCGATGAGGACGGCATGTCGGATGCCTACTACCTGGAACTGACCGTGGAGGGTGCAGCACCCGACTGGACGGTAGCACCGGAGATGAAGCGCTACTCGATGAACATCGTGGCACAGGTGTTTGTGAACAACGACCTCGTCACCGACTCGCACGACATAGTAGGTGCCTTCGACGGCACGGGCCGCTGCATGGGCGTGAACAACATCGAGTACGACCCGGCAACAGGCCGCAGCATGCTCTACATGACCGTCTACGACAGCACGACGGTGGCCAACCAGCTGACGTTCCGCCTCTGGCACTACGCCACGGGCAAGACCATGAAGCTGACGCCGACGGAGTTCATCAACTTCGGTGACCAGGCCATCGTGGGTACCGTGGACAAGCCCGTGGGCCTATACTCCGAAGAAGAGTACCTGCAGAAGCTCGACCTGGCACGAGGCTGGAACTGGGTGTCGTTCAACGTCTATAACCAGGCCTTCGCGAGCGTGGAGAGCATCCTGAGCCGATTCCCGTGGCAGGAGGGCGACATCCTGACGGAGGACTCGGAAGACCTGACGCTGACCTACCGCAATGGTCAGTGGATGAGCAACAGCAATACGGACATCAGCCGCATCAAGCTGTCGCAGCAGTACAGCTACCGCGTAAAGGTGGGCAGAGCCCAGCAGATAGAGATATGGGGCAGCGCCTACAAGCAGCAGGCCGACCGCACCATCAAGGTGAAGCAGGGATGGAACAGCATTGGCTACACACCGATGGTGAGCCTGCCCGTCAAGACAGCTCTGACAGACTACTTCGACGAGGCCATGCCCGGCGACGTGGTGAAGAACCAGCATACGTTCGCCATGTTCACCGCCGACGGCAAGGGTGGCGGCGAATGGCTCGGCACTCTGAAGTACATGAAGCCGGGCGAGGGCTACATGCTGCACCGCCAGGGAACCACCGAGGCACAGTTCTGCTATCCATACTATGAGCCGGGAACGACATTCATCGAGAATAGCGTGAACGCGGCTCCGCAGCGCGGCAGCAACTTCAGCACGACGATGAGCGTCGTGGCCGAGGCTGTCGGCATAGAGATGGAGGATGGGGACCGTCTCCTGGCTTTCGCCGGAGGTGAACTGGTTGGGGATACCCAACTCCAATCCCTCCCAGTGAGGGAAGGGCACGAGGGTGGCCTCTTCTTCCTGAGTATCGAAGGCGACATAGAGGGACCGCTGTCCTTTGCCATTGAGCGTGGAGACGAGATCATCGCCACTACGGGCGAGGTGATGCGCTATGAGGCCGACGGCATCAGCGGTTCACCGGCCATGCCCACGCAGATCAGCTTCGTCAGCACAGACCAACTGCCCAAGGACGGTTGGTACACGCTGCAGGGCATCAAACTACAGGATGCTCCGACGCAGAGCGGTGTATATATTTATAATGGTAAGAAACAAGTGATCAAATAGTTCAATGAAAAAGTCTGCAATAAAAATAATGTTTCTGGCGGCAGTCCTCACCTTCGTGTGGGGCTGCTCGTCAGACGATGAAAGTACATCAGCCAACTATACGTTTGCTACAGCGGAGAAACCGGCATGGAGTGTAGACCTGACGGGCAACGACGATGCTCCGGCATGGACGGCACCGGACCCGTCGCTCTTCGAGAGCTCGATGTTCATCATGGTGAAGCTGCAGGACGAACTGGCGGCCTACTCCACCGACGGCGACCTCATGGCGGTGTTCATCGGCGACGAGTGCCGCACGGTGCCGGCCATCCGCAATGTCGACAAGGCTGGAGGCGTGTACTTCGTACTGAAAATCCGTGGCAACAGCACCGAGCGCGACGTCAACTTCGCCCTGCGCTACTACTGTGCACAACTGCGCCGGGTGTTCACCCTGCAAGGCACGGAGAAGTTTGCCACCGAGCGCACCTACGGCTTCGACGAGGACTTCGTGCCGCCACTGCTGCTGGGCTGCAAGAAGTACCCCGTGCAGCAGACGCTGACGGCAGAGTTGCCTTCCACCACGCCCTTCATCCCCGGCGAGAGCGACATCGTGGCGGTATTCGCCGGCAGCGAGTGCCGTGGCGTGGGCGTCGCTGGCCAGCCGTTCACCGTCTTCCGCACAACGGACGGCGAGACGCTGGACGTGCGCTACTACAGCGCGAAACAGGCAGGTGTCTATACGCTGAAGCAGAAGGTGGGACAGGAGGCGACGATTGTCCTGAACTTCTAATAACAACTAATAGGGCCATTAAGGCTTTACAAGATAGGCTATCAGCCCGCCGATGGTGAACACGCCAGGGCTGTAGCCGTCAAAGCCCTTGTAGGTGCGCTTGCTGTCATACTTCTCCGCCTCAAGGAACTGGTGGTCGATACAGGGATTCAAGATAGGCCGCAAGCCTACCCAGCCCGGAGTGTATATCCACCACGGCAATAAGGTCACGATTAAGCGAGTGAAGTGAGAGAGAAAAATTCAATTACAACGAGGAGACGGGGTACATCCCCGTTTCCTTTTAAAAATGAAGAACTTGATAATAATCGTAATCACCCTGCTGATGAGTTTATTAACAATTTAAATACAAAAAATGATTACATTTATTCTGAGCCTTACCGCGAACTGTACCGCAGCGACGGCACCGCCAGTTTCTACGACCTCATCGACGGCCAGTGGGTGGAGGAGGAGACGACCTACAACGAATACTTCGCCGACGGCCCCCTGTTCTGCTTCCGCTGGCAAAAGCCGGGACAGGAAGGACGGCACGAGAACTGGGAAATCGTCTCCTGCACGGGCGGTGAGATGGTCAATAAGGCCTTACATCGACGTGCTGACGGCTCCACTTACACCATCACCGCGCACTTGAAGAAAGTAGAATGACAAAATAAAAAAGTTGAGAAACGTTATGGACATGTTTAGCAATGTGGCTGAGAGCTTCAGCAACAACCTGATAGTGGAGGATCGCTACCGCATGATTCTCGACGGTCTGCAGGTGACGCTGCTTATCACATTATGTGCCGCCGTGCTGGGTACGATACTGGGCGGACTGGTGTGCTGGATGCGCATGAGCCGCCGCCGATGGCTGCAGCAAGTGGCACGGGTGTATATCGACCTGATGCGGGGCACGCCGGTGCTGGTGCTGCTCATGCTGATGTACTATGTGGTGATGGCACCAGTGGATGCTACGGGCATCGTGGTGGCCATCGTCACCTTCGCCATGAACACGGCGGCCTACATCAGCGAGATGCTGCGCACCACCATCCAGGGCATCGACCGCGGACAGACGGAGGCAGGACTGGCCTTGGGCTTCACCCCGAGACAGACGTTCCTGAAAATTGTGCTGCCACAGGTGGTCCGTGCGGTGATGCCCGTCTATCAGGGCGAGATTATCAGTCTGCTGAAGGGCACGAGCATCGTGGGCTACATCGCCGTAGCCGACATGACGCGAGCCTCGGACCTGATACGCTCGCGCACGTTCGACGCCTTCTTCCCCCTCATCGTGACGGCAATCATCTACTTCGTTATGGCGTGGCTCATCGGAATGCTGCTCCAGTCGTTAGTAGGACGGCAGCGCGTGAAGGCTGCCGTAGCGGGCGT
>CAMVLT010000098.1 GCA_947168395.1 uncultured Prevotellaceae bacterium | reverse complement strand
CCCGTGAGGCAATGGCCAAACAGCGCTTGAGCGACCCGATGGCAATGGCTGGCGGGGTAGTGAATCCATTGCCAGAGGATGCCCCTCAGTTTGTGAAAGACTATTACGACTACTATATCACCCAGCGTGGCTATCATAAGCGCAGCGGCAATTCCAACGACGGTTGGCGCGTTATCGGTACACAGGCCTTTGCCAACAGCCGCTTCCTCTACTACATCAACGAGATTCGCTCTGCCGTCCTTGTGATGCACGGAGAAAAAGCCCACTCACGCTATTTCGGCGAGTCTGCCTATAAGTATATGGTGGAAGGAAAGGCCGAGGGATATAACGTAGTAGGCAAGCCCAATCCTAACCCTGAGAACAAGGAACTGCTCATCATCCCGGGTGCCAGTCACTGCGACCTCTATGATGGTGGCTACACGGAATTGGAAGGCAAGGGTGAGTCGAAGAATCTCATTCCCTGGGATAAACTTGCCGACTTCTTCGCCAAGAACTTGAAGTAAGCGTAACGGACCGCCTCTATTAACTGAGGCGGTCCGTTTTGTTATTTGTCTGACTCCATGCTGCGAATACAGCTGAGGGCGACGACAGTTGTTATAATTCTCATTGTTTTATCTGGAATAATTGTTGGGCATTCTTCCAAAGAATCAGCTCACGGTATGGGGCGAGGTCTGCCTCCGTTGTGAGATACTGTTTCATGCGACGCAGACTCTGGGTGAGCACCTGCGGAGCCACGTAGGGATAATCGGAGCCGTAAAGCAGATGGTCGGGCGTGGTGATGCTGAGCAGCATGCGGATGACCTCAGGAGCGTGTGCACCGGCCAAGTCGTAATAAAGGGCTGCAAGATTCGCCTCGTAGTCTATCTCGCCCACCATCTTGTTTTTCTGCATCACGGGTGTCAGCGACTTCATGCGCGGAATCGCCAATGGCAGATAGGCACCGCAATGGGGCACCACCACCTTGACATTCGGATAACGGGCCAGCACGTTGCGGCTAATCATGTTCGACACGGCACGGGTGGTCTCTGCGAGATACTCCTGCATGGCAAGTGGTGTTTGTTGCATCACCTGACGGTTCACAGGCTCCGGACGATGCGGATGCAGAATGATGACAGCCCGACGCTCATTCAGCACGGAGAACAGTGTGTCCAGTTCAGGTGCACCGAGATACTGCCCCTGTACGTTGGTCGCCAGTTTGATGCCGTCAGCCTTCAGTGTATCGAGGGTATAGACGGCCTCGCGGATGGCTGCATCCACATCGGGCAGGGGTAGGGCGGCACAGAACAGGAAGCGACCGGGATGCTCTGTCTTGAGACGGGCAGCGGCTTCATTCGTACTTCGCACAACCTTAGCCGATGTCGGTTGCGGAGCCGCCAAGGTCAGTACCGATGTCTGAACATCGGCTTCATCCATCCAATGCAGATGCACTTCGGCATCATACTGAGGCAAGGGGAATCCCTCGTCCAGCAGTCGTCCCTCACCTTCGAGAGCCGACAGAAACTCAGGAGTGATGATGTGGCTATGCACATCCGTCACGCCCTGAGCCATCGCACTTGTAGCTGTAATTAAACTCAAAATCAATACCTTTATTGTTTTCATGGGTGCAAAGATACAGAAAAATCCGCAAACCGCTGTGAAACGATTTACGGATTCTTTTACCAATTTTACGGAAGTCTCTCACCTCTCACCTCTCAATTCTCAACTCTCACCTCTCACCTCTCAAAGGCTACGGGTAGGCGAGCAACGCTTAAGACGATACTATAGCAATAGGGCTACAGCCTCTGCATCCTTACCCTCGTAGAAACGGGGCTCGAAGACGGGCTTGTACTGGAAATCGCTGAAACGGAACAGCTGCAGGGCGCAGAACTGATGGTCGTCACTCAGGCAGAGTTCCAGGCGGAAGTTGCCGTTAGCACCTGCTGCGGGCTTGCCCTTCTGCTGGATGTCGGCAGCCATCTTGTCGAGCGGCATCTCTAAAAGATGTTCCACACGCTCACCCTCCGAGGGGGTGTACTCCAGGATGATGGCCTTAGCCTGACTCTGTGTAGGTGTATAGATAGCCTTGGTTGAAAACAGTGATTTCTTGATCTCGATATGCTCATATGTGGAGAGAGCAGCAGCCATCTCCAAGTTTTTGATACTTGACATAGTTGTTGTTATGTATGATGTTAATAATGTGAATAAAAAGTGTGTCCCTGTGATAACAGAAACTATGTCAACGGATGATGTGCCTCAGTGCGATGACGTAATAGTCGCATGAGGCTGACAGACAGAAGGGAGCCGTTTCCAAACGGCATCTGCTGTCGTAGTAGGAATATAGGGGTTTTACATTATGATGCCGGATGGCAAGACCGCCAAACGGCGTGAAGTTCCTTTCCGTCTTTGCTCCTTGAGTAGGAAGGATGCGCTGGGGGCGGGAACTGCAAATGCGGTAAATCTGTGAGGCATCTGTCAGTGTGGCTTCTTGATGATGCTGATGTTGTGGAGTCAGAACGGACGATTCGCGATGCTGATAGGTCCCTTCGGCAGTCGTGCCACAACGGTTCTGCCAGTTTAGCAGAACCGTCAGGCACACGGCGCAAATAGCCGTTAATATCCTTGCTGTTATCAGAGTCCGTCTCATTCTGGCTGCAAAGTTACGAAAATCTTTTGAACCCTATTGCATTCTTCTAAAGGATTTTGGTAGGTATCGCTCGTTTTTTCCATAAGTCTTATTTGATGTTTCATTTGCAAAAGTAGTCAATTTATGTCAGAATGGAGAATGTTTTACCTCAAAAAAGCCGAATTGTTGTTGCAATACTATGAAAAAAAGCAAAACATTTTGATATTCAGCAAAAAAGAACTATCTTTGCGTGCATGGATAACCTGAATGAGATATTCCCGATAGTGAATGAGCACGGCGAAGTGACTGGTTCAGCAACGCGTGGCGAGTGTCATGGAGGCACTAAACTACTGCATCCCGTCGTGCATCTCCATGTGTTCAATTCCAATGGCGACGTCTATCTGCAAAAACGGCCTGAATGGAAGGACATTCAGCCTGGGAAATGGGATACGGCTGTCGGAGGGCACGTTGCGTATGGTGAGACTCCTGAGGAGGCTTTGCGTCGTGAAGCCAGTGAGGAATTAGGTCTCACTGACTTTGTACCGGAGTTCGTTGACATGTATGTGTTTGAGAGCACACGCGAGCGCGAACTGGTTTATGTGAACCGGGCAATCTGCAACAGCGAGATACGCCCTTCTGCGGAAGAACTGGACGGTGGCCGTTTCTGGACCATGCAAGAGATACGCGAGGCAATAGGAAAGGGCATACTGACCCCAAATTTTGAGAGTGAATTCAGAAGATGCTTTGCGTCATGCATATAGTTACTACCCTATTATAAGGAGGTCGTGACATGACAGTTTGATATGATAGAAATACGAGAAGCAACAAAGAATCAGGCGGCAGAGATAGCAAGCCTTATTATGATGGCAATGACAGACGATTGCTGTCAGTATTTCTGTGGCGAGGGCTACGGATTGGAGAACTTCCGCAGGATGATGACTGCGTTGGTTGAAGCTGAAGTTTCGCAATATAGTTACAAGAACACGCTGGTAGCGATGGCTTCCGACAGGGTCGTTGGCGTTTCCGTCAGCTATGATGGCGGCTGTCTGCATGAACTGCGCCGGGCTTTTATCCAAGCAGCTAAAGAGTATATCGGCAAAGACCATTCCGGCATGGATGATGAGACTCAGGCTGGAGAACTATACCTTGATTCTCTGGCTGTTCTTCCAGCGTATCGCCGTCAGGGAATTGCCAAGAAATTAGTGTTGGCTACTAAAGAAAAGGCTGATGCAATGCATCTACCATGTGTCGGACTCTTGGTAGATTGTGATAATACGTCGGGCGAAGCGTTCTATACTACTCTTGGTTTCCGCTGTGTAGGCGATAGCCATTGGGGAGGTCATCCGATGAAACATTTGTCCCTTCGGTAGCAAGCGTCAGTTATATACCGAAACTGATTTCATCGCCGCCGGCATACATGTGGCAGATGCGCATCTGACTGAACGTCACTCCGTCGGTAGAGCACTCGATGCAGTAGTCATTTTGTTGAATATCAGTTTCATCGTCTCAGGGTCGAGCGGCTGCATGGTGGGTAGCTTCAGGCTCTTCACCATGTGGAGCGTGCCCTGCTTGTACTTTAGGAAGTGCTCTGTTTTGATATGACTCTGATAGGCATCCTCAGAGGCATAGATTTCGAGGATGCGAATCTGCGTGGAGTCCTCGGCACTCTGCATCGGGAAGAGGCAGATGACTCCCGGCTCGCGCTCTACGCTCTGTCGGTCCACCTCGTTGGCAAACTTCAGGTATTCCTGCAAATACTCAGGATATACCTCAATTTCGGCTAATCGTACAATCATGGTTTTGTAGTTTACTGGGGTTGCTACTTCTTGTGCCACAGCCGTAATGGATAGTACAAGGGCGAACAACATAAGGAATAGTTTCTTTTTCATCTTTCATCTATTTTTGACTTTGCAAAGGTACGACGTTTCCGTCAAATAATGACTACACGATTTACGGATATATCAACCCTTTTTACGGAAATTCTATTAATTTTATGCACGGAATTTAAACTCGCTTAAACTATACTGGCAATGTATCGGTATTTCATATTTGTTTCTGTTTGCTAAATTAGAATTTACAGTTCTCCTTTATCCTCTAAAACATACGCATCTACTATTTCTCCAAAGTAGATGAT
>CAMVLT010000097.1 GCA_947168395.1 uncultured Prevotellaceae bacterium | reverse complement strand
TCGAACATATGGGCGAATCGTTCTGATTCGCTCATTTTTCTTGTGTTCCAACGATACACAGCCTCGTCAATATAGGACTGTAAATGCTCATCAGATACATCGTGGTAACAGCCAACAATCATCCTTCTGAAGTGACTCCAAAAGCCCTCAATGCTGTTGGTGAATACGTCACCATTGGCATACTCTTCAGCACCGTGAGCAACCACAGCGTGAGTATAACCTAACTCACTGAGTCCATTATAGGCATTGAGTTCATCTGTGATAACTCTTGAACCATCAGCAACGAACTGCTGAATGATGGGCTGCAAGGTAGCCCTGTTCGTGTTCTCCACAACGAATGCGTGAACATAGGTAATGTTCTCAATCTCACCCTTCTCATTCTCAAAGGTGCTACGCTCCATCATACCAAACACAGGTGTCTTGGTCTTCGTAGAACGACCTTGGGTCTTGGGTGTACGCATTGACTTGTGCTTCCATTTCTCCTTACCACCGATGTATACCTCATCACACTCCACAGTGCCTTCAAATGTATCTGCATCGCTCTGAGGGTAGAGCAGACGCACCTTCTGCAACATATACCAAGCAGTGTTCTGAGTCACCTCAATGTTCCTTGCAAGTTGGTATGAAGAGATACCCTTCTTATGAGAAGAGATAAAGTACATTGCCAAGAACCACTTGATGAGTGGCAACTTGGTATTCTCGAAGATAGTACCAACGAGGCAAGAAAAGTTCTTGTTGCACCCTGTGCAATGGAAACGTCCATTCTTGGACATCTTGCAGTGATGCTTACCACAATAGGGGCAAACTACATCTTGCTCCTTACCAACACCCCAACGACTCTCAATGATGGCTTGCTTGCACTTGTCATCTGAGGTGAAATACGAGGTAAGGGAGATAACGCTGTTGAACTTCTTGAAATTAATCATATTGCTATTGTTTTATAAACTATAGCAAAGATATGAAAAAAGTCCAGCGAATGCTGAACTTTCATACGTATAAGAGATTATTTCGTGCCAACTGCGATGTTATTGCCTTAAAAAGATAAGGATTATGGGATTGATTAAGTCATTTTTCAGTCAATGTGCACGGCCAGAGGGAGCACTCGGACGTGTGATGTTGAGTTTCATGAATTATACTCATGCCCCGCTGACGAACTGGGGACTGAAGCTTGTGGATGTCCAAGACGAATGGACAATACTTGATGTGGGCTGTGGCGGAGGTTCTACTATTCGCCGATTGCTGAAGCGGAGCCAGGATGTGAAAGTATATGGCATCGACATCTCTGAGGAGAGTGTGGCGAAGGCCAAAAAGGTGAATGCCAGCGTGCTCGACAAGCAGGTGTTCATCGTTCAGGGCTCAGCTGAGAAACTTCCTTATGAGAATGACAAATTCGACCTTGTGACAGCTATTGAGACGGTGTATTTCTGGCCCAACCTGCCCGACTGCCTGCAAGAGGTGCGCCGTGTGCTGAAACAGGGTGGTCAGTTCGCCATCTTAGTAGAGGTTGTAGATAGCGATTCTAAGTGGATAAACGTTGTAGAGGGTATGACAGCCTATTCGCCGGAGGATCTTAAAAAGCTGCTCGACGATGCAGGCTTCATCCAGACGGAAATCCACCGTAAGAAACCAACGTATGCCACAATTATCGGAATAAATGCATAAATAACTGTTCTTAGCAAGCAAGTTACTGTTTTTTTCGTAATTTTGTCGGCGAAATGAAACAGACTATTCTGATAATACTCATCATATTTGCCATGCTGCCCTTGTCTGCACAGCAAAATAAAACGGGCACGAAAGGCAAGTCCGCAGAGAGCGACAGCCTGGCGGCATGGTATGAAAAGACCTTACAGTTGCGGGGAATCACAGTTACGGGACGGGCTGCGGACAAGAAGGTGACGGTGGAGAAGACCAGCATCAATCCGTCGGCCTCGGTGACGGCTGCTACGGGGTCAGTGCTCGAAGTGCTGCGCGGTTCGTCGGCAGTCACGGTGGACGGCAGCGGACAGGTGTCGATACGCGGCAACGGCAATGTGCTGATACTGGTGGACGGTGTGCCTACAACGCTCGACGGGCTGGGAAGCATTCCTGCGGCCAACGTGCAGAGCATCGACATCGTAACCAGTCCTGACGCGAAGTACGACGCAGAGGGTACGGGTGGCATCATTAGCATCACATCGAAACGGCAGACGCAGGAGGCTTTCACGACGATGGCCTCGGCAAACTATGGGTTCAACAACTTCGCGAACGGCAATGTGGCCATGAGCTATAACGTGGGGCGATGGGGTGTCAGGCTGAACTACAACGGAAGATACGAGAAGGACAAGATAGAAAGTGAGTTGTATCGTCAGATTCTGCAAACGGGAAACGCGCTGGACCAGATGATTGATGCGGAAAAGAAGACAACGGTTCACAACCTCGGACTGAACGTGAACTATAAGTTGACGAAGCGGGACATCTTGACGCTGGACGTAAAGGCAGGGCTTCCAAGTATGAACAACCCGCAGACGATGCACAATCACTATATGACGGCTGGCGTGGCAAGTGAAAAAGTACGAAAGACAGACATCACGTTTAATCGTGAGATGCTGGAGGGCTCGATTACCTACAAGCACGTCTTTGAGCCTAACAAGCGAGAGATTAGCACGTCGGCATCGCTATCGGCCATAAACGGGCATCGACCTTCCTATTATTATGAGGCAAACAAGATGGTGCAACGTTCAGAATCAGGCGGTCATCCGCGCATTGCCACATGGCAGGCAGATTACATGACCATGCTGGGAAAAGATAAACTGGAAACTGGCGTGAAGATGACCTATCGGCAGAATAATATTGACCACAAGATGTACGAGTGGGACGAGACGACCAGCGACTGGCAACTGTCCATACCACTTAGCAACGACCTGCACCATCGCGAGTATATCCCAGCCGCGTACATCATGTATTCGTCGAAACTCTCGCAGCAGCTGACGATGAAGGCAGGACTGCGATTCGAGTACAGCCGCACGACTTTAGAGAACGACAAAGACCATTTGGACGAGGCCAGCACTTGCTATTTCGTGGCGCCTAATTTGGTGCTGAATTATCGCATCAGCGACCCGTGGCAGCTATTCCTCGGCCTGTCGCGCCGTATCTCTCGCCCCACCTATCCGCAGCTGAACCCTTACATCAACCTCATCGACAACAACACATACGAGACAGGCAATATCCATCTGAAACCGGAGAAGGCTAACAAACTCGACATCGGCTACTCCTATGTAGGACAGTCGCTGAAGATGAACGGCAATGCCTATCTCAACTACACGCAGGACTATATCAACCAGGTAGCCTACATCAACCAAGACATCCTCGTGATGACCTACATCAACGGCGACCAGTACCTGAACAGTGGCGTGGAACACGACATCCGCTGGAGCGCCATGCGGTGGCTCGGTGTGGATGTGGGCTGCAACGTTTTCTATACAAAGTCACGCGGAACCAGTCTGGGCGTAACGTTCAGAAATGAGGGCTGGACGAGCAACAGCAATGCTACGCTGAAAATTATGCCGCTGAAAGGGATGAGCATTCAGGCGCAGTACTTCGTCACCACGCCGCAGTACTTCCCGCAGTTCACCACTAAGACCATCCACTATTGCAACCTCGGCATCCGTCAGCAGTTGCCCAAGAAGGGACTCACATTCTCGGCCCTCCTCACCGACGTATTCAACACTCGCCGCTGGGACATCTCGTCAGACAATCCCGTCTATACCCTCGTCAACAACAGCAAAAACCGCAGTCGCATCTTCTGGCTTGGCATCAGCTGGAATTTCCATTCCTACAAGCCCGTCGGTGGTCAGAAGAAACAGGAAGAAGACCGAAGCGTCATTCGTTTAGGAGAGTAAATTATCTATGCCTTATGGTTGTAATACCTGATGAGCAGAGCTACGCCTATAAAAGCAAGGACGAATTCAAGGGCTACGATAAAGATATACTGCATAGTGATGATGGTTTTATAAGTTAGGCGAAATGGCGCAAATCCAATTATTGAGATTACACTTGGGTGAATCTGCATAGAGATAGCCACCAACGATGTGCGCCCCATTCTCCTTGAGTTCGCGGCAGAAGGCATCGGCATAGATACCATTGTCAAGTCTATTGCCAAGAGCCACCATAACGGCGAGGTTTTTGCCGCTCAGGCTGGCATCACGGAACATCTGAATGGCATACTGCCAATGCGGTGACAGATTGCCACCATCCTGAAACTCGATGGCAAGGACAAGACTCTGACTGTTCTCGATCTGCCTGACGTTCATACTTTGAACACTGACGGTCTCAGCACCCAACTTGTCGGCTATCTCTTCAGCAATAGCCTGACAACTGTCGTACGCGACGACGATTGATTCATGTTTCATATCTCAACTTTTACGAATACTCATTAAAAGGGGAAACGTTGTCTCACGACAGGCTGCCCCGTGAACTTATCCCAACTTTAACGCTTTGAACTTTTTTCAAAAAAGTTGCATTTGATTTTCAGCCAGTTAGCCTCGGTAAGATGCTAAAACCGCGTTGTAGAACACAGCGGTTAAAAAAATTATGCTTACCTTTGCGGCATGAATTTCACATCGCAGATGAGATACAACCCTGAGACAGGTGAGTACGAGAAGTACTACCGGCTGAAGGAGTCCTACCGCAATGCCAGCGGACGGGCCTGCACCCGCATCCTGCTGAACGTTGGATTCATCCACGGGCTGAAGCCCGAGGAAATCCGCGACATCTCGTGCGGCCTGACCTACAAGTATGAACATCAGGGCGAGCATGAACTTTGGGATGACCAGATGGCTGTGTACAATGACGTTGTCCGTCAGAAGATAGAGGAGTACTGGCAGCGTCTTGTCGAGGAGAAGGGAGGAACCGCGATGTTGATAACATTGTGGAGGGTACCAGCTTGACATCATCCACCAGGCCTTTGAGGCGAGCAAGGCTAAGGCTGAACGCCG
>CAMVLT010000096.1 GCA_947168395.1 uncultured Prevotellaceae bacterium | reverse complement strand
GCGGAGCCGATGTCGTCGTAGGCGGTGAAGGAGGCTACGGCGTAGTGATCGCTGGCATAATTCCAGGGGTTAAGGTTCTGCTCCTCGGCGAAACGACGCGGGTTGACGCCGGGCTTCAGGCGGAGGACGACGAGGTTTTGCGAGCCTCCGGAGCGGATCTCGCCGTTATAAGCGTAAACCGCCCATGTGTTGTAGTCCTTCTCTGAGACGTGGACGTCGTTCACCACGGCAACAATGGGCTGGCCCCAGTCTATGCCTACGTAGCTGGCGGCTTTCAGTTCCTTGTTGATAGCCGCCTCTGCCGAACCGAAGAAATGCTCGGCCAGAGACTGGCTGACAATCCACCCGCGTCCGATGTCCGACAGTTCTTTCGATGTTTTGCAGCCCGCTATCGGCTGGATGCCGTAGGTCTCAAAAAAGTGTTCGTCCTTTGAATAGCAGATGTCGTATGCAAGAACCGTGTCGTTCTGCCAAGCATAGCGTAGCATACTGGCATAGCCGCTGCCTCCAAACAGGTCGGTGCGTGTATACAATCCCATCGCGGGGTCGGCAATGCTCGCCTGCTCCACGCCGTCGATGGCCAACAACTGGCGCTTGATGACGTTGGCCTCTTCCGCGTATTGCGCTTCCCGTTTCATGTATTGGTTATTCATTTCCTCCTGCGTCATACTGTCGTCCGCCATCTCATAAGGCTGCGTGGACAGGATGTTGGCCACCACCATCCTTTCGCCGTCGATGCCCGAGGGCAGACTGCGGTAGTAGAGCCGCACGATGATGGGGTCGAGCTGCGTCCATGCCACGAAGCAGACGACGATGAGTTCGAGGAAGAGCCACACGTTATTCGTGCGCTGGCTCCAGAGGTTGTTCAGTATCTTTCTCATGATTATTTCTTCTCGTTCATTGATTCAACAATAGGGTTACGGAGGCTGATCCACGCCGGAATAAGCGCTGCCATCAGGTTGAGCACGATGCACACGGCCAAGCCGATGACGAAGATGAGGGGCGAGAACAGCATCTCGCCGTCCACCGTCGGCTCGGGCAATGTGAATGCGGTGTTGCCGACAGCGAAGAACAGCCACGAACGGAACACATAGAGCAGCAGCCATGTTATGACCAGTCCCACGAAGCCGCCACAGAGCGTGAGCACCAGGTTCTCGGTGATGACCTGCGTGAGCAGCGTCCGTCGCTTGGCACCGAAAGCCTTGCGTACACCCATCTCGGCCACCCTGCGTCGCATCCGGGCCGCCACGAGTCCGCTCAGGTTGAGCGCAGGCACCAACAGCAGGACGAACACCTTCGGGAAGAGCGACTTGAAGATGCTGCTCCAGGAATGGGCCACGCCGTCCCCCGACATCTTCATCTGGGCATGGGGCAGCAAGGTACCGATTATGGAGTAATCATACTCCTTGTCACTGACGCTACGCTTGCGGGCTATCTCTGCAAGTTCCTTTTCCAAGTCTTTTACGGTGCAGCCTTCCTTCAATACGACAATTACGCGTTCGGCTTCTTGATCAAGGGCTAAGAACAACTGGCCGAAGCTCTCTTCCATGATGGAAGACGTGGGTTCTATCACACCCACGATGCGGATGAGGAAACCGTAGTTGAGCGTCTTTCCCACAGGGTCAACGTCCTTGCCAAAAGCCTGTTCGGCAATGTCGCGGCTGATGACGGCGGGCACAGCCGCGTTCTCTATGTAGTAGTTCTCGTTCAGGCATTCCTCCTGCGTAAAGGGTCGGCCATAGACAAAGCGGAACTGATAGACCTTGAAGAAGTTCGCATCGACCATGCGCGTCACCACAGGAACCAGCTTGTGATTGTCGCACTTCAGGTATTGCCTGTCGCTGGTATAGCGGCTGGCGTTGACGGTGGCGCTGACCACCTCGGCACTCTTTAGCGTATAGAGCCACTCCTTCACCTGGGTTGCTGTGTAACTCGTGGGCTCCCACCTGAGCGTGTCGTTCACTGCCCGCTTGGCCATTCCCTTGACATACACCGTCCGGCTGCGGTTCACCTCTGGCGCGATGTCGGCCAGTTTGGCGTAATACACTACGGCTATCACCATCGTAAAGGCAATGGCCAAGGCTGTTCCCACGATATATATCCCGGAGAATAGCCGTTCCTCTCGCATCATGGCGAGAGCCTGTCTGAAATATCTCATATCATTCATCTCTTAGTGCATTGGTAATCTTAGACCCGATAATCTTCACTGCGGGGATGGCGGTACCGGTGAGGACAGTACATAATATAATAATGTACACGACGGAGGAAACCACGAGGAAGTGGGGCCAGAAGTAATCGACCCACGTCTTGTCGGTGGGCACGTCGATGATGTTATTCATATAGAGCGTCTCGCAGTGTTCTTTACCATATTCCACCGTGAGGCCACTATAGGCGTAATTGAGATAGATGACGAGTCCCACGGCGACGGCTGCGGTGGCCAGCAGGGCGTTACGCCAAAGGAAATCCCAAAGCACATGCCAGCGAGTGGCTCCGAATGCACGGCGCACGCCACATTCTTCCGTATGGCGCTTGGCGTGGAGCCACACGGTGCCAATAACAGCCAGCATCAGATTGATAAGGAAGAACAGGGCGAGAGCCAGACTGCGGTTCACCTCCTGCGTGCGGCCCTCGTCGAGTTCCTGCTGCTCCAAATGCTCTTCAAATGTCATCAGGCGGCTGATGCGGTTGAAGCCTGTCTGACAGTTGTTGATGAGTTCACGCCCATGTTCCTCCACGAATCGGCGGGCATCCACCCCCTCCTTCAGTCGGATCACGTAGCGGCATTCGGTTTTGCTCAGACTGTCGGATCTGATGATTAGCGACTGCAAGGTATTATTCATCGACTTGCGGAAGTCTTCCACCACGCCTACCACCATCACGACGATGTCGGGGTCACCATAGCAGATGGTAATCTTGCGCCCCAACACGTCGGTGCTCCCGAAGAGCGCCATAGCACCAGAGCGCGTCAGCACTGCCTGCCGGTCACGCTTCTGTAGGTGCGAGAGCTGTTCAGCCGAGGGGCTGCCGGGCAAAGGCTTCAACCCGTAGGTCTCGAAGAAACGAGAGTCGGGTACGAAGCGGATAGCCGCCAGCCAGAGCGTATCCTTGTCGATGCGACACGGGGAGTAGCCATGACTCGTAAAACCGATGGAGCCGTATTCCTCGTCGTAGAGATAGGCCGACGCCACACCATCCACAGCCGTCAGCTGGCGCAGCATCTGCTGGCGGCGCTCTTCAGTAGGGTTGTAAGGGTCACTCCTGTCCTCTTCGCTGGCATCCTCGTCCCACGCGCCGACGGTCGTTTCGGCATAGAGCAGCTTGTCCGTATCGAAACCGAGCGTCCGACAGCGATAATAGAGGTTCACGACAGCGGGGTCGAACACCGCCCAGGCCACAACGGTGATAACCACCAGTTCAACGAACAGCCAGATTGTGGCCTTGTTTGCGAATATTTCTTTCAGTTGTTTCATCTTTTCTCCATCATTGATTCTACAATCGGTTTCCGCAGGCTCCACCATGCAGGGATGACGGCGGCCAGCAGGTTAAGCACGAGTATCGCCCCAAAGGCTCCAATGAACAGCGAGGGGGCAAAGATCATCTCGCCCTCAACAATCGGAGCCGTATTGAGCGTGCTGTTGTCGAAGAACATGCCGAGGATTTCCTTTCGCAGGCCGTAGATGGCGAGCCACGAGAATATGAGGCCGATGACGCCTCCGATAGTTGTCAGCACCAGGTTCTCAGCTATCACTTGGTTCAGGAGCGTGCTTCGTCGTGCGCCGAAGGTCTTGCGAACCGCCATTTCCGCACTACGTCGCTCCATGCGCCCGGCCACGATGCCACAGAGGTTTAGCGCAGGTACGAAGAGCAGCACGAACAGGATGCCGGCGTAGTGCATGACCAATTGCCACCCCGTAACCACCCCGAACACACTGTCGCGGTTCTCGGTACGGAGCACGTGCATCGGATGCGTCTCCAGGCCCTTGGTCAGCACCAGTTTCTTCTTCACGCCCTCGCCGAAATAGAAATTGTTCAGCAACTCGTCTTTCGACTGGGTGAGACGATTGGCTATGCCGTCGATCTCTTCCTTCAACGCCTGCAGGTGCTCGTCGTCCTTTACCGTGGCTACGATGGAATAAAGCCCGGCATAGACCGACCCAGCACGCACCTCCACCAGTGTGTAGGGCATGATGATGTCAGCATAGCTGTCGGGGGTGAGCTGGCTACCGCTGCGCACCACGCCTATGATGCGCAAGTCTTCTTCATGCTCCATCACTAATGTCTGCCCCACAGCATCCACACCCTTGCCAAACAGCCGCTCGGCCAGTGCATCGGTGATGACGCATACCGCATCTTTCCCCTCCACCTCCTTCCGGGTGAACGGTCTGCCGCTCACGAAGTCGTAGGCATAGATTTTGAAGAAGTCGGCACTGGCGCGGTTGCGGATGACATCCACGAAGTCATTCTTTCCGCGAACAATGGAGGCCAGGCAACGGCCTTCTGCCTTTCCCGTTCCTGCCGCCAAGAGCGTGGGCGAACAATACTCGATGTTCTTGCTCTTCAGGAACCATTCCTCAAAAGCTTTGTCGCCGAAGTAGCATCGTCCCGCGCCACGGCTCTCCGCCTCAATGTAAATGCCCTCAAAGTAAACCGTCCGTGCGCGGTTGCGCTCGGGATAGATGGGTGCCAACTTGATGTAATACACTACGGCCATCACCATCGTAAAGGCAATGGCCAGCGCCGTACCCACGATGTAGATGCCGGAGAAAAGTCGTTCCTCGCGCATCATGGCGAGGGCTTGTTTCAAATATCTCATATCATTTACGATAATTATCTGTCAATATACAATACAATATCCGTGCCAAACCCGTAACTTACTGATAATCAGCAATGGCATAAAATAAAGTGTCCATTTCTGGACACTCATGGTGTCCGGAAATGGACAATCTAATCACTTCTGATGGTGATTTAGTTATCATATTGTCAGCAACCGCAATAGTGCACCCAAACTACAACTATTACAGTTATGACCAAGGAAGAGTTTT
>CAMVLT010000095.1 GCA_947168395.1 uncultured Prevotellaceae bacterium | reverse complement strand
CGAAGAAGATGCCCCACATGGTGGGCTGGATGGGTGCCCCCAAGTGGCGTGTGTCCACCTCTATCATGCGTTGGGCATGCAGGTTGGGTACCATCAGGAACAATGCCATCAGGCAAGAACAGATGCAGTGATTCATGCTGTTTACGGTTGATAATGGTAAGACATTGATTTTCCGATGCAAAAATACAAAAAAAAACTGACAAGCAAAAAAAAGGTAAGCAATTATTTTATTCCGTCGGATTCTTCCCGTTTTACGTAATGTTTTTCCATTCTTCTGTTTTCTCCATTTTTTTACAAACACAATTTGGTCAGTTTACAATATATCACTAAATTTGCACCACTAAAAGCATAATAGTAGAAAATAAAGCTTATCAATAACATTATATTAATCATCAACAACTATTATTTATGAAAAAGTTTACGCTTATCGTTTGTGCTGCCATGATGGCAGCAGCTTCGTTTGCCCAACCTGTAAAACAAAATGCCCCGTCTATTCTCAACGGAATGAAACAGCTGAGGACCCAGCGACAGATGGCCCGTCCGTCGAAGGCTGAAACGCGTCAGCAGGACATGCGAACCGCTCGTATGATGAAGTCGCCCCTGAAGGCCGAGGAACTGCCTGAGGCTATTGTCGACCAGCCCGAAGGTAAGGTTTACGAACATGCCATCCTCACCGTCAACGGACTGTTCTACAACTGGATGTACGGTTGGATGAGCAGCGCTACAGATGCCGGCGACGTGAGCATCGTTGAAGGCACTGACGGCAATGTCTATGTGAAAGGTATCCTCTCGTCAATGGCAGTCGACGAAGTCTACTGGCTGAAAGCTGAGCCTCAGGGCGACGATCTCTATACAATCAAGATGCAGCCCTGCGGCGCCTACTGGGACTATCAGGGTGGCGAGCATACCTATTATATCGCTCGCATGGAGTATTATATGGACGAAGAATCGGGCTACGACGACTACAACATCACCGACAACACGACTGTCACCGTATGGTATAAAGACGGTGTGATGAAAACAATCGATGAGATGAACCCCGAGGCTGGCTATGTAGCATCGGCAGCCTATGGTCCTATCTACTGGTACGAGGCCGAAGAAGACGACGACTACGAGAGTGGATGGTACAACGACTACCAGTTCTACTGGAGCCTCTCCACTGCTCCGCTCACCGAGACCTACTACGAGCCGTCGGAGAATGCCACCATCGAGCAGCTCGTCATGAAGTACAAGCAGGTGGACACCTTCTATAGCAAGACCGTCAACGTAGCCTTCGAAGGCAACGATGTCTATCTCAAGCTGTACACCAGCGTGCCTGGATGGGTGAAGGGAACCATCGAGGGCAACAAGATCAAGGTGGCCAACCAGCAGTATGCCGGTGTTGACAGCTACTACGGCAGACACACCTGGATACATACCGCCTCCGTCGCTACAAAATACTACGAGGACACTGAGAATCCCGACGACTCCTACTACTACGACTATGGCACCATCGTCGATGGCATTGAGTTCGACTACGATGCCGAGAACATGGTGATGTCCACAGAACAAGCCATCTACTTCGACGGTGCCCGCGAGCGCATCTACTATGCCGACTACTTCAATGCGCTCACTATCTATCGCTTCGTAGAGGTTCCCGCTGTTCCGGCCGACCCGAGCATCACCAACTTCTGGAACTACGACGACTATTTTGGCAACGCTGAACTCGACTTCACCCTGAACGCCACCGATGTCGACGGCAACTACATCACGCCCGACAAGCTGTCGTATGTCGTCTACGTCGACGACGAGCTCTTCGAGGCTGATGCTGAAGAATACGGCATGGAAGAGTCGATGAGCGAGTTCCCCTACGGTTTCCGCGCTCCTGAAGGATATATCGGCAGTAACTACTTCTGCGTCTTCTTCGCTCCGGCTAAGAACATGGGTCTGCAGGCCATCTATCGTGGCGCTGGTGAAGAGAACCGCTCGAACATCGTGATGTACGACATCGAGAGTGGACAGGTCAACATCATTAAGAACGCCGACACCGGCATCGAGGCCATCAGCCAGAAGAACGTCACCAGCCGTTGCGAGATGTACGACCTCCAGGGACGTCGCGTCAACGGCAATGCACGCGGCATCGTCATCCAGCGCATGATGCAGGCCGACGGTACGATGAAGGCCGTGAAGACGATTCGCAAGTAAGGAAAACAAGGAAAGTCAGTTTTTGTACACTCAAATTGCTAATAATGAATAAGAAGTTTTTTGTATGTGCCATCGTGGCCCTGCTCGCTTTCGGCGGGCAGGCCGCCTTGGCTCAGGAAAAAGAGATCACCTACAGCCAGGGCGACCCCACCGAGCTATGGGGCACCTATTATGGCAAGGCCGAGACCTACGATGTAGCCATGCTCATGAACGACAAGGCCCTCGCAGGCCTGAAGATCAAGCAACTGCGCGTGCCATTCCCCTTCACCGAGGGTATCAGCGAGGCCCGTGTATGGCTCTCGAAACAGCTGCCCGCCATTAAGAGCGGCAAGATGCAGTCGCCCGACATCGTTGCCGTCGACTTCACTCCCGTGGCCGACGACTGGGCCACCATCACGCTCGACGAACCCTACACCCTCACCGAAGAAGGTGTCTATGTGGGCTACTCCTTCAAGACGGAAAAGCCCAACGAGAACACCGCCCAGCCTGTCGTCACTACAAAGTATACCAGCACGAACGGCTTCCTGGTACACACTACAGGAAAGTATCGCACTGCCTTCCACGACCTCTATCCCTACGCCGGGCAGCTGGCTATGGAAGTGGTACTCTCGGGTACAGGCATCAAGGACAACGCCGTTGCCGTGGTGTGGATGCCCGAACTGAATCTTGTGGCCGGTGAGAGCGGTATGGGGCAGTTTGAGATGGTCAACCACGGCACACAGGGTGTGTCGTCGATAGAATACACCGTCAGCATCGGCGGCAAGGAAGAAACCTACCAGACCGATGTAGAGCTGCGCCCCGTCTTCGGTGCTTTCACCGATGTCGACTTCCGGCTTCCTGCCGTCAGCGACAAGGGTGCATACAACTATACGCTCACCGTGACCAAGGTGAACGGACAATCCAACGAGGATAACGCCCCGGCACTCTCGGCCAAGGCCAACGTCTACACCACCCTGCCCAAGCATCGTGCCGTCCTTGAGGAGTATACCGGCACGTGGTGCGGCTACTGTCCGCGCGGCTTCGTGGGTCTGGAGGAGATGAACCGCCTCTACCCCGACGACTTCATCGGCATCAGCTATCACAATGGCGACCCGATGGAGATTACGAGCAACTTCCCCTCGCCCGTATCAGGATTCCCCGATGCGTGGCTCGACCGCGTCAGCCAGACAGATGCCTTCTGCGGCGACAGCCAGCCCGGCACGTTCGGTATCGACAAGGCATGGGAGCGTCGCTGTGAGGTGTTCGCACCGGCCAGCATCGACATCGAGACGCAGTGGACAGACAACGACCATCTCCAGGCTACGGCTCACACCACCTTCCCCATCGACTCCGACGAATGTCCCTACGAGCTGTGCTTCGCTCTTATCCAAGATGGCATGACCGGAACGGGCAGCGGCTGGAACCAGAAGAACTACTACAATGGACAGTCGGGATGGCCCGCTTCGATGGATCAGTTCACGCAGGGCAATAGTTCGGTTAGCGGACTCGTCTTCAACGACGTCATCGTAGCCCGTTCGAGCGTGGCAGGCCTGAGCGGCTCGCTGCAGGCTCCCATCGTGGCCGACGTGGCACAGTCGTACAGCTATACGTTCGACATGAACACAGTGGTGAACACGTCCAATGAGAACATCATCCAAGACAAGAACCTGCTGCGCGTCGTCGTCTTGCTCATCGACACCCGCACGGGCGAGATAGCCAATGCCAACAAGTGCACCGCCGGACATAATACAGGCATCGACGCCACCACGCTGAGCCGCGACGCCTCAGTAGACAGCGTCAGCTACTACAACCTGCAGGGACAGCTGGTAAGCAGTCCGCAGCATGGCATCTTTGTTCGTTTGGAGAAGCTCTCCAACGGCAAGGTTATCACCCGAAAAATCAAGATGTAAGAGAATTTACTTAAAATCTATGGAGAGTCCAACAGCTTTCGAGATGCTCGAACTCACCGTTGAAGAGGCTTGTAAAACCTACGGAGGGTTGTCGATTGACAACAAGATTATGCTCATCGACAACCTCTCCCTGATATCGCGTCCACTCATCCCGCGCCGCACACGATGCTACATCGTAGGGCTGTGCACCCGTGGGTGGGCGCGCTATCGCTTAGGGACAAAAGAATGCCGCGTACGCCCTGGCGATGCCATCATCATCAGCGAGGGACAGGTCATGAACAACTACCAGACAAGCACCGACCTGGAGGGCATCGGCTTCTTCATTTCCAAGGAGCTGCTCGACAATGTCATCAAGGAGTTCCACGACCGCATCTCCTTCATCGTCTTCATGCGCGAACATCCGGTGTTCCACCTCTCCGATAAAGAGACCGAAGAGTTCAAGATCCACTACGACTTCCTCTGCCGCAAGGTTTCGCAGACTGACCACCGCTATCGCGAGGAGGTCGTCAGGTCGGCACTCACCACAATGGCCTACGACATGGCGTCGTTCGTCACCAACTTCAATCTGAAGGAAAAGCCCCAGAAACGGCGGGCCGAGGTCATCTTCGAGAAGTACATCCACCTCGTAGAGACCCATTTCCGTGAGAAGCATGTCGTCGAATGGTATGCCGACCAGCTCTTCCTCTCGTCGAAATACCTCTCCGAGGCCGTCAGGAAGGCCAGCGAGCGAACTCCATTAGAATGGATCAACATGTACACAGCGCTCGAAATACGGTTGATGCTGAAGAACACCAAGCTCGACATCAAGGAGAAAGCGCGCCTGATGAACTTCTCCAACCAGTCGGCCATGGGGAAGTTCTTCAAGACGCAGGTGGGTATGTCGCCCTCCGAATACCGTAAATCGTAAGTACTCTCGCTCGAAAAAGCAAAAAGAATTTTGCTTTTTGCTCACTTAATCGTACCTTTAAATAAGGTACTCACGCTCGAAAA
>CAMVLT010000094.1 GCA_947168395.1 uncultured Prevotellaceae bacterium | reverse complement strand
AGCGGAAGTTGCAGCCCGTACAGGCGATGGAGAGGCACTTGGTGCCAGGATGGAAGTGGTAGAGCGGTTTCTTCTCAATGGGGTCGATGGCCAGCGAACAAGGCCGTCCGTACACCTCACTAACCAGCACACCGCCCTCATTGCGTCGGCTCCGGCAGATGCCTGTCCTGCCCTCGCTGATGTGGCAATGGTGTGGGCAGAGCAGACACTCCACCCTGCCAATTCCCGAACTACGTTCGCCTACCCGTAGCCTTTCATCCAACTTCCGATAATACCTGCACTCCATCATCAAAATCCGTTAAATCCGTGCAATCCGTTGTCGTTAAAACACAATGGCTTCATAAACGTATAGTTCTGTCTCTGCATCCTTCCAGCCATCCCATCCGATGCCCGCTTTGTCCTGTGCGCAATGCGAAACAAACTCCTCCTTCGTCCAGTTCACCTCATCAGCCACCTGCGGCAGGTACGTCCCACTGCGATAGCCCTTGCGGATATAGATACCATGCCGATGCAGTTCAAACTCGTCCAGGCTCTGAATGCGGTGCATAGGTGTGAGCACCGAAATCTCAATATCAATGTCCGAGAGTTCATCAGCAGTCACAGGCATGAATCGCGGGTCTTCGAAGGCAGCCGCACGCGCCATCTCTGCCACAATCTCATGCAGAGGCACATCCTCGCCAAAATGTCCGATACAGCCACGAAGCCGTCCATGCTTATGCAGCGAGACGAACGCTCCGCACTTCTGCCGTAGCGTAGCCGTCAGCGATGGATGCTCCGCAATCGGCTTGCCATTCACCGAATCTTTGATACTCGTCATCGCAATCTCCTTCAGCATCCGCTTCTCATCCTCCGACAGAGAAAAGTCCGTGTCCGTCCGTGCCTGTCCGTTGCGCACGATGGCAAACGCATGATAGCCTACCACCCGGCTGTGATCCGACTCATCGGCATCCCCAGAGTTCTGATACATCAGGTGCTTCACCTCATACGTGCTGTCTATCATCATCAGCAGCGTTGCGATAGCCAGTTCTCCGCAGGCACTCGTAGCCAGACCAGGCACGCCACGCCGTGCATTCTCTTCCAGCGCAGCGATAAACTGCTCCACGTCGCCACTCTCCACGGCCTTACCCGTCAGTGCATCCACCTTGCAGGCATCCTCATACTTCGGATAGTGCGAAAAGTCGCTGCTGACGATGAAGAGATTCTCCTCCGTCAGATACGGCTTCAGTGCCTCCGCTATCCGCTTCAACTTCTGGAAGTCGTTCGTGGAAATGATAATCGGCACGATGGGCGGCACGGAATCCTCGCTTGTCTGAGTGGATTTGCCATCCCCGAATCTCCTTTGCAGGAATGGCAGTTGCACCTCCAAGCAATGCTCCCTGTCATGCGCTCTGGGTTCATATCGGAACACACTGTCCGCAGCCGTCAGAGCCATAGCCGTCTCACGATCCACCTTCACCTGTCCTAACGGCGTGGCATAATAGTCAGCCTCCGTGTTCACCGAAGCCCCGTCGAGCCATTCGTGGTGACTCGGCCCCAAGAGGAATATCCGCTTATACTGCTTATCCTTCGGCATCGCCATATAAGCTGCTGCCGCCACATTGCCCGAGAAATAATAGCCCGCATGGGGCACTATCAGCGCAGCCACATCCCTATACACCGTCTCGCCGCGATGCAGCGCCAGCAGACTGTCCACCTCCTTGCTCAGTTCCCTGGCGTTGCCCGTATAGAATCGGTTCGCCTGTGTCGCAGGTCTCACCACTGGCTCTCTGTTCGTCTGTCCGTTACACATATTCATCATCATGATCGTCGTTAAAATCGTCAGAACGGTTTTCATCGAACCACTGCATTAGCATCCATACAAAATCAGTCTTTGGCTGCAATCACTTCGATTTCCACCAATGCCCCTTTCGGCAATGTCTTGACCGCTACAGCCGATCGTGCAGGGTATGGCTCTGTAAAGAAGTCTGCATACACTTCGTTCATGGCGGCAAAGTCATTCATGTCTGCCATGAAAACGGTAGTCTTGACGACATTGCTCATACTGAGACCAGCTTCGCGCAGAATCGCCTGCACATTACTCAGCGACTGGCGCGTCTGCTCCTTGATACCACCCTCAACGAATGAACCCGTTGCAGGGTCAATGGGAATCTGCCCTGATGTATATACGAGATTACCTACTTGGATGGCCTGACTATACGGGCCGATGGCAGCAGGGGCTGCCTTGGTGTTGATCACTTGTTTCATAACTTTATCCTTTTTTACAATATCAAATGTTTCATTTCATGTCCTCCCCAACGGCTGTCGTTCATGTATTTGAAGCCAACAGAAGAATATAGTGCCTCACCATCTGGGTTGCCCTTATCTACCAAGAGTCCGACACAGGGCAGATGTATCGCGTCAGCCTTTTCTTTCGTAGCCAGAATCAGCCGCTTGGCAATGCCCTGCCTACGATATTCGGGCAGTACGGCCAACGAGTCGAGATAGAGTTCTCCCGCTTGCGTCTCATCGTCCATGCCGGAATTGTCCTTGCCGACATACTCCTTGGCAGCTTCGATGAATGCTCGTCGTAACTCATGAAGCCTGCCGCCGTCATAGCTCACGGATATACCAACGACTCTGTCGGAAGCCACCGCCACCAGCGTGTTCCGATAACTGTACTGCGAGTCCTCCCGATTCACAAGATAGGTCATCATTTTGTGGAAAGCCCTCAGACCGCATCCGTCAGCACAATAGTACAGGCAGCACTCATCCGTCATGGCCATCATAATCAGCCGCGCTATCTCTGCCGCCTGATTCTTCGTTGCTTCTCGTACTTCTATCATATCTTTTTGTTCTTCCATCTTCATACAATTAATGCTTGGCACAAAGATACACATTATTATTTATATCAAAGACAGAATCTCAAAAAAGTTTCTAAAATCGCAGGATTTTAGTGAATATGGTTCACTCTATATGTCGTAAATCGCCAAGTGCGGTGTCAAAAAAAGGAACCGTTTATGCAACGCGTAGGAGAGGGGAGGGCGCGCCGCTTAGGGTTGCGGTTCTTGTTCTCGCGCCGGGCTACCTTGAATTGGAGATTGTTTACTGCCATAGTCTTGTAATGTTTTTTTGAATAGTTGATAATAAGTTGTTTGGTTCTCTCTTGCCCTCGCCGAAACCTCCGTCTCGTTGCCCCCCGTCTCGCCTCGTCATCGCCTCGTCAGCCGCTTCCGTTGCTGTCAGCGGCTCGTCAGCCGCTTCCCGCCGGCTTTCAGAAGCTTCGGTGTCGGCTTTCAGCAGCTTTTGTGGCGCCTTACCGCTGCTTTGTGCCGTTGGGCGTGGGGCTTGCCCGGTTGTTTCTGAAGGACGGTGCAAAGATACGGCATTTCTGCCGTGCTTCCAAATTCCGCCCTTCGATTTGGGGCGATTTTCAGCACCGATTCGCGCAATTTTCGGCAGCGAGCCGTAACGCGCGGTGGAAAGCAAGCATGTAACAATGTAACTTTGTAACAATGTAACATTAAGCACCTGCCGACATGCAGCGTACTATAATAATAAATATATAATAATTATAATTATTATATATTCTAATATCACTGGCCATGCAAAATGGAAAATCCTTAATGTTACATTGTTACAATGTTACAAAACCATCATTCCTTGTCTTTTCCTGAATATGGTTGACTGCCTTTATGCCTAGTTCTTTAACATTTGTCTACCCGTACTGAATTGGTTGACTGCCTCGTCTGAGTACAGTTGACTACTTTCACTGGAGAGGTTGACTCTTTTCCTAAGAACGTAGACTTCATACGGATATTGTTTACTTTTCATCTGTTTTTATTTACTTTGTACTGAAAAGGTTGACTACTCCCGGGCGCAGCCAGACCTATGAAAAACACTCAGGGGGTGCCCAGCGGCAGGGGGCAGACAGCCCCCGAGAGCCCTCCTGCAGGCTTCCACATGATTCGCTGCGGGCCTTGCTCCTGATGAGCCTCAGAGGGAGTCTTCATGCCGATGCTGGAGTGTGGGCGGGTGTTGTTATAGAAGGCGATGAAGCCGGATATACGCTCCAGCGCATCATGGTACGTCTTGAAGCGCTTCTCGCGGTAGATCACCTCCGTCTTGAGGATGCCGTTAACACGCTCCGCAATAGCGTTATCAGTGGGCTTGTAGTCCTCCGTCATGCTGATTTTGATGCCGTACTTCTTCAGTTCGTCCGTATAGGCATTACAGCAGTACTGTACGCCTCTGTCAGAGTGATGGATGAGTCCTTTCAACTCATCTGCCGTAGCCTGCGAGACGGCCATCCTGAGGGCCTCGAGCGTGTGTTCCGCCTCCAGCGTCTCGGACAGGCACCAGCCCACGATCTTGTGCGAATAGGCATCCGTCACCAGGTGCAGGTAACAGCAGTCGTCAACCAGGTCGATGTACGTGATGTCGCTTACCCAGAGTTGATTGGGGCGTGTGGGCACGAAGCCGCGGATGAGGTTCTTGTACTTGTGGTACCGGTGGTTCGAGTTCGTCGTGTGACGAGGCTTGGGGCGCTTCTGCGTCAGCTGGAAGTCACGCAGCAACTGGAGGAACGCATCGCGTCCGGGCACCCAGTCGCAAAGGAATATCCGCTTCGACATAAGCCACAGCTTGTAGTAGCCGATACCGGGATCCATCTGGCGGATCTGCCTCACTGCGTCCACGATGCGCATGACGCGGAAGAGGTATTCCTCATCACGCTTCTGCCTCTTGTAATAGGCCTGTTTCGATCGGTCAAGCAGCTCACAGCAATACGTTATAGGATAGCCCGTATTGCCGTTCAGGCGCTCTACTGCTTGACCCCAGCTTTTTTTCGCACCTTGATGCCCTGCTCCTCGATGACGTCGATGAGCGTGTTCAGGGCCAGGTTCTTGTCCTGGCTGTACTTCAGCTGCTTCTCAAGCTTCTCAATCTGCTTGCGCTGAGCCTCTACCAAGGCCGTCAGTTCTGCTACGTTATGAATATCTTCCTTTGCCATCTCATTATCCATTTGTACGGTTTCACGGGGCAAAGATGCACATTTTTCGTGAATTTCCAAAGGACTCAGGCAACTTTGTATCCAAGAGGATAGCAAATTCGTACTTGGAAGGCCGTATTTCATGGCTATTTCCTTCCGTGACTGTCCACTTTGCATGTACTCAATGCAAATACTGCGCTTCAAACCGCGACTGAATTTTTGTTTTCCCATAATCTTAAATGAATTTAATTATTTAACATTTAAGGCTTTGTGGAAGTCAACCTATTTCAGGCCGAGACAC
>CAMVLT010000093.1 GCA_947168395.1 uncultured Prevotellaceae bacterium | reverse complement strand
GGTGGCTATCTGGAGGTTGAAGTCGTAGGACAAGGTGGGCGCGGCAAACTGATTCTTGCTGGAGCCGATGTCGTCGTAGGCGGTGAAGGAAGCCACGGCATAGTGGTCGCTGGCATAATTCCAGGGGTTTAGGTTCTGCTCCTCGGCGAAGCGGCGCGGGTTGACGCCAGGCTTCAGACGGAGGACGACGAGGTTCTGCGAAGCATCATAACGAATGGTGCCGTTGTTACTGTAAACCGCCCAGGTGTTATAGTCTTTCTCTGAGACGTGGACGTCGTTCACCACGGCAACGATGGGCTGGCCCCAATCTACGTCTACGAAGCTGGCGGCTTTCAGTTCCTTGTTGATGGCCGCCTCGGCCGAACCGAAGAAATGCTCGGCCAGTGACTGGCTGATAATCCACCCTTTTTCAGTGTCTGACAACTCCCTTGACGTCTTGCAGCCTGCTATAGGCTGGATGCCGTAGGTCTCGAAGAAGTGCTCGTCCTGCGAATAGCAGATATCGTAGGCCAGAACCGTGTCGTTCTGCCAGGCATAGCGTAGCTTACTGGCATAGCCGCTGCCTCCAAACAGATCGGTGCGTGCCAGTAAGCCCATCACGGGGTCGGCGATGCTGGCCTGTTCCACGCCGTCGATGGCCAGCAACTGGCGCTTGATGGCGTTGGCCTCCTCCAGGTATTGCGCTTCCCGTTTCCAGTATTGATTATCGCGTTCCTCCTGTGTCATACTCTCGTCCGCCATCTCGTACGGCTGCGTGGACAGGATGTTGGCCACCACCATCCTTTCGCCGTCGATGCCCGAGGGCAGACTGCGGTAGTAGAGCCGCACGATGATGGGGTCGAGCTGCGTCCATGCCACGAAGCAGACGACGATGAGTTCGAGGAAGAGCCACACGTTATTCGTGCGCTGGCTCCAGAGGTTGTTCAGTATCTTTCTCATGATTATTTCTTCTCGTTCATTGATTCAACAATAGGGTTACGGAGGCTGATCCACGCCGGAATAAGCGCTGCCATCAGGTTGAGCACGATGCACACGGCCAAGCCGATGACGAAGATGAGGGGCGAGAACAGCATCTCGCCGTCCACCGTCGGCTCGGGCAATGTGAATGCGGTGTTGCCGACAGCGAAGAACAGCCACGAACGGAACACATAGAGCAGCAGCCATGTTATGACCAGTCCCACGAAGCCGCCACAGAGCGTGAGCACCAGGTTCTCGGTGATGACCTGCGTGAGCAGCGTCCGTCGCTTGGCACCGAAAGCCTTGCGTACACCCATCTCGGCCACCCTGCGTCGCATCCGGGCCGCCACGAGTCCGCTCAGGTTGAGCGCAGGCACCAACAGCAGGACGAACACCTTCGGGAAGAGCGACTTGAAGATGCTGCTCCAGGAATGGGCCACGCCGTCCCCCGACATCTTCATCTGGGCATGGGGCAGCAAGGTACCGATTATGGAGTAATCATACTCCTTGTCACTGACGCTACGCTTGCGGGCTATCTCTGCAAGTTCCTTTTCCAAGTCTTTTACGGTGCAGCCTTCCTTCAATACAACAATCACGCGTTCGGCTTCCTGATCAAGGGCCAAGAACAACTGGCCGAAGCTCTCTTCCATGATGGACGACGTGGGTTCTATCACGCCCACGATGCGGATGATGTAACCGTAGTTGAGAGTCTTTCCCACAGGGTCAACATCCTTGCCAAAAGCCTGTTCGGCAATGTCGCGGCTGATGACGGCGGGCACGGCAGCGTGCGCCTTGTAGTAACTGTCGTTCAGGCACTCCTCCTGCGTAAAAGGTCGGCCATAGACAAAGCGGAACTGATAGACCTTGAAGAAGTTCGCATCAACCATGCGCGTCACCACAGACACCAGCTTGTGGTTGTCGCACTTCAGGTATTGCCTGTCGCTCGAGTAGCGGCTGCCGTTGACGGTGGCGCTGACCACCTCGGCGCTTTTCAGCGTATAGAGCCACTCCTTCACCTGGGTTGCTGTGTAATTCGTGGGCTCCCACCTGAGCGTGTCGTTCACTGCCCGCTTGGCCATTCCCTTGACATACACCGTCCGGCTGCGGTTCACCTCTGGCGCGATGTCGGCCAGTTTGGCGTAATACACTACGGCTATCACCATCGTAAAGGCAATGGCCAAGGCTGTTCCCACGATATATATCCCGGAGAATAGCCGTTCCTCTCGCATCATGGCGAGAGCCTGTCTGAAATATCTCATATCATTCATCTTTTAATGCTACGGTTATTTCGCTCCTGCAGATGCGCCACGCAGGGATGGCGGTGGCGACGAGCACGGCACATAATATAATAAGGTAGACGGCGGCAGAGACCACGAGGAAGTGGGTGCCGAAGTCGTCGAACCAGAGGGGGACGGCAGCGTCTTTGCTCACATAGTTGTCGAAAAGCCCACTGGCGGTGACGAACTGGAAGTAGATGGCGCAGCCGACGACGACGCTGACGGTAGTGAGCAGCCAAGCCTCGCGGATGAAGCCCCAGAAGACGCTCCACTTCGTGGCTCCGAAGGCCCTCCTCACGCCGGCCTCCTCACGCCGCTGGCGGGTGTACATGAGTAGCGTGCCGAAGACGCCAAAGGACAGGTTCAGGGCGAAGAAGGCGGCAATGAGCAGGTTGCGGCGCATCTGACGGCCTATCCATGAATCCTCGACGAACTTGTCCTGAATCTCTCTGACGGTCTGCATCCGACGGACGTAGCTGTGCTTCGTCACGAAGTCGTGCTGCACCTGCTGCTCATGGGCCTGGACGAAATGCGACGCATCGACACCCTCGCGGAGCCGTGCCAGGATGGGTACGTGGATGGGCAGGCCATCGATACAGAGAAACGCATTGGAGCAGTCACGGTCGAAGGCACCATGGCGCACGTCCTCCACCACGGCGCGGATGGTATAGTATTTGCTCTCCTTTTCCTCTCTTCCGAAACCATCCTTGCCGAGCAACTTCCGTCCAGCCACATTGATGGTACCGAAGAGTTTCATGGCCGAGGAGCGCGTCAGGATGAGGGTTTCTTCGTCCACGCCGTCATGTGACAGCTCGGCTGTTGGTACTCCAGGCGTCAGCGACTGGATGCCATAGACCTCGAACATCTTGGAATCAGGAGTAAATCCAAAACACCAACACTGAAGGGAGTCGCTGCCGTGGAAGAAATCGATGGGTTTACTCAAGGCTTCGAATCCGATGGGCGTTGAAGCGGCCGCGTATGCCGTCTCTACGTCGTCCATCTCCAGTACCTTCTGCACCATCATCTCTTCCTCCTTGACAATCTCTCTCCACTCACTGTCCTCCACGTCCTGGGTGACAGAACTGGCTACCTCGAAGCGCACGAGGCGGTCGGCATCGTAGCCCATGGGCTGACGGATGGCGTAGGACGTGACGATGACGGGGTCGAAGGCCCACCAGCAGGCGATGGTGACGAGCACAAGTTCGAGGGCGAGCCAGATGGACGTCTTGCGTCCGAATATGTCTTTGAGCAGTTTCATTTATTTCTTAATCATCATTGATTCCACGATAGGTTTACGGAGACTAAGCCAGGCGGGGAGTGTCGCCGCCAAAATGTTAAGCACACAGCAGACGAGCAGGGCAATGGCGAAGACGGCGGGGCCGAAAAACATTTCGCCTTTAAGGATAGGTACAGCGTTATATGTCGTGTTGCCGTAGGCAAAGATGATGAACACCCAGTCGCGCCAGACATAGAGCGCCATCCATGCAATGCACAGCCCCACGATGCCGCCGATAAGCGTCAGCACAAGGTTCTCCATGATGATCTGCCCGAGCAGCGTGCGCCGCTTCGCGCCGAATGCCTTACGGACGGCTATCTCAGGCAGATGACGTTCCATGCGGGCCGCCACCATGCCGCTCAGGTTCAAGGCAGGCACCAAGAGCAGCATCAGGATGGAGGGCACGATATACCAGAACAAGCCTTTTCCCCAGGCTTCAAACATATCGGTGAGTTCCTTGGCTATCCAGTCGTAATGGCTGTAGAGCCGCGCGGACACACCTACGGGCGCATCCTTGTGCAGGGCGTTGTAGCGTGCCTCCACGGCCTTCAGCTCCTGCAGGAAATCATTGCGGCGGTCGGCAGGCACACTGAAATAGAGCACCACAGGTACCTCGTGGAATTTGACGCTCCACTCATCTAACCAGCCCTCGGCAGCATACGGGCACCATACGTCGGCTGCACACCGCTCGGCCAGCACGCTCGGCGTTTCCACCACGCCGCAGATGCGGTAGTCGTGGTTGTCGATGGAGATGGTTGAGCCAACGGCCCCGTGGGTCTGTTTCGCTATTTCCTCTGTTACCACTACCATGCGGCGTCCGCTGTCGAAGTCATCCTGCGTGAAGGGCGCTCCCTCGGTGAAGCGGAACTGGTAGAGACGGAAGAATCCCGGCTCGGTCATCTTCACCTTTACGTTACGGTCGTGCAGACCGTCGGCGAGTTTCATGGAGAACGACTCATAAGGCCTCCAGATGTTCTCCATGATAGCCGTCACGCACGTTGGCGTCTGCATCTTCTGGAACAGGTCGCGGAAGTCTTCATGCCGTATGTCACCTAAGCTCAAAGGGTCTTTCTTCATGGTGTACCCATACAGATAGTACGTCGTGCTGCGGTGTACCTCCGGCGCAATGTCGGCCACCTTCACGTAATACACTTCGGCTATGAGCATCACGAAGGCCACGGCTAATGCCGTACCAGCGATATACATTGCTGAGTAGAGTTTCTCCTCGCGCATCAGGGCGAGGGCCTGTCTGAAATATCTCATACTATTATTCGTCTCTTAGTGCATTGGTAATCTTAGACCCGATAATCTTCACTGCGGGGATGGCGGTGCCGATGAGGACAGTACATAATATAATAAGGTAAACAACGGCGGAAACCACGAGGAAGTGGGGCCAGAAGTAATCGACCCATATCTTATCGGTAGATAACATAGCACCCTGTATCGTGTAGAGCGTTTCGTAATATTCTCCACCATCATATTCCTGGATTCCGCTGTGAGCATAGTTCAGGTAGATGATACAGCCGATGATGACGGCGGCAGTGGCCAACAGAGCGTTACGCCACAGGAAATCAAAGAATACGCGCCACCGGGTGGCTCCGAATGCACGGCGCACACCGCATTCCTCTGTGCGACGCTTGGCATGGAGCCATACGGTGCCAATGACGGCCAGCATCAGATTGATGAGGAAGAATAGGGCCAGCGCGAGGCTGCGGTTCACCTCCTGCGTGCGTCCGTCGTCGAGTTCCAACTGCTGCAGGTACTCGT
>CAMVLT010000092.1 GCA_947168395.1 uncultured Prevotellaceae bacterium | reverse complement strand
TGTCGTTATCGCCATTGGTCAGGATGATGGGATGTCCCTCTCGCTGCATGCTGTTGAGATAGTTGGCACCAAAGTCACGACAGGTATAACGGCCAGAGCGGTCATGGTCATCCCACGTCTGGCTTGCCATCTGGAGAGGAACCAGCAGACATGCGACAGCGGAAAGAACAGCCATAGCGGTAGCATATTTTTTACTTTTCACTTTTACTTTTTCACTGATCATTCCCACTCCCATGCCTATCCAGATGGCAAAGGCATAGAACGAACCGGCGTATGCGTAGTCACGTTCACGCGGCTGGAGCGGCGTCTGGTTCAGATAGACCACGATGGCAAGTCCCGTCATTAGGAATAGTAGCATAACAACCAGGAACTGCTGCTTACCTTCACGTCCCTTACGCCATTGCCATAACATGCCCACCAGTCCGAGCAGTAGCGGTAATGCATAGAACACGTTACGCCCTTTGTTCTCTCTTAGGTCCGACGGTAGTTTCGATGTGTCGCAACCTAACAGCCAGTCGTCTATCCATCGGAAACCTGTAATCCAGTTGCCGTGTTCCACTTCTCCGTGCCCCTGAATGTTGTTCTGTCGCCCTACGAAGTTCCACAGGAAATAACGCCAGTACATGAAGTTCACCTGATAGGAAAGGAAGAAGCGCAGGTTCTCGGCAGCAGTGGGTACGCCGTCCTTCTTCTCGACACCACCCATCCACTCCTCGTAGGCTTTAGTGTGTCGTGTGGAATGCATTCGGGGGAAGTACATATTGTTCTTATATAAATATTCTATGTCGTGACGTACCACCTCGTATTCCTGCTTCGTGGAATCGGCCATAGGACGATAGACGGCTTGACCTTCCTTCTGTCTCGGCACCAGGTATTCTCCTTCTGCCACGCGGTCTATTTCACTGCAATACGCAGGACCATAGAACAGCGGCGTCTTGCCATATTGCTCGCGGTTCAGATAGCTGCCCAAAGAGAAGATATTATCAGGCGCATTCTCACACATCGGCATCTGGGAATTGGCCCTAATAAAGATGACACCATAGCTACTGTAGCCGATGAGCATCATTAGCAAGCAGGCTAACGATAGCTTGACGGTACTTTGCTTCACCTTATAATAAGCCATGACGATCGTTCCTGTTAGCAGTAAGATGTAGCAAATGAGGCCAGTATTGTAAGGGCAACCCAGCACATTGGTAAACAGCAGTTCAAACCATCCGCCAACCTTTACCACGCCAGGAATAAGACCAAAGAGGATGACCGCTATCAGCAAAGCGCCACCGATGAGTGCCTTTAGCATTCCTATCCACGTAACCCGCTTTGCCTGACGAAAATAGACGACGAACGACATGGCGGGCAGGCAGAGCAGACAAAGCAGATGGACACCGATGGACAATCCTGTGATGTAGGCAATCAGGACAATCCATCGAGTACTGCCGGGCTTATCCATCTCATTCTCCCATTTCAGAATCAGCCAGAACATCAGGGCTGTCAGGAAACTGGAGAAGGCATAGACTTCTGCCTCGACTGCCGAGAACCAGAAAGTGTCGCTGAAGGTGTAGGCCAATGCGCCAACCATGCCGCACGCCTCAATAGTGATGACCTGCGAAATGCTCATCTCCCTATCACTGATAGTGCAAATCAGTTTCCGGGCAAGGTGAGTCACCGTGAGAAACAGGAAGAATATGCAGCCCGCACTCAGCAGTGCCGACAGGAGATTGACCATCAGCGCCACTTGCGACGGATCACTGGCAAGTTGAGAGAACAGGTTGGCGGCTAACATAAAGACAGGTGCGCCAGGCGGGTGACCAATCTCCAACTTATAGCCACACGCAATGAATTCAGGACAATCCCACAAACTGGCCGTTGGCTCTACAGTCAGTCCATAGACAACAGCGGCAATGGCAAAGACAAGCCACGCCATGCAGGTGTTGAGTTTCTTAAATGTTTCTTGTTGCATAATGCTTTGCACGTTTCATTAAACGGCTGCAAAGCTAACAACAATTATGTAAACATACAGCAAAAATTGTCTGACATTTGTCTGACATTTCACCGACCGACTTCTATCTACCTGATAGTCAGGCCGTATGATTTTCCCCTATCTGACTCGATTTTGAGGTCGGAATGTTCTTCTATGATGGGCTTCAGCCGTCGGATAAGCGTGTATAGCGTCTCACTGGCATCGGGTTTCTTGGGCCAGAGGGCATCGCAAATCTCTGCTTTCGACAACTGATGCGAGGGCGACTGCCACAGCATCTCCATCAGCTGCTGCTGCATCGGGGTTAGCTTTACTTCGCAGCCTTTGGCATTGACGAACCGCCCATCTTGCAGCATCATGCCGCCATAGAGACCTAATGCAGACAGCCGCCTATGCCGATACAGGCAGAACAGGCTCCACAAAAACACCATTGACCATAGAATCATCGAAGGCCGTTGATCAGAAAGTGAGAGAATCGTGGCTGTCGACACTTGCGGACGAGGACGGAATCCTTTCTTGGTGTCCACCGCCAAAACAGCATTTCCTCTCAAGCCCTCTATTTGCAGATGACTGTTGAACACCTGAATCGTATCAGCACTGATCACGTCCGACTGCTGTTCATCCAAGGCCTTGGCCAATGCCTGGTTCACATCCTCAGTCACCAACTTCTCCGTTGTCTTATAACTCGTCAGGCTCACCATGCTCGAGGCGATTATCAGTGCAAAAAGCACCACTACTGCATATTGTTGTTTCATAACTATTTGCATTATTTCATTTTTGAGTTTTCTGAATAGGAAATTGGATGGTAAAGCGAGTGAGATGGTCTTCGGGGTCTGTAAGCAGATTGAAGGTGCAGTGATGAGAAGTAAGGATGTCGCGAATGAGCAGAAGACCGAGACCCTGGCCTTGGGGCTTGGTAGAGAAAAACGGAGTGAAGAGATTCTTCGCTATAGCCGGCGGGATGCCATGACCATTGTCGGTGATGGTGAGCGTAGCTGGCGTGGTGACTTCAAGTGTGACAAGTCCTTGTGTCGTCCCGATACTCTCCACAGCATTCTTGACGATGTTGATGAGCACCTGCTGGAACAGGACGGTATCAAGATGAACGGGTACTGCTTCGTCGGTCAAACGGAAGTCAATATGGACGTGCGCCTGCGTACACAGGTTTTCGAGGAAGGGGCGACAGGCTTCCACCTCCTCGCTGAGGTCGCAGAGTTGCAGTTGCGGTTGCGGAATCTTTACTACTTCGGCAAAGCGGGAGACAAAGGACGAGAGGGCGGTGAGCCGCTCGGCTTCGTCGCCAGTGAGACTGCCGATGATGCCCGCCACGCTGTTGTTCACCTCGTGGGCAATCATACGGATGACGCGCTCGTAGGCGGCTTTCTCGGCAAGGCGTATTTCTGATGTCAGTGACTCAATGAGGAAGAAAGGATGCTGGAAGCCACGGTCAGGAAAACTGAGGTGGCTGATGCGGAAGAGTTGCGGGCCGCCAGGAATGCGCACGGTGGTCGTCTCGCCAAGAGGCAGTGCGTGGATGGTTTCCTCGATACTTGGCGACAGCATCTCACGGGCTGCGGGATTCATGGACGTTGTGTTGCCGTCGAGGTCACACTGGATGACACCCATCGGCGAAGCATCGATAAGCAGGTTGAGGAAGGTGTATTGCTCTTCGAGCCTGAGGTGCTCGCTGCGCAGACGACCCAGCAGGTCGTTGAACGTGCGGACGATGACGTCGGTCTCGTGTTGGCCCGATGGCGCCAGACGCGTGGTCAGATCGAGGTCCTGCACCAGTTCCATGCCGCCAATCAGTGTGTCGTATGGTCGGATGGTCTTGCGGTAGAAGTACCAGAGGTAGAACAATATCAGGACTACAAAGCCCTCGGTGACGTAGAACAATGTGGGGTGACTGCGGAACGTAGCGAAGAGTGCTACGCCGGCCAACAGGACAATGCCTACTGCAAGGAGGAGGAAATAATGCTTCAGCTTCATAGTCCGTGCTTTTCTATTTTGCGGTACAGGGCACCACGGCTGATGCCTAATTCCTTAGCGACAAGAGAGAGGTTGCCGTTGTGCTTGGCAATGCAGGCTGCAATGGCGTTGCGCTCCATGGAGTCGAGGGTGGCGGGTTCTGTGCCTATCGGTTTCCCCGACGGAATATCCTTGGACAAGAGCGCGAAGTCGGCGGCAGTGAGTTGGCTGGCGGCAGGATCTTTCATCAGCAGTGCCCTTTCCACCAGATTCTTCAGTTCTCGGATATTACCAGGGAACGGAAGTGTCTGGAGATAGCCGATGGCCTCTGTCGAGACGGTGACAAGCGGGAGGCCGTTTGCCTCGCAAGCCATCCGAAGGAAGTGATTAACCAATAGCGGTATGTCCTCACGACGGTCACGCAGAGGCGGCAGATGGAGGTTGATGATATTGATGCGGTAGAACAGATCCTCACGGAAGGTCTTTTCCTCAACCATCGCGCGAAGGTCGGCATTGGTGGCGCAGACCACACGGACATCCGTTCGGCGTGTCTGACTGTCGCCCAGCACCTCGTAGGTCTGGTCTTGCAGCACCCGCAACAGCTTCACTTGGCTGGCCAGCGACAGTTCGCCAATCTCGTCGAGGAAGATGGTGCCGCCCTTGGCCAGTTCAAAACGGCCTATACGGTCGGCCTTGGCATCAGTAAACGAGCCTTTCTTGTGGCCGAACATCTCGCTCTCGAACAGCGATGTGGAGATACCGCCGAGGTTCACCTTCACAAACGGCCCGTTAGCCCGTTGGCTCTGTCGGTGGATAGCCTCTGCGATGAGTTCCTTGCCCGTACCGCTCTCACCAGTAATCAAGACGGGCGCATTGGTAGGAGCAACGCGGGCCACGGTAGCGAGAATGCCAGATAGGGAGGTGCCGACAATGGGTGAACTTTGGATTGGCTGAGTCGCAGGACTTGCATTGTTTATCTTGATGGCCGTCTCAATCCTGTCTAACAGTACGCCATTGTCCCACGGCTTGGTGATGAAGTCGAAGGCACCGGCACGCATCCCCTGAACGGCCAGGTCGATGCTGCCCCAGGCCGTCATCAGGATACACGGCACCTCGGGGCGGAACACCTTTACCTGCTTCAGCAGCGTCAGTCCTTCCTCGCCGTCAGTAGCCCTTGTATAATTCATATCCATCAGCACCAGCTCCACCGCCGGAGTGTTGCGGACTATCTGCATCGCCTCCTTCGGCCCCTCGGCCAGGGCCACCTCATACTCGTTGCGCTCCAGTATGAGCTTCAGCGAGAGCCGGATGTTTTTATCGTCATCAACTATGAGAATCATTATGGAAT
>CAMVLT010000091.1 GCA_947168395.1 uncultured Prevotellaceae bacterium | reverse complement strand
GTGCCTGATAGCCAGCTCAATGCCTTGATTGACAAGGCACACCGCCAAGGCATCATACCTGATGACGATGCGGAGCTGAAGTGCAGCATCCCCATACTTCGACTTGCGCTGAAGTCACTCGTTGCTTTTTCGCTCTGGGGAGAGCCTGCACGCTTCTACGTAGAAAACACGGCAGACGAACTACAGGCGGCTGCCCTTGAAATCTTATCGAATCCACAAGCCCCAGACCTTTCCACCGCACCAGAAAGGACACAAGCCACCGATGGGCAATCAACGGGTATAAAGTTCCCTAATTTCAAGGCTCAACGGCCCGACGGTAGCATTGCACACCTCTCGGACTATGTAGGCCGTGGGCGATATGCGCTCGTGGATTTCTGGGCCTCGTGGTGTACACCATGTCGGCATGAGATTCCTTCCATCATCGCTGCATACGAAAATTACAAAAATAAAGGGTTGGTTGTTCTTGGAATTGCTGTAAGTGAGAAGCCGGAGGCCTCAATGCAGTTTATTGACCAAATGAATATTCCATATCCACAAATGCTGAATGCACCACGAAATTCTATGGAGGTCTATGGTTTTGATGCCATTCCGCACATAATCCTCTTCGCCCCCGACGGCACAATCCTCGCCCGTGGATTACGTGGAGAAGAGATAGAGAAGAAACTGGCCGAGATATTTCCTGAAGATAAATAAGAAAGTACAATGGACAAGAACGCTCGACCTTGGTCGCTTGACAATTCAAGAACCATCATCACCATTCTGCTCGTCCTCGTCGCAGTGGCAGGGCAGGGGCAAGTGAGGTGTTACGTCATTGGCACGGTGGCAGAAGGAACAACGCCCATTGAACTGAGGATATACCGCGACGGCGAAGACCCGAAGAACAGCACACTGCGACCCGTGTTGAAGAACAGACGCTTTGAGTGCGACGTGGAGGACGCACAGATAGAGCGCTGGCACATCGTGGACCTCGGCGAGGTGATGGAGAAGGGAATGACCCTCCGCTCAGGAGAATTCTTTGTGGAGGACGGCGCGACCATTACCATCCGGCTCGACGGCGACAAGTTCGACATCCAATCTACAGGCAAGGAATACCAAGCATGGCACGCTATGGAACAAGAGGCTGAAGCGAAGTTCATGCCAGCCTATGGGAAACTGGACGAGAACGATAATGCGACGATGGCGGCATTGGAGAACGAATACCACCAATGGACGCTTGACTACTACAAAGCCCACCCGATGCTCGGTTTCCTGTTCGAACTCGACGGGCGGCTCAAGGGCTTTCACTTCAATGACACGAGCCTTGCCGCTATGCTTGACATTTACCACCGCCAATACACCACGCTCTATCCTGACCACCCCGTGCATCAGCGTATCGCCGAGCAAGAGGCTGTGGGTTATCAGATTTGCGGACGAAAGTACAACGACTACGATGTGCGCACAATAGACGGGCAGCAAGTCCGCGCCTCTGAATACTACAAGGGCAAGTTGACGCTCGTCATCTGCTGGGCCTCGTGGTGCTCGCCCTGCATCCGCGACGCTTGCGACATCATCCCTATCTACAACGAATACCGCAATCGTGGCCTGAACGTGTTCAGCCTCGCCCACGAATTTAAGACCACCGATGCCATGCGCAAGGCCATCGAGCGTCACACCTTCCCCTGGCCATGTCTCGTTGACCTTGACGACGAGTTCGGCGTATTCCGTAAGCACGGCACTCAAAATAGTGCCCTATTCCTCATCGACCGCGACGGCACCATCATTGCCGTGCCTAACAGCGTAGAAGAACTGGAAGCGAAACTCAAAGAGATATTCCCCGACAACAAATAAATTTAAATTAACATGAACAAGAAAACCATCATCACCATCCTGCTCGCTCTGGTTGGAATGACAGCAATGGCGCAGACAGACAGCACCGCAGTAAAGAACGATTCCGTAACATGGAACCAGTCGTTAAATGGCGTAACCGTAACAGCACAGCGTCAACTCATCAAACAGGAGATAGACCGCATCGGTTACGATGTACAGACCGACGAGGACTCGAAGACGGAGAACGTGCTTGACATGCTGCGTAAGGTGCCAATGGTGACGATTGACGGCGAGGACAACATCAAAGTGAAAGGCAACACCAACTTCAAAATCTACAAGAACGGACACCTTGACCCCTCGTTGACAAAGAACGCCAAGGAGATTCTGAAAGCGATGCCCGCCTCAATGGTGAAGCGCATTGAAGTGATTACAGACCCTGGTGCCCGCGAAGATGCCGAGGGCGTGGATGCAGTTCTGAACATTGTCATGATGGACGGCAAGCGCATGGAAAGTGTGACGGGTTCGCTATCAAGCTCTTACAACTCTCTCAATAATGTGGGGCTTGGTGCCTATCTTGCCACACAGTTAGGCAAAGCCATCGTATCGGTGGACTATGGCTATAACAATATGTCGAAGAAATCTACTTCCACTAATGGCTACGTGGAACGCACATTCGTCGAGACGGGCAACACGCAGAAAGTCAGTAGCGAGAGTGCTAATCCTGGCTACGTCCACTATGCCGACATCAATGCCAGCTACGACATCGACACGCTCAATCTGCTGTCGGCCTCGTTCAGTGGCTATTTTTATAAGATAGATGTACAAGGCGATGCCTCAATTTCCATGCTCAATTCATCAGGCAATCCCTTTTATGGCTATTCGGAAAGCTACTGGCTGCCCAGTTACAACCACCACTCTTGGAACGGCAGATTAGACTACGAACATAAGACCAGGTGCAAAGACGAACTGTTCACTCTCTCGTATATGCTCGCCCTGACGCGCCAGCACTCTGAACAGGAGGACTCCTACACAAACATGCAGAACGCGCCGTTCAACTACACACGTGCTTTGACATATTCGCGTGAACACTTCACGGAGCACACCTTTCAGGCAGACTACATCCGTCCGCTCTGGAAGGGTCACAAACTGGAAGTCGGTGCCAAGTATATCTATCGCCAAAATAACAGTAACAATAGCCAAGAGTATATCAGCATATATAGCTCCACGCTGCCGAAGGTCAGCACAGCCTTCGACCACAGCACCCAGATAGCAGCCGCATACGCTGACTATATGTATAATGTTGGCAGATGGTCAGCACATGCAGGCCTGCGCTATGAGTACAGCTATTTGAAAGGCTGTTATCCTGATGGACCTTCAAACGATTTCTCTAAACACCTCAACGACTGGGTTCCACAGGCCAGCGTGAAATATCAGATTAACGATGGCCAGTCGCTGAAACTCGGCTACACCACCAGCATCACCCGACCGGGCATTACCTATCTGAACCCCGCCGTGGTCAGCACTCCGACACGTGTGGACTTTGGCAATGCCCATCTCGTCAGCACTCGTCAGCAAACCCTCTCCCTCACCTACCTGTATGTAGGCCAGAGCCTTACCCTACAGTTCGTACCACATTATTCCTACTATCATAACGGCATCGGCTCGCTGGTCTATTCACAAGACGATGTTCGCTACGGCACCTATGGCAACAATCTGCGGCAGCACCGCTGGCAAATGGAGGGCTATGCACAGTGGAAACCTTTCAACGGCACTACGCTTGTAGCCAATCTCAACTTCACAGATAACCATGCTGAGAATATTGATGCCAACCTCAAACAACATCTCACGTCCGTCTTCTACTACATCAATATCAATCAGAAACTGCCCTGGAAACTTATAGCTACAGCCTATACATACGGTCAGACAGGTCACAGCCCCGAGAATATCTATGCCTACTCCCGCTCTTGGTGGCGCTATGCCTTCACCTTGCAACGCTCGTTCCTCAGCGACGACCGTCTCACCGTGCGACTGATGGTCAATGCTCCCTTCCACAAGGACATGCATTATTACACCCGCACAACACAGGGTGACATCATTGGTTGGGGCGATAATACCAATTCCCAGAATAATCGCTACTTCCGAATCGGTATATCCTATCGGTTCGGTAAACTCAAAGCCAGTGTAAAGAAGACCGAGACCACTATTGAGAACAGCGACGAAGTGGGCGGAATCGTAAAAGGACAATAATAAAAATTTAACAGTATGAACAAGCAAACCATCATCACTGCACTGCTCGTCCTCGTCGCAATGGCGGGGCAGGCGCAAGTACACTACCGACTGGAGGGAACTATCGGTGATTCTACGTTAAATGCCAAAATGCTACTTGTCAACAAGTACACTGTGGGATGGCCTGATTCCGTGGAAATAAAAGGTGGAAAGATTGTCCCCAAAGAAGGCATGATAGATAAAGCGGAAATGTTCTTGTTAGTGAAAGAGCCAGACAATGACAGTCCACAGATGAATAGTCAGTTGTTTATTCTTGGTAATGGAACCACCATCTTGGATGAAAGCATCAAGCAAAGAAAGACAAGAATGAAAAGCGGCCCTCTTGCATCAGAATATCATCGGGTAGAATTCTCTGCATGGACTATCTATGACAAATATGATAAGCATGAAATAACAAAAACGGAATATTGCCATCTTGTTGACAGTCTGATACGCTGCGAACTGTTGAATCATGGTAATGACGTAATCGGTATCTGGCTATTAGAATTCTTTCTTCCTGGCCTGGACGTTCAGACTTCCCTCTCATGGATTGACCTGTTAGGCGAACAGGGCAAAGAGTGGGAAATCGTAAAGCAATGGAAAGAAAGCATATTGAACCCTGAAGAAGGCGAATTAAGCCCCTCTGTAGGCGAGCCTTTTGTGGACTTCGCCGTAGAGTACGACGGCAAGACCATCCGACTTAGTGATTACGTGGGCCGAGGCCAATATGTGCTTGCAGACTTCTGGGCTTCGTGGTGCGGCCCCTGCCGTGAGGAGATCCCCAACATCATCGAAGCCTACAACAAATATAAGGACTGTGGTCTGCAGGTCATCGGCATCGCCGCATGGGACAAGCCCGAAGACACTTTGAAAGCCATCAAAGACGACGGCATTCCCTATCCACAAATCATCAATACACAGGAGATAGCCACCGATGCCTACAACATCCAAGACATTCCTCATATCATCCTCTTCGCCCCCGATGGCACCATCATCGCCCGAGGACTACGTGGTGAGGACATCAATAAGAAACTCGAAGAGATATTCCCCGATAACAAATGAAACGAAATGAATATGCGCTCGATTGAAAATCGCTTGCTACTGAAAGGACGCAAGAACAAGAAAACCATCATCACCCTTCTGCTCGTCCTCGTCGCAATGGCGGGACAGGCGCAAACATTCACGATAGCCGTGGGGACAGGCACCTGGGGTATAGCAGCCGTCATACCCAAGTACCTGTCCCTGCGACTACCTTGTGGGGATTGTCATATTTCGTCGAAATAAGTTTGTGGGGAATGTATTTTGGGG
>CAMVLT010000090.1 GCA_947168395.1 uncultured Prevotellaceae bacterium | reverse complement strand
AGCTGGTCGCCGTAGCCTAAGATGCCGTTAGCAGGTGTAGGTGTGAAGATGTTGATGGGTCGGGTGATGTCCTTGACGACGTTGATGACGTCGCTATAGACCTGCACCTGTTCGTTGCCGTAGGGTGTGGTGGTGAAGGCGCGGAACTCGTAGTTGCCCTCGGGGTAGCTCTGGTCGCTAATCATTTTAAGTTCCAGCGGCAGGTCGCCCGTGGCAGGCAGCAGGTTGTAGTTGGCATTGAGCGAGTCGGCCTTGTTGGTCACCCACGTATGCAGGGCCGTCCACTGCGTGTTGCCCTGGAAACGGTACTGCACGCCCACGTTCTTCAGGTTCTTGAACTGGCGGTTGAAGCCCTTCACCTTCATCTCCAGACGGGCACTGTCCGTCTGGCAATTCACCACCGGCTCGGTGATTGCCAGTTCCACGGGCGATGACGAGGGCTTGAAATGTACGCTCAACTTAGCGATATCGTGAATCTTGATGGCCTGATATGCTGACGAGAACCACAGTTCGATGTTCTCATAGTCGAGCACGCTCTGGTCAGTCTGTCGAACGGTGATTACCTTCTTCACCGTCTCGCCGGCGGGGATGAATATGCCGCGTCCATTGGCAGGCACACCGTCCATCAGTATCTCCAGTCCATGCTGGTTGGTGCCTTCCGCAACCGACAGATTATAGGTAAAGTCGAAGCCCTGTGTGGTGGTACTGATGTTCGACAGATGCAGGGTAAACTGCCCTGTCTGTCCGGCGGGTATGTCGGTCAGTACGGCACTCTTGACAGCGATGCCGCCGTCAGTGCTGATTTGTATGTCGGGATTCTCCATCTGTTCCGTTCCGTTGGAGAGAATGTGCTGTCCCGGCTCGTAGTACTGGGTCTTCTCTTCCTTCTGATAGGGATTGTAGCTTTGTCCGCCGAAGATACTGAAGATGTCGCTCCAGCCCGTAGGCGACTTGTAGATATCCACTGAGAAGTCGGTGCCCTTGTTGCCGTCATCAAAGGTGTAGTCGAACTCGGCATAGTCCTTCGTATTCTCGTCGTAGTCGCTCTCAGTGGTGGAGTAAGCCCAACCGTTCTCTGTGTCGACTGACATCTTCGTCTTGAACTGTATGGAAGCGGCCGTGTTTTTCGTTGAGAAACCACCCTTTACGATACCTCCCAGATTGTGCGAATAGTTGTGTTTCACCACTTTGGTCGTATCATTGCGGGCTGTGTAGGAGTAGCCCGATCCACCATCGAACGAGATGTTGCGCTGCCAGTATTTGTCGCGATTCTCAATAGCCGTCACCTTGTCGTATTCGTTGTTGTAGAGGACCTTTTGCCAGCTTTCTATCTGATTGTTGCACCAGGCCACCTTGTCTTCGGCCACAAAATCTGTGAGGCTCTCCCATGCGGCGGGTGTCACCTGCACGTAGGTGCCCTCCTGTCCGTAGCTTGTATCATCCTCCTTGACCCATGTGGCATAGAGCACCTCGCTCGTGTTATTCACGAAAGCGCGGGCCTCGGCCTCAGTATCGAAGTGCTGCGTGAGGTAGCCATTGCGTGTCTCCCGCCACTTCGGAATCATCACCTCTTCAATCTCGTAGGTGGAGTACATGAACTTTGTTGTCACGCTGTCGCCCAGGCTGGTAGCCACATCGTCTTTCAGTTCGAAGGGCGCCGTCTCGTTGTCGCGGAAGAATCCCACCTTGCGGCATTTGCCCATGAGCAGGTTGGTGCTGTAGCCTATGAAGACATCGCCATTCGATCCGCAATAGTCCTTAGTGGCACCGGTGGATACCTGCTCGGTAGCGGTCAGCGTCCACGTCTTTTCGGTCGATGAGTTCTTGTTCCACGTATAGTGAATGCCACCGCCTATATCAGAGGTATTGTCAAGGTCTGTGGTCTCGTAGTAGAGTCCGAAGCCCGACATGAATCTCACCTTCGCACCTAAGTTTGCCTCATACATCATCTTCTCGTTGCCATAGCCTCCGCTGGTGGAACTTTTCACCTTCGTCTTGGTCGAGCCAGTCTTCCACACGGTCTTCGACTTAGCGCCTGGCGGGTCGCGCAGCACCATCAGCACCTGGTCGGGGCCATTGGTGACGAAGTTGTTGCCGATAGGAAGACTGCCCACGACGATGGCATTTATGCCATTGGGGGCGTAGGTACGTCCTTTGCGCTCCAGCGTGGTGCCCAGATGACGGGTGTACGGACTGACGACGTTGGGTGCTCCGGCATTCCACTTGAAGGCGTAGCGTCCCAGTGAGTCAAGCACCAATTGGTTCTTCTTCAGGTCGTACACCTGGCCCAACTGGTATTCGGTTTCACCGGGCGGAAGCACGGCCACGATGGTCTGGTCGCTCGACATCTCGTTGGCCACAGTAATAACCTGGCCGGCGAGGGGGATGGTGTCGTTGGCAGCCTCTCCGTTGTCGTAGTTCGTATAGACCTCATAGCCGTAGAGTTCTGTGTGATATTCATCGCCCATCTTATAGATAGGATAACCGTACTTGTAGCTGACGGCACCTTCATCCGTGCGTGTCCACAGGTCGCTGACGGTAAACTTGCCCAGTTCGTCCTCACCCTTGTATTCCTGTATGCCGAAGACGTCCTTGCCACTCTTGGGCTGGCTGATGTCCACCTGAGGTGTGGCAAAGTAGGTTTGCACAAGTTTGGTGTGGTACTTATACTTGTTTAGCACGGAGTCGCCCCGTTCATCCACCTGCCACAACGAGTCGATCTGCTCCTTCAGCACGTTGCTCAAGTCTATCTCTGGCAGGATATTGAACTCTATGTCGGGGTTCTTAGGTATCTCGATGTTCTTCACGATGTACTTCAGCGGTGGCAACTTGGCCGAGAACTCGCCCGTCGCGGGGTCGGTATTGATGAATATGTAGCGTGCGTCGCCGCCTTCGAAGCCTGTCCATGCCGTGCTGTTGATGCTCACAGTGTCGCTCTCCCACGTGCGAATCTGGGTAGCCGATGTTTGGGGCTTGCCCTCCACGCGGTTGAACGATAACGATTCGTTGTTCAGTTTCAACGTGATGGTGGCCGTGCCAATGTTGTTCTTCGACGCTCCGAAGCCCACGGCCAGTGTGTCGTTACGTTCGCCGCCACTGACGCGCCCTACAAAGTTCACGAGTGTGGAATCGGAAAAATTATAGGTCACAGGGGCATTGAAGTTACGCTTACCTTTGATAGGGAAGCGGCCCTGATTGACCATCTTGTGATTGCCCAGCTTGGCTTCGACAAAATGCTCGCCTATAGGAACGGAGATTCTGTAGCGGCCTTGTGCATCGCTCTGCTGAACTTCGCCATCGGTGGTCAGCAGCTGACCATCCACATAGAACTGTATGCCCTCGGCAGGAATGTTCGTGCCGGCATAGTAAACGTATCCCTCCATGGGGAACGACGACACATCCTCGAAGTCGATGTTGTTAGCCGTCAGCGAGGTGGGGCTGACGAACATCGAGCGTGTGACGGGATTGAACTGATGCTCGCCGTACAGCGGGGCAATCTCGTAGTTGGTGCCGCCTTGCTGGAACGGAATACCGCGTATGATATAGTTGCCATTCTTGTCGGTCACACCGTAGAGACCCAACTGCTGCGGCACGGTGGCCGACGGCGTGGCATTAAGTCCAACCTCAGGATGGTTCAGCTGGTAGATGCCGTCCTGACGGGCCACGTCGAAGGCATAGTCCTTCACACCGAGTCCCTCGTCGAGCGGCCAGTAGAGCACCAAACCGCCCTCCGTACCGCCGAGGATACGGGTGTAGTTGGCTTCCACCTCTTCTTTGCTCAGGGCTCTGTTCCATAGGCGGATGTCGTCAATATAGCCGTTGAAGGACTGGCCCATACCTGCGTACATGCTTTCGATGCCGCCCACAGCGAGGGTGGGATCGCTGCCAATGTTCCAGTCCTTATACTGAGTGCAATCGAGTGTGTACGACAGCAGCGAGTCGGTGCCCACATAACAAGTCAACATGCCGTGGTCATAGACGGCGGTGACGTGGGTAAAGTCGGTGGTGCTGAACGGCAGGCTCTTATTGAAGTGATGCGAGTTCAGCCTATTGTCATAGTGGATGACTCTGTTCAGATAGAAATGTGTGCCGTCGTCGCTCATCACGCCCAGCTCCAGTCCGTTGCCTAATCGCAGAATGGTTTGGTTGGCGGCTCCTCCGGCATCCACGCTCTTTGGCCGTGCCCAGAACTGTATGGTGAAGGTGCCGTCACCGCTGAGCACGTTGGCGTACTTCTCCTTGTTAGCAGTCGTCCACTGCAAGCCCTTGCCTGCACCCTCGATGTAGCGCGAGAGGAACTGCGGCTGGTCGGTCTGCTCGTCGGCACTGGCCTTGACGAGGTTCACCTTCACGCCATCGACGGCTGTTCCCGAGCCGTAGGAGATGTGACCAGTGATGGTGCCTCGGGCTTGCGAGAAACCAGGGGCGATGACCTCGTCGGTCTTCACGATCTGCTCGTCGCACTTCGCGCCGTAGGCCTGCACGGAGTATTCATAGTACGAGCCGGCCAGCGGACGGTCATCGGTATAGGTGTATTCCGAGGCCGTGCCATGAATCTCGTCGGTGAGCAGCGTCCAGTCCGTATCGCCAATGACGCGGCGCAGCACACGGAAGTAGATCTCGTTGCTTACGTCGGCGCGAGCCACCTTCCACTTCACGATGACGGTCTTCTCCTCCGTGCCTGTCGATGCCTTCACCTCGCTGATGTAGCTGCCGGCAGGCAGGTTGCCGGAATAGACGTTAGAGTAGAAGTCGCGGTTCATATAGGTGGTTTTTACACGATAGTCCATCATGTCGCACACCGACCCTTCGGCATCGAAGCTGGCCTCCGATGCCTCCGTATCGACCATCATGCTGCTGTCGAGCACGCGCCAGGCACTGCCTGTCTCTGCCGGACGGTATTCAATCGTCCAGTTCTCGCCCGTGGGGGCAGCGCAGTATTCCCACTTCAGGCGCACGGCTCCGTCGTAACTGCGGTCCTGTGTCAGCTTGATGGGCATCTCAAGCTGTGTGCTCACCTGCTGCTCTATCCAGAAGTTCGTCAGTAGCCTTTCGGGGTTTGCCAGCACGCCACTGGTCAGATGGTCCTTGTCGTATTTGTCTGCCAGCACGACGGGCAGGAAGATGACGCGATAGTTGTAGCGTTTATCGTAGTCGATGTCGCTGTCCTCCACCTTGAGGTCGGTGGCATCGCCGTTCATCTCGGCAATGAGGGTGTAGGTGTCTGCTGCCTGACCATCCTCATAGCGGATGACGTACCACTTGCCGTCGGTGCGGCAGGGACGTGTCACCATGCAGTTCACGCTCCAGCCGCGTTGCTCCTCGTAGCGTGTCCAGCGAATGGTGTTCTTCCTGGTCCATTTGTCAAAGTCCACATTGAGGCTCTTTGCGCAGGTGAAAGGGTCGATGATAATCTCTTTCG
>CAMVLT010000089.1 GCA_947168395.1 uncultured Prevotellaceae bacterium | reverse complement strand
AGAGCATCGGACTGAAAATCCGTGTGTCCCCGGTTCGATTCCTGGAGGTACCACTCCTCCTTTCATTGGTTCCCGCGTAAGACTTCGGTCCCAAGCGGGAATTTCTTTTTTTGTGTTAAAATTTCACCCAGTTCCATCGCTATTTCATTATTTTTGCTTACCTTTGGAGCGTAAATTGCCATAATAGGCGATTTTCACCAGAGAGACTAAGAACAAAAATAAATATATAAATGCATTTCAAATGGAATTACGAACCACCAACATCCGACAGAACCGCGGCGGCTAAAGAGCTGGCAGAGAAGATTGGCATGAGCCCAATCTTGGCCGACCTGCTCATACAGCGCGGCATCAAGACGGAATCGGCGGCCAAGCGATTCTTCCGTCCAATGCTCAACGAACTGATAGACCCCTTCCTGATGAATGACATGGATGTGGCTGTCGATCGTCTGAATGACGCAATGGGCCGCAAAGAGCGCATTATGGTCTACGGAGACTACGATGTTGACGGATGTACGGCGGTAGCTTTAGTGTACAAGTTCCTGCAGCAGTTCTATTCCAACATTGAGTACTATATCCCCGACCGCTACGAAGAGGGATACGGCATCAGCAAGAAAGGACTGGACTACGCTGCCTCAAGGGATGTTAAACTGATTATTGTGCTCGACTGCGGCATCAAGGCGGTCGAAGAAATCCACTATGCCAACTCGCTTGGCATAGACTTTATCATCTGCGACCATCACGTGCCCGATGAGGAACTGCCGCCTGCCGTGGCCATCCTCAATCCCAAGCGTGTGGACTCCACCTATCCTTTCAAGCATCTGTGCGGCTGCGGCGTGGGATTCAAGTTCATGCAGGCTTTTGCCAAGAACAACGGCATCCCCTTCTCTCGGCTCATTCCGCTGCTCGACTTCTGTGCCGTATCCATCGCAGCCGACATCGTCTCGATGACAGGCGAGAACCGCATCCTGGCCTTCCACGGGCTGAAGCAGCTCAACCAGTCGCCGTCGGTAGGCCTGAAGGCCATTATTGACATTTGCGGACTGACGGGCCGTGAGCTGACCATGAGCGACATTGTCTTCAAGATAGGGCCGCGCATCAATGCCTCTGGCCGTATGCAGAACGGTACGGAGGCTGTCGACCTGTTGGTGGAGAAAGACATCACCCAGGCGCTGGCTATGGCTACTCACATCAATGTCTACAACGAGCAGCGCAAGGACGTGGACAAGCAGATGACGGAGGAAGCCAACCAGATTATCGAGAAGCTGGAGAGTCAGAAGCATCACAACAGCATTGTGCTCTACGACGAGAACTGGAAGAAGGGCGTTGTGGGCATCGTGGCATCACGCATGACCGAACTCTATTTCCGTCCCACGGTGGTGCTGACCCGTAGTGGTGACCTGGCTACAGGCTCAGCCCGTTCAGTGGCTGGCTATGACATCTACGATGCCGTGAAGTCGTGCCGTGACATTCTCGAAAACTTTGGTGGCCACACCTATGCTGTCGGTCTGTCGCTGCCCATCGAGAACATTCCCGAGTTTCGTCGCCGTTTCCAGCAGTATGTCAACGAGCACATCCTGCCCGAACAGACTGAGGCCATGCTCGACATTGAGGAGGTGGTTGACTTCAAGGACATCACCAAGAAGATGCACAACGACCTGAAGAAGTTTGCGCCCCACGGCCCCGACAACCCCAAGCCCCTGTTCTGCACCCGCAACGTCTACGACTACGGCACCTCCAAGGTGGTGGGCCGACAGCAGGAGCATATCAAGCTGGAACTGGTCGATTCGAAGTCGAGCAACGTGATGAACGGCATTGCCTTCGGCCAGAGTCAGGCAGCCCGCTACATCAAGTCCAAGCGCTCGTTCGACATTGTCTATACCATCGAGGAGAATATCTACAAGCGCAGCGAGGTACAATTGCAGATTGAGGACATTAAGCCTTCGGAAGAGTGAAAAGTGAAAAATTTGCTACCGCCATGCCTGCATCGGAACCTACGGGAACTCCGGCAGGAAATTCTTCACTCTTCACTCTTCACTTGTCACTTTTAAAGAAGTACTGGGGCTACGATGACTTTCGGGGCATCCAGCGTGAAATCATCGAGAGTATAGGGGCTGGCCACGACACGCTGGGCCTCATGCCTACTGGTGGCGGCAAGAGCATCACTTTCCAGGTGCCGGCATTGGCACAGGAGGGTGTCTGCATTGTCATCACGCCGCTCATTGCCCTGATGAAGGACCAGGTGCAGAACCTGCGCCGTCGGGGCATCCGTGCTGCTGCCATCTACAGCGGCATGACCCACGACAGCATACTGACCACCCTCGAAAATGCCGTCTTTGGAGCCGTCAAGATACTCTATGTGTCACCCGAGCGTCTTTCCTCTGAGTTGTTCCGCACCAAGCTGCGCCACATGAAGGTGTGCTTCATTACCGTCGACGAGGCCCATTGCATCTCCCAGTGGGGCTACGACTTCCGCCCGTCCTACCTCACTATTGCCGACATCAGGCGCGACCTGCCCGGCGTGCCTGTACTGGCCCTGACAGCAACGGCCACTCCCACCGTCATCGACGACATCCAGGAGCGGCTGGCCTTTGCCGAGAAGCGTGTCTTCCGCATGTCGTTTGAGCGCAGCAACCTGGCATACGTGGTACGTGAGGCCTCCGACAAGCTCGACGAACTCCTTCATATATTGAATAATGTGGAAGGCTCCGCCATAGTCTATGTCCGCAGCCGTCGACGTACCAAGGACATCTCCGACCTGCTGAACCAGAACCACCAGTCGGCCACCTTCTATCACGCTGGTCTCGACAACCCCGTGAAGGATGAGCGCCAGAAGGCTTGGCAGAGGGACCAGGTGCGCGTCATGGTGGCTACCAATGCCTTTGGCATGGGCATCGACAAGCCCGATGTGCGCATTGTCATCCACATCGACTGCCCTGACTCCATCGAAGCCTATTTCCAGGAGGCAGGACGTGCAGGACGTGATGGTCAGAAGTCATACGCCGTGCTGCTCTATAACGGCAACGACCAGCGCAAGCTGCTGAAGCGCGTTTCCGACACCTTCCCCGAAAAGGACTATGTGCGACGAGTGTACGACCATCTGGCCTACTATTATCAGGTGGCCACGGGTTCGGGCTACAATGCCACCTTCGAGTTCAACGTCGACGACTTCTGCCACAACTTCCACCATTTCCCCATCCAGGTACACTCCGCCCTGAAGATTCTGAACCGTGCGGGCTATATCGAATACATTGAGGAACAGGAGAACCAGGCCCGCGTCATGTTCTGCCTCAGCCGCGACCAGCTCTACAGGCTCGACCACTTGGAGCCTGGCGAAGACCGCGTCATCACCTCCCTGCTGCGCAACTACGGCGGGCTGTTTGTCGACTATGGTTTCATCGACGAGGCCTTCATTGCCCACGAGACTGGCCTCACCAAACCCATTGTCTACCAGACGCTCAAGCAGCTGGCCATGAAGCACATCATACGCTTCATACCCCAGAAGCACACTCCCTACATCCGCTACATGCAGCGGCGCGAGGACTCCGAGTATCTGATGTTTCCCCCTGCCGTCTACGATGACTTGAAGTGCCGCTACATAGACCGCATACAGGCCATGATAGCCTATCTGCAGACGGCTGACCAGTGCCGCAGCCGTCAGTTGCTGCGCTATTTTGGTGAGGAGAACGACCATGACTGCGGCCAATGCGACGTCTGCCTCAGTTACAACCACAGTCTGACCACTGCCCAAAAGGTGGACGATGCGCAACAGCTCATCCTCAACCTGCTGGCCGACGGTCAGCGTCACCATGTCACCCAGCTGCGCCAGTTGCCTTTGCCCTACGAACAGATAGAAGCCGCCCTCGACCACCTGCTCATGGAGGAATACGTCTATGCCGACTGCGGCTTCCTGGTCAAGGCATAGGCCACTTATTCGTCGGGCAGGAACAAGGGGTCTTCGGGCATTACCATCGTAGGCTCCTGGTTGGCGGCCTGCAGTATTTTCTCGGGCACGTACTTCTTGTTCACCACCAGGCGGAACATATATTCACGGAACCAGCGGTCGGTCATGATGAGGCAGCCCCTTTGTCCCCAGTCGGCTCCCCACGAGTTCTCCACCTTCCACTTGAGCACCTTGCCCCGGTCGTCCAGGTCGACGGCACAGAGGGTCATGGCATGGGTAGAGCCGCTGTCGAAGGTTGAAATGCGCTGGGCTTTGTCCATGCCGAAGGTAGTGCCAAACAGCGATTCATAGTCGAAGTTCTCGGTGTCGGCATAGCCACGCTTGCGGTCCAGGAACTTGCCCACGTCGTAGCTGGAGTACAGCTTGCGGCCGTCACGCAGCGAGGCAATGGCCATCTGCTCAATGTCGTCCATAGGCAGGTTGACATACTTCCAGTTGTGGCCGTCGTAGGTGTGGCGGTCATACTCCACCTCGTAAGTCTTGTAGTAGGGGCGGCGAGGGTCGTTCATGGCCATGATGAAGGTGCCGTTGATGGAGCCTCCCACCACCTCCTGGTAGAATGACTGCGGTGTGTACTCCTTGGCCTTGCCAGCGGCGTTGCCCTTGGCGGTCTTGAATGTGTAGGTGAATTTCTGGGGAGGCTGTCCGATGGTCATCTCCAGCATGCGGTACACCTGTGCCAGCATCCTTACCTTGGCCTTGTTGAGCGATGCCTGGCTCTTGTCCTTCTGCACCATGTCGCGCAGCTGCAGCCCATATTCGCGCAGCTTGGAGGCAATGAGCTTCGAAGCCTTCGACGTGTTGTCGGTCGAGAACGACTCAGGCATCACTTCCTTGGGCACCAGTCCGTATTTCTCGGCCAGGTCGGCCACACCGCAGAAGGTGCCACCATCGTTCAGCGGGTGCTGGAAGAAGAACTGCACGCGCAGGTCGTCAATGGGCTTCTTGCCAGTGTCGATGATGCCCTGCAGCATCAGGTTGGCCTTCTCCAACTGGTCGTAGAAGAAAAGGTAGGCCTGCGAGAACTCCAGCTGTATGGAGTCGCCGTGCTGCTGGGTATAGTTCGAGCGCAGCACGTTCAGGCCACTGAACATCCAGCACCTTCCGCTCGACTTCTGGTCGGTAATTGACTGCGACTTGGTCTCTATACTGAAGTACGTGTCCAGCGCACCTGCATTCTGGTGATTCTTGGCCAGGTCGTCAATGGCATTCGCAGCCACGGCGTTCACCAGTGCCTTGTTCACCGGCACCTGCTTATGCTCCTTTACAATGTCCTTCAACATGTCGGCGGACAGTTCCCCGCCCTTCGTCTGTGCCGTTGCGGCAACCATGCTGCCCGTCAGGCACACGGCAAGTATCAGATTCCTTTTCATAGCTCTTTACACCTTATTTATAATATAGTGCAAAGATACAACAAAAAGTCAGAATACCACGCCTTCCGGGCGATATTTATAGGTTTTTAATAATTGACATACATCATGTTTGCGCGCACAGAAGGAAGAAAACTGCGGAAAATGTGCTCTGGTTCCGTAAATGTTTATACCTTTGCACCCGAAAAGATAAAGTTTTTCGGATAATAATAACCATTTAAAAAAGAAAAAAGAAAATGAAAAAGATTGTTTTAACTATGGTTGCTGCACTTGCAGCTGTGAGCATGAACGCTCAGGTTTACATTGGTGGTAGCGTTGCTATCGAGGCTTGGAGCAGCCAGAAGTTGGCTGGTGACAAGAGCGAGACCGCTTTCAAGATTATGCCTGAGATTGGTTACAACCTGAGCGACGAGTGGGCCATCGGTACTGTGATTGGCTACCAGAGCGACAAGTTCAACGGTGTGAATGGTGTCAGCGAGAGCGCCTTCAGCATTGCTCCCTACGCTCGTTACACTTTCGCCAAGCTGGGTAAGGTGAACCTCTTCGTTGACGGTGGCCTTGCATTCACCTCTGCCTCTAAGGCTGACTGGACTGAGATTGCCGTAGGTTTCCAGCCTGGTCTGGCTGTCAACCTGAACGACAAGCTGAGCTTCGTTTCTCACATCGGTTTCCTCGGCTGGGATCAGCTGAATCCTGATGGCGATGACAACAACATCAGCAAGTTCGGCCTGAACCTGGATGCCACGAACATCACCTTCGGTCTGTACTACAACTTCTAAAGCGTAGCGTAATAATAACAAAAATAGAGAAAGGATGTGTCCCTTAGGTGGGATACATCCTTTTTCGTAAGAAGCCTCTACAAGAAGCCTCCCCAAGAAGCCTCCCCAAGCCCCTCCCAAGGAGGGGATGTTTTATAGACGACATCTATATAAACACCCCTCCAAGACCCACCCCCTGCCCCTCCCTGTTAGGGAGGGGAGAAAGGGTCGGGAAGCCCTTTCGAAGAAGAGTAAATAAACACCCCTCCCGTTCGGGAGGGGCAGGGGGTGGGTTTCAGGGG
>CAMVLT010000088.1 GCA_947168395.1 uncultured Prevotellaceae bacterium | reverse complement strand
GATACATGGCCTTCTCCATCGTATAGTTGATGTACTTGTCATCAGGCGCAAGGGTGAAGAAGAGATGGTGGAACAGTTCCACATGACTCTTGGCTTCCACGTCGAGCGTCTCGTCCATCGTTGTACGCTGCACCAGAATAGGCACATTGCCGTCTAACACATACACTTTCTTGTGGGCATCGTCCACCATGCCTTTGGCGGTGAAGATGGACCCCAGCGAGATGATGATGCAGCCCACCATGAACAGGCAACTCACTATCATCACCAGCTTAATCTTATTCTCCAGATTCTTTATTACCATATCTCATTTACATTTTTATCGCATTACTGACATTGCACTTGTCTTGGCCTGACTGGCCACACCCTCGCCGAAGTTTCTCGTCGAGAAAGCCGTATCTCCCTCTGGAATCATCCATGCTGCCAAATCCGGCACAAGGTTCAGGCACTTCAGGGCCACCAACGAGGCCACCAACAGATAACCCGCCGTCATAAACGAGTTCTGCAAATACCCTGAGAATCCTCCGTCGAGAATCGCCTGCAGGTTCTCATATTGGATGCTCAACACAATGTCGAACAACAGTAGCACATAGAATCCCACGAAGTAGAGCATTGCGCCGTAGAAATGCACGGTGAGATACCGCGTAATCCATTTCGCCCAGGCACCTTCCCATTTCGGCAATAGCGAAAAGGCCCATTGCAGCGGTCCGAAGATGGTCAACATGCCTAACAGTATCTGCTGACAGAAGATAGTTCCCCACCAGCCGATGCGGAAGACCACAAGCGACAGTAGCATGATAATCTTATCCAGTCCTATCATCAGGCCCGTGTACGTGCTCTGCAAGTAGAACTTACAGGCCTTCTTCTCCGAGTCCGTCAGCGTCTGGTAACCCACATACTGCGTTATGTCAGAGACTCCGGCCTTCTGCATACCGTCCACCGTCACCTTCGCTATCGCCATATAGTGGTCGATGCTGTCCTGACGCTGCTTCAATGGTTCATGCAGGTTGTCGAACTTCTGCTGCACCTGCGCCGCCTCTATCTCATACAGGTCGTGTGTATAAGAGCCGATACAGTTAGGAATATAGGCCAGTACGCCCAATACCGATGCCCCGCTGCCTCCGTGAGGATACCACCAGAACATCACAATGGCGATGGCCAACACGCGCAGCACCTTCAGCACGTCGAACGGCTCGCCCTTAGTCATCATCTTATACGCCATGCCCGCCGCCATGATGATGGCGAACATCGCTCCCAGGGCCATACACATCTCCAGTATCCACCAGAACGGCCCGCTTGCTCCGATAAACGTCGCATCCGTCAGGAACTCGTTCGTCTGGAAGATGACATCATCTATCTCCTCGTCGAACATGTCGATACCGATATTGTTGACGATACTATCGACAACCTCCGGCATCCCGCCTGCCTGCAACATCAAACTTGAAACTCCCATCTTGCTTTTTTGCCGCGAAAGTACTGCATATTCCCGATATAGCCCATGAAATGAAATTTAAGTTTGCAAATTAACAATTCATAGAACTAATATGACATTGATAATTCGGACAAAGATAATCCCGACGTAAAAGAACCTATTTGTCTTTTGTTTCGCAAACCTCCCATCCGTCTTTCCGTCATACCCGAATCGACATGTTTCAGCGGCAAAGGTAAACCCGCAGCTTGGAACAGCAAGACATTTCGGGAAAAATCTCCATCCCATGCGGGTAGTATTTTTACCGAAAGTCTTGCTTTATCCAACCGTGCGACCTATGCGAAGCCACTGAAACAAGACGATACGGGGACAGGAAAGACGCAAAAAAAATGTCGGATTTGCGAGAGACAAATAAAAGGATTGAAAACAAGACGTCCGGCTCTTGGAATCCGCATAAAAATAAAAAACATTTTAAACATCATCAACATGCAGACAACAGAACATTTCAAGCAAGCCATCCGCAACTATCTGCAAGGCATGGCAGCAGAGAACGAAATCTTCGCCCAGACATTCAGCAAGCCGGAGAAAAACATCGACGACTGCACGACCTACATCCTCAACAAAGTGATGCAGAGCAAGTGCAACGGCTTCACCGATTCCGAAATCTACTCTATGGCAGTCCACTACTACGAGGAAGACGACATCGAGGTTGGCAAACCCATCGACCACGCCCAAATCGTAGTCAACCACGTCGTGGAACTGACCGACGAGGAAAAGGCAGAGGCAAGACACGAGGCAATGGCGCAGTACCAAAGAGACTGCTATAACCGCATTGCCAACCGCCACAAGCCCCAACCCAAGAGAGAGCAGACCACCCAAGTACAACAACTATCATTATTCGACTGATTATGAAACCAAGAAACAAGTTCCAAAAGCAAGTCGCAGCCGCTATGAAAGGACTGCGCCCCATCAACAAAGACCAAAAAGGATACGGCAGGGAGAGCGCTGTCTACCACTATGCCTATCGTGTCAAGAGCGGAAGAACAACTTGCCTTGACTGCGGTCATGTGTTCCACACGGAGGACGGGCAGACGCAATGTGTCTGTCCCAACTGCGGGGAATATCTCAGAGTAGAGAATACCCTGAAACGCAAGCATAAAGAAAAGGGCTTTTTCTGCATAGGCACCACCAAAAACGACATGCAGGTCATGCGTATCATTATGGTAAGTGCATATTACGAGAAAGGCAAGCCAGCCCGTTTCTTCTTTGACGAAATAGTGCAGCAATGGCTGAATGATAAAGGCAACTGCGTATATGCAGCACGGCGGCGAAACGGCATGTGCTATTCAAATACAGAATGTTGGACGCTGAACAGCCCGTTGGAAATACGCACGGATAGTTGGATATACGAGCATGTGGCCGACTGCCCCTACTACCCGAAGTCAACCGTCATCCCTGCACTTATGCGCAACGGATATGCGGACAATGAGCACGAAGTTGTACCGTCATTACTATTCAAGGCACTACTGAAAAGCCCGAAGATTGAAACGCTTTGGAAAGCAAGGCAGTATGAGGTGGCGAGACTGTTCATTCACAGCAGCCATAACAATGTTGATAGTTACTGGCCGTCACTGAAAATCGCCCTGCGCAACCACTACCATATCAATGACGCGAATATGTGGCGAGACTATATAGACCTACTCAGGTATTACAAGAAAGACTTGAGCAACCCCAAGTTTGTATGTCCCAATGACCTTAAAGCCGAGCATGACCGCCTTTATGACAAGAAAGAGAAGCAGAGGAAAGAAGAATATGAGCGGCTTCAAAGGCAATACGAGGCGCAACGACGCGAACGCGAATTACAGCGCCTTGAATGGGAACAAAAGACCGCAGCCGAACGTGAAGAGGTGTTCCGTAACCTCAAATCCAAGTTCTTCGGCATTACATTCACCGACGGACTAATCAAGGTTCACGTCCTTGACAGCATAGAAGCATATAGGCAGGAAGGAGAGACGATGAACCACTGCGTATATGAGAATAAGTATTATCTCAAAAAAGACTCGCTTATTCTCTCTGCGACCATTGACGGAGAGAGCATAGAGACCGTAGAGGTGTCTCTCAGCACACTGCAAATCCTTCAGTGCTACGGATATGACAACCAATTCACAGAATATCATGAGCGTATCATAGAACTCGTGAACAGAAACACATATCTAATAGGACAGCGAAAGGCGGCGTGACGTATATACATTTTTGTGCGAGAAAAGGAGTTTTGATGCCTTTTTGCAAGAAAAACAATCAATTTTTCATAAACTCGCCCATAAAACAACTGATGATTTAAAAAAAATGTGTACCTTTGCACAAATTAATAAAAGATATCCTATATGAACAATAGTGGCATAAAAGCCTTCTACGTAAAAAGGCTATGGGGTGAAAAGAACGTGTGTTGGGAACATATAAACCCTGACATGAACATCCTTGTGGGCATTAACGGAAGCGGAAAGACGACGCTGATGAACCTGATGTATGCCTACTATTGGGACCCGAAAGCCTTCAGCAAAATAAAGTGGACTGACACATACGGCACTCCCCTCGCAGAGCAACTTTCCGCGATGGAGGCTGTATATGTCAGGAACTTGGATGTCCCCACCCGACGGAAAGAGGAGTCTCCCCTTCTGCAGGAATTGAACAATGCCGTTTTCCAGAACAAGCAAGGGGTATCGTTTTTCAACTATCGCATGAAGATGCTCGACTACCCCGAGCGTTATGACGAAATCCGCAAGAACATTGAGAAGTTTGAGCAACTGGTGAACAGAATGTTCTCTGAAACAGGCAAGACCATGCAGATAAAGGACAGCCAACTGATGTTCAAGACTGAGAAGGGTCATTTCTGCGAACTGAACGACCTGTCGTCGGGCGAGAAACAGCTTTTGCTCATCCTCCTTCGGGTATTCCTCTTGGAAGAGAAACCTGCCGTCGTGTTTATGGATGAGCCTGAGATTTCCCTGCACATTGGCTGGCAGCAACAATTACTTGATGTACTGACATCGCTCAACAGCAACGCACAATTCTTCATCACCACACACTCACCAAGCATTTTCGGCCGTGGATGGGGTGATAAGGTTGTCTATATGGAGGACATCATTAAATCGGCAGACTGATGGCAAACCTGGTAGAGCAACAGGCCATTGACTTTGCCAATGTGCCGATTATTCAGCGAGGCATAAAGGCTTCAGTACATCTGGAGGATTGGGAAGACGTCCTGTTCTGGGACACCATGATACAACGGGTGTCACCGGGACGCTATAACTATCTTGCATATAGCAAGGCCGACAATGGAGAAAGGGCCACAGGCAGCAGCCAGTGCCTGAGATATATGGAGTTCCTGTCCGAGCGATTCTTTGTCTGCATCGACAGCGATATGCGCTATCTGCTGAACGAAGCCGGTATCGATAGCGACCATTTCATATCGCAGACATATACTTATTCGTGGGAGAACCACTACTGCAAAGCATCTCACTTGCAAGCAAGGCTCGCTAAGGCTCTCCCCGTTGTAGCACAGAAGTTCGATTTTGTCCAGTTCCTGAATGAGTATTCCCGGATTGTGTATCATCCGTTTCTTGCCTTGCTATATTGTTTAAGGACGCATGATGCGAGGATTTCCCGCAAGGATTTCACGGCATGTCTGCCCCACCAGTGCAAGGCAGAACAATTAGCCAACAACGGGAACGGCATCCTATGCGTCATAGAGCAAGGCCTCACGGACCTGATAGCTAATTCCGGCGTTGAATCAGATGTCGATTTTGATCAAGAAGAGAAACGGTACGCAGAGTTAGGCCTTACGATGGAGAACGCCTATCTCCACGTCCGTGGTCATAACCTTTATGATTTGCTCAAAAGCATTGGCCATCAGCTATGCTCATCTTACCAAGTAGATTTTGAAAACCAGATACTGAACAAGTCGGTTCCTGAAGAAGAATCCTATTGGCAAATAGGTAAGGTGGGCGAAGATCTTCGGCATATTCTCAGATAATTCTCCTTATCTCACTCCCCTATCCCGCCACCAGCGGCCATGGCTACCTTCCAACGACCATGAGCGGAACGGCAGATGGTGGTGATGTTGGCACGATGGGGCGCAGGGGCTGTGCCGGAACTGTTTTTCACCTCCTTCAGTTTGCGGAGATAGAGGATATACTCGCAGACCTCGGTGTTCTTCAGGAGGATGTCCTTGTAGATGGCCAGATACTGCTCCTTACGCTTGCCCTGGGGCATGTAGGCATCACGGACGGCCTGAAGCCCGCAGTTGATGGCATTGTAACATTCCAGCCACGTGGTGTAACTCTTGGCAGAGCCGCCCTCCAGCGTGATACGCTCGATGTTGCCCTTCAGCACGGATAACTTCGACTCTATCTTTCCCCGCTCCACCTGCCAGGCAATATCGGTCACGCCCGGTGTGCGGTCGGCAATGTTCTTCGCTTCCACGCGCATACGCTCCGTCAGTGCCGAGTCGAGGGCTTCGGCATGGGGAACCTCCTGATAGAGCGTGAGGTTCATCTCGCTGCGGAAGAACTGCTTGTTGGTCATCATGGCCCCGTTGCGGTAGTTCTTGTGCAGCGCATCGTAATACCAGTCGGGCGTGAAACTGCCCGCGCCCGTCTCGCCGATGGTAAACTGGTTCATCACCGACTCATCGTGATTGTAGGTCACGCTCTGAGCCATCACAGAAAGCGGCAGCATCGCCGCCAACAACAATACATAATCATATAGTCTCTTCATAGCAAATCATTCTTTCTAATACCCTACTTCCTCCGCCACCCGTTTCCAATGCGAGAAGGCATCGTTGGCCATCTCGCGGATGGTCTTCGACATATAGAGCGTCCGCTTGAAGTAGTTCAGGCGGATGGTGACATAGCGCGAGACGACATAGTAGGTGTGGTCGATGCAGTGGCAGATATTGTCGAGCGACTCATTGATCTGCCCCAACACAGTAAGCAGGCTCTCAGTCGTAATTTGTCGCGCACCAACAGCGTACTGCGCCAGTTCATAGAGGCTG
>CAMVLT010000087.1 GCA_947168395.1 uncultured Prevotellaceae bacterium | reverse complement strand
TAGAGGGCAAGACGGCAAAATTAGTCCGCATGACTATTAGTTGCGGATTTTAGGAAGAAATGAATAGAAAATTAAAAAAACTGGAGATTAGTGACATAGCCATATTCGTGGCTATTAGTGTGTTGGTTCTTATTGTGTCGTATATGTTGGCAGCCCAACTATACGACAAGAGCCATCTCATTCCTTATTGTGTTCTTGTTGTGCTGTTCTTTCTTTTGCTGGAATCCGGTGTCGCATGCTGTTACTCCTTTTTGGACAAGTTGAGCAGTCTGGCCGTCAGGAAATCCAAGAAGGATGCTGCACCTGCGCCAAGTCCGCTCACCGTGAAAACGACACAAGAGGAGCTGGAAAGACAGAAGGAAATCTACAGGAAGAGCGAAGCGGAGAGCATCGCAGAGACTGAGGAGTTCAAGCTCAGGAGAAAGAAAGCAATACAGGACTATGTCAGCTGGGCTGTGGCTCCCATTCTGGAACAGGAGGACATGCAGGTGTTCTGGATTGAATACGAGGGATGGATAGACAGTGCTTCCTACAAACCTATTGGACGTAGCTGGAAGTGGAAGAAAGACGTAAATGTCAAGTATCTCGACATGTGTCACCTGACATGGAACATCGCCACACGTATGGGTATGAAGAACGGCTATGGAACCAATGCCTGCGCCAGCTTCATCAAGAAAATGTTCCCAGACCTGTGCGCCAACGTGAAGGACACGACACTTTCCCAAAATCTGAAAGCTGACGGGAAAAAGGGCTATGTAAAGATAGACGAGCCAGAAGAATCAGATCCAATAGCCTTCCACTATCCTGATTCAGATTCCACAGACACGGAGCATAAAGGAGAATAGGCCTATCCGGAATTGTAGCTCTTAGCGACGAAGCCGCCGTACCGACCAGATAATGGTTAGTACGGCGGCTTTGTCTTTCCATATGCCTGCTGACTCACAATAACCGTCACCAACTATCCAAGTCCGCCATGACACCATGTACGACACCTCCCTTTCCCTTTGGCAACCATTACCTGTGAAGCGAAACCATCCATAACCACAAGCAATTCCATTATACCATGATTACTGACGCATTACGCCTGATAATATTGATAAGCGGATGATAATGTCGTTTCTTTGCAGCCGAGACACAAAAGTCTCAGCGTGTAAATATGCTTAATGATAAATTATCATTCGACGACCTTCCACAGGTCGTTGCCGAGCTTCGGGATGAAGTCATCGGCATGAAGGTACTGCTGTCTGACCTTCAGAAAGGACAAACACAGCAAAAGATACAGCGCGTGCGTCGCACGATGAATGTGGAGGAGGCGGCTGACTATCTCCGCATGCCTCTGAACACCCTCTACATGAAGTTGCAGAAGGGCGAGGTGCCAGGATCGAAGCCCGGCAAGCGTTGGGTCTTGTTCAATGACGAACTCGACAAGTGGCTGGAGGTGAAACGCAAGAATGCTGTACCCCTTACCACAGAGGAAGAGAATGATGCCATCCTTTCGTCCCATCGTCGTAAACCCAACAAGCGTGACTGGTAACATGTCTGACATGACCGAGTATACAATGTATAGGGTGTATCAATTGTATGCACTGAAGACAATGGCTACAATGGCCACAGTGTATCCGGTTGCTACAATGGCCACAGTGTATGTGTATACAGCGTTTACACTGGCTACAGTATATACAACGGTTACAGTGTCTGCAATGTGTATGTTGTCTGCAATGAAGACAATGTATACAGAGTATTCAACGGAACCAGTGTATAAAGAGTCTACAATGGCGATAATGGATAAACTGTATTCGCGATATACAGAGTACACAAGGTCTATAATGGCAAAAATGTACACAATGTATTTAATAAACAGAGTAAAATTATGAGAAGAATTATATTATTCACCAACATTAAGGGAGGCGTAGGAAAGACCTCCTGTTGTGCGCTCTTTGCGCAGTATCTGTGTGAGAATGGTTATTCCGTGAAGGTCCTGGATGCAGACATTCAGGCATCCTTGTCCCGTCACAGGGAGAGGGAGCTGGCTGCCAACCCGGATGCGGCTATTCCTTGGGAAGTGAGTACTGTTGATACGACAGACCGCCAGAGCCTGCAGTCCTCCATCAAGGAGGCGATGCAGTTTGACGGTGTTGTCCTCTTCGACATGCCGGGAACCCTCAATGCCGCCAACCTCGACCTGCTGTACAAGGCAGCGGACCTCGCCGTAGTGCCTATCTCCTACGACTTCGACACCATCGATGCCACTGGTATCTTCATCAAGGTCATCAAGCGCGTGAAGGACATCCAACTTGTATTCCTGCCCAACCGAATCAACACTACCGAGAACCGTGCCGACGAGATGAAGCAGCGTGAAGAGACGGTAAAAATTCTTGGCAGGATCGGCAGGGTTACACCGAGGATCAAGCAGAGTGTAGTCATCAAGCGTTACTCAACCATTTCCGCACTTGACAAGTACCAGAAGGCTGCCGTCGAACATGCCTTTGACGCTATTGTAGAACAAATAAAACAGTAAACGAGTATGAGTGAGCAAGTGTTTCCCTTAGACGGTTTCAATACCCTTGAAAGTGATGTCAGAAGCATCACCCAGCAGACCAGACCAAAGGAGCAGAAGAAACCACAGGAAGAACAAAGGCCCGAAGAGACCAGTGTCATCAAGAGAGCCTGGCAGCACTTCACGGTCATCTTAGCCGTTGAGATTGTGGTCAAGATAAAGGCCATCGCCCGAATTGAGGGTTTCTCCATCCGCGACGTGGTGGAGAAGTTCCTCAGTGACGGAATTGCCCGTTATGAGCAGAAGCATGGCACAGTCACTAACCGCAAGAAGAGCATCGATGAAATTCTGTAATGACGAGCTACAATGTACGACATTGCCGATGCTCGGGAAATCTCTCCGGGTATCAGAAACGTCAGTCAGAATCGAAACATGCGTGCAGATATGCCAGTTGGAGTTTCGTGCTACCAAAATCGCTATGGCTCTTTTGGCAGACGAACCGAACTGGCAATGCTCGCAGGCTCTCATTGGGGGAGGCGTTCGCTGGCTCACACCTTTAATAAATGTATACTTATGACAGTAGACAGAAACGAAATAGTGATATTCCAAGGCTCGCAGCTCATAGAGAAGACGAGACCTGAGAAGGGCTTCTTCATCAAGTCAAAGAAGCGGTACCTGTCGCCCAAGGACGGCAGGGAGCACAGCAAGTTCTCATGGGAACCCGTAACGGTCGGTGACCTGTGGGCGGATGAGACTGACAGGAAATGTCAGATGCACTTTGTCGTCTATCGGAGTAGCGGCAGCATCGAACAGGTTGACCAGCCTATCAGCCGACAGAGTTACACGTTGTTTGGCAGTTACAAACTGGATGCCCATCGCGTGGACCTGATTGACAAGGTGCTGCGTAAGAATCGGACGGGACTGCGCATCCGCAAGTGGACTGCCACAGAGATGCTGCACCTGAAAGTGACGAAACGACTGATGGATGAACTTCTCGGGAATGCAGAAAAATGCGGACAGAATCTTTCGCAGTATTGTACGACACTCCTGAGCGGCAAGCATCCCCGTGCGGCATTTACCGATGAAGAACTTGAATTGCTCAGGAGCCTGAAGAAGTCACGTTCTGATGTACTGCTCCAATTCAATGCGATGGTGGCAGAGTTTGCACATAAGTCAGACGATGAACGTTTCAGGGCTGTCATCCACGGCAAGAGCTATGACTGGTGGCGCGATCACCTTATCACTGCCCTGGAGTTCTTCGACAGGATGAGGGACAGGACGTTAAACATGGGAGGTTAGCGTATGGTCATCAAGATGGACACGATAGACGGGGCGCATGCCGCCAACGCTATCAACTATGTGCTCGACAAGGAGAAGGCAAGGAAGGAGGACAAGCCGGTCTTCCTCGCCGCCAACAACATCGAACTGAATCCGCTGACGGGCAAACCCTACTCGCCCGTAGAGGTGCTGATGGACATGCAGCTGCTGCAGGCGGCATCCAGGCACAAGGCAGAAAAGCCGTTCTGGCGTATCGAACTGTGTCCTCCGCCGGAGGTCTGTCAGGACTGGACGATGGCGCAGTGGGACAGATTCTGCAAGGACTGCGTTCAGGTGCTGGACACTACCCACTTCAAATGGGAGCCGGTGAAAGGCAAAGACGGCAGGCCAGTCATCGACAAGAGGACGGGTCAGCCCAAGTTGAAGGTGAGCGGCAGGCATACAGAGCTGGCCAAAAGTCAGTATGTAGCCACTGTACACTTTGACACGGGCAAGCCGCATGTACACATTGTGGCCAACCGCCTGACGATGGACGGCGAGATGCAGGACACGCACAAATGCAAGGAGCGGGCGAAAATGGCTGCGAACATCATTGCCGAGAAATACGGCTGGACGAAGGCCGAGGAGAGGACGAACCATCGGATGGAGCGGATTCACGATGCTGCAATGAAGGTGCTGAAGGGAATGGATGCGTGGGACATCGAGACGTACTTTGCCGGGATGCGCAGGAACGGGTTCGAAGTGGAGCCAACATACGACTCAAAGGGTGTCTGCCGTGGTTACTCCATTGGCGAGAAGTTGTACGACCTCGACGGGAATTACTCCAGTACGGTGATGTACAAGGCTTCGGCCAGAGGTTTCGGACATGGGCGCGACCTGACGGTTTCCAAGCTGTTCGGCACTTGGCAGAAGCTGCATCCTGAGCAGGAAGAGACGCGGACGGAGAGCTATCATTGGCAGCAGAATCGGCAGGACGAGGCGATTCCGCAGAAGCCGTCGAGGTCGTCGCAGTCAGATGATGACGATGCATATCTGCGACTATTGAGGATTAAGGAGGCGGCAGAGAGGAAGAACGCTGAGAAACCAGCGGCTCCGACGCCCGTGAAGCAGACGGAGCCTGCTCCCCGTAAGTCCACGGAGGCCGAGAGTGACCGTCGGACAGCCATCTGGCTTGCGCTGAATGCCATCAAGCGCTTTGTGAAGAGTCCGTTCAGGACGGAGTTTAGCCCGCTTGATAGGGAGGACATCCTGCCAGAAGGCATCGTAGCTAAGGCCATCGATATGGGAGAGCGCGAAGGTTCTTCGTTCAGTGAGGAGAACCTGAAGAGTACCGCAATGGAACTGCTTGATCAGTTTGAATGTAGTGCCGAGCGTGCGGGTGATGCAGCCGAAGTTATGCTTGACGTCGTTGCTACCCTTGCCCTGCCGGAAACGCAGCCGTCCCTTGGAGGTGGTCAGAGCAATAACGACCTGCCGAAGAAGAAGGACGAGGAATGGTACTGGTGGAAGAAGAACGGATTCATCAGACAACAGAATTATAGAGGACGAAAGAGATAGCGTTTTTTTTATGAGAAGTAAATACGACAGCATGCTTCCCTCTGGCGATAGTCAGATGCAGGGAGGCAACAGTGAGACTGGGGGACGGCAAGAAAGCCCCCGAAAGCAGGAGAAGCCGCACACCATCCTGCAAGTTATTAACAAGCTGAAGGCCCTTTTTCATGGCGGTCATAAACGTGCAACGCTCTATGACCAGAAGGAGTATGAACGCGGTGTGAAGGCTGTGATGAAAGGGAAGTTCCTTGTGAAATCAACCCACGAGGCCATTGAAATGCTCATAGACCAGCAGACGCTTCTGGGTAGTATTCCCCTCGATGCAATGAGGAACAACAGCAGCAAACTCGTCAATCAGGACATGGACGTCGTGCCGTTGGAAGACATGAACCTATATGCGGAATGCATCCTGCGACAAGTGGCTGAGAACATGCACGACTCGAAACTCATGAGCCGCTATGTCGAAGAACTGTCGAAGAAAGACCGCGAGAAATGGCAGAAGTCTCAGGTTTGCATGGCAATGATAAAGGGTGGCGAGACTGTCTGCGAGTATATCGAGGCCAAAGCTGAGGAGCATCTTATCCGTCTGACTTCGCGCATGGAGTGGTTCCCCGTTGTTTACCATCTGATTGACAAGGTGGCAATGGTCGTCTTTCCAGTCCTTGCCTATTACACAGGCAAGTATCATCTCAACGACACCATGACGTTCCTTTGGGCGATGGCCTTTATGCCAATCTTCGTCATGTCAGCCATCTGGGGCATCAATGAACTGGCAGCGTACTTGGAACGCAGAAAGAAGAAATCGAAGTCACGCCGATAGGGTCTATCTGCATTTAAATTCTCTGTAAAGAAACGAGGGGCAAAGCCAGCCCCTCGTTTCTTCTATATATCCAGACTTTTTGTTCAAAAAATGCTCTTTGTTCACGAAAAATGAACGCGCATTGTATGTTGAACATGAAATCAGCCCCAATTATCATTATTTCTTAGTAATTCCACCAACAACATCATCATTTTCGATGCTATGCTCGGTCTTCTTGACGTTGGCTTTCAAAGAACCAAAACGCCAGGTAACTGAGAGGCTGAATGAGCGTGCCCTGTTCCAAGACTGCTGAAAATCACGATAGTCGCCATTCACGGTCTCTGCCTCTGATGTCCAGTATTTGTTGAATGGGGCGTTAGCACCAAGGCGCACCGTCA
>CAMVLT010000086.1 GCA_947168395.1 uncultured Prevotellaceae bacterium | reverse complement strand
CCCGCTTATACAACGAGGGGCTGACTATACGTTACTCCACCAAGCCCTACGACAACATGGCCGTGAAGCGTCGCAACATAGAACAGCGCTACCGTCTGGAGTATCTACGCATGCCGTTCCATCCGAAAATGAAGGACACGCAACTCTTCTCGTCTTCGGCCGATGGCTACGCTATGAACTACATACGGCTGCTGCACGACCAGTTGCCCTACTACAAGAAGTACAACCGGGAGCGCTATCAGTGGCTGCACGGCATCTTTACTGACATCATCGATCGGTTAGAGAAAGAGAACTACGATGTGGATGAATTCAAAGGCTATCTGAAATGAGTATCTTCCGTCTTCATCCCCTACGCCAGCAGACCGACGAGCAGCTGATGGCAAAAGCTGCGGCGGGCAGCGATACGGCTTTCGAAGAGCTGTATCGCCGCTATGCGCGTCGGCTGAAAGGGTTCTTCTTCCTGCAGTTGGGTGGTGACGAGGAACTGGCAGCCGATGCCACGCACGATGTCTTTCTCCGTGCCTACGAAGCCCGCGACCGCTATCAGGAGGGACGCCGGGTTGATACATGGCTCTTCACCATCGCCTACAACATCTGTCGCAACCACTATCGCAGCAATGCCTACGAGGCACAACTGTTGGCCACCCTCGATGCTGAGCCTGTGACAGACCAGCAGATAGAAGTGCAGCTTGACCAAGCTGCCCTCGATGAAGCCTTGGTACAAGTGCTCAGCGAACTACCTGCACCGTTGCACCAGATCTTCTCTCTACACTATCAGGAAGAACTGACAATTCCGCAGATAGCCGAGATTGTAGGCGTTCCTGAAGGTACCGTCAAATCGCGTCTCCACAAGACAATGAACATCATCCGTAAAAAACTAAAGAAATATGAGAATCACTAACGAACAGATAATCCAGTCGGCCCGCCGTCAGTGCGAGACCGTCAACAACCGCATGGACGTTGCACCCTGGAGCCGCCATCAACGTCCCCGTCGTGGTCTTGCCGCCGCCATAGCCATTGCCGCCAGCTTCATCAGTTTTATTGCCGGCTATGGCGTTCGTGCTAACATATCCCAGTCTGACATCCAGCCAATGGCGCAGAGCATCTTGGTGCAACACGACACTATTGTGCATACTGAGACCGTCCGAGACACCGTGTATCAGATGCGTACTGTCACCAAGTACGTAAAACCCTTGACTGCTCAATCATCTCCAGCAATCGACCAAAAGACTATGGATTATCAAATCAGTGAGAATGAAGCCGAACAAGCGGCATGTTCCATGCTATGCGACAACATCCCATACGCCCTATTGGCCACCCCATGAAGTTACGAAACAGAAATGAAAATCGACTGGACCAAAAGCTTGATTTGGCCAAATATTTGGCGATTCCAAACGCTTTTCTGAAATATTATAGGGGATTACATACATATATCAACGACTATAAGAAGCATGGTGAAACAGCGCTGCTTCCTGCCCTAATGACAATGTCCCTGTAATTGAAATTGAGAGTAAAGACAGTTTTTTCTGCCTTCATACAACCTTTTGCCCTCCTGATACGTTTATATAATAGAAAGCAAAAAAGAAACACTTGATGACCCGAGAAATATTCACCCAACTCGTCCGCAAAGAGCTCCCCGGCTTGCGTCGTTTCCTATTAGCGGCCTGCAGCGGCAACAGCGATGAAGCAGACGACGTGGCGCAGGAGGCGCTGATGAAGGCTTACGTGGCCTCACGCAGCTTCGACGACGCGGCGGGATTCCCGGCCTGGCTCTACCGCATTGCCTGCAACACGTTGATTGACCATCAGCGGAAGCAGACTGCACGAGGCACCGCCATCGACATCAGCCAGGTAGACGGGGTGGCTACCACTTCCCGTTCCGACGACGGTTTTGCTTACCAGGAACTCTACTCGGCTATCGATGGGCTGAACGTCAGCGAGCGCACGGCTGTGCTCCTATTTTATATGGAGGATCGGCCCATCAAGGAGATTGCCGCTATTATGAACGTGGCCGAGGGAACGGTGAAAGGCTACCTCTCACGTGGCCGTTGGCATCTAAGAACGAAATTAAGAAAATGAAGATAGATATGAAAGAACAGGAACTACGAGACATATTTCACGATTATCGGCCTGCGATTGTCGATAACGATGAGTTCATGGAAAGGCTAATGGCACAGATGGATGCCGCAGATGCCCGAGAGCAACACCAGCCTCGCATCATTCCATTCTACCGCCGAGTACTGCCCTGGGCCGCTGGCATAGCGGCAGCGGTGGTTGTGGCGCTGTTGATCATCAAGGAACCCGCTACCACCCCCGTGACCTCATATAGCGAGCCCCGCCTGCCAGAATACTATCACAACGCCCCATCCCATTCCGAATTCTCTTCCTACGAAGATATAGTCAACGAGATAGAATGCAGCGGTCGGCAGTTAGAGAATGCCATCGCACAACTATAATAAAAAAGAAAAGACGTCTTGCTATTCATAACCATCAATCATCAACAAAACGAGCAGAACAATGAAAAAAGCATTATTCCTTTTAGTAGCGAGCACCCTGTTAGGTTCTTGCACCTCAGAGAAAATCAGCAGTTCATCAGATCCCATTGAGAATCTGGTTTCCTATTTAGACAGTAAAGACTTCGACCAAACCCACAAGCGGATAAGATATGAGGGCGGTGCCATCCTGAAGACGAACACAGAGTATTACTGTATCGTTGCAACGCCAGAGGCACTCAAGTCAAAGGAGTACCAGGACCTGCCCAAAGAGCTGTTGCAGGAAAAGAAGGAGAACATCGAGATTCAGGACTCCTGCCTCCGTGCCTTCCGCTGGGGATGCACCTCTGCCCGCCATTGCTATCACAAGGAGAGCCACGTGCTGGATAAGGACACCGTGGTCTATGCATTAGCCCTCGACGGCATGGACGGAGAACGCATCGAACTGCAAGGCGCAGACAGCTACCAAGACTATTTCATAGGCTTCAAAGCTGCCCGTGCTGCAACCTTGAAGGTGAAGGGCACCAAGCAATACTCTGAATGGCAGATGCAATACATCACCCGCGAGGAGAAAGGCCGCGAGGAGCCCTTCAATATGCGTCCGCTCACCGATTTCATCAAACGGATGATGGAGAATGTCGACAGCGTGAAGGTGTATGAAACCTCCTACGAAATAACCCATGAGGACCTCGGTGGGAATCCCTCGCTGGTCGGAGAATTTGCACCCGACGAGGATGGCACCTATAGCGGCAAGACAACGGGCCATCTCTACGTGGTGCCAGAGAAGTCTGCCAAGGATGTAGAAGAAGGATTGCGCTTTTGCGTGAAGAACGACTATCTGGGATTGAACCCTAATCAGAAGTTCTTCATCGAGATGGATGAGAAGGGACTTGTTATCGGCAGAAACGAACCCCTAACCTTCAGCATCAACGAAACTGTCAAGCATCAGCAGTTATACGCCCAGAGGTCTGTTGACGGCCATTTCTACATCCTTGTCCTCGACGAAACCACCGGTGCCTACTGTCTCCCCCGCTGCTGGAAACACATTATCCAAATCAAGGATCACAAGGAGTATTTTGTCCCTGGCGGTCACAAGCCCAACAAGGACGGGTGGATAGAGATCGATTAATCCATCGATGCCGATGAACTGGAGCCGAATTTGTGAGCAATCCGTCGCTCCAGACACTACGACAAAGAGTTAATTATGATTAATTATCGTATACCTTCCTTGCATATTTGCAGATATATTTGTTATTTTGCATTTCATAAAACATGAAACGTAAAATATGAAATTAGAAAACCCTTTTCCTGAATATGGCTACTTTGGCCCGGAGTATTTCTGCGACAGAGAGCAGGAGACGGAAGAACTAATTAGTGCGCTTGTCAACGGCAGCAATGTGACGCTAATGGCTCCCCGGCGCATCGGTAAGACTGGACTGATAAGCCATGCCTTTGAACGGATGAAGGCAAGAGACAAAAATGTGCATTGCTTCTATGTGGACATCTTCTCGACAAAGACCTTCAACCAGATGGTACAGTTCATAGCCAATGCCGTCATTGGGAAACTCGATTCCCCCTCACAGTCGGTCATGAGGAAACTGAACGGTTTCGTGTCTGCCCTACGGCCAACGATGAGTCAGGATCCGATTACAGGCATGCTTACTTTCAGTGTGTCTGTAACTTCCGAAAGAGCCCGCGACACACTCCAGCAGGTGTTCGAATATATGAAAGAGTCGGGACGGCAATGTTATCTGGCTATTGATGAGTTTCAGCAGGTGAGCCACTATGCCGAGATAGGTGCTGACGCATTCATACGCTCAATCATACAGTTTGTTCCCAACGTACATATCATCTTTTCGGGTAGCCAGCAACACCTATTGGCCGACATGTTCATGTCGCCAGAGCACCCATTTTTCAACAGTTCACAAATCATGACGATAGGCACCATAGATGCCAATGTCTACAGAGCATTTGCCAACAGTTTTTTTGCGCAGCAGAAGCGAGAAATGTCTGAGGAAGCCTTCATCTACTTGTATGATATGGTTGATGGTCAGACGTGGTATGTGCAAAAAATCCTCAACCGTCTCTACCGCACCCCAAAGGGTAAGCTTGACCAAGAAGATGTATTCAGAGCGACCGACAAGATTTTGCATGAACAAGAAATTAACTACCAGTCCAACTACAATCTGCTTACCGATAACCAGGCTCAGTTGCTGACTGCCATCGCCTGCGAGGGTAAGGTCAACGCCCCCACGTCGCTCGACTTCATCCTCCGTCACCAACTCCCTGCTCCCAGTAGTATCAAAATGGCATTGAAGTCGCTCCAAGACAAAGAGTTCCTATTCTACGATACCAAACAGGGCTACATGGTTTATGACAGGTTCTTTGGCATGTGGCTTAAGAGGTTGGCTGGTCTGTAGGATAAATTGAAAATTATCAAAATTATCAAGATGATACTTGTAGTAGATGACGATAAAAACATCCGGCTCTCGCTGAAGCTCATACTGGAGCGCAACGAGTATGAGGTGGCCCTGGCCGAGGGGCCGAAGGAGGCGATGCAGATAGTCCGCAACACTCCGGCGGTGGAGCTGGTGCTGATGGATATGAATTATACAAGGGCTACTGACGGCGAGGAAGGACTGACGCTGCTGAAGCAGGTAAAGGTGTTCCGCCCCGAGGTGCCGTGTATCCTGATGACGGCCTGGGGCAGCATCGACCTGGCCGTTCAGGGGATGCGTGCCGGTGCCTTCGACTTCATCACCAAGCCGTGGGACAATGGCGTACTGTTAGACAGGATTGAGACGGCCATCAAGATAAACAATGCAAGTCCTGCGACTCAGCCAATCCAAAGTTCACCCATTGTCGGCACCTCCCTATCTGGCATTCTCGCTACCGTGGCCCGCGTTGCTCCTACCAATGCGCCCGTCTTGATTACTGGTGAGAGCGGTACGGGCAAGGAACTCATCGCAGAGGCTATCCACCGACAGAGCCAACGGGCTAACGGGCCGTTTGTGAAGGTGAACCTCGGCGGTATCTCCACATCGCTGTTCGAGAGCGAGATGTTCGGCCACAAGAAAGGCTCGTTTACTGATGCCAAGGCCGACCGTATAGGCCGTTTTGAACTGGCCAAGGGCGGCACCATCTTCCTCGACGAGATTGGCGAACTGTCGCTGGCCAGCCAAGTGAAGCTGTTGCGGGTGCTGCAAGACCAGACCTACGAGGTGCTGGGCGACAGTCAGACACGCCGAACGGATGTCCGTGTGGTCTGCGCCACCAATGCCGACCTTCGCGCGATGGTTGAGGAAAAGACCTTCCGTGAGGATCTGTTCTACCGCATCAATATCATCAACCTCCATCTGCCGCCTCTGCGTGACCGCCGTGAGGACATACCGCTATTGGTTAATCACTTCCTTCGGATGGCTTGCAAGACAAACGGTCTCCCGCTTGTCACCGTCTCGACAGAGGCCATCGGTTATCTCCAGACGCTGCCGTTCCCAGGTAACATACGCGAGCTGAAGAATCTGGTGGAAAGAGCGCTGCTGATGAAGCCTCACCCCCAGCCCCTCTCCAAGGGGAGAGGGGAGTGGTCGCTTACCGCCACTGACTTCCAGAATAGTTATTCATCAGTTCCAAGTCTATCTACTCCCCTCCCTCAACAGGGAGGGGGCGGGGGTGGGTCTGCCGGGGGTGGGTCTCTCTCTTCCATGGAGCGTAACGCCATTGCAGCCTGCATTGCCAAGCACAACGGCAACCTCTCTCTTGTAGCCAAAGAATTAGGCATCAGCCGTGGTGCCCTGTACCGCAAAATAGAAAAGCACGGACTGTAGAAAAGGTAAAAAAGTAAAAAGTAAAAAAGTAAAAAGGTAGAAAGTGAAACTGAAGCATTATTTCCTCCTCCTTGTAGTAGGCATTGTCCTGTTGGCTGGCGCAGCGCTCTTCGCTACGTTTCGCAGTCACCCCACATTGTTCTACGTCACCGAGTGCTTTGTAGTCCTGATATTGTTCTACCTCTGGTACTTCTACCGCAAGACCATCCG
>CAMVLT010000085.1 GCA_947168395.1 uncultured Prevotellaceae bacterium | reverse complement strand
TGGAGCGACCGCCGCGATGCTGCCGGACAGATTATCTTCGGCACACTCTCGGAGGCTGAGAAGGCCGACATCCGTGTGCACGACCTGGCCGTCATCCGCGACCCCTACGTGGCTATTGGCTTGGTGGTGCTGTTGATGTTCGTCGTCATTGCTCTGACCAAGATGCCGAAGGTAAGAGGAGAAAGAAGTGAAGACAAAGGTGACAGGACTATTTGGCAGACGCTGGGCAACCTGTGGCACAACACCATCTACCGCGAGGGCGTGATGGCACAGATGTTCTACGTGGCAGCTCAAATCATGACCTGGACCTTCATTATTCAGTATGCCGACAACCTGGGCATCAACAAGGCAACAGCACAGACGTACAACATTGTGGCCATGTCGCTGTTCCTGACCAGCCGATTCATCTCCACTATGCTGATGAAGTACGTGAACAGCCGCCGGCTGCTGGCTATCTTCGCCTGCGGAGCCGCTCTCTGTTCACTTGGCGCCATCTGCATTGTTGGCATGGTGGGCCTCTACTGTCTGATAGGCATCAGCTTCTTCATGTCGCTGATGTTCCCCACCATCTACGGCATAGCACTCGAAGACGTGGACAACCAGGATGCCACCTTGGGTGCCGCCTTCTTAGTGATGGCTATCGTGGGTGGTGCGCTGATGCCGCCGCTGCAGGGCCTGATTATCGACCAGCAGACCGTTTTCGGTCATCCTGCCGTCAATGCTTCGTTCATTCTGCCCTTCCTCTGTTTCCTCATCATTATCGGTTACGGATACAGGGCGTTTGTAAAGGTAAAAATAAAAAGGTAAAAAAGTAAAAAGGTAAAAAAGTAAAAAAGCTGCCGCCATTCCTGCAATATTACAAGCGGGACGGCGGGAGCCTTTTTTAACCTTTTTACCTTTTTACTTTTTTACCTTTTTACTTTTTCATCACCTTCACAGCCTTTCCACCGCTTACCACAATGTTCAAGCCGCGCTGCAGCTGACTGGTCTTCACACCGCTGATGGTGTAGATGCCGTCCTCAGCCTTCAGGGCAACGTTGGTCTCGCTGATGCCAGAGGCAATCGGGCCGTCCCATCCGGTGTTGTCGCCCTTGGCGGTAAGGGTCAGTGTCCAGCCACCTACCGAGTACCATCCACCTGCGAATACCTTCGGAGTGCCAAGTGTTTCGCTGCCTGCGGCAGTACCGATGAGCAGCTCGTGGTTGGTGACTACGATGCCTGCCATCTCCTGATGCTGCCAGCCGCGGCCGTTCGAGCCGTTGGCGTTGTAAATCAGGTCTTGCAGCTCGGTGTAGTTGCCCGACTCAACAGCAGTCTTGGCCTCTTCCCACATCGGACCATACTTGTCGGATGCCACGACGGTGGTGTCTTCACCAGTTTCGGTGTAGGTCTGGTAGTAGTTCATAGGAATCTCCACCCACGTCTTTTCTTCAGCAGGAGCCGTGAAGATGTATGCACCCTCGGCAGGAGTACGGGTATAGACGCCTACGGTATAGGTTCCGTTGGGCAGACCCGTAATGAGCTGCTTGGCGATGTAACCCTGCAGACCGCCGCCGTTGTAAGAGTCGATGTAGCGCGTTGAGCTGCCATCGAACCACTGGCCGCTGGTCGTGTTGGTGTTACCGTTACCCTTGTCGAACACCCATCCGGTCTCAGCCTCCAGATTCGGATTCTGGATGAATGCCGTATAGTCAGTAGCGTCAGGATTGTCGTAGATGTTCTGCTTCTCGGTCAGGGCAGCAATCGCGTTCAGCTCCTTGACGAAGGCATCAACAGTCTCCTTATCCTTCATTTCCGACAGCAGGGCGGCCTTCTGTTCGTTCATGACGGTCTCCAATGCAGCCTTGCCTGCAGCAGCGGCAACGGCAGCAATGTCGGCAGCGCTGTTGTAGGCCGGCGTATAGGTGTTCAGATAGTTCTTCAGCAGGTTCACCTGATTCTCGAAGTAGACGTAGGAAGCGGTGTCGCCAGCTGCCCAGCCCATGACGTAGTCGTAAGCATACTGCATGATGTCCTCAGCAGCTCCGTAGCCGTCGCCACCGTTCTTCTTGAGCGTCATCTGCACGGTGGGCAGCGTCTTGCCCTCAACGGTGCCGTCCTCGGGTATGAACTCATCCCACTTGGCCTGACTCTTCTCGGCGTTGTCCATAGCGACAGACAGTCCCTGGAGTGCCTCCACCCAGTCGGCATTGTTGGCATACTTGGCAATAGAGTCGTTCAGGGCCTTCTGGTCGGCCTTGAAGTGCATGGCGGTAGCCAGTTCGTTGGCGGCAAGCACCTTCTCACCGAGTGCATCCTTCACAGCATCCTCGGGAGCAGCTCCTAAATAATAGAGGTGGAAGTTGGTGGCCAGAAACCAGCCCGTGGCACCACTGCCCGTACCAGTACCCTCGGCACCGATGGTCAGCTTGCCGTCCACGACGAGCACCTTCTGGTCAGCGGTCATGGCTACGGTTTCCCACTCGTTGTAGTCCCATCCCTCAGAAGTCAGCGGGTCAGAGGTCTTCTTCTGGGCAATGCTCTTTGCAAAGACGTGCTGGTCGTTCAGACAGCCACCCTGGGTAATCAGGTCGGCGCTGACGGTGTAGTATCCGTTGGGCAGGCCCGTGATGTCCTGAGCCACAGCCAGCGTGTTCGAGAAGTTCTGGTTCCAGGCGTTCCAGCAGCTGCGTCCGCGCTGCCAGTTCAGGCGCTGGTCGCCACCAGTGGCTCCGGCTACGTACCAGCCGTCGCTGTTCAGGTCGGGGCTGCTGGCGCTGCCCTCGGTGTAGTTCGACGTGCCATCCTCGTTGAGCTCGTTGGGGAATACCCACATACCGTCCTCGTTCACAGGCTCGGCCTTGGGGCTGATGAACCAGGGGGTCTTGACGAAGATTGAGAAGTCGGCAGGCTGCTCGACACTGGCATCCTGGGTGATGTAGTAAGCCTTGATGGCCTCGGTTGCCTCATCGGCCAGGCCAAGAATCTGGGCTGCCACGTCGACACCCTCTTCACCCTCGCTGTCCCTGTAGGCCAGCAGGCGCTGGTAGGCCTCCTCGAAGGCTGCCTTGCCGGCGTAGTTGGTGCTCTGCAGCAGGGCCTCCATCTTGGCCAGGATGGCATCAACGTCCTCCATTGCCGCAACGGCGTTGCGGAGATTATCCATATAGGCTGTGGCCTTCTTCAGACCGGCCTCAATCTCTTCCTGTGTATCTAATTCCATCAGTTCCTCAACCGAGTAGCCGTAGTCCACAATCCAAGCCGACAGGCCGTTGTAGCCGGCTGCTCCGGCTGTACCTGCCAACTCCGAGCACTCGCTGGAGATGTCCAGGATGTCAGACTCCAGAATCTTCAAGGGGTCGGCCTCGTCAATCTTGTAGAGCTTAATACCATCGAGGGCTACGATGGGCTGACCGCCTGAACCGGCGTTGGCAGCCTGGTAGCCGAACTGCATGGTGAACTCGTCGGTCGGCGTGAACTCAAACTCGTGCTTGGTCCATACCTGAGCGCTCAGGCCAGTACCGGCCTCGTCCTTGAACACGTCCTTGCGGCACTTAATCTGAGTCAGGTCGGCAGCAACTGCTGACGTGTTGGGGTTGATGTTGATGGTCCAGTATTCCAGGCGGTAAACGGCGCAAGGCAGCTTCACCACCTGCTTGTAGATGGCGCTGTTGGTCCAGCCGGCACGCAGATAGACGAAACCTTCACCACCATCGAACTCGGTAGGACGCGCGGGCACTTCCAGATAGGTGCTGCCGTCGTCGGCAATGGGCACCGACTGCGCCTGAAGGTCGTAAGGCACGGTGCCGAAATAAGTCCATTCGCAATTCGGGAATGCCGAGTTCGACTCCATCGTCCAGCCCTTCACCCGGCCCTTGAAGCCATTCACGGCCTGCATCTTGCGACCGTCGGGACGGCTTTGACTACTGGTTTCGGTAGGACGTGCATAAACGGTGCTGTCGGCGGCAATGTAGGCCCAGCTGCGACCGCTCAGCGACGTGTTCGTGCTGATGGCCTCCTTCATTGTTCCGTCAACTTGGAATGTCAGGTCCTCATCGAACCCTGCATTCTGGATGTAATGGGTTACATCCTCCTCTTGGGCGAATGATGCCATCGACACCATCGCACCCATCGCGAAAAGTAATAATCTCTTCATAGGTTTGAAATTTAGTAAAGTTAGTAAACAAAATAATCTCTGAAGTAGTATATACAGCTGCAAAAGTAGGAAATATTTCGTTGTGCCCCAAATAATCACTCAAGAAACATCGGCATTTAAACTTTTTTAAGCATCATGCCGTCCCCTACCCTCTCACTCATAGTGGAATTTTACCGTAAAAAAGTGTACGGATATAACAACGGTGAACGGGCTGACGACGGACGGAATGAGCCCATAGGGGGAATAATCACTCCAAGTATAGGTATCTGCACGTTTAGTGTATGTTGAAAGCGAATTAGGTCTATTTAGTGATGCTGAAAATAATGAATTGATACAAAAAATGATTATCCGCATGTATCCGACAGACGGCCTGAAAGGCCAGCAAGCAAATAGCCCAGGGCAACGCCCTGGGTGCAAGCAGGAGAGTGGAATCGGCCTGTAAGGCCAAAAGCTTTTGCCCTTACAGGGCGTTGGCTGCGCACCACATTTACCCAGGGCGTTGCCCTGGGCTATTTGCTTGCTGGCCTTTCAGGCCGTCATTGCGAAGCTTGAGAAACGTGAATTTGTAACAATAGAAAGAAGCCCCCACTACGTTTCGCAGCGGAGGCCCATTGATTTGCTTTGTTTATTAGTCAGTAGTTAAATTGTCAATTATCAATTGTCAATTGTCATCTCGGCAGGTTGAACGCCACGGTCATTTCCTTCATCTGTTCGTCGCTCATGCCCTCAGGCTCAAAGCCCATGCAACGGGCGTCGATGTAAATCTTGGCCGACTTCGAAAGCACGTCAATCTGGTCGAAGGCATCCATCACGTCCTTGCCCTTGGCAAACACGCCGTGCTTCTCCCACATCACCACGTCGTACTCCTCCAACTCCTTCAGCGTGGCCTCAGCCAACTCGTTGGAGCCAGGCAGGGTGTAAGGCACGATGCCAAGACCTAACGGGCAGAATGCCTTCGTCTCGGGAATCATCGACCACAGGATGCGTGTCAGCACGTCCTTACCCAGGAAATGGCGGTTGTGGCTCATGGCCACCAACTCGATGGGATGCGTGTGGACGGTGGCTTTGTAGCCGCTGCCTGTCTCTATCTGGCGGGCATGGACGGTAAGGTGGCTGGGCAGCTCGCTGGTAGGCATCACGGCCTGGTCGGCAATGATGACATACGACGCACAGTCGTCGAGGATGCGGATGACGCTGCCGTTGTCCATCGGCCATCGGGCCAGGTCGCGCATACGCTTGCCCGTACCTTTGCAATAGAAATAACAACCTTTCAGGGCAGACAGAGTCACACCAATCTGCTTCACTTCGCTGATAGCAGGCAACTGACGGATTTCGTCGTCTACATATTCGGTGATGTTCACTGTGATATTGCCGCCGTTACGCTCGGCCCAACCGTTCTGCCACAGGTATCCTGCGACCTCGGCTACTTTCTCAATCTCCGCCTTCAATGCAGGACGGCCATCCAAAATACTTTTCATTTTTCTTTCGAGTATTAAATTCACGGGTGCAAAGATAATCCGAAAAAATGGTATCGAGCCGTGAATTATGATTTAAGCACCGAGAAATATGATTTTTGCATTGATTTAAGTCAATCCGTTATATTTTCAGCAAAAAAACGTGAAAAGTTTGTGGTTTCAGGAAAAACTTCGTATATTTGCAACTCATATATGAACAACAACCTACAAGAATAAAAACAACCAAGATGAGTAGAGTTTTAATGATTGGCGCCGGAGGCGTCGCAACTGTAGCAGCGTTCAAGATTGCCCAGAACGCTGACGTGTTTACGGAGTTTATGATTGCAAGCCGCCGCAAGGTGAAGTGCGACCAGATTGTGGACGCCATCCACAAGAAAGGCTACACGATGGACATCAAGACGGCACAGGTAGATGCTGACGACGTGGAGCAGCTGAAGGCACTCTTCAATGACTTCAAGCCCGAATTGGTCATCAACCTCGCCCTACCCTATCAGGACCTGACCATCATGGATGCCTGTCTGGCCTGTGGCTGCAACTACTTAGACACCGCCAACTATGAGCCGAAGGACGAGGCACACTTCGAGTATTCGTGGCAGTGGGCTTACCGCGACCGTTTCCGTGAAGCCGGCCTGACGGCTATTCTGGGCTGTGGCTTCGACCCGGGCGTGACCAGTATCTTCACAGCATACGCCGCCAAGCACCACTTCCAGGAAATACAATATCTGGACATCGTCGACTGCAACGCCGGCGACCACCACAAGGCTTTTGCAACTAACTTCAACCCTGAAATCAACATCCGCGAGATTACCCAGAAGGGACTATACTGGGAGAACGGACAATGGGTGGAGACCGAGCCGTTAGAGATTCACAAAGACCTGAACTATCCCAACATCGGCCCACGCGACAGCTACTTGCTGCATCATGAGGAGATAGAGTCGCTGGTCATCAACTACCCCACCATCAAGCGTGCCCGCTTCTGGATGACTTTCGGACAGCAGTACCTGAAGCACCTGGAGGTGATACAGAACATTGGCATGAGCC
>CAMVLT010000084.1 GCA_947168395.1 uncultured Prevotellaceae bacterium | reverse complement strand
CGGGATTAACAGTTTGGACCTTCAGATGCTACGCGAATTCTGCGAGCATGAGGGCGAGGTTGTCAGCTACCAAAAAGGTGAGCGGATGGAGTGTGAAGGCGAATCAGCTAACTGGTTTGGCTTCGTGACAGAAGGATGCTTTAAATATACGACAAATGGAATCAACGACGGAAAAGAGCACATTACCTGGTTCTCATTTGAGGGCGAGTATGTGGGCGACTATCCCAACTGTCTCGACGGGAGTCCGGCCCAGACCACTATCGAGGCGATGCTGCCAAGTCGTGTATTCAAGGTTAGCGGTGAGCAATTGTCGGATATGTTCCACCAGAATACGAAAACCATGGAGTTACGCAGTATTATAGCCGAGCATCTGCTTTGTCAGTCCCGTGCACGTTATCTCGACTTTTATCGTGCCACTCCATTTGAGCGTTATGACTTGCTGCTTCACCGATGTCCAGGTATTGTGGAACATTTGCCCTTGAATGCCATTGCCTCGTTCTTGAATGTCACCCCCGTCTATCTCAGTAAAATCCGAAAAGAAATCGCTTTTAGATCGGGGAAATAGGCAAAACACTAATAATAGTTTAGCTTTTTCTATTTGCTTCTTGCTTTATGGTTAATGTTTATTCTGGATATTTATCGTAAATTTGCGGTCAAATAGAGGGTTTTATGACACAAATAGACGAATTTTATATGTACGAGAATCGCGTGGATGGCTTTACTGATGCCGACTGTCAGCGGGCGCAGCCTTATGTGGAGGCGGCGCAGGCTTTCGCGTATATTATAGTTGTGAAAAAAATTCTTTATGCTTTGGTTTTGCTCTTGTTTTTCGGATGCAAGGGAGGTACCTATCATAAATCATTGGAAGAAATAGACACGCTTGCTGACAGTTATCCAGCACAGGCGAGAGTGTTCCTGAACAGGGCTGACAGCAATGATAATAAAGCCTATTACAAATTGCTGGATGTGAAAATAGGAGTTACCCAAAAACTTAACAATGCCGATTATATTAGTATCATTGATGAATGTGCCAGGGCATACGAAAACGATGGTGACACCATCGGACTGATGCGGGCCATGTATTACAAAGCTGTACTCTGGCAAGAATACAATAGGGATACTGTTGTGGCAGAAAGTATTCTCCATCAAGTAGATACAATCAACAACCTGTATGGCGATCGTCGGGCTGACAGAACTATGGCAAAGGTTTACGACAGACTCTGCGGATTAGGTCATTCGGATTATATCAGCAAACTCCGTCAGAAGGCTGTTGCTGTTGGCGATTCATTGCTATTGGCACGAGCGTTGATGTATGAAGCTGTAGAAACAGGAAATACGGAAAAGGCCGACTCTGCCTTTCATATTGCTGAAATCTGTAGTGAGAGCAAACCTCATAAGGTCAAAGGCACCTTATGTCATGAATACGTTCAGGCTCTGATTGACAGACATGCACCGGACTCTGTCATTATGCGCTATCTGCCCGAGATTAATACGCAGTCACCTGTCGGTTATACGACTGTAGCCCAGTACCTCTACAATCATCATCATCCAAATTTCACAAAAGAGTATCTGGAAAGACGTGGGCCAACGGTTATCGAAATCGGTAACTCCAGAACATTCTTTGAATCATCCTCTACCTATGCCCTTCTGTCAAATATGTATTATGTAGCATTGAGGGATGGAAATGAGATGATGGCCGACAGCCTTCGCAGAAAACTCCGCACGATGGAATACATCTTTGACCTCGAGGAAAACAGTCGGCATGAAAAAGAAGTCATCCTGACATACGAAGGAGGCAACACCCGCTTTCGGTTCATGAAGACACAAACATACGTGATGTATGGCATCATTGGCGTGCTGTTGCTATTATTGGCATTTGCTTGGTGGCATATACGCAGAATTAGAAAAGCCAATAGGATGATTGCATCGCTGAATGCTTCAGTCCATCAGTTGAAGGATGTAGAAAACCCTGCACTTTCAGAACGATGTGATACGCTGAGCCATGAAATTGACAACCAGTTGCGACGGTTGAAACGGCGTGAGACAGACATTGCAAATTATAAGGAAGAGATTGTGCATCTGGAAAACATCAGTCACGGATTGATGATATACTCGCAAATACTCCAGAATCGTAATATCAGTCAGATAGGTCGCCAGGGTATTAACCAGTTCCTTGACAGTTTCCATTTGATAGACGAAAGCTATTCACAATATCTGTCTGAACTTGACCTCAATCCATCGTCGCGGCTTTTGTGCATCCTCTATCATATTGGCAAGACGGACGATGAGGTGATGCAGATTCTGCAGTACACATTGGCGAACATCCGAGTCCGCAAATCGCGAATCAAGGCCGATTCAGGTGTAGAGTCATTCGATGACCTGATTACAAAATAAGCCTATTTCGTGGTTTGTCGTTTTTGTAACATACTGATTATCAGTCTTTCGTTGTCAGTAATAATGTAATAGGCATTTGCGGCTTTACTCTTTTTGTCTTACCTTTGCATCATCAAACAATAAAATGCAAAGAAGATGAAAAGGACAAAATTATTGTTGATTGCAATGTCTGTATGGTCATACGGCTATGCACAGGAAACTCACGTCATTGAACCTGCTATCCTTGAAGTCCATTATGATTCATGGCAGGAGGAATATGACGACTCCTACATTCTGAGGGTTGGTAAGACTGCCAACCAGTTTTTTAGTTACTATCGTTATAGGGATGACAGTTTGATGAACACCAACGAGGCTACGATGCAGATAGCCCTGCAGGAGTTCTTCGACTCCTCTGGTAAGGATGTGCCCCGTTCTAAGAAACTGAAGACAAGTACTATCGGCAATGAATGGCTTTATAAGGATCTGACAACGGACAAACTGGCGCTCTATAGCTTTTATGCCAGTGCTTACAATACCTATGAAGAGGATATCCCTAAACAGGAGTGGACTATCCATGCAGATTCCGTGATGACGATCTTAGGTATGGAATGTCATAAAGCCACGACTAAGTTCAGAGGCCGTGTTTGGGAGGTGTGGTTTACTGAAGAAATCCCAATCAGCCTTGGCCCATGGAAATTGGGAGGTTTGCCTGGCTTGATTCTCAAAGCAACGGCAGACCATGACTTCATCAAGTTTACTGCTATTAGCATCAAGAACGAAAGCATCAACCCTGTTACATTTTATAATTGGGGCGATGAGAAATTCTATCACATGACAAGGGAGAAATTCCTAAAGTACAAGAATCGCCCACGGACAATTCCTTATACAGAGAAAGTCGTTCAAGCAAAACCTTATATAGAATTAGAATAATGAAACAGATATTGATTGTATTTTTATGGATGCTTTCTCTTAGGGGGTTGGCACAAGAAACTCATGTTATTGAGCCTTCAATCTTGGAAATCACATATAATGTAACTCACGGAAAAGACAAGGACATATATGCCCTTCGTTGCGGGAAGAATGTTAGCCAGTATTTCAGCAAAGCCAGTTACAGAAACGATTCACTACGTGCATCACCAGATATAAATATAAGTACTATTCCACTCTATGAATCATTAGAAGCGATCAAAAATCGTAACGACCCCAGCAAACAACTGCCAAGTTCTCCTGGTCATAACGATTACATGTATAAGAATCTGTCGGCAGGTAAGGTGTCGGTTTATACCAGTGTATTTGGCAGTAAATATGTCATTGAGGAAGAAACTCCCACTATGGATTGGGAAATCTATGAGGATTCTGTGCAAACAATTATCGGATATGAGTGCCATAAGGCCAAAACAAAGTTCCGGGGCAGGGAGTGGACGGTTTGGTATGCTGGCGATATCCCTGTGAGCCTCGGCCCATGGAAGCTGAACGGCCTGCCAGGATTAATATTGCGGGCAGAATGTAAGGACTATATAATCATCACAGCCAGCAGCATTATGACAAGTAATCTGTCGCCCGTCACTTTCTATAACTTTGCTGAATATAAGTATGAACCCTTGGATCGATTGAAATATCTGAAGATAAAGACTAATCCTAACTCCTATCCTGCAAACACAATCATAATCCCACCAATGGAACTGGAATGAAGCGATGCCTTATAATTCTGTTATGCTGTTTCCTTCCGCTTGTGGCAATGGCGCAGATGCGGATAACGGGAACGGTCACCGACAAAAACGGTGATCCGTTGACGGGTGCCATTATTCAGGTTCGCAGCAATGGCACGAATAAGATGCTACGCTTTGGAAAGACCGACAGCAAAGGCTCGTTCTCCATTGAAACAAATGCCGATAGTTATCTGGAAGTCTCGATGCTTGGATTTAAGAAACAGCGCATTGATAATCTGTCAAACGAGAAACCGTTGAGAATAGTGATGCAGGAGGAAAACATAATATTGAAAGAGGTGACCGTCAAGGCAAGTAAGGTGCGTGAGCATGGCGACACACTGACATACAACGTGGCGACCTTTGCCGACCAGAACGACCGCAACATCGGCGACGTGCTTTCCCGCATTCCTGGTTTCGAGGTGAACAAGCAGAACGGACAGATCAAGTATGAGGGTAAGCCCATCAGCAAGTTCTATATTGAGGGTTTGGATATGCTGGGCGACAAATACGGCATAGCCACCAACTCACTGCCCCAAGTGGATGTAGGCTCCGTGCAGGTGATGAGAAACCATCAGCCCATCCGCGTGCTGGAGGACTTCACCTATACCGACGAGGCAGCAGTGAACATCCGTATGAAGGAGGGGGCCAAGAGCCATTGGGTGACTTCGTTCAACGGAGGGGCAGGCATCAGCAGCCATACAGGATTATGGAAATTCGAGGGCTTTGGCCTGCGATTGAAGTCCAACTTCCAGACCATGCTCACCTACAAGACCAACAACACGGGGCAGGACATCAGCAAGGAAACAACGAGTCTCTTCAATTTCGACGATTTGGAAAGCCGTAGTGGCTATATCCAACTGTCACCGCCTACGACACCCAACCTTGCCGAAAGCCGTACCCTGTTCAACCGCAGTCATGCTGTCACGCTCAATACACTGAAACGGTTTAATGAGTCGTCGCAGATGAACGTGCAGATGATCTACAACAACAACCGCGAGACGGCAGAGGGCGACAGGCACACGGAGTATTTTCTACCAGACGGTAACCGCATCATCGACAACCGCAAGGACTATCTGCAAAAGGATAACGAACTTTACGCACTGGTGAAGTATGAGCGCAACAGCACCAACCAATATCTGAAGAACTCGCTATCGGGCGATTTCACATGGAGCCGCCAGTGGCTTAACGAGAATGGAACAAGTAGCCACAACCAGTTTGCCCGCAAGCCCGAATACGACATCAAGGACAATCTGTATATCATCCGCAAGTACGGCAATCGCCTTGTGTCGTTCTATTCCAATAACCGCATCATCAGCCGTCCGCAGTCATTGTCTGTTGACACACTTTATCAGTACGTCAGCAGTCAGCGATACAGCACCGACACCTACGCTATGGGGGGTATCAAACTCGGACGTTTCAGCCTCTCACTGAAAGCGGGTGTGAATGCAGCCTTGCATCGTCTGGAGTCGGACTTAACAGGACTTCTCGACACTATTGGACTGTTGGCAGATAACAGTCGCTTCTCATTTGCTCGTCTATATGTGCAGCCCAATCTGACCTACAAGACGCGCGACATCAGCGTGGAACTCATCCCAACAACGGAATACCTTTACGAGAAATACATTCATGACAACGGTCATCACCAGATGCTCTTTTCACCAGACCTCAGTGTAAAGTGGTACGTCACGCCCCGTCTGCGCCTTTCGATGGGTGGTTCTGCCTCTGTGGAGCCTTTGGATGCCAGTCGTTTCTACCGTTCACTGATCTTGCAGGACTTCCAGTATATCAACCGAGGCTATGCGGGCTATCGGCACAGCCATACGCAGGCCATCCGTGGCGGCATCAATTATAGCGATGCGCTGAAGGCCCTGCACACCATCTTGACCGTATCGCGTACTTTCAGCACTTCGCCCTATACACCGACACGCCAGTTCGTGGGCGATTACATCATTCTCTCTGCTGTAGAACAGGAAAGCAAGTCGGACTCTTGGCAAGCCAACCTGATAGCCAGCAAGGGCATCAACCTCTGGAATGGGGTTGTCAATCTCCGTACCTTGTATCTTAACAGCGATGCCTCGATGCTTCAAAACGGAATTATGACCGACTACAACAGTCAGATGCTAAACGTCCGCGTAGGTCTCGACTTCTCTTTTTGGAAGGATATGCATCTGCGCTATGGCCTCACGTTCAATCAAAACCGCATGAAAATCCAGTCGATGGATTATTCTCAAAAGATTGACAGTTGGAAGCAAGACCTCTCCGTCATCATTCCTGTAAGTCCGTTTTCTATCGACCTCCGGGGCGAGTATTACCGCAACGAGATTACCAGCGGAAATTACAAAGACTTCTTTCTGGCTGACATCAAAGCCAGTTACAAGTCAAAGCGTCTTGATCTCACTCTCTCGCTCAACAATCTGCTGAACCGTGACACCTATTCATACGTCATCACCAGCGACCTCACCAGCAGCACCTCCACCAACCGCATCCGTGGACGAGAGCTATTACTCACAGCATATTATAAACTCTAAAACGATGTCTCAGATGAAAAATAGGCACTATCAGGCAAATGTCAGACAAATGTCAGGAAGAAAATTCGTTTGTCAGACATAAATGACAGTACCTTTGCACTCGCTAATGTTAAAAGTTGAACGGTTTGCTTCGTTGTGTGTATACAATGATGATAACCCAAACAAAAGAACGATGAAAAGACTGATTCTATTTTCAATGGTTTGCCTGATGGCCACAGCAACACAGGCTCAGAACGACAGCATCAAGACTGAGACGCTGCAGGAGGTAACCGTACAGGGCTCGAAAGTTGTGCAACGGGTGGACGGACAG
>CAMVLT010000083.1 GCA_947168395.1 uncultured Prevotellaceae bacterium | reverse complement strand
TACACGCGGCTCATGCCGTCGGGTTCCATCGGGGCGATGGGCTGGCGGAGCAGGACGAGGTAGAAGCGGGGGAAGGTCTCGACGAGGTGCGCACCGAGCGGTAGTCCACCTGCATCGGCTCCGTCAGCAGCGTCATCATGTCGCCAATCGAGGTCGTGTAGCCCGTCGAGAACGACAGTTTGCTGTTGGCCGAGAAGGTGTAGTTCTTTGCAGAGCAAAGCGACAAGATCGAGCGGATGCCCATCGAGGGATTGAGCATAGGCTTAGTGTGTTGGAACGTCGAGGGCAAGCAGAACGGTAATGATGACTTGCTTGTTCATTTCGTTTTATCTTACAACTTTTCTTCCGTTCTTGATGAAGATGCCATGCTGTGGCCTTTCTACCTGTCGGCCTTGGAGGTCGTAGGTCGGGGCCGTCGGCGTGTCTGAGGTGATGGAGCGGATGGCAGCGGTGCTTTGGGCGATTAGTTCGGCTTTCGAGACGGTATAGACATCGCTTTCGGCGTAGATGAGCAGACGGTCGTTATACTGCTGCAGGTCGTTCACTCTGTCGAATTCTCTCATTGACTCCATCACTTGCGACTCATTCCACGAGCGCCCGCCATCGGTGGAGCACATGATTTTAATGCAAGCATTTTTCTGACCATTCCGCCCCAGGCATCCCACCATGTACACAGTGTCGGGATGCTCGTCGTCGAAGGCAGTGAAGTACCAGTAGGCCATGCGTGCCTCGTCGCCCCAGTAGTTCTGACAGTTCCACGTCTGGCCGTTGTCGTCGGTGATGAACACGCAGCCCTCGCCGCCTGCTATCCAGAGGTCGGGATTGGCAGGGTGGAACGCGACTTGATGAACGCAGTTATCGCCGGGGAAGCCGAGAGAATTGCCGTGGTCGTTCCACGTCTGCCCGCCGTCGTAGGTGATGTTGATGTGCCCTTCGTAAATCATGCCCTCCCCGCTGTTGTAGATGACATTCGGCCTTGCGGGATGAAAGCCGATGAACGATGCTGCTGGGTTGCCATACACAAATTCGGTCAGTTGCTCCCAAGTCTGGCCGAAATTAATGGAGCGGCAAACGCCCTTGTAGAGAGAAGCGACAAGCAACGTATTCGGGTCTGTGGGATGCTGTACGAGACATCCCAGCCGCTCATGCTCTCCGTTTCGGAAGATGTCGGGAGTCACGTCCTCGTATGTCTTTCCACCATCGTGAGAGAGAAGAAGGTATTCTCCGCCCTCATTATAGCGTAGAGCCAGAATGTCAGCACCTCTGCGGACGTAGCCCTGCAAAGGTATGCCCTCGAAGCCCGCTTGCTGCCATGCGCTGTTGTCGTCGGTCAGGTCTTTGGCGTAGAGGCCCTGGCTGGTGCAGACATAGAGTTTTTCGCCCTCGACGTGCATCCGAGGTTGAGATAAGTACCCCTGCCGTTCGCCTCCGCTAAAGCCGAGACCGAGGGGGCGGAACAGCTGCGCCGAAGCAGTAAGGGGGAGAGTGAGGAGAACTGATAGAAAGTAACTCCAGAGTTTCATTCGTTTCATTTTCATTTTACTATTTGTCTAATATAATAAACGTTGTTTGAATTAGAAAATTATATCTCGACTGATTATAATGGTAATTGTTATTGATTTAGGGGTTGACGAAGCAAATACCATGCAGATGTAGTATAGAAGTTACGTAAATATGGGATGTTGGCAAAGAAAGCCCATTGACGACGGGGATTTATGTGAAACTTCTGCTTGTAGTGTGGGTTGATGAGCCAAAGGGTGCGCTGGCAGATAGTATAGCTTGTTTCAGAAGCCAAGCGCTCGAATTTCTCGACAGTCATACGCGAGGCTCGAATGCTCATGAGCTCGTTGATGTTACTGGAACTGGCTCCGCTTACCTTCAACAAGGCTTGATATAGCGGCTTGGGAAAAAGGTGGATGAAAGGCAGTTTGGAGGCAAAGCCAACGGATATTTGCTGATGCCCGCCGAAAGTGTTGTGCCAGGCAGGAAAACCAAAAAACACGATGCCATTCTGTTTGAGGAAGTGTTTTATATGAAGCATGAAAATCTTTTTGTAAGGCGATTCGATATGTTCTATAACATCATGAATGAGTATGAGGTCGAACTTGTCTGTTTCAGTTTTGGGCACTTCTGCAAGGAGGAAGTCTTGGCAGATAAATATCCCTTGCTGATGGTGTTCTGAAAAGAAAGTCTGTGCTTCTTCAATGCGCTTCTGGCAGATGTCTATTCCTGTCACTTGACAGCCTTTTTCTGCGAAGGGAAGCAGGTTACCTCCCTCGCCACAGCCGATTTCCAAGATACGGGTATCAGGTGAAAGCGTAATAACAGCTTTCACATAGTCAAAGTAGAACTCGCGGGCTGTGTTTACTAACTCGCAGAAGTATTGTCTCCTGTTAAGATGTCTCTGTTGCATTGTCTTTTCTTGTTTCGCTTCTCTATAGGGATAGATACCACAAAGCAAGAAAAGACTGCACGGTTTCGGATGGGAAATTACCATGTGATGCGGATTCCCAATGGCAACAAGAACGTGAACGGATGCTCTGTACGATAAGTTTCAATGCCGCCGCCAATCGGGATGTAGTATTGCAGGCTTGGCTCGGCGAACAGGCCGACGTTGGGCGTGAGGTTGTACTGCAGGCCGAGACCTGTGCCTACCGACCACTGCCACGGGGCATGGAGCGTAGATTCTTCGTTAAGTTCCATCCTACCATTGACAAAGTAGCTGGTGCTGAGCGGCGCATAGACGGGAATATCCATTGTCACGCCAAAGTTGCCGTAGAGATTCCATAGCTTACCATTATATATATTATATGTGGCCTTTAGCGGGATGCCGAGGTAGTGGATGGTCTGCTGCTCGTTGATGGTGTTGCCGTTTGTGCCCATCTCGAACTCAGACTTCAGACGGCTGTAGCTCAGGCCTGTTTCCAGACCGAAGCGATTATTCATTTGGTATTTTAGAGCCAATGAGAAAGTAATAGGCATATAATGATGGCTCTTGCGCTCAATCTTGCCATCGCCTGGCTGGCTGGCATTGTTCCGTGCTATGTTCAAGAGAATATTGTGCTTGTGACTATCTCCCTCACCGGGATATTTCGATAAATAGTCAGCATAGTCGCTCCAACTGTCGAAGATGGCGGGAATTAGATGAGTGGGATCTTCGGAAGTTATATCAGTCTTAACCATACCAGCGAAAACAGACGGACGGCTATCCTGTCTGTCACCCATACCGCCAGTATATGCCAAATCCAGTGACCACTTATGTTGCTTGCTCTTAACCTCCGTTGGCTGTTCAGGGAGCAGGTCGGCGATATGCGTGTCGTTGTTGCGGCGGATATCGGGCAATGGCTTGTCCTCGTGTATGGTCGTGACCGTATCCGTCTGTTCCATACGTTGCGGAATTGTGTCGCCCGCTGTCATCGTGTCGGCTTGCTGATGATTGATGGGCACTACCGCCATCCTGAGCGTTGTGTCTCTTGGCACGTCGGGAATTACTGGACGGACTACGGGCGGCTTCTTCGTCTCGTCCTGCTTCGTTGCTATCGGTTTGGTTTCATCGGGTTGCTTGTCAGTCCTGAGCAAGAAGTAAGTGACGGGCAGCAACAACGGCAGTAGCCACAACAGCCAGTAATGGGCGAGCGACTTTTGCAGCATCTTCTTCGCCCTTGTTAGTTGTGACGATGACGAGTGGGCAGCGATACCCATGATTTCTGCAATCTCCTTGTGCGACATTTCCTCAATGACCGCCAGCCGGAACACCTGACCGTAGCCGTTTGGCAGCGCATCGACAGCCGCCATTAGTTCGGCCATCGTCGGCAGTGGCTTTTCGTCTGCTGGCGTGGCGTCCTGAGCCAATTCTTCCTCAGTAAGCGCGGCAAGCGAAAGCATCTGTGGCTCGTGGTGACGTTCCATGTAGCGCAGGGCTACGTTGGTCGTGATGCTCGTCAGCCACGACTCGAAGCGTCGCGGATTGCGTAGTTGTTCCATCTTGGCAAAGGCCAGCAGGAAAGCGTCGTGCGCCAGTTCCTCCGCCACGCGACGGTCGCCCACGATGCGTTGGCATATCGCCGTCATCCGTCGGTGATATGCCCCGTACAGGCTTCCGAGTGCCGCCTCGTCACCCTGTCGTCCCCGCTCTATAAGATGTTCTATGTCCATCGGAAACACTCCTTGGACGATTGGTGCTCACTATCGTCTCTACTATCATTGATACCACTTTTCCAAAAAGACTGCACGGAAATCACAATTTTTTTGATAGTTTTTACATTCTTTAGCAGAAAAAAGTTTGTTTCTTACCTATAAACAGGCGTGGGGAAGGTAATGGTACTGGGGATGTAGAAGTCGTCGGAGAGGGTGCGGCCGTCTATTTGTTTGGTCAGGCGGTAGTGGCCGGGCGTGAGGTGGAGCAGGCCGATATGGCCATAGACGGTGGCTGAGCCGTGGGCGGCTACGGTGCTCAGGACAGAGGTGAAGCCGAAGTTCTTGGGGAATGGAATTTGCTGCCAGTGGCCTTCAGTCTCGCGCTCGATGGTGTACTCCTGTCCGTAGTTCACATCGTAGTCGTTGGGATTGATGATCCTCGCCTGCACCACGGAGTCGATTCGCGAGAGACTTTTGTCGGTGATGACGAGGCGCAGGATGTCTGCACTGGTCGCAGCCTCGGTGCTGTCCGTCGGCTGTGCAGCGTCTGCCACCGTCTGCCGTGCCGTTGGGCGGCAAGAGGCGAATGCGAGAGCGGCAATCAGGAGGAAGAGAAATTTTGTTTGTTTCATCGTATTAGGGTTATTTCTCTATCTCATACCCTTTCACCATGATAGCTGGTCCGATGGGCAATTTCCGTTTCTTACCTTTGGTGATATTACGGGCATAACTGGTTTTGAATTGTGACTGCATATCAAGGATGCCGTAGCTGTCACTATCTATTACGGCTACGCTAATGTAGTATCTCTTCTTTCCCTTCAGCATAATGGTTTCTTGAGGTTGGATGTCGAGTCGCTGTTTGCTGTTACTCTTCTCAATCCGATGATAGATGGGCTTGTTGAGGATGTTCACAAACTTGCTGTCCTGTATCTCATAGATATTGAAACTGAGTACGCACCATTGGTATGAGGAACCTTTAATGGTCAGCAAAATATCACTGATGACATAATCCTTCTTGTTCCTGAAGACAGGGCCCCATTCCAAAGCGTCCGCCTTGCCTTTACCACGAAACGAAGCCATTGGGCCGCTGATAGCCTTGCCAGCGATTTTCTGTGGTTTGTTTTTCTTGCCTACTACGACCTCAGCAAGTTCGACCACTTTATCTTTCATAGTGACTGTCAGTTGTTGCCCGTTGGCGTATGTTTCGTAGGGGACAATAGCCTTCTGGAATGACACATGGGTAAACACCAAGTCGTTTTTGCGGTTTGAAGGAATCTCTATTGTGAAGTTACCATTTGCATCCGATATAGTTCCGATGCTATCCTCTTCAAGACCGACACTAACGTATTCAATCTTTTCGCCTCGTTCATTGATAATAGAACCTTTGAGGGTAATTTGAGCCTGTCCCGTCATTGCGACGAGGGCGAGTAGGATGGTGATGATGGTTTGCTTCATATTCATTTCTTTGTTTTTTGTTGCGAAATTATAAAAACGACACGAAAAAGCCCTCAGCATTGCCCAGAAATCGGGTACCGAGGGTGAAAATCTAAAACTATTTTTAGTGGTTCTATTCTTTTTCGACAGAAAATGAACTATTTAGATGGTAAAACTGTTTATTCTGATCACTATTAGAGCGACTCGTACTTACCATCGTTTCCTAAGAATCCCAAGTATAATCAGCAGATAGCCCGCGAGGCATAGTACCGGAGCGATGACAATCCTGCGGGTTGAGAAGATGGCAGGGTTGAAAGATTGTTCGTTACTACTTGAACCAGACATTAGGATATAGCCTATGAGTATCAGGACACATGCTATGATGATGATTCGTTTTCCGCTTAAGCCAGCGAGTATCAATTGTTTGGCTTTATTGATATTGTTTGTTGTAGTATTCATATTGCTTGATGTATTGATGAATGAATTCGGTTCTTTCAAATTGTTCTGCTACGACAAGTGCCTGCTCCATGGTCTGCATCCATGTATAGCGGTTATAAAGAGATCCGGCACGACGCGATATTTTGATGGTGTTTATCCAAGAGAGCCATTCGTCAGAACGTCGCAACAGGGTGCTGACAATCTCATCACCATGTTCAGGCTGACGTGCCATATAATAGCAACGGGCCATCGACAGCGCGTATTCTGTATAGGGCACGTTCTCCTGCGGCATTTCCTTCTGCCACTTATGACATACATTGACGGCTCGTTTCAAGTCACCCCGCTGGAGAAGCGAGTCGATAAGCACACCCATGATGAGCTGATGAGTATTGGCCATACGCTTGACATCCTCATCTACATAGATTCCTTTCGTGCTCAGACCGCCATAGCGGAAGCGGTGCATGATGTTGTCATAAAGCCTCTCCACGTCTATCCTTTGATTCGTTGCCGTAGGAGATATGCGATAGGCAAGTCCTTCGAGTACCAAATGGTCGCGCAGGAAGGGCAGGATGTCGGAACCCATGCTGATGGACATGTAGACGGGGCGTTCCCCATTGGCCTGCAACAGCATATCGAGCACCATCAGCTCGTTCTTGAAGAGACCCTTCTTGCCCTTCAGCGAGATGGTCGCTGGGCCGATGGTGATGCTGTCAGTATCGATGGGCACATACTCCATCCGGCCCTCCTTGTAGTCTTCGTGGCTCAGACTGATGGGCAGGGGTGGCGAATCGTATGCCTGACGCTTCATCTGGTCGATATACCAGTCGGTTTGCAGGTATTCCATATTAACGACGCGCGTATCGGTGCGCACACCTTCCACCTCATGGTTATACCAAAGCGGGAATGTGTCGTTATCGCCATTGGTCAGGATGATGGGATGTCCCTCTCGCTGCATGCTGTTAAGGTAGTTGGCACCGAAGTCACGACAGGTATAACGGCC
>CAMVLT010000082.1 GCA_947168395.1 uncultured Prevotellaceae bacterium | reverse complement strand
GCATTAGGAACCTGGGCCTGGGGCGCAGGAGCATTCGGAGGAGACTCCGTGTTTGGAAGCAACACCAACGTTGAAAACTTGAAGCCGGTATTCGATGCCGCCATGAAGGCTGGATTGAATCTCTGGGATACAGCCACCGTGTATGGCATGGGCGAGTCGGAGAAGATTCTGGCATCGCTGGCCAAAGATTACAAGCGCGAGGAGGTGGAAATCAGCACCAAGTTCACGCCGCAGCTGGCCGAGGTATATGAAAATAGCGTGGAGAAGATGGCCGAGGCCTCACTGGAGCGTATGGGACTGGACTACATCGACATCTACTGGATTCACAACCCGATGGACGTGGAGCGCTGGACGCCCGGGCTGATACCCCTGTTGAAGAGCGGTAAGGTGAAGCGCGTGGGTGTGTCGAACCACAATATTAAGGAAATCAAGCGTGCCAACGAGATTCTTGGCGAGGCAGGCTTCAAGGTATCAGCCGTGCAGAACCACTTCTCGCTGCTCTACCGTTCGAGTGAGAAGGGCGGGATACTTGACTTCTGTAAAGAGAACGGCATAGAGTTCTGGGCCTACATGGTGTTGGAGCAAGGAGCCCTCTCTGGTAAATATAATAAGGAGAATCCGCTGCCCGCCGAGAGCGACCGCGGCAAGAAGTACAACCCCGTATTAGATCAGCTATCAGCCCTAACGGACGAGATGAAGAAGATCGGCGAGAAGTACAACGCCTCGTGCTCGCAAGTAGGCATCGCATGGGCCATCGCAAAGGGTACGTTGCCCATCATTGGAGCCACCAAGGAGCGTCACGTCATCGAGGCTGCCGAGGCCGCCAAGATTGTGCTGACATCTGATGAGGTGGCACGACTGGAACAGCTCGCCGATGCCACCGGCGTTGACACTCGTGGAGGTTGGGAGCATTCGATGGAGTAAATGCTTCGCAAGTGAAAAGTGAATAGTGAAAAGTGAAAAATTTGCTACCGCATTGAGAAAGGTAAATCTTACATTGTTTGCAATGATGATTGCAACGGGAATACAGGCTCAGGGCGTGATGGATGTGCATAGCCACATCATCACATCTGAGTTTGTGTCTGCTTTGGAACAGGAGGTCAGGCTGATGGACGAGGGATTCCCCCTGCCGAAGTACGACGTGACGGAGCATCTGAAATGGATGGACGAGGCTGGCATCGAGACATCGGTGCTGACATTAGCGGCTCCACAGCCGACGTCGGCAGAAGTGGTACGCAAGAGCAACGAGGCCGCTGCCCGCATCAGGAAGGAGCACCCAGGGCGATTCATGTTCTGCGCCGCCCTGCCACTGCCGGATGTGCAGAAAGCCATCGAGGAGGCGAAGTATGCGCTCGACGTGCTGAAGGCCGACGGCATCAAGTTGGCGACAAACGTCGATGGGCAGTATCTCGGCGCACCTGAACTCGACACGTTATTTGCTGTGCTGAACGAGCGCAAGGCGGTAGTGATTCTGCATCCGCATCGCCCTGAACCAATGAACAAGCAAGTGATGGCGCAGACGCCACTCGCTATGCAAGAATACCTCGCAGAGACCACCCGTGCTGTGACGAATATGATCAGTCGCAACGAGCTAGCCCGCTATCCGAACGTGAAGGTCATCGTGCCGCATTGCGGAGCCTATCTGCCCCTGGCCGTGCCACGCATGAAGTCGCTGACACCCGTGATGCAGGCCAACAAGATGGTGGGCGAGATAGACTGGGAGGCGAACCTTCGCGCCCTGTACTACGACCTCGCCGGCGCACACAGTCCAGAGACCATCCGCATGATACTCACCATTACCACGCCCGACCACCTGCTCTACGGCTCCGACTATCCTTACGTTGCCCCGCAGGTGCTCACCCAGAGCCTCGCCCGCATGAAGGACTATCTCTCGAAAGAGCCCGACCTTGCACCGTTCCGCGAGATGATTCTATCGGAGAACGCTCGTTGGCTTTTTGGTCAGACAGCAGACAAGCCTACTACTGATGTATCACATGCCGAAACGATGCTGTATCGTTTGGCCGAAATCGAGATTCATCCTCAATACTTGAAGGAATATCTGGCTGCCGCTGCTGAAATTCAGAAGGCAAGCCTTGCTGAAGAACCCGGAGTGGTATGTCTTTTCCCAACACAAACAAATGAAGATAGCTGTCAGATTCGCATTCTCGAAATCTACGCCTCGCAGCAGGCCTATCAGCACCACATACAAACCGCCCACTTCCTAAAGTACAAGCAGGGCACCCTCCACATGGTGAAGCACCTGAAGCTGCAAGACCTGCAGCCACTGACACCAGAAACAATGAACAGTATATTCAAACGATAAACAAACTACGATTATGGAATACGTAAAACTTGTGAACAAGCCTACGATGAGCGAGGAACCCGTGTGGGTAACGGCAAGGAGGAATAAGTAAAAACAAGAGCAATGAAGAGAATAGTAACATTTTTAATAGCAATACTGACAATGACAACAGTAAACGGACAAAGGCTACGGGTAGGCGATGGTACGTCGGGAATGACGCTGACGGAGCGTCAAAAGGGATTGGCAGCGTGTGCCTGTCTCATGGCACAGGGTGATATGAATCGTTTGGAGCCTACCGTGCGTATGGCTCTCAACAAGGGCGTAACCATCAACGAACTGAAGGAGGCCTTCTCGCAACTCTATGCCTATACCGGCTTTCCACGTTCGCTGAATGCACTTGGCGTGCTGAGCAAGGTGTTGGAGAACGGACGGAGCAGCGAGAGCCATCCGAGCTTGCTCGAAGATGGCCGAGTCGTGACGGACGAAGGCAAAGCCAACAAGCAGCCGGAATGGCAAGAAGGCAAGCCTTGGAAGCGTCCTGCAGAGTGGGATGATGCTAAGAAGGCTTACGAACTGGGCGTGAAGAACCAGACACAACTCTCAGGAAAGCCCTTTAACTATGAGTTCTGTCCGCAGGACGACTACTATTTGAAGTCACACCTCTTTGGTGACATCTTCGCTGGCGACCAGCTCTCTGCTGCAGATCGCGAGATAGTAACCGTAGCAGCCCTGAGCGGTCTCGATGGTGTTGCTCCACAACTGGCTGCCCACAAGCAGGGTGCCGTGAATATGGGCAACTCAAAGCAACAGGTCGATGAGCTCTGCACTTGGCTCTGCAACGAAGGTTACACCCTGAACACCAAGTGGCCCAAGGGCGAGCCTAATCCTTACGGAAAGTATTTCATTGGTCAGAGCTATCTGGCAGATGTCGGTGGTGGTGTGATGAACGTCACCTTCGAGCCTTGCTGCCGCAATAACTGGCATATTCACCACAAGCAGGTACAAGTGCTCATCTGCGTTGCTGGGCGCGGCTGGTATCAGGAATGGGGCAAGGCTCCCGTTGAGATGACTCCCGGCACCGTCATCGCCATCCCTGCCGAAGTGAAGCACTGGCACGGTGCCGCTAAAGATTCGTGGTTCCAGCATCTAACATATCATAAGGATGTGCAGGATGGAGCATCTAACGAGTGGTTAGAGCCTGTAACAGATGATATATATGACATACTACAATAGGGGAAAATAGCACTTTCCGTAATATTGGTAATTCTTTCCAAGATTTGGGTAGTACCTGATTGGCAAAATCGTCGTACCTTTGCCGACGAAATTCAAAACGTAATGAACATGAAGAATTTAGCTTTGATTTTGATGTCTCTCCTAATGGTGTGCTGCACGAAGGACGACGAGGTGAAGGCGCAGACTATGACACAAAAGATGTATATCACTATCGACGGACAGGCACAAGCTGTGACGCTCGTCGACAATCAAGCAACAAAGACGCTTGTCGAGAAATTGCAGCAGGCTCCCGTCACCGTGACGCTGAACAGCAGCGGAGGCTTTGAGATTTGGGGAGCGCTGGGTTTCTCGCTGCCCACGAGTAACGAACAGATTAATGCACAGCCTGGCGATGTGATTCTCTACAACGGTTCAAACATCTGTATCTTCTACGGCACGAACTCGTGGAGCTACACCCGTTTAGGTAAGATTGACGGCCTGTCGGAGAGCGAACTGCGCACGTACCTCAAAGCAGGCGAAAGCAACATCAGGGTCACGCTGTCGCTGAACAATGCAACAGGTATCAGCAATGTCCGCTCCAATGCAGAAAGCGGAGCGTACTATTCGCTGAATGGTCAGCGAGTAGAGAATCCAAGCAAAGGCATATTCATTAGAAATGGTAAAAAAGTAATTTTATGAGAAAGTCAGTATTTGCCGCAGTGCTGATGGGCTTGACGCTCACGGCCTGCAACGAGAACAAACAAACTACAAACGAAGATATGAATACAACATTGCAATTGACTCAGGAGTGGGACAAGGTGTTCCCGCAGAGTGACAAGGTGACTCACGAGAAAGTGACCTTCAAGAACCGCTTCGGCATCGAATTGGCTGCCGACATGTACACACCGAAGAATGCAGAGGGGAAGTTGGCTGCTATCGCCGTCTCTGGTCCCTTCGGCGCCGTGAAGGAACAGTCGAGCGGTCTCTATGCACAGACGCTGGCCGAGCACGGATTCCTGACTATCGCCTTCGACCCGTCCTATACCGGTGAGTCGGGTGGCGAACCTCGCTATGTATCTTCTCCCGACATCAACACGGAGGATTTCTCTGCGGCTGTGGATTACCTCATGACGCGCGATGATGTGAACCCTGATCGAGTGGGTATCATCGGCGTGTGCGGATGGGGAGGCATCGCCCTCAATGCAGCGGCACTCGACCCGCGTATCAAGGCCACCGTGGCGACAACGATGTACGACATGAGCCGTGTGTCGCAAAACGGCTATCACAATGATAGCGACAGCAAAGAGGCACGTAACGAGATGCGTAAAGCTTTGGCCAAGCAGCGGCTGAAGGACTACCAGGGCGGCTCCTATGAGCGTGCAGGTGGTGTGGTGGAAGACACGACCAACATGCCGTGGTTCGTTCAGCAGTATCATGCCTACTACAAGACCCCTCGCGGCTACCATAAGCGTAGTCTCAACTCCAACGAGGGCTGGAACAAGACATCCGTGCTGCCCTGGCTCAATGCCGGTTTCCTCAAGTTCACCAACGAGATTGATAATGCCGTCATGATTCTTCACGGTGAGAAGGCTCACAGCCGCTATTTCGGCATCACTGCCTACGAGAACATGACGGGCGCAAAGGTTGATTTGCAGGGACAGGATGAGAACCTGCAGCCGCTCAATGCACCGCTTGCTGAGCCGTTCATCGTTACTCGCGGCAACAAACAACTCTACATTGTTCCTGGTGCCACCCACTGCGACCTCTACGATGGTGGTGAACAGAACTACATCCCCTTCGACAAGCTTGCTACATTCTTCCACGACAATTTGAAATGACCAACAAGAGAATCATCCAGATAGACAGCGTTGATGCGTACAACAAACTGTACGGATGGGAAACGCTGCACCCGCTGGTGACGGTGGTAAACCATGCCAATCCCATGGCCAGTGACCTGAACCACTCACGGCTGAACTACGGACTGTATGCGCTGTTCCTGAAACAGGGCGACGGCTGCTCGATACGCTACGGACGCGAGAAGTACGACTATCAGGAGGGCACCGTGGTGAGCTTCAAGCCCGGTCAGGTGGTCGAGGTGGAATGGGACGAGAGTCGACCCATGCCGCCCTCGCGCGGACTGCTGTTCCATCCCGATCTGCTCTACGGCACGCAACTCGCTCGCCGCATCAACGACTACACGTTCTTCGACTACGACCAGCGCGAGGCCCTGCACCTCTCGGAGCGCGAGCAGCACATGGTAGTGGAACTGTTCGACAGAATCGAAGAGGAGTTGCAGCACCCCATCGACCGCCACTCGCAGACGCTCATCACCGATGCCATCGGTCTGCTCTTGGACTACTGCATGCGCTACTACGACCGCCAGTTCATCACGCGACACAAGGTGAACAGCGACATCCTCACAGCTTTCCATCAGCAGTTGCGTGAGTACTTCGTCAGCGGTCATCCAGAAAGAAACGGCCTGCCTACCGTAGTCTACTTCGCCGACAAGGCCTGTCTCTCCCCCAACTATTTCGGCGACCTGATCAGCAAGGAGAGCGGCACCACCGCCCAGCGCCACATCCAGGATGCCGTCATCGAGCGCTCAAAGCAGCTACTTGTCGAGACCCGTCTGCCCGTCAGCGAGATTGCCTATCAGCTCGGCTTCGAATATCCGCAGCACTTCTCGCGCCTGTTCAAGTCGCGCACAGGTATGACACCGAATGAGTATAGATTAACAGCATAATAATTATGAAGAAGATAGTAATGATGATGACGGTACTCTTGACGATGAGCCTGAGTGCTTGCTCACAAGGAAACAAAAAGGAGAGTAAGGAAATGAAAAAAGTATTAGTAGCCTATTTTTCGGCATCTGGTGTGACGAAGAGTGTTGCCCAGCAGTTGGCAGAAGTGACAGGCGGAACGTTGCACGAAATCAAGCCCGCACAGCCCTATACGGATGCTGACCTCGACTGGCGCAACAAGCAGAGTCGCAGCAGCGTGGAGATGCAGGACAAGTCATCGCGTCCTGCCATCACGGACAAACTCAAGAACATGCAGGACTATGATATCATCTACGTCGGTTTCCCCATCTGGTGGTACACCTGCCCCACGATCATCAACACCTTCATGGAGGCATACGACTTCAAAGGAAAGACCGTCATCCCCTTCGCCACCTCTGGCGGCAGTAGCATCAAGAAAGCTTGTGAAGACCTGAAAGCCGCTTATCCTGATGTAAAGTGGAAGGAAGGAAAGTTGCTGAACCGTGCATCAAAGAAAGATTTGGAGGATTGGGTGAAGTAAATACCTATTTCTGATTAACCTGCTTATGCAGGACTTTGCTAGTGCGCAATACTTAAAACACCGCGTTTTTTTATTGTACCTCTGGCTTCGCCGAAGGTACTCTTGCTCGGAAATACTCAAATAAATTTGGTATTTCACTCGCTTATTCGTACCTTTGCACCCGATGGATATACAGAGTTTCTTCATATCACTTCTGAACGTGGTCTGCGAAATGGCTCCCTATCTGCTGTTGGGATTCTTCATCGCAGGAGTGCTGCACGTATTCGTGCCGCAGAAGTTCTATGCCAATTATCTTTCGCGTAACAATAAGCTGTCCGTTGTTTGGGCGGCGCTGCTGGGTGTACCCTTGCCGCTGTGTTCATGTGGAGTCATCCCCACCGCTATAGGACTAAGGAACGAGAAGGCGTCGAAGGGAGCCATTGCCTCGTTTCTGATTGCCACACCGCAGACGGGCATCGACTCTATTCTGGCCACGTTCTCGCTGATGGGACTGGGCTTTGCCATTATCCGTCCTACAGCGGCACTTATCA
>CAMVLT010000081.1 GCA_947168395.1 uncultured Prevotellaceae bacterium | reverse complement strand
GCCAACTGCATACCGTCGCCGGAGTCACCTGAGAAGCGGACAACAACCTGGTCCAGCTCCTTCACTTCCAATTTTTCTGCCATAACTATATTGTTTGTTACCTAAATTTACGGGGTGCAAAATTAGTAATAATTAACGGCATGGCAAAACTTTTTCGCATAAAAATGCTGATTTTGCCATGCTGTTGCATAAATACTGCATAGGCAATGAATAAAAACGCTATTTCATCAGCTTGCCGTAGAGTTCCTGCATGCCTTCCGAGGCACCTTTCAGGAACTGCTTTACCCGTTCGCCGGCCGAGATGGGGTTGGGGTCGATGAGGTAGATGGGCACCGACGGACGGGCGTAGTGCAGCAGTCCGGCAGCCGGATAGACGTTCAGCGACGTACCGATGATAATCAGGATGTCAGCCTCCTGCACCTTGTCGGCAGCAATACCAATATTGGGTACTGCCTCGCCGAAGAACACAATGAACGGGCGCAGCAGCGAACCGTCGCCTGCCAGCGTGCCAGGCTCCACCTCGCAGTTGTCGGGGGTCAGCGTCTGCTGATAGCGCGGGTCGTCCACGTCGCGGCTCGAGCACACCTTCATCAGTTCGCCATGCAGATGGATGACCTTCGTCGAACCGGCCTGCTCGTGCAGGTTGTCCACGTTCTGCGTCACCACCGTCACATCGTATTGCTGTTCGAGGGCAGCCACCAGCTTGTGGGCCTGGTTGGGCTTCACGTTCCAGCATTTCTTGCGCAGCATGTTGTAGAAGTAAGTCACCAAAGTCGGGTCATTCAACCACCCTTCGTGGGTAGCAACCTTGGCTACGGGATACTCCTCCCACAGCCCGTCGGCATCGCGGAAAGTTTTCAAGCCGCTCTCCACTGAAATGCCGGCTCCTGTCAAAACTACTATCTTTTTCATAAGCCAAATGTTTAAGATATGCAAAAATAATGCTTTTTTGGGAAATATCCGCAAAGATATCAAAGAAAATTTGTACCTTTGCGCCGATTTTTGAAAATTTACACATTATTAATAAAGAGAAAGCATGGATAAAGTGAGCTACGCCTTGGGGTTGGGCATCGGTCAGCAATTGGCACAAATGGGTGCTTCTGAGCTGAACATCGATGATTTTGCCCTCGCCATCAAGGACGTCATCGCAGGCAATGAGCTGAAGGTTCAGCACCGCGACGCACAACGGATTGTGCAGGAGTATTTTGCAAAACAAGAACAGAAAATCAATGCCCAGCGTGCAGAGCAGGGCAAGGTGCACAAGGAGGCCGGTGAGAAGTACCTGGCCGAGAACGCCAAGAAGGAAGGAATAGTGACCCTGCCCAGCGGGTTGCAGTATCAGGTATTGAAAGAGGGTAACGGCAAGAAGCCCACTGCCAAGGACACCGTAATGTGTCATTACGAGGGCTTCCTCATCGATGGCACGGTCTTCGACTCGTCTATACAGCGCGGCGAACCTGCCACCTTCCCTTTGCAGCAGGTGATTGCTGGCTGGACGGAAGGTCTGCAGCTGATGCAGGAGGGTGCAAAGTATCGTTTCTTCATTCCTTACCGTTTGGGTTACGGTGAGGGTGGAGCCAGTCCAGCCATCCCCCCGTTCGCAGCCTTAATCTTCGATGTGGAACTGATTCAAGTAGTATAACGACAAAAACAAAAGCAAAGAAACAATGAAAAAATTAACGATTGTAGCCGCTATGGCTATTGTGGCCGCTGGTTTCACCGCTTGCGGCAATGGCACTCCGAAGGCTAATCTGAAGAGTGATGTAGACTCTATGAGTTATGCCATCGGTATGGCACAGACTCAGGGCCTGAAGGAATACCTCGTTGACCGTCTCGGTGTGGACACCGCCAATATCGGTGAGTTCATCAAGGGTTTGAACGAAGGTGTGAATGCTGGCGACAACAAGAAGAAGGCCGCTTACTATGCCGGTATCCAGATTGGTCAGCAAATCAGCAACCAGATGGTAAAGGGTATCAATCACGAGGTGTTTGGCGATGATTCTACGAAGTCTATCTCGCTGAAGAACTTCATGGCTGGCTTCGTCAGCGGAACACTTGGCAAGCAGGGGCTGATGACTATTGAGCAGGCTCAGACCGTTGCCCAGACCAAGATGCAGGAAATCAAGGCCCGCGAGATGGAGAAGACATACGGCTCGAACAGGGAGGAAGGTGAGAAGTTCTTAGCCGCCAACGCCAAGAAAGAGGGTGTGAAGACTTTGGAGAGCGGTGTGCAGTACCGTGTCATCAAGGAGGGTACGGGTGCCATTCCTGCCGACACTTCGTTGGTGAAAGTCCACTACGAGGGCCGTCTGCTGAACGACTCTGTGTTCGACAGCTCTTACAAGCGCGGCGAGCCTATCACCCTGCGATGCAACCAGACCATCAAGGGTTGGACTGACGCTATGGTTCACATGCCCGCCGGCTCTGTCTGGGAGGTTTACATTCCCCAGGATCTGGCTTACGGCGAGCGTGAGCAGGGCATCATCAAGCCTTTCTCTGTCCTGGTGTTCAAGATTGAATTGCTCGAAGTTAATCCTAAGAAGTAAGCGATGAAGAAAGTCGTATTATTAGCACTCGCCGTTGTTGCGAGTGCTTCTTTTTGCACAGTAGATGCCAAAAAGAAAAAGAAGGAGGAAGTGAAGGCTGAGGAACCGGTGGTGGTTCCCGTTGAACTGAAAAACGGCTCCGACTCTGTCAGCTATGCTGCCGGTATGTCGGTGACCAATGGATTGGCTGCCTTTCTGAAACAGCAGCACGGTGTCGACTCTGCCACGATGGCCATCTTCATCAAGAGTTTTGAGGAGGTGATAAATGCCGGCGATTCCCCCGAGGCCAAGGCCAAGGCTGCTGGCGTGGACATTGCCAACCAGTTGCGTAGCCGCATGCTGCCCGGAATTAAAAACGAGTTCACGGATTCTCCCGACTCCATCATCAGCACCCTCTTCTACCGTGGTTTCATCGATGCCATGAAGCAGGATACTACCCACTTCAAGCAGCAGGTGGCTGAAAACTATTTCAGGCAGAAGCAGGAGGTCGACAAGAAGGCTAAGGAAGAGAAGCTCTATGGCCCCAACCGCGATGCCGGCATCCAGTTCCTGAAAGAGAATGCTGCTAAAGACGGTGTCATCACTACTGCATCAGGACTGCAGTACAAGGTGCTTGTGAAGGGCGAGGGCGAAGTACCTCAGAAGACTGACAAGGTGCTGGTAAACTATGAGGGCCGCCTCGTCGATGGTACCGTGTTCGATGCTTCGGCCAAGCATGGTGACAAGCCCGCCTCGTTCCGTGCCGACCAGGTCATCAAGGGCTGGACTGAGGCTCTCACCATGATGCCCGTCGGCTCGAAGTGGCAGCTCTACATCCCGCAGGAGCTGGCATACGGCGAGCGCAACATGGGCAATATCAAGCCCTACTCAACACTGATTTTCGACGTTGAGCTGGTTGGCATCGACAAGCCCAAGACGGCTGAGCCTGCCAAGCCCGCTGTCAGTGCAAAGCCTGCCACCAAGAAAACGGCCAAGAAGTAATACAACATTCGCATACGATAATGAATGGCAATTGACAAAAGAAATTGCCATTCATTTTTGTTATTAACCAAATTGTTTTTAGGAAAAGTATGCTTCCAATGCGTGATTTAACATTTTTTGTTTGCACAATTCAGCAGAAATGGTTACTTTTGCTGACAAAATGTAAACGAAATCACTGAATAATGGAAAAGATTGACAATTTAGACAAGAAGATTCTAAGCATCTTGTCAAAGAATGCGCGCATCCCGTTCAAGGATGTCGCCGCGGAATGTAACGTCTCGCGTGCCGCCATCCACCAGCGGGTGCAGCACCTGATTGAGGCCGGAGTCATCACGGGCAGCGGCTTCGACGTGAACCCTAAGAGCTTGGGCTACTCCACCTGCACCTATGTGGGCATCTCGTTGGAGAAAGGGTCGATGTACAAGAATGTGGTGGAGGAACTGCAGCATATCCCCGAGGTGGTGGAATGCCATTTCACTACCGGCCCCTATACGATGATGGTGAAACTCTATGCCCGCGACAACGAGCAGCTGATGGAGTTGCTCAACGGCAAGCTGCAGGGCATCCACGGCGTGGTGTCCACCGAGACGCTCATCTCCTTGGAGCAAAGCATCAAGCGCGAAATACCCGTTCACTTTGAGATTTGACAAGAATGAAGCATTTCCATCTTCAGACATATATCGACGAGGTGTATGCGGCATTTCCTGCTGCTGGGCGGCGCCCCGTCATCGGCATCACGGGCAACTACGAGGACTCGACCTGTAAGCTGGGCCGGGGCTACTACCAGTCGGTCATTGCGGCTGGCGGCGTTCCCGTTGTCATACCACCGTCAGCCGACAAGGAGGTACTGATGAACACGCTCGACCACATCGACGCGCTCATCCTGAGTGGTGGCGCCGATATCAATCCGCTCTATTGCGGCGAGGAGCCTGTCCCCGGCTTGCACGGCATCAATCAGGAGCGCGACTTACCTGAACTGCTCATCACCCGCTTGGCCTACAACCGCCAGCTTCCCATCCTTGGCATCTGCCGAGGCATCCAGACCTTGGCTGTGGCGTTGGGGGGAAAGGTGAAACAGGATATCAGCCTCTCCCCCGACCCCGTAGGGAGGGGAGGTAAGGTCAAACATTCGCAAGATGCCGACCGCTCGGAGCCTACCCATAGTATTACCATTACCGAGAACTCCACCTTATTTAATATATATAAGGAGCACATGCTCCCCCTCCTTCTGGAGGGGGCAGGGGGGAGGCTTTTCGTCAACTCTTTCCACCACCAGGCTGTCAGCGATGCTGGCGATAAGTTCCGCGTTGTGGCTACGGCCAAGGACGGCGTCATCGAGGCTATCGAGAGTACCGAGTTCAAGAGCATCCTTGGCGTTCAGTGGCATCCGGAGTGCATGGAGGAGGGACTGCCCTTGTTCCAGTGGCTCGTCGGCGAGGCCCAGGCCTACCGTCAGGCCCATGAGTTACACAACCGTGTGCTGACGCTCGACACCCATTGCGACACACCGATGTTCTTCCCTCAGGGTATTCACTTCGAGCAGCGTGACTCGCGCATTCTCGTAGACCTGCACAAGATGACGGAGGGCCGGCAAGATGCCACCATCATGGTAGCCTACCTGCCACAGCCGAAAATCGGCGAGACCTTCTCGAGCAAGGTAGACTTCGACGTGCAGAGTCCGACAGAGTATGCCGACCTGATCTTCGATAAAATCGAGGAAATTGTAAGTCAGAACGACCGCTACCTTGGTATTGCCCGCACCCCCGGCGACCTCTACGACAACAAGCGCCACGGCCGCAAAAGCATCATGCTGGGCATCGAGAACGGTCTGGCACTCGGCGGACAACTCCAGAACGTCAAGCACTTTGCCGAACGCGGCGTGGTCTATATCACGCTGTGCCATAATGGCGACAACGACCTGTGCGACTCCTGCAGGGGCTGTAACACCCACAATGGCATCAGCCGCTTCGGCGAGCAGGTCATCCGCGAGATGAACCGCCTCGGACTGATGGTGGACCTCAGCCATGCCGGCGACAAGTCGTTCTACGATGCCCTCGACATCAGCCAGACACCCATCGTCTGCAGCCACAGTTCTTGCCGCGCCCTCTGCGACCATCCGCGCAACCTCACCGACGACCAGATGCGCCGCTTGGCAGCCGTCGGTGGTGTCATGCAAATCACGCTGTACAATGGTTTCCTCAAGTCTCAAGCCAAAGAGGCAAATATCCTCGATTCCATCGCACATTTGGAGCACGCCATCCACGTGATGGGTATCGACCATGTGGGCTTGGGCACCGACTTCGACGGCGACGGTGGCATCTGCGGTCTGCGCGACTCATCTGAGCTTATCCAGTTCACCCGCCAGCTGCTCAGCCGCCACTACTCCGAGCGCGACATCCAGAAAATCTGGGGCGGCAATTTCCTGCGTGTGATGGCGCAAGTGCAGAAAAGGTAAAAAGTAAAAACAGAAAAGAATATGAAAATAAAATATGTGACAAAGAAAGTTATCGGTACGGTAAGGAATGTTTTACTTTTTTTACTTTTTTTCCTTTTTACCTTTTTGCTTTTCAATTGTGGCAATGTGAAAAAGACCGCCGTTGAGACCACAACGGCAGCGGCCGACCCTGTAGGCCCCGCGTTCGTCGCCGATTCTGCCTACCTGTTCTGTCAGCGGCAGTGTGACTTCGGACCGCGTACCATGAACAGCGAGGCCCATGAGCGTTGTGGCGAATGGATAGCTGGCAAGTTCAGACAGTACGGCATGGAGGTGTCATTGCAGAAGGCCGACCTGCGGGGCTACGACGGCACCATCCTGCACAGCACCAACATCATTGCCCAATACCAGCCGGCACTGACGAAACGTATCCTACTCTGTGCCCACTGGGACAGCCGTCCGTGGGCCGACAACGACCCCGACGCCGCCAACCACCGCCAGCCCGTCATGGCTGCCAACGACGGAGCCTCGGGCGTGGCTGTCATGCTCGAGATTGCTCGTCTGTTGCAGGCCGACACCTTACGCATCGGCATCGACTTTGTTTGCTTCGATGCCGAGGACTGGGGCACACCCCAATGGGCCGAAGGTACCGACAGCGATGGCGACACCTGGGCGCTTGGTGCCCAGTATTGGGCCGAACACCTCTTGCCTTATTCCTCTAACCTCTTACCTAAATATGGTATCCTCCTTGATATGGTTGGTGGGCAGGGAGCCAAATTCTACCAGGAACAGGTGTCGATGTACTTCGCTCCTAAAGTCGTGAAGAAGGTATGGGCTGCAGCCGATGCGGTTGGCTTCGGCAGCTACTTCCCCAAGGACGAGGGGGGGGGCATCACCGACGACCACTTGCCCGTCAACCAAAAGGCCAAAATTCCCTGTATCGACATCATCCCCTACTACCCCGACTGCGATGCAAGCTCTTTCGGCCCCACGTGGCACACCGTCAATGACGACATGCAGCACATCGACCGCAACACTCTCCAAGCCGTAGGCCAAACCATCATCCAGGTTCTCTATTCTGAGAACTCGGAGGTGGACTAAGAATCACTGGAAAAGGTACTAATAAGATAAGTATAAAGAGGTGATTAACAACTAAATTAAGAAAACATGAAGAGATTATCCATTCTAACCAACGTTCAACTCATAGAACTGCACGACATCGACAAACAAAACAGGCATCCCTCTATCAGCGGCATGAAAAGTATCTGCGACCAGTTGTTGGAAGCCATCAGATAACACATAAAATGTTTGATTTTTGCTTTCACTTTGTCACTTTCTTGTCTATCTACTTGTATAATAGATATTTATAAGTGAAAGTAAATCGACATTACATTCACCAATTCGTCACTTCACGTCATTAAGTCGGTGACTTTTGCTTGAAAAGTCACCGACT
>CAMVLT010000080.1 GCA_947168395.1 uncultured Prevotellaceae bacterium | reverse complement strand
TTCACAATCTGAGCCCACAGCATGCGGGCTGCACGGAACTTGGCAATCTCCATGAAGTAGTTGTCAGAGACACCCATGTTGAACTTGATGCGCTTGGCAGCCTCAGTAGCCTCCACGCCAGCCTCGGTCAGGATGTTCAGGTACTCGGCACCCCAGGCCAAGGCGTAGCCCAGCTCCTGATAGATGTAGGCGCCGGCGTTGTTGAGGGCCGCCGAGTTCACGTTGATGCACTTATAGCCCGGCAGTTCCTTCAGCGCCTCGATGAGGGGCTTTGCAAACTGAAGGGCAGCCGAGGTGTCCTTGCCTTTGCACAGAATCTTGCTGATGGGGTCGAAGTTGATGCTTCCCTTCAGGTCGGCCATCGGGTAGCCCTTCTCCTTGAAGTAGGCCACCAGAATCTCGGCCAGCTCCACACAATGCCGCTGGCAGGTCTGGAAGTTCAGCTCCACATACTGCGGCAGGATGCCTTCGAGCAGCGTGGCAATAGTCTCCTTGCTGACGTTGCCACCGGGAATCTTGAAGCCCAGGGAGTCGACGCCCTTGTTCAGGATGTCGAGTGCCTTGGCGTTGGCAGCCTTGGCGTCCTCTGCATCGATGTCCTGACGCACGAACCACAGGTTGTTGTCAGTCTTGTTACCACGTACAAACGGGAACTCACCAGGCAGTGAGTCAACCGCTTTCAAGTCCTTCAAGTCCTCGCGGCGATAGAAGGGCTGCACGTTAAAACCTTCGTTTGTTCTCCACACGAGTCGCTTCTGGAAGTCGGCCCCTTTCAGGTCCACCTCAATCTTGTCCAACCACTCCTGGGTAGTCGGCACCTGGAACTCGCTGAAGAGTTTCTCTTTGTTGTTTGACATAGTTTGTGTATTAATTATAATAAGTTGTTTGATGTGACCATATAACAAACTGACTGCAAAGGTACAAACTTTTTCTGAACTAACGAAGATTTTAGTAAATATTATAGTTTTATTCACTTCCCCCAACATCTGATGCAGCTGTTGCTCTTTGACAGATATGGCACTATAAAACGTAAAATATGTTTACAAGAGAAATGGCGGGTAGCGGCCCGCTGACTTTGCTCCGGGCAAACTCGGAGTTTCAGTAGGGTAAACTGGGAGTTTCAGTAGGGTAAACTCCGGGTTTACTTACGGTAAACTCAAAGGCACGTATTCAGGGCGTTTCAGGACGCTTTTCGCTGTTTTCAAGGTTTGTGAAAATAATTGACAAGTCGGGTGTTTCGCCTCATGCCGTTTCGCCAATAATATATAAAAGGTAGGGAAAATATGATGCTTGTTTCGCAAAAATGTTGTATCTTTGTACCCAGTTGTTATTTCATCATCACTAAAAGCAGAAATGAAGAAAACCATTATCGCCGCCCTGATGTGGCTGACAGCCGCAGGCGGGGCGAGTGCCCAGACATTTACGGTGGACACCATCAGCGACGCTGTGTTCCAGCGCATGAAGGGAAAGTCGTACAAGGCCGACTGTACGGTCAGCCGTTCGGAACTGCGCTACCTGAGGCTGTCGCACTACGATGGGGCAGGGGAGGAGCATGTAGGGGAAATTGTCTGTAACAAGATGATAGCCAACGATTTGAAGGAAATCTTTCAAGAACTTTACAGGCAGAAATATCCCATAGAGCGGATGCGGCTGATTGACGACTACGATGCCGACGACGAACGTTCGATGCAGGCTAACAACACCAGCTGCTTCAACTTCCGCGCCATCGCCGGCTCAACAAAACTGTCGAAGCACTCGCAGGGGCTGGCCATCGACATCAACCCGCTGTACAACCCCTGCGTGAAGCAACGGAACGATGGCCGAACTGTGGTGCAGCCTGCCACGGGACGGAAATATGCCAACCGCAGCAAGCGGTGGCCCTACATGATTGTTAAGGACGATTTGTGCTACCGTCTGTTCACAGAACACGGCTTCAAATGGGGTGGTTCGTGGCGCACGTTGAAGGATTATCAGCACTTTGAACGTTAAAGATGTTAAAAGACCTGCAAATACTTGCACAATTATGGCGGCTTTGTGCCATTTTCTTACTACCTTTGCAGCACAAAATGATTTAGTGTGCTATGGAATCGTTTCATTGGTTGAAGGAATTATTCACGACGACTGACTCAGTCGCCCATATTGCCTTGCTCTATGCTGTGGTCATCGCCATTGGTGTCTACCTCGGCAAGATTAAGGTTTTTGGCATATCGCTTGGCGTTACGTTTGTGCTTTTTGCCGGCATCGTTGCTGGTCATATAGGCTTCACGGCCCCCAGCAACATCCTGACGTTCATCCAGGACTTTGGACTGATACTCTTTGTGTTCATGATTGGTATGCAGGTGGGGCCGGGCTTCTTCGAGAGTTTCGGCAAGGCGGGTGTCAAGCTGAACGGACTTGCCGCTACGGCCATCCTGCTGAACATCATCGTCATGTTTGCCTGCTACTACATCTTCTTCGACACCTCCGACCGCACGACGCTGCCCATGATGGTGGGTACGCTCTATGGTGCTGTGACCAACACGCCCGGTCTTGGTGCTGCCAACGAGGCACTCGGCTCGGTGTTCCCCAATGGTGGTGCGCCGCAGATAGCCTCGGCCTACGCCTGTGCCTATCCGCTCGGCGTCCTGGGCATCATCAATGCTACTATTTTAATAAGGTATATCTGCAAGGTGCGGCTTGAGAAGGAAGAGGAGCAGCTGAAGGCGATGGAGGAGACCAACGCCAACAAGAAGCCCTACAAGATGCACTTGGAGGTGACGAACCGGTACTTGGAGGGCAAGACGCTGCTGCAGGTTCACGATTTCCTGAACCGCGACTTCGTCGTCTCACGTCTCGTCCACAATGGCGAACTCTGTATTCCCAACCGCGACACGTTGTTCCACGTCGGCGACCAGATGCTCATTGTCTGTGCTGAGGCCGACCAAGAGGCTATCATGGCCTTTATAGGTCCCAAGCTCGACATCGACTTTGAGCAGCAGGACCAGCCCTTGGTGTCGAAGCGTATTCTCATTACCAATCCGAAGGTGAACGGCAAGACGCTGGCCTCGATGCACTTCTCGAGTGTACACGGTGTGAATGTGACCCGTATAACCCGTCACGGCATGGACCTGTTTGCATCGGCTTCGCTGCCCATGCAGGTGGGCGATAAGATTATGGTGGTAGGTCCCGAGGACGCTGTCGACCGCGTGGCCAACCAGATGGGCAACTCGGTGCGCCGCCTGAATGCGCCCAACATTGCCACCATCTTCGTGGGCATCATCCTTGGTATCATCTTTGGCTCGCTGCCCATCGCCATTCCCGGCATGCCTGTGCCCATGAAGCTCGGTATAGCTGGCGGCCCACTGATTATTGCCATCCTCATTGGCCGCTACGGCTACAAGATACACTTGGTGACCTACACGACGACGTCGGCCAACATGATGCTGCGCGAGATAGGCCTGGTGCTGTTCCTCGCCTCGGTGGGCATCAAGGCGGGTGCCAACTTCTTTGAGACGGTGGTCGAGGGCGATGGTGTGCTCTACGTGCTGACGGGCTTCCTCATCACAATCATCCCCATCCTGATTGTCGGCCCCATTGCACGCATCCGCTATAAGTTCAACTACTTCACGATAGCAGGTATGATAGCCGGTACATACACCGACCCGCCCGCTCTGGCATACGCCAACAGCATCTGCTCGAAAGAGGCACCGGCTCTGGGCTACTCGACGGTCTACCCGCTCTCGATGTTCCTCCGCATCCTGACGGCACAATTGGTGGTGCTGTTCTTCTGTGGATAGCAACCGCAAAAATGACAATAAATACAATTATATAATAGTACATGAACAAAATACCTTGTATTGTGGGGCCCTCAGACCCCCAGCCCCCTAATTTAGGGGGCGTGAAAAGACTTCTGCTTATAGCGTTGCTGCTGTCGGGAGCCTCGACGATGTTCGGCCAAGGAGCCAAGAACATTGTCATCAACGAGGTGCTGACCAACAACACCGCCAGCATCCAGGACGAATTTGGCGAGCGCGAAGCGTGGATAGAGCTGGAGAACACCTCGTTCACGACCTACAACATCCGCGGCATGTACATCACGACAGACCGTAGTGTGCTCGACCCGAACATGAGCGTGCCGGAACGCATCAAGCGCATGAGCGTCATCCCCAATGGTGATGCCCGTACCAGCTTAGGCGGCCGGCAGCACGTGGTGTTCTTCGGCAACTCGAACCCTGCCAAGGGCAAGTTGCACCTCTCATTGAAGGTTCCCATGTCGGAGCCTGTATGGATAGCCCTCTACAACGGTAATGCCGTCGAGCTGATTGACTCTGTCAGCATACCCGCTTTGGCTGCCGACCAGTCGTATGCCCGTCAAGGTCAGAGGTGGACGGTGAAGTCGGCACAGAACGTGACGCCTGGCATTGAGAACTTCATCAAGACCGACGAGACGAAGGATGCCAAGCTGAAGCGCGAAGACCCCTACGGTTTAGGCATTACGCTCCTGGCTATGGGTATCGTGTTCACCTGTCTGGCTGTGCTCTTCGTGTTCTTCATGCTGTTCGGCTTGCTGATGCGTCACATGGAGACCGCCAAGAAGGTAGCCAACCAGCAGCCCATCAAGCCCATCACCAAGACGGTGGAGAAGACGGCCGAGATTGGTCACAAGACGGGTGTCATCCTGCAGGAGGGCCTCAAGACGAAGGGTATCGACAAGGAGGTCTACATGGCTGTCATCGGTATGGCCCTGAAGCAGTATGAGGATGATGTCCACGACGTAGAGTCGGGCATCATCACCATCAAGCAGAAGTCCTCGTCGCCCTGGAATGATGAGTTCCACCAGATGACACAGTTCCACCAGTAACATGATGCCCCTAAGTCTGGGGGCGACAGGGGTCTGAACAAGCGCAGGCTCCCAAATAATAACAAAAACGGTCTGATTAACGCTTGTTCAGACCTCCAACCCCTAACCTAAGGGGCATATAAGATGAACAAGTATCAATATAAAGTACAAGGTGTCGACTACGAAGTAGAGATAGAAGAAGTAGAAGGCAACATCGCAAAGGTAAACGTGAACGGCATACCGTTCGAGGTAGAACTGCAGAAGCCCATCAACGCCGCCAAGCATCCTACCATAACCCGTCCGAAGGTGGAGGCTCCGAAGCCCGTTGCGCCCACACCGCCACCGGCAGCAGCTCCGGCTCAGCCTGCCGCTCCAGCAGGTGCAGGCTCTCCCGTGAAAGCTCCGCTGCCTGGCACTATCACCGAACTGAAGGTGCAGGTAGGTCAGCAGGTCAACGTCGGCGACGTAGTGCTTGTGCTCGAGGCCATGAAGATGCAGAACAACATCGAGGCCGAATATGCCGGCACCGTCACCAGCATCACCGTCAAGCAGGGCGAAACCGTCATGGAGGGTGCCGTGCTGATGACCATAGGATAAAGTGAAAAGTGATAAATGAAAAGTGAAAAGTTATGGATCTTGGACAGTTTATCATACAGAACTTCAATGAGTTTCTCACCTATACGGCGTTTGCCAATGCTACGGTGGGCAACCTCATTATGATTGTGGTCGGTGCCTTCTTTATCTATCTGGCCATCAAGAAGGACTTCGAACCGCTGCTGCTCGTCCCCATCGGACTGGGCATCATACTTGGCAACATTCCCTTCCGTGCCGACGCCGGCCTGGAAATAGGTCTCTATGAGGACAACTCCGTGCTGAACATCTTCTATCAAGGCGTGCGGCAGGGCTGGTATCCGCCGCTCATCTTCCTCGGCATTGGTGCCATGACCGACTTCACGGCCCTCTTGGCCAACCCGAAGCTCATGCTCATCGGCGCTGCTGCCCAGTTTGGTATCTTCGGTGCCTACATGGTGGCTCTGGCCCTTGGCTTCGAGCCTTCGCAGGCAGCAGGTATCGCCATCATCGGTGGTGCCGACGGCCCTACAGCCATCTTCCTGTCGTCGAAGCTTGCGCCGAACCTCATGGGTGCCATCGCCGTCTGTGCCTACTCCTACATGGCACTCGTGCCGCTGATTCAGCCGCCCCTCATGCGACTGCTCACCACCCAAAAGGAGCGTACCATCAAGATGAAGCCCGCCCGCAACGTCTCACAGACAGAGCGTATCCTCTTCCCCATCATCGGACTGCTGCTCACCACGTTCATCGTGCCCTCGGGTCTGCCCCTGCTCGGCATGCTGTTCTTTGGCAACCTGCTGAAGGAGAGTGGCAAGACCACCCGTCTGGCCAAGACTGCCGGTGCTGCCCTGAACGACATCGTCGTCATGCTGCTCGGCCTCACCGTGGGCTGCTCTACGCAGGCTTCAGAGTTCCTGACCATGAATACCGTGTTCATCTTTGTCATCGGTGCATTCGCCTTTGCCATTGCTACGGCTTCAGGTGTCTGCTTCGTGAAAGTGATGAACCTGTTCCTGCCGAAGGACAAGAAGCTGAATCCCCTGATTGGTAATGCCGGTGTGAGTGCTGTGCCTATGGCCGCCCGCATCTCGAACAACCTCGGACTGGAATACGACCGCCACAACTTCCTGCTGATGCACGCTATGGGCCCGAACGTGGCTGGTGTCATCGGCTCGGCTGTTGCTGCCGGTGCCCTGTTAGGTTTCTTGTCATAATAAAGTAATGCCTATGGAAAATGTTCGTCTGCAGCGTCGTCTGACGCTACCCAATGATATCAACACTATTCCTCAGCTCAACGAGTTCATCGATACCGTTTGCGAGGAGTTGGAAATCGACATGGCCTTAGCCATGAGTCTGAATCTCGCTATGGAAGAAGCCGTGGTCAACGTCATGGACTATGCCTACCCGGAAGGGACGGAAGGCGAGGTCGACATTGAGGCCATTGCAGATGAAACCCAGCTTCACTTCACCATCAGCGACAGCGGCAAGCCCTTCGACCCTACGGCCAAGGAAGAGGTTGACACCACTCTGTCGGCAGAAGAACGCCCTATAGGCGGACTGGGCATCCACCTTATCCGCCAACTCATGGACAACATTAGCTATGAGCGCAAGGATGGCAAGAACATATTAAGACTTAGTAAAAACATTTAATATCATTAAAGTTATGACTATCAACATTCAAGAACAGAACGGCGGCTACACCGCATCATTCATTGGCCGTCTCGACACTCCCGCTGCCGTCAAGGCTCAGCAGGACATGACACTCCTCATGGAGAACGCTAACAAAGAGATAACGCTCGACTGCACCGAGCTGGAGTACATCAGCAGCTCCGGCCTGCGTCTATTCCTTGCCCTGCGTAAGGAAACAGCAGCCAAGGGTGGCAAAGTAATCATCAAGAACATCAACGACGAGATCAGGAAAGTGTTCATGATGACCGGCTTTTTCAATCTTTTCGAGATTGTCTGACCCCTATATCCCCCGATAACAAGGGAAATGTGACATTTTTCGAAAATAATTGAGGAAAAATTTGGAGGATTCAAAAAATTGTCGTACCTTTGCACCCGCAAACGAAAGGAATGCAGTGACACAATGGTGCCTTAGCTCAGTTGGTAGAGCATCGGACTGAAAATCC
>CAMVLT010000079.1 GCA_947168395.1 uncultured Prevotellaceae bacterium | reverse complement strand
CTAAGCCACATGCTTGAAGCTATCAACGTGCTGATAAATTACAAGGAACATCACACGTTGGAAGAGGCAAAGTCAGACCCTGTGGTCTATTTTGGTTTGGTGAAACACGTTGAGATTATCGGGGAAGCCGTCTATAAGTTGACTCATGAATTCCGTGACGCTCATCCCGTGTTAAACTGGGCTGACATAGAGCGTATGCGCCACGTCTTGGTACATGGTTACTATAAGATTCGTCCAAACCAGCTATGGGAGACTATCGTTTCGGATATTCCCGAGATAAAGCCGGTTATTGAGCAGTTAATCCTACAGGAAAAGTCAGAATAGTAAGCTGCTGAGCATACGCTCACCATTATGGGCTCCGGCTCGCTCGATGCCATGGGCAATAGTCATGGGGAAGTCATAGAGGGGACAGGCACTGAAGTCATAGCAGTCATCATACCCAAGTACCTGTCCCAGTGACTAAACTCAGTAACTTCGCATCGCAGCGTTACGAATGTTTATCTCCGCCTTGCACGCGAAGGCTCTGTGGCCTGCTCGTCGCTGATGCCAGTTTCCACCTCGTCATAATCACCACCAATCACCAGACCGTTCTTCACCAGGAATTCCCAGATGCCTTCCAACATAGTCTCCTGCTCCTCGTCGGGTTGCCTGAAAGTCATGTCGAGGCTGTGCCCCATATAAGTCACTGTGGCAGTGATTTTGTCACCCTGGTAGTACATATTACTCACCTGAGGCGCATTGGACAATTGCGACATCGGTGTGATATGGCCATCACTGTCCATCGTAAAGTCGAAGTTGGCATCGGCGGTCAGGACTTTGCAACTAAGCTGGAAGGACCAAGACGGTTCATTGACTCTCGGAAGAGGTCTGTAGTCCCTAACGCCGGTTTCCCTTTCCAGCTGGCCGGTTCCTCCTTTTGACAACAAAGGTAGGGAATCGTCCTGAAATATGCAAATTTTCATTCCACTTTTATTATTAGAGCGCAAAGTTAGAGTCCCCGGTGACTTTTATATACCGTGATGTCTTCCCGCCGTCTGTCACCAGTCTTTGGTCGGTGAAGCCTTCTGTGGATATGACAATCCTGTGGCAGTCGGGGGTGGTAGGAAAGGATATGCTAGCCGTTCCTTTGTCATCGGTCTTGATACTGGGATTCCAGTAGAGCGTCCGGCGGAAATCAGTTGAGGGCGGAAGTTCGACATGTCCGGGCATATCGTTGGCCATTGTCCGGCTGTACCCCACGAAATGGGTGTGCCTCAGCCCGTTGTCCGTCCGCAGTTTCTCATGGTGGCTGTAGAGGAACACCGTGACGGGACTGAAGCCTGCCAGCGTAGAGTGCATTACGTAGTGCGTCCAGATGTCATTGTCTTCAGAGATGTAGACCGATTTATACTGGTCTAATTCTCGGGGCATGGTCTCGGGAACGACAGACATAATATGTTCCAGGTTCTTCGGAGTCACTGAGTTGGGACACTGGCTGATGGCATAGAAGTTGTTGTTGAGAATCCAGATAACGGGTCTGTTTCTGTAGTGCAGTCCGCTGTTGTGAATCAGGTATTTGTGGAACTGCGGATGTGTGGTCACATAACCCGTATAGCGTTTGTTGGCCGAAGTGACAATCAGGCTGGTGTCGTTGGCCTCTACTGCCGTCTGCTTGATACTCTCGTTCACCTCGCCGCTCTCATCAACGTACCAGCCCCGTTTGTCATCAAGGACGTCCGTGTCACCGTCAAAGAGAGAATTTCGGCATTTCAGCCATTCAAAGAGGGCGGGTGTCTGCTCACCGCGGTCTTCATACTCGTCAGCGGCCATGTCGCAGTTGTAGTAAATGCTGGCCTTGTAGGCGCCCCGCTGCTCGTTCTCCCAGCCACTGCGGGCATTGCTATAGCGTCGCCGGCCCTTCACGGTCACATTCCCCAGTACGTGGTTGCGCCGGTTCATCGGTGTCGGCTCCGTCGTGTCGCCAGTTTCTCCTATGGTCAGTTGGCAGGAGTCTATTGGTATCGGCTGAGTCTCACAATCGTCCAGCCGTCGTGCCTGCGGCGAGAAGTGGCGGTCGATGCACACGAAGATTTTTCCGGTTTTCCGTTCTTTCTGCTGCGCATCCAGCAGTAGCGTCCACTCGCCTTCGCAGTCAGGCAGTGCGAAGAGATAGCTGCCGTCGGCTTTGGTCTTGGTGCGGCCTGACAACGACTCTCCTCGGCGGTTATAGAGCGTAGCCTGCAGGTTCAGCCCGCCAGTATTCTGCTTCTCTTTCGAGGCCTTTATCCTGCCATAAAGGTACAGGCCGTCTTCGATGGGCTGCTGCCTTTCCAGTGTCGTGGCCGTCATCATCTGCCTTACATCGTAGCGCCGCCATCCCTGTACCATCATCAACAGGTCGGCAGCCCGACGATGTTCCTCATCATCACTTTCCAAGTAGTACTCGGGACGATGGACATAGCCCCTGAGGTCAGACGAGAGCAACAGCCACGTGGCGGCATTTCCGCAATAGCCATTCACCTCCGTATCGTAGTCGCGGACGGCCAACGAGAATGTGGTTCGGGGGCGTGTCGTCATCTGCAGCGCCACCCACCCGGCTCTGACGGTGTCTTTGCCTATATCCAAACGGACAGTGTCCACCCCCTCATGGGGATATATGAAAACCATACGCTCGGCGAGAATGTGCCCTTCACAGTCGAAGAGTGCCAGTTGGTTCACTCCTTGCGACATGTCCCTGCGGTCGAAGCCAAGCACGGTTTCTTGCCTGCCGATGGTCAGAGGAGTGAATGCGTCTACGTTTCCGCCGCTCAGCAGCACAAGTCCGAGTTCCCGTCCTTGCCAATCGGTGGCGGCTTTGATGCTGACGAGCATCCTTTCGGCCTCAGAGGTGACGGTCATCACACAGCCCTCCCTGTCGGCTGGCGGCAGTGGAAAACGTCGGCCGTCTATCTGTAGCGCCAGCGGCTGGCCCGTCGGCATACAACGGAACACACCACGCCCTTCCCTGAGCGTCCTGACTGCCGCCACTTTTTCCTCACCCTGCATCAGCCATCCTTCAGCCTCAACGGCGGTTCCCCGTCTGTCGGTAACTTCGAAGGCCACCGCAGAGGCCAGCCCTTCGACCAGCCGCCCGCCTTCGGGATAGAATGTCACGTTCAGTCTTCCCTCCCGTTTCACGGCGGCTTCACCGCGGCTGTCGGGCAGTCCTGCCCGATAGTTTGCCGGATCGATTATTTGTTTCGAGTAGTCGCCTGCCGTCCTGGGAGTATTGAATACAGGAAACACACGCGAGAAACAGGCCTCGCCGCCCCAGTTCAGCATATAGCGGGTATAGGCCCTCACCTCGTAGTAGCCGCTGCCCAGCAGATTGTCCAGCCTGATGCATCCGTCGGCCTGGCCATCGTCGATTCTCAGCTTGCAGGTCTTCGCCACGTCGCCCGCTGGTGTCAGAAGTTCCACGTAAAGTACACGGCTCATGTCCGTCCACCGGTTGTCATCTGCTCTTAGCACGTATGCCTTGAACCACATTGACTCGCCCAGGAAGTAGCCCGTATTGTCGAAGTGCAGGTACACCTTCTCCTGCGGAAACATCGAGCCGAACCGCTCAATGTTGCCGACGAACCGCCTTAACTCCGACTTAGCCGCAGGCTCCTGAGCCATAGCGGTCATCGACATTGCGCCCCAGAGCAGTAGTAGCAGTATAATCCTAATACCATCTAATCTCACCATCTTTGACTGTAAACAGGCTGGCCTCATGGCGGTAGACACCTTCGCGGAGGGCAATTTTGCGGTGAAGTCGGAACAGGGCATCCGAAGGCAGGTTTTCAAGTACTAACAGCCCTCCAGACGCTTTGGCACTGCCTATATATTTCTCGCCATGCTCTCCAAAGCAGTATAGCTCGAATATGTCATCATCGTTGACTGCCACCATCCTGCCACTCCTGTCAGGCATTTGCTTTACTTCAACCTTCTGCACTTGTCGTCGGTCATTGCTCGGAATAAGCTGACGGGTGCATCCGTCAGGGGCTACCTCTATCGGGTAGCCCGCAGGCCTGATTCGGAAGGGATGCTTATCGCCCTTCAGACAAGGAAGATAGACCACGCCGCGCCCCATCTGGCTAAACAGAGCCGTATTGTCGCCCTCAAGACGGGCAAAAGCCACAGAGCGCCAGTTGTCGATGACCGGACCATGTTCACCACGGAAAACACTCAGGTAGACGAAATGGTGCCCCTCAGGGACATTGTGGCTGAAATCGACCCTGATATTGACGGTTTCCATATACTCGTTGGTAACATCTTTTATGAATGGAGTGCTGATAATGTCTGGCAGTGAGTCGCCATATTCCTCATTCATAGCCGACAACGATTGGGGCTGCCTGGCAAACGTGTAGCGGTAGACCTTGCCTACAGGACCGAGACGAAACCCTTGACGGTGAACCCCGTCCGGGCCAATGCAGAAGGGAACCGTCCGCCCTGAATTGTCGAGTACGCTGTTCCATATATGGCAATAGGTACGTCGGCCACGGGCACTGTCGGCATATTGGGGCCACGGGGCAAAGTCGATGGCGGCAGGAACACCGCAGGCACGAAGCACCATTGCCGTAAGCAGCACATAGTCGCTCTCCATCCCCTGGCGCATTTCCTTCAGTACGCTATAGGGCAGGTCGATAGGCTCCAGCATGAGCATCGTCCCTAAGTGGTAGCCCATCCGCCGGACTATCTCCTCGCCCAACCGCTGAGCCGCCCAATAGGCCGACCCCGCTTTCATGACGTTGTCATCCAGTTCACGTAGACAGGGGGCATACTCTGCTGACAGTTCGTCGAAATAGTCCTCCAACTGCTCATTGCAAAGCCTGTAGGGGAGCAGATACTCGCAGAACTCATCAAACGACAGGTGGCGGGCATACTTGCCCTCACGCCACCAGCGGAAAGCCCTCTCCACCTGACGGTCCAGGAATCCTGCTGTCAGCATATCGGCATCATAGACAACATCCGTCCAGTCACGCCCTACTGGTTGTGCGTTGCTTTCTACCAGATTCTTCAGTTTTTCCCAGCTTTCCGGATAAACGTAACGGTGATTGATGTCCCTCAGTGTTTCCAGATACTTGTCCATCGACACACTTTTCCGCGCCCGGTGCATGGGGCCGTGCTCCATCAAGTACGCCTTCGCCTTCTGCTTCAGCGAGTCCTCATACGTTGTTGCCTGAACAGATGCTGACAACAGATAAACATCGTTCATAATAGTTTCTTTTTCATATCGTAGCTTGTTATGATTTTGCAAAGATAACTCTTTGTCTTGATGCAGCATCATCATTCTCAATTCATTTGGAAAAAGGTCGGCAGAACCATCCTGGTGAACAATAGTTCTGGCAGCAGGAGTAAGGTGTAGCAGCCGCTGGTGGATGTCGGGAAGATTTTTCAGGTGGCGGCGCAGTTCCAATGGCAATCCATAGGTTGTCAGTTGTTTGTTGGTCAAGGCCAATCTACCCTTGTACTCGCAGCTGAACTCGTCGCCCTCTTCGGTGCTGAGCAGATTGAGAAGACACTCGGTCGTTTCGCCTGGCAATAGCACGCAGATGCCGCCCGGCCAAATATTGCCCATCGTGAATTGCAACAGCACTGGTTCCTTAATGTCAAGCGTGATGGTGACGGTATGATCGGGCGCAATATGCATCAGTTGTTGCTGCTTAGAGCAATTATCAAAGTACATCACGGCATCGTTGTCGAACATACTATGCTGGTAGTTCAGTAGGTGAACCTTCAGCGTGGCGGTCTGAGGCTTCTTCAAATGGCGATAGTCAAAGGCTCGCGGCAACTCTTCGTGCTCATCGTAGGTAAGGTTTTCCCAGTCCTTCCCTGCAACGTCGTGAGCGATAGGCTGGTCTTCGTCGTGCAGGAAGAAATAGTTGTAGCAGTTGCCTTCAGCCTCTTCTTCCGTGATGAAGTTCACCCATTTGGTATCCTTCGGCACGGGGTCGAAGTGGAAGCGGTAGTGCTCGGTGTCGTGATAGGATTTGTGATGCCATTCGCCCAGCGTCATTCCCTCGACGCTGTGTAGGCGGTATCGCTCGCCACGGTCGGTGACGAGGTATTCATCCAGACCATTGAACATGTACTGGAATTGCGGAACTACCTGATGCGTCACATATACGGTAGTAGCAGTGTCGGTCAGTTCCACGCGGTCGATGAAGAACCACGCACGTGCCGAGGTCCAGTCGAACACGGGGTTCTTCCAAACTACCGCCTCGCTATTCTGGAATTCCGGCAGCGAGAAGTTCCAGCCGCGGTTGTCGTTGGCATAGACGAAACTGCCACCATTGAGCGCCGATTCGCTGTGGTAGGTGTAGTCGGGGTTGCCTTGCTTGCCCTGAATCTCGATGATTTGACGTTCGCCGTCGGTGATGATGGTGATGCGCTCGGGTTTCGCAATAGTGATAGTGTCATTTACATGAGCATGGACGGCACAGAAGTCCATTGCGAAGAGGATGGATAATAACAGAGTCTTCATTTGTTGAATGTTTTTTTGAGTTGCTGAATGCTGGCCGTTCCTTCCAGATAGACACATACAAAGTCGGTCTGACTGCGGCGTTGGTAGATAATATAGTGGTTCGTCCCGTCCTTCTGCGCATAGCGGAAGAGAGCAAACTGGGTACGACGCTTCGCGCGCTGCACCTCCTTCTCGGTGGCCTTTTGCTCGTCCTGTGTGAGCAGACGTTCCGCCTGTGCAAAGCCTTTAGCGCTGGTGTTGCATTGCACGCTATGGAACACGCTCAGGTGGTATTTCGCCAGTTCGTCGCCCGTCACGTGGGTCTCGGAGAGAATGCGTGTGTCGGCCAATTGCCCGCTGAACACATCGTGTACAGCCAGCCGCTCCAAACCTGTCTGCCCATGGGCGGTGACAGCCAGGCAGAGCACAAGCAGTAGCGCTAAGGAACGATACGGATTCTGTCTTTTCATATAATTGCTATTTATCGGTGGTGAAGATGTCGCTAAGCGTTGTTTCCACGTGGCTCATCACGATGTTTCGATCCGTGATGCGCTGTCCGTTCTCGACGGTGTAGCAGACATTCGAGTCCTCCTCCGTGCGGAACAGACTGCTGCCAATCAGCCATGCAATCACGATGGAGGCTGCGATGGCCGGATAGAACCAGGCGTAACGACGGCGGTGGCCGATACGTTCCATCACCCGCTGTTCCATGTCATCGGGCATCTTCATCCTTGCGGCTCGTTCATTCTGTCGCTGCAAGGCCTGACGGAAAAGTGTTTTATCGTTATTCATCGTTCATGCGTGTTAAGATGATTCTGAGACGCTGGCGTATTCGGTGAAGTTTGCTGCTGAGCCGTGATACTTCACGAGTGAGAGAGTTGTCCGCTGTGTCTGTTATGTAGGCAATATCCTTCAGAGGGCGTTCATCGAAGTAGTAGAGCTGTAAGAGCATTTGGTCTTCCGGCGGTAGCTTTTGAATGGCCTCGTCCAGTTGCTCTGCTGATGTCGTCTCTGGCAGCTCGTCTGGAACGTCGGCGCCCACCTCAAGCGGCAGCAGCACCTGTCGTTTTCGCTTTCGCAGATAACACAGCGCTTCATGATAGGCTATCCGCTGTAGCCATGTCGTTAGCGATGCCCGTTGCGGGTCGTAGTCCTTCAGATGCTCGTAGGCTGCAACGAAGGTGTTCTGCACAATGTCCTCGGCAT
>CAMVLT010000078.1 GCA_947168395.1 uncultured Prevotellaceae bacterium | reverse complement strand
GTCTCAGGCTTGAGGCGAATATTTCTGGCATTTCGTGAATCAAACATGACGAATTTTGTTTTATATCCTACGAATGATATGCGGGCAAGGACGGGCTGCTGCTCACAGGGAATGACGAAGAGACCGCTCTCGTTCGACACGCCACCGGTAATCAGCGTGGAGTCCTGAGGCGAGAGCAGGGCGATGTTGGCGTAGGCTACGGGCTGGCCTTGCTCGTCGATGACGGTGCCCTTGTAGCGGAGGGCTGTCTTCTGCGGACACTCGACGATGATTTCCTGTTGGCTGGGATTTGCTATCCCCGGCTCAACGGTCATGCGGATGGGATAGAAGCCTATCATCTGGCGGATGGCATCGGGAACGGTCTTGCGATGAATAGAGGTGGTGATGCGGAAGTCCTCCAGTTCGTTGTAGAGGAAACTGATGGTGTAGTCCTCGGTCTGCTCGTTCAGTTGGCGCAGGGCCTCGCTGAGCGACACGTTGTTGTATTCGCGTGTAATCTTTTGGGCCTGCACTCCGGCAAAGACAAGACAGCAGACAAGCATTGATATGATTCTCTTCATGGCTTATTCTACTACTATCTTGTCCGACTTCAGTTCTACGGTGATGCTCTCGAAGAGGTTGAGACGATGCAGCACGACGTCGAGCGTCTCGTCCTGTTTCCATACGAAATAGAAACGGAGCTGGCGGGCATCGGTATTCTGGAACTCCACCTCCTTGTTATAATAGGCAGCTATCTGGGGAAGCATCTTATCCAATGCGACATTGTCGAAAACAATGGGCTTCGCGTTGGCTGTCGTGTCCGTCTTGACAGTATCTGCCGACAATGCTGGGGACGGTTGGGACGAATTTGGAATTTGTACCTCCTGGGTCGGGGACTTTACATCTTCTCCAACGAAATGACGCACAATGTGGATGGCGGCGAAGGCCACTCCTGCCGTAAAGAGGATGCCGATGATGCTTGCTGCTACCTTGTAAGGGAGTATGCCCAGATGGAACGGATTTGAAATCCGTACCTCACGGGTCGGGGATTGCAAATCCCCTCCAACGGCATGTGGCTCGTCTTTTTCAAGGGCTTCTAATTCTTCAGCGTGCTCCGCTGCAAACTTCTCCCATTCCTCGTCCACGGAGACGGATTCCTTTTCGACTTCGCGCTTCACAAAGGCTTGCTTCGTCAGCGCGAGCAGTTCCTGGTTCTCTGCTACCAACTGGTCTATTCTGTCTTGCTTTTCCATAACGTTTATCGTTTTGCTGTTTCTTTCTGAAAATACTCCTTGATTCGCTGTACCGACTGTGACAGATGGTTGTAGACCGTCACTTTGCTCACGCCCGCGGCCTGTGCCACTTCCTCATAACTCATCTCGCTGAGAAACCGCAGCCGGAAGATCTGCTGGCTGAGCGGTGGCAGTTCCGCCTCGATGAATTGCATCAGCCGTTCCAGACGGTCGTCATCATTCATCGAAACGATATGGCTCTGCATCGACTCCTGCAAGAAGAGCCTTTCCACCCGTTCCCGCATCGACTTGTGGCTAAGCACGTCGCGGCAGCGGTTGCGCACGGCAGTCATCAGGTAGCCTTCCATTCTGTCCTTCTGTGGCCTGTCACTATCCCGTAACAGTCGGGCGAAAATGTCGCTCACCACGTCCTTGCTTTCGTCGGCATCATAGAGCATCGTCCTTGCCAGACGGTACATCTTGGCATAATGCTGACGGTATATGTCTTCAAATTCTTTTTTCGTCATAATTATCATTCATACACAACAAGGACGATTCAGCGAAGCGAAAAACTAAGCAAAACGATATTTTTTTTCAAATTTCCTTCATCTTTTCCTGTTTATGAAATAATTTTTGGTGCAAAGTTAGTGAAAAATTTCCATATAGAGCTTTGTGAATACGTTTCGTTACTATATCTTGATTTGCATTTTGATGATAATATTTCTTGGTCGTATGTTGAAAGAATACAAAGATTCTGAGAGGGAGCCGAAAGAGGTGTAGCGATAGTCTGTCTCGTTAAGGAGATTGGTGGCGGCAAGAGCGAGGTCAATGCGCTTGGAAAGGAGCCAGCGGACAGAAGCATCGAGGAAAGTGATGCTGGCGGTCTGGCCGTTGGAGAAGCGAGTGAAGTAATGCTCTGCGCCAAAAGCAATATGCCACTGGTCGGTAGGTAGGAACGTAATGGAGAGGTTTTGACGTAAAGCACTGTGGATGGCCTTTACTGCATCGACCTCATATTGATTGTTTGTGTAAGTCAGGCGATAGTCTGTGGTGAGCCAGCGCGTGAATTTGCCAGAGAATTTTGGTGCAAGGGTGATGAAGGTAGAGGTGTAAGGTTGTTCCACGTTCTGCCGCATCATCTTGGCGCTGGAGTGCCCGAAAGACGCATCAATGCCTACGGTGATTTTGGCTGACCATAGACCTTTGCTGATGCCGCCATTGAGTTGAGTGATGGAAATATTGTTTCCACAGGCAACAAAAGCAGTAAGAATGCGGTCGCCGATGAACAGCTGGTTTTGCATCAGGGGCTGATAGTCCTGTTCGAATTTGACAGAGAGATTGGCAAAGAGCGAAGTGATAGGGTTTCGGTAGCGCAGTCTGACGAAAGCCGAATGTTGCCGTATGCATTCTGTGGATGGTGTCTGAAAAGTGAGGTTTCGGAAGTCAGACATAACGACGGTTTTCGTGTAACTGCTTGGCGCTACAGGCTGGAGACTGTAATTGAGATAAGCAGAGAACTCGGTCTTGGCCGTGAGTTGGTGTCGAACATAGACCATTGGTGAGATGGTCATCAAGTGTTTTCCCGTAGAGGTGTCAGTCAATCGGTCTGCAACATGATAATAATAGTAGCCAATGGGCAGTGAGAACGTCAGCCACCAGCGACGGTGCTGATAACGGGCTTCGGGCGAGGCGTAAGTTTTGAGGACGGTGAAGTTTCGATGGCCATCTAAAGGATAGTCGGGCAGCATGAGACCACTGAGACTGCTTTGGAAACGGTGCAGATTGAGGTCGATGCCGCCACGGGCGTAGAACGACCAACGACGGAGTAGCCAGCCATAACGGGCTTCAGTAACAGAGCGGAAGTCGTCAGTAGTGAGGTCTTGCAGAATACTATCGGCAGTAAGCGAGTGGGGACGATGTGAGTAGCGGTTGTGCGACGAAATGGTCAGTAGATGGCTGTCAATTCGGCGAACCAGTTGCAAATCGTTGGTGATGTCAAAGGATGGGAGGTCGGACTGTTGCTGTAGTGTTTGCGTACCGCTGACGGCAGACGTAGCACGATTCCACAGGGCATCCACGCTGAGATTGTCCTTCAGATAGTTATTACGTCGATTCAGTTGCAGTGACCATTCACCGTTTAGTTGGTGTTCGTGGCTGCGCATAGTGTTCTGCTCTAAGAACGAGGGTATGTTCTTGTCGAAATAGCGAGTGGTGCAGGAATTGGTGAAGTCCAAGCGGTCAGCTTGATAGGTGGCATTCAATTTGACATCAAGACCATCGGCTACATGACGGGAATTGCTCGACTGTGCCAGAAATGAAAGATTGTCACGGGTGCGCAGTTCGTCAAGCGGCGCAGAGGTGGTGCCGATGGCGATATAGTCAGGCCACGGATTGTCATTATAGCCACTGCCTGGGAGTGTGTTGTCAGTATGCCGCTGACTCTGACTGTTGGGATTCCATCCTGTATCGTTCAGTCGCAACGTTTCCATGTTCTGCCATTTCCTGGCAATGCGCATGGCAAACACGGATGCATCGTAGAGCAGAGGTTTAGCACCCATGCCGCCATTCAGGATGCCAATCCAGCGGGCACGGGCGGCTTCTTTCAGTTTGATGTTCAGTCCGGCTTGCTGTGAGAACTCCAGTCCTTCAAGCACCTTCACGGGCTGGTGGTTCTCCATAATCTCCACGCTGGACACGTCGTCAGGGGAAATGTTATTGGTGGCCACGCCGTAGCGGTCGTTCACAAAGTCTGAGCCGTCGATATAGAACTTGTTGATAGGCTCGCCGTTGTACTTGATGCTTCCGTTCTCTGCCACCTCCACACCTGGCAAGCGACGTAGAACGTCGGCCATGTTGCGGTCTTGTTTTTGCGCCCACTTGCTCATGGAATAGACCAGTGTGTCGCTTTTCTGGATAATGTCGGGAGCCTTGATGATAACGTCTTTCAGTTGTGTGGCCTCCGGCTTCATCTTGATGTGCATCGGACTTTCTGTAACATCTACCACGATACTACGATAGCCCATTGACTGCACACGGATTTGTCGTGCCTCACCCTTTAAGGAGAAACGCCCGTCATTGGTGGTGAAAGTATAGTTTTTCCCGCCGACGGCCTGCACGATGGCACCAGCCACAGGCTCACCACTTTCCTCGTCGTTCACAGAGCCAACAAGAGTCTTCACCTGTCCATAGCAGAGGGGCAGGTGAAGGTACACGTATAATAATAGGATGACGAGTCGTTTCATAAGATATTACTTCCAGTCGCGTTCGATGTAGTCGTATTGTAAAGTTCGTGGTTGAGTGATGTCAGTGCGAGGTTGGCCGTCGGCACCCTTCACTTGCACGTTAACACCATTTACATTCATCATATATCCGAAGGGATCGGTGTCAAACCTTAACTTAGTGGCATAGAATTTGGTGCGAGTGGTCTTGTTGAACGGTACTTCGGGTATGGTGATAGCCCGGTCGGCCTTGGAGTTTATGCCCACACAGGTAAACTCATACTGATGCCCCTCGTCATAGACTTGCATGATGAACCCCGGCAGGCCACCAAACTTCCACGGTCCGTCGGCAACGGGAACTGAGTCAGTATAAAATGCCGTCCACCGTCGACCACGGAAGTCACACACGGCACTCTTGCATTCATAGCCCAATATCTCACACGTCTCGTCGGTCAGCGTCCATTCCTGCGTGGGAATGTCCTCTTCGTATAAGAACCAGTCCGTGGAAACCTTGTCGATGACGGTGAAGCGCCCCTGCGGATAGTTCTTGAAGATGCTAAACGTCTCGCCGCCTATGTAACTGTCTGGGTTAGCCCGGATTTGTTCAGCTGTTGAGACGCGAATAAGTGAATCAATCTGCATGGCTCGGAAACTCGTGAACTTCGACATACCATAAGTCACTTGCAGTGTCATTCGGTCAGTCTCTGTCTGACTCACATCGGTTGTGTCAGTCAAGTACTTGTAGTCATACATAAACTCCATCACTGCCTTGCCGATTTCTTTCTGCTCAACGGGTGTAGCAGTGTTAATTCCTGAGGCTTTGCCTGCCTTGATTACATACACTTCCTTCCTGTGCTCTACTTCTTGTGCCATCATTGTGCTGACAAGGGCAGAGGCGAGGGCGATAAATAATACTCTTTTCTTCATTTTATTTACGTTTTGATGTGAAATCGGGTGCAAAGATAGGGCTATTATACCCCGTAAAAGAAAATAATTATTACTGAATTATTACTGTTTGGCATTTTTCGGATTCTTTCGGGCGCGGGTTCATAATAAATATGTACTTTTGCAGCATGGAAAGAAGATTCAAGTTCATATATGGCCTGACCATCTGCGCCATCGTAGCCTACAGCATCGTGCAAGGCTACTGGTTGTTTAGCCGTTATCAACTGTCGCTTGAAGAATACAAAAGCGAACTGTACAGTACGATTATTGCCTGTGCTGAAGAGGAAATGGCCATTAGGAAAACATTGCCACATCCCCCGAGGTTCTACGGTAACCGTTTAAGGAAAACAAGCGAAATAAAGGGGGATAATGTTGTTGAGACATGGCGGTATGAAGTATTTGCACTTGATACACTACAATACGTTCCCAAGGGAACAGATGCTCATACCTATCTGTTGGATTATATAGCCAGCCTCCATGATAGTATTCCTGCGGAACTGCCCAAAGGCTTGGAATACTTTGTGTTTACTTGTGACAGCAAAGGCCACGAAGACATGGGAACAAGCCAGTTGGTTGAAGCCCTCAATCGCTTCACCGTTGACCATCAGCATCCATTCCAAAAGGAAAGGCTCGACAGCATCCTGCGTTCAAAGGGTATCATGGCACAAAGCATCACAACCACGAAAACCGATACAATGGTGTGGCAACCGTCAATGCTGCCACATACTTCCATCTGGCAACCTGTGATGACAGTCTCGTTCCCTTACGACATCTTTGAGGGGCAACAGGTCGTGGTAAAGACTGCAATAGGTATGTCGCCTATCATCCGGCGAATGACTTATACACTACTGATTACCATACTGCTCTCGTTCTTCCTTGTCTTCTGTCTGATCTATCAGATACTGACTATCCGCAAGCAACGGCACATCGAGGCTATCCGACAGGAATTTCTGCACACGATGATTCACGAACTGAAACGGCCTATATCGACGCTGAAGATGTGTGTGTCGTTTATGGGCAACGAGCGGATGATGCAGGACGGGGAGAGCAAGCAGAAGATATTGAACAGTTCGCACAATGAACTGGATAACCTGACTTCGTATTTCTCGAAACTGCGTGACATCACGTTCAGCGATTCAGAGAAGATTCCGCTGGTAAAGTCGCGCTTTGCGTTGCGCGGACTGATGGAGGAATGTATCAATAAGCAGAATATCCCTTCGGACAAGGATGTGAGGATGGAGATTGTGGCCGAGGACGATTTGGAGATACGGGCCGACCGTATGCACCTAGCAAACATCGTCTGCAACCTGCTGGAGAATGCCATCAAATACTCTCGTGAGGCCGTGACCATTAGGATAGACTACCGGATGCGTGAGGACGGGATGGTGCAAATCTGCGTGGCGGACAATGGTATCGGCATCGCAAAGGCCGACCAGCGGTATGTGTTTGACAAGTTCTATCGTAGCGAGTCGGCAAAGGACAAGGCCATCCCCGGCATTGGGCTTGGACTGAGTTATGTGAAGTTGTTGGTGGAGGCACACGGTGGCAATATCAGCTTTGACAGCACGGAGGGTGAAGGCACCACATTTACAATCGTAATACCGCAGAGAGATGGAGAGGATTAGGATATTACTCGTTGACGATGACCGCCAGAACTCGGAGTTGCTAAGGAAATTCCTGGAGGTGGAGGACTATGAAGTGGACTATGCTGAGAATGGACGTACGGGATGGGAAATGTACGCTGCCAACCGCCCCGATTTGGTACTACTCGACATCAATATGCCAGAGATGAACGGCTTCGAGTTGGCGCAAAAGATACGTGAGCAAGACCGTGACGTGCTTATCTTCTTCCTTACCGACCGGACGGAAAAGGCCGACCGCCTGAAAGGGTTCGACCTGAAAGGCAATGACTACATCCCCAAACCGTTCTATCCCGAAGAACTGATTGCCAAGATTCGTGAGCGTTTCGAGCATCGCCAGGCTTCATTACCCTCGCGTATGGTCATCGGCCAGACCATTTTCGACAGCAACCTCTCCACGATTGAATATGCCGGAACAGTGCAACACCTCTCTGCCCGCCAATCGGAGATCCTGGCCATTTTAGCCCAGCATATCGGCCAGACCGTAGAGCGTTCGTATCTGCTGGAACACGTCTGGGGAAACGATAGTTATGCCAACTCCCTCGCCCTCAACGTCCAGATAACCTATATCCGCAAGATGCTCGAACCCGACACCAGCATCTCCATCGTGTCCCTCAAGAAGCGCGGGTATAGGTTGGAGGTGATAGAAACGACTTAAAGATAGTGGCGCTATT
>CAMVLT010000077.1 GCA_947168395.1 uncultured Prevotellaceae bacterium | reverse complement strand
TATCAATCAGGCGATAGCCTACACTTAATGCATCACTCACGCAACGCTCACACTCTTCAGGGCTTACGAGAAACACACCGTAGCCCAATGTCGGCATCTTGACACCGTTTGATAGTTTAATATACTCCATAATCTTCGTTATTAATATCCTAAACTATTAAGCCACTTCTCGACCTTTTTCTTTTCTGTGCGCACCTCGTGACCGTAGATGCTGAAGCCCTTGGTGACATTTGCCCCAGGGAATGCTTCCTTCACATCCTCCACACAGTTGGCCAATCCAGAACCTTCGTGGGTGGTGAAAGGGATGACAGTCTTGCCCTTCAGGTCATTAACATGCTTCTTGAAGAAGGTAAACATTACTTGAGGATAAGTGCCCCACCATACGGGGCCACCGATAAACACAGTGTCGTATTTATTTAGGTCGATGTCGCCTTCATATTCAGGCAACTCACCGTTTTTAACTTCTTCCTTTGCCAGATTGATGAGCGGTGTATAAGCCATGCCGTCGTACTTGTGGGTAACGATTTCAAACTGCTCTGCACCTGTCACTTCTGTGATGTAGTCTGCCACAATCTTCGTGTTACCTACCTCAATGTTTCCTACTGCGTAGTTGTCTCCCGCATGTGAGAAGAATACTACCAAACTTTTACCATCCTTGTTCATAACTTTCTCCTGTTTTGCGCCACCGCTGCAAGCTGTGGAAATCAGCAATGCTATGGCGGCTGTGATGATACTTTTGATATTCATTTTAAATATACTTTTGAATTTGGGTGCAAAGTTACGACGATTTCCTGATACTTTTGTTTCACAAATTACTTCACAATTTTCACTTTTTGCCTAAATCGTTCTTTTATATATAAAATAATGTGTAATTTTGCGCAGTCATGAAGACAGATTTTCAATATTCCACAGACTTCTACGGGATGAATTCCTATGAGTTGAGTCACACCTGCATGCATATGCTTTGCTTGGCAGGCGAGGCAAGTTTTGTGTTCAACGAACATTGCTACCACATTGTCAAGAACGATTTGGTGGTGATACCTACACCTGATCGTATCAGCAATTTAGCGGCACATGAAGACTTGCAAGCAGTGTGGTTTGCTGCTGATTATCAGTTTCTGCAGAACCTGTTGCCGTCAAACAATTACAGCATCGGCGGCAGTATCTCACTGAATCAAAACCCCATCATCAAACTCTCAGACGAGCAGGCAAAGCATCTGTTGGCTGACTTTCATCGTCTGCGCGACCGCATGGACGACCGCCATCTGCAGTTCTATCGTGAACTGATGGGCAGTCTCTGCCTGACGATGATGTACGACATCTTCGAGGCCCACGCCCAGCGTGATGCAACAGACACACAGACAGACCGCACAGCCTACATCGTGAAACAACTGATGGCACTACTGGCTACTGGCATCAGCCGAACCGAGCGTGACGTGAGCTATTATGCAGAACGCCTGAACGTATCACCCAAGTATCTCTCGGCCACCATCAAACGCGTGACTGGCCATAGTGTCAGCTCGTATATAAACCGTCACACCATACCTATACTAAAAGACTATCTGAATGATGAACGCCTGTCCCTCACCCAGATAGCCGACCTGATGAACTTCACGTCGCTCTCTTACTTCAGCCGTTACTGCACGAAACATCTTGGTCAGTCGCCCAGCGAATACCGACAGAGTCTTCAACCGAAATAGAGTGTTAACATAATGATAACATACGCTTAACCAATCTTTTTCTTGAGAGTACCTATCTTTGCACCATCAAATAAACAACTATTAAAAGACATAAGCAGAATATAACATGTACGACATATTGAGGCTATATGGGGGACTTAGAATCAGATGCCTGTGGCGGATGATTAGGGAGCTGAAACTCGCGGCTGTTTCCGCCCTGTTGCTCCTTATGTTATTGGGAGTGATAACATGGAAAGAATTGGGGACGGCTCCCGTCTATTATAGCGTGTTGGTTGATGTAACCCTGCTATTGGCCTGGCACCTCACGCGCAGCGATAGCGTGTTTCTCTGCTCCATCTTTTGCGAAAGACGTACGAAGATGTTGTTCTTCGCGGAATACACGCTTCTGTCCGCCCCTTTCCTGTGTTTCTTCCTCTATCGTAGCGCACCTTGGGCTGTAGCCATCGTTCTACTGGCATTGGTGATCGTGTGCTTCTTGCCTTGCGGAGGCATCTCCTTGCGCCTGCCCACATGCCCGTGTCTGGCCTCCGGCAGTTACGAATATCATCGGGCAGCGCGCCTCACGCTCCCCCTACTCTTGCCACTCATGGCGGCAGGAGCCATTGGTGCCTACATCGGCAACCGCCATCTGGTCATCGGTGTCAGTATGATAGCCGTTTCTGTCTTCAGCATGTTGATGATGCGCGAGTGGCATATGGAGTATCTGTTTCATTACAAGAGTGCTGCGAGGTTTCTCCGGCTGAAATTGCTGTTTGCCCTGAGAAATGCGTGCATCATCTTTCTGCCTTTTATCGTATGTCTGCTACTTGTTGCCCCCAGTTGGTCGCAGTTGCTTTTAGGCGAATCCTACTGCCTTGGTGCAAGTCTTCTGCTGTTTCAAGTAGAGATGCTTTGCTTCGTAAGCGGCGGAACCAACAGTGGTAACGACCTCATATCAGCCCTTGTGTATGTGGCCTTGAATGTCATTTTCTGCGTGTCGGCACTGGTGCCACAGGCCTTAGTGCTCTCCGTCATCGTGTCCGTCATGCTGGCCTATCATGCCTATTTAGTAATCAAGAAATATAAATGATGATTGAAATCAGAAACTTAACAAAGAAATATCGTGAGCTCACGGTCATCGACAACTTCTGCCACTCGTTTGATGGCAGCAAGGTGTATGGCATCATGGGCGAGAACGGCGCAGGCAAGAGCACGCTGTTCAGATGTATTGCCGGAATCGAGTCGTACGACGGTTCAGTCGTCGTCAACGAGAACAAGCAGATTGGTTACATGAACGATACGCCCTTCTACTACTCTTACGTCACAGGCATGGAACACATCGAGTTCTGTCTGCGTGCCAAGGGTAAGACCATCAGCCGAGACGAGATTGAGCAGTTGAATGAGAAGTTCGCCCTGCCGCTCCAGAGATACGCCAGCAGATACTCCTTAGGCATGAAAAAGCGCCTGATGCTGCTGACGTTGATGCTGCAGGACAACGACATCGTCATCATGGACGAACCCTTCAACGGCATCGATCTTGCCGGAACAATCATCCTAAGACAGTGGCTCAAGGACCTAAAGGCCCAAGGCCGTTGCGTCATCCTTTCCTCACATATCGTTGCTGCCATCGCTGACATCTGCGACGAGATGACCTACATCCACCAGGGAAAGGCCGTCTGCGACTTCTCAGGTATGTCAGCAGCATCTATCGAGCAATATATCATGGAAGAATTCTTTCATGCCCCCTCCTGAATCATTTTTTGACTGATATTCACGTGCATAGTCACATTTATCGTGATTATCGTGACGCATAAAAAGAGAGCGCAACTCCCGATTCCTCTGGGAGTTGAACTCAATCGATTCATATTCAGATTTTTCTGTTTACTCTTCGACTACAGCCTGTGCGGCAGCTAACAGAAACTGATTATCAGCACATTACGGCGAATCTGGGAAACATTTGGGAAACATTATGAGCATGATCTGCACATTCTGCACCCGATTTCCTCTAATTCAAACATACTAATCATTTCTTGTCAATTCACTAATGTTATATCTTCTATCAATTTAATTGTTAAACACTGATTGCAGTGGCATCGCTTAAACAATGCTATCATACTGACCAGTGTCAGCGATATGATTTTCTTCATCATTGATTATAGGTTTTTGCCTAATTGATAGGTTTGTTCACAATACTTTGTTCCTTTTATACTGCCTGCCGTCCAGATACCTGGAGCCACGACTCTGCCGACATCTTCCCAACCCATGTAATCAGCAATGGTCTTGTAATGGACTTCCATTGCCTCCGCATCCTTGGGCGATGTGTTGGCGTACGCCATCAGGAACGCACATTTCTTATAAGTATGCAGCGTACCGTTAATGGCATAGAAGCGGTCAATAACGGCCTTCAACTGTGTGGAGAAGCCAAAGTAATACATCGGTGAGCAGAATACAACCATGTCGGCTTTGACAATCTCGGGGCGCAGGATGTTTGTAAAGTCATCGTCATATACGCATGGCCCGTCCATTCCACAATGGTTGCATCCAATACATGGATGTACCTCACTTGTTGCCGCATTGAAACGGAAAACTTCATGACCGGCTTCTTTTGCACCTTTGATGAACTGATCTGCCAGATAATTGGTGTTGCCGTTCTTGCGCGGGCTTCCTGTCAAAACTACGATTCTCATACCTTCCTTCTTTTTCTCCTCTTTAGCAAGGATGGACACAAAAGGCGTGGCCAGCAATAGAGAACCTACTGCCGCCATGCCCGATTTCTTGATGAATTCACGTCTGTCCATGTGCTGAATGATGTGTTAATGATTACTGTCAACCCATTTCTGCAGCTCTGCCTTTGAAGCGCGATTCAGGAGCTTGCCTTCTCCCCAATTCAACTGGGGATAGGCGGCCTTCAGGTCAGCACAAGCCTTCTTGATGCTGCTTCCACCTGAAGTGGCAAAGGGGATTACCGTCTTGCCCTTGAAGTCGTAGGCCTCCATGAACGTATTGATGATTGTCGGGCAGGTGTACCACCAGATTGGAAAACCGACATACACCACGTTATACTCCCGCATATTCTGGAGCTTGCCGGTGATGGCAGGGCGCGAATGCTTATCCTGCATCTCCACCGACGAACGGCTCTGCTTGTCATTCCAATCCAGGTCCGCATCTGTATAGGGTTGCTCCGGCTTGATTTCATGCAAGTCTGCACCAGTCACTTCTGCCAACTGCTGGGCTGCATCCTTGGTCGTTCCCGTTGCAGAGAAATAAACTACCAATACTTTCTGTTTCATGTTTGTCTCTGTTTTCTTTTGAGAGCAGGCACTCAGGCTGATAGTCAAAAGTGCCAAAAGCATTATTATGATTATCTTCATACCCATTCTTATTTCAGTGTCTCACCATATGCCTTACCCATCTTTACGCAGTCGCCGATGATGTCGCCTGTGCGCAGATACTTATAGGTGGGCATCTCGAAGAGTACGGGCTTCAGCTTTGAATAGTCGGGTTTGCCCTTTTCATCGAGCATATCTTCTTCTACATAAGTATTGAGGATGTTGCAGATGTAGTTTTTGAAACCGTCAATCTCATAAGTGTCGATGACCTCGCACTCCATCACAAGCGGTGACTGCTCTATGATGGGCATGCCAGCCTCGCCCAGATGGTATGGAAAGATGGCCGACTTGTCTACCTTTGACCCGCTGACAGTTCCTGTGTAGTCGGCTGCGGCTACAAATACCTCGTCGATGATATTGATGGAGAGTTTGTCCTGCTCATCAATGGCTTTCACGCTGTGGTGCGACGAGTGTACGCTCAGCAGCAGTTTCGAGTGGCTGACAATACCCACGTGGGCTACCAACAGCCAGTTTACCTTTCCCTCTTCTCCAATGGTTCCTACCACTGTGGCTGGCGTGGGATAGAGTGCCAATTTCTGTCCGATGTTCTTTTTCATTGCAATTTGTCTTTTAAAAAAATTGTTACTTATTCTTGCTTGCTGCCACCCAGACGGGTTCTTCGCTCATCGTGGGTTTGTTGACTGCCATCACGCCTGAGAGGTTGTGGGGTGCGTAGGGCTCTTCCAAATAACGAATGTCTTCTGATGTCAGGTGTAAATCGAATGACTTGACGGCTCCCTCAATGTGATGTAGCTTCGTGGCTCCAACGATGGGTGACTCAACCTTTGTCAATAGCCAGGCGAGAGAAATCTCCGTCATCTCCACGCCATAGCGGTCAGCCAGTTCTACGACACGCTCCACAATGAGATTGTCTTGTTCGGCGGTAGCATCATACTTGAAGTGCATGAAGGCATCCTTCTCCTGACGGAGAGAGGTCTCACCCGGACGCTTTGCCAGCTTGCCGGAAGCCAGTGCGCTATAGGGTGTCTGTGCGATGTTGTCCTCACGGCATAAGGGCTGCATCTCGCGTTCTTCCTCGCGCATAATCAGGTTGTAGTGGTTCTGCACGGAGACGAACTTAGCCCAGCCTTGTTTCTCTGCCAGCGCATTCATCTTCGCCAACTGGTAGGCATAGACATTGGCAATGCCGATGTAGCGTGCCTTGCCCATGCGGACTGCCTCGTTCATGCCTTCAAGAATCTCCTCGGCGGGTGTCTTGTAGTCCCAGATGTGGTAGATGTAGAGGTCGACATAGTCCATGCCAAGGTGCTGCAGGCTCAGGTCGATGTTGTTCAGCACATGCTGACGGCCACTGATGCCCTGCTGGATTTCCTCGTCGGTGCGTGGCAGAAATTTCGTAGCCACCACCACTTCGTCACGCTTTGCCATATCTCGCAGGGCGCGTCCTACGTATTGTTCAGAAGTACCCAACTGATAGGCGATGGCCGTATCAAAGAAGTTCACGCCGAGGTCGAGTGAACGGCGGATAATCTCACGTGTCGGCTCCTCGCCAATCGTCCATGAATGCTGTCCGATGGTGGGGTCGCCGAAGCCCATGCAGCCCAGGCAGATGCGCGACACGCGCAGGTCTGAGTTACCAAGTTTTACGTATTCCATATTATCTCTGTTTTTTGAATATCAGTTTCATCGTCTCTGGGTCGAGTGGTTTCATCGTGGGCAGCTTCAGGTCTTTCACCATGTGGAGCGTGCCCTGCTTGTATTTCTGAAAGTGGTCGGTCTTCAGGTGCTGCTGATAGGCTTCCTCAGAGGCATAGATTTCCAGAATGCGAATCTTTGTGGAATCCTCAGCGCTCTGCATCGGGTAGAGGCATACGACACCCGGCTCTCGTTCAACACTCAGACGGTCCACCTCGTTGGCAAATTCAAGATACTCCTTGAGGTGCTGCGGATAAACCTCGATTTCAGCCAGGCGGACTATCATCGTCTCGTGTGTTATCGGAGCTGAGAATTCCTCATCTGTCACCTTCCGTAATTGCACCGCATGCTCCTCACCTGGTACGAGGTCGCTGACGGTCATACATTCGCAGTCGCTCCATGGTGTGGCACCATTCCAATGGCGCACATTGGGAGCCGTGGTCACCACGTCACCCTTGCGGAGCAACTGCTTAGGCTTCCCCTCTTCCTGATAGTAGGCTTCACCATTGAGCACCATCAGCACCTGAGTGGCATTGGGATGATAGTGCCATGAATTATGGCTTCCGTGCTCGAAAAGGAAGTTGGTAGTCATCTGACGCTCACTGCGGCTGAGTACAGAGATATGTACCTTGCCCGTGTTATACTCGGCAGGAGCCGTAAACTCCGCCGGGAATATCGTCTCTTGTGCTACTGCCGTGAAGGAGAGCACAAGGGCGAACAGAATTATAATTATTCTCTTATCCATTTGTCGATTACAACCTTAATATATCATTCCATTGAGTGTTCCCAACCGCCACGGGTGTCAATGCCTGTAGCATCGGCAAGTGCTTCGAGTTTGGCTATTTCCTCAGCAGTCAGTTGAATCTTGGCGGCCTCGGCAGCCTCGATGACGTGACGCTCTTTGGTGGCTCCGATAATGGGCTGTGTTCCCTTGGCGATAGCCCACGCTATACCGACCTGAGAGCAGGAGATACCATATTTCTGTCCGATGGCAGTCATCTCGTTGGTCAGCGCTTCCAACTGTGGCAGCACGGGGTTATACTTCTTGCCTCGATCGCTCTCTGCGGGCAACGGGTTCTCCTTATTATATTTACCTGAGAGCGCTCCCTGCTCCAGCACCATATAGGCCCAGAACTCGATGCCGTTCTGCTTGCAATAATCCAGCACGCCACCCTTCTCTGACGAACGGTAGAGCAACGAGAAGTGGTTCTGCACGGCACTCACCTTGAAGCCTGCCTCGC
>CAMVLT010000076.1 GCA_947168395.1 uncultured Prevotellaceae bacterium | reverse complement strand
GACCGCTTCCTCGACAAGCTGGCCGGAGTGGCCGACCCCGAGCAGAAGCGCAAGATCATTGGTGCTGAGTTTATCCGCGTGTTCGAGGAGGAAGCCCGCAAGCTGGAGGGTATCAGCTTCCTGGCTCAGGGCACCATCTATCCCGACATCGTAGAGTCGGGACCCGTGAAGTCACACCACAACGTGGGTGGTCTGCCCGAGGACATGCAGTTCGAACTGGTAGAGCCCATTAAGCTGCTGTTCAAGGACGAGGTCCGTGTAGTTGGCAAGGAGCTTGGACTGCCCGACAACATGGTCTATCGTCAGCCCTTCCCAGGCCCCGGATTGGGTGTACGTTGCACAGGTGCCATCACACGCGACCGCCTGGAAGCACTTCGCGAGAGCGATGCCATTCTGCGTGAGGAGTTTGCAAAGAACGGATTAGAGGGCAAGGTGTGGCAGTACTTCACCGTTGTGCCCGACTACAAGTCGACTGGCGTGAAGGACAACAAGCGCAGTTGGGACTGGCCCGTTATTATCCGTGCCGTGAACACCCGCGACGCCATGACCGCTACTATTGAGGAGATTCCCTACCCGCTGCTCCATCACATCACCCAGCGAATTGTAACCGAGGTTCCCGGTGTGAATCGTGTGTTGTACGACCTGACGCCGAAACCAACCGGCACTATCGAGTGGGAGTAATAATGTACGCTGCATCGGCGAAAACATCAAAAACGGGGTGTCATCACGACACCCCGTTTTCAAAACAAACTACTTAAAAACTAATCTACTAAAACAAATCAAAAATATCTTTTCCTTTCGGCGTGCAAAATTAGTATGTTTTCAACAAACAGCCAAATTCTCACGTCTCAAAAGCTTTTCAATTTACATCATGCCGCCCATTCCGGGTGCTCCACCCATTGGCATAGCAGGTTCTTTCTCGGGTTTGTCGCAGATGAGGCACTCGGTGGTGAGGAACATGCCAGCGATAGAAGCGGCGTTCTCCAAAGCCACGCGGGCTACCTTGGCGGGGTCGATGACACCAGCCTCGCGCAGGTCCTCGTAGACATCGGTGCGGGCATTGTAACCATAGTCACCCTTACCCTCGCGTACCTTCTGTACAACCACGGCACCCTCGGCACCGCCGTTGACGGCAATCTGGCGAAGCGGTTCTTCGATAGCACGCTCAACGATACGAATACCCGTCTGCTCGTCGGCATTGTCGCCCTTGATGTCCTTCAGGACTTCCAGAGCACGGATGTAGGTGGTACCACCACCGGCTACGACGCCCTCCTCAATAGCGGCACGAGTAGCACACAGTGCATCATCGACACGGTCTTTCTTCTCCTTCATCTCCACCTCGCTGTTGGCACCGACATAGAGCACGGCCACGCCACCGGCCAACTTGGCCAGACGCTCCTGCAGCTTCTCCTTGTCATACGAGCTGGTAGTCACCTCGATTTCCTTCTTGATTTGGGCAATACGGTCCTTGATGGCCTGCTTGTCGCCGGCACCATTGACGATGGTGGTGTTGTCCTTCGACACTGTCACCTTGTCACATGTACCCAGCATCTCGAGTGTAGCCTGCTCCAGCTTCAGGCCCTTCTCCTCGCTGATAACGACACCCCCAGTCAGCGTGGCAATATCCTCGAGCATAGCCTTACGACGGTCGCCGAAGCCAGGAGCCTTGACGGCGCAAATCTTCAGACCACCACGCAGACGGTTGACAACCAGCGTAGTCAGAGCCTCAGAATCAACATCCTCGGCGATGACGAGCAACGGACGGCCACTCTCGGCTGCAGGCTGCAGGATGGGCAGGAAGTCCTTGATATTCGAGATCTTCTTATCGTAAATAAGGATGTAGGGGTTCTCCATCACGCACTCCATCTTGTCAGAGTCGGTCATGAAGTAAGCTGACAGATAGCCACGGTCGAACTGCATTCCTTCGACTACGCCGATGTGAGTGTCGCGGCTCTTAGACTCCTCGATGGTGATGACACCGTCCTTCGACACCTTGCGCATAGCCTCAGCCAGCAGCTCACCAATTTCCTTGTCGTTGTTGGCGCTGACGGTAGCCACCTGCTCAATCTTGTCGTAGTTGTCGCCCACCTGCTCGGCACTCTTGGCGATGAACTCGGTAACAGCCTTCACAGCCTTATCGATACCGCGCTTCAAGTCCATTGGGTTGGCACCGGCGGTAACGTTCTTCAGACCCTCGGCCACGATAGCCTGAGCCAGGATGGTAGCGGTGGTCGTACCGTCGCCAGCGTCGTCACCAGTCTTCGAAGCCACGCTCTTGACGAGCTGGGCACCTGTGTTCTCGAACTTGTCCTCCAATTCGATTTCCTTGGCGACAGTTACACCGTCCTTGGTAATCTGAGGAGCACCAAACTTCTTTTCAATCACTACGTTACGTCCCTTCGGGCCGAGTGTTACTTTAACGGCGTTAGCCAACTGGTCGACACCCTGCTTCAGCAGGTCGCGAGCCTCAATATTGAATTTAATTTCCTTTGCCATGATTATTGTTCTTTTTTGTTTTTACATTATGTCGCTATGACGACAATTATTTCTCGATTACAGCCAGCACGTCGCTCTGACGCATCATCAGATACTTGGTGCCCTCGAATTCCAGCTCTGTGCCGCTATACTTGCCATAGAGCACTTCGTCACCTTCTTTCAGGATCATCTGTTCGTCCTTGGTTCCCTGTCCTACGGCCTTGATAGTTCCGTGAAGGGGTTTCTCCTTGGCGGTGTCAGGAATGATGATACCACCGATTTTTTCTTCTGCCGGTGCGGGCAATACCAGCACGCGGTCTGCTAATGGTTTGATGTTCATAATAATTGTTTGTTTAAAATTATACGGTTTTACAGGGTTATTAGCGAAAACCGTGCCAAAACGTCAAGACTGACATTTTGGCACAATTGCGCTCCACCACCCAGAAGCTTCACCTTATTATTCTATAGGAGCTGCAGTAGTGGCAGACTGTTTCTTCACAACTCGCTTGGTAACGCTGATGGCCCCTGCGGGACAGACGAGGCGACAGAGGTGGCAGCCTACGCACTTGGTGCCCACAAGACGGGGACGGCGGGTGTTGTGGTCGAAGACAATGGCCTGATGACCGCCGTCGCTGCACGATATTTCGCAACGTCCGCAGCCGACGCACAGCTCCATGTCGAACTTCGGATAGATGATGGTGTCACGGTCAAGGCTGTCGGCATTCATGAACTTCGACTGCAGTTCGCCCACCAACTGCTGCAGATGAGTGATTCCGCGCTTGGCCATATAGCGCTGCAGGCCGAGGATGAGGTCGTCGATGATGCGATAGCCATACTGCATGACGGCGGTGCATACTTGTACGTTGCCGCAGCCTAACTGGATGAACTCTAAGGCATCGCGCCACGTCTCGATGCCGCCGATACCGCTCAACTCTACTTTCTCAGGCATTTGTGACAACTCTAAGATATAGCGCAGGGCGATAGGATGGACGGCACGGCCTGAGTAGCCTGAGCTGGTGCGACATCCGGACACCTCGGAATCAATGTCCATTGTGACCGACTTGATGGTATTGATGGCCGATATGGCATCGGCACCAGCCTCAATGCAGGCCGCGGCTGGTTCAGTAATATGGGTGATGTTGGGCGTCATCTTGGGAATGACGGGTATCTTCACACTCTTTTTGACGTAGGCTGTAAAGCTCTTCACCAGCTCTGGGTTCTGTCCTACGTCGCTGCCCATGCCCTCATGCTTCATCTGAGGACACGAGAAATTCAGCTCCACAGCGTCGCAGCCAGCCTCCTCGGCCATTTTTGCCAATGTTATCCAGTCTTCTTTGGTCTGTCCCATAATCGAGGCCACCACCACCTTCGTGGGGTAGTTCTGCTTCAGCCGGTGCAGGATGTCAAAGTCCATCTCTGCCGGATTCTCACTCAGTTGCTCCATATTGCGGAAGCCGTAGAAGTCGCCATGAATGGAAACATTGTGCATCGCATCGAAGCGTGGAGACACCTCCTTAATCTCCTGTAGGCAGATGGTTTTGTAGAAAACGCCAGCCCAGCCGGCATCGAAAGCCTTGGCAACCATCTCGTAGTTGGTACAAACAGCCGACGAGGCGAGGAAGAAAGGATTCTCGCACGGGATGCCGCAGAACATAATGTTGAGCGAGGGATAGTGACTGTCGTCCACCTCGTCCTGATGAATGGCGCGCAACATCATCTTGATGCGGATAGGCCAGTTGTAGTGGATGCAAGCCTGCTCCGCCCGTTCCAGGTCGGCATCGGTACAGTCCTTTATCCAGCGAAGTGCAGGCTTGTGGTTGTCGAAGCGGATAGCACGGATGGCACGTGCCGGGTCGCCGTGTTTACAAGCTTTGGTGCAGGGAGCATCCTGGCACAGCAAGCAACGGTTAGCTTCTTCGTAAACATTGATATGCTTGATTCTCACATTTTTAAGCTTAATCTGATTATTTACTATCGACTCGAAAATAACCAGCGACTCGATGTGCTTCACGCCAGCCTCAATCAGCACCTGGCGACCATGCTGAAACTCCTTCTCGATGATGAAGCCCATACCCACCAACTCGGCTCCAGCCTGTTGGCAGAGATTAAGAATGCCCAGTCCCGCATTACCATAAGCCAAGAAATCGTCGATGAACAGCACACGGTCCTCGGCAGTCAGATATTCGCGACTAACAATAAGGGTATATTCATTCTGCTTGGTAAACGAGTGAACCGTTGTGCTGAAGAATTGGCTCATTGTCGATGGCTTTTTCTTCTTGGCAAAGACCACGGGCAGCTCCATAATAAAGCCCAGCATCACCGCTGGCGCAATGCCCGAAGCCTCGACCGTAAGAATCTTTGTGGGCTTCTCCTGTCCGAAACGATTCATAAACTCCACAGCCACCTGCTTCATCAGATAAGGGTCCATCTGATGGTTAAGGAAGCGGTCAACTTTCAGGATGCCACCCTCCAGACAACGACCGTCCTCAATAATCCGTTTAATCAAAGAATCCATAGGCAAAAGCTCTTTTAGTTATTTCAGCCGCAAATATACGAAAAAAAGCTGAAAAACCATGCAAATGTGAAAGAATAATTCATCTCCTTACGGCAAACCCAGGGTTTACCCTACCCAAACTCCCCCTCCGCCCCGTCCAATCTGGAAGTGCATAAATTGCTAAAAGCATCACTTTTGCGCGTAACAGTTTAGCCTACTGTGAGTTAACTAAGGTGATGCTTACTTTCAAAGCATCACCAAGCATCACCTATGTAAAACAACTTGTTTTACTCTGCTAACCCCTACCCTGAGTGAGGGTTTAGGTAGGGTAAAGTGAGGTAAAACAACTTGTTTTACTTTCTGTACCAACCTTGTTGCTGCCGCCTACACCGTACCTTTACATGACTTTGGGTAGGGTAAACCACCCTTGATGAGTGAGGTGATGGTAGGTGATACTTTGAAAATAAGCATCACCGCTGTAACGTATTGTGTTTTAGTGATATACAAGAAAAGTGATACTTTACGACAAAAATGCAATGAATTTTTGTGTGAGCTTGCCCAGCCATGTATTGAATCCGCAAACCGTATGTCTGACCTTCGACGTTTTGGAACCAAGATGACGATAGGTATCTTCTGAATCAAACAAGTTTTTGGGCTCTTTTTCTGCCTTTTTTACGTAAAAACGAGTAAATGTATCTTCCTTCCCCAATATTTTTCTTCTTTTTTTCTCAAAAAGGCATCGGAGTATGGAAATAATTTCGTATATTTGCCAACGAAATAGCAACATAATTGAAGTCAAACCCTCTAAACAACACTTGCCGATGAAATAGAAACATAATGACAAAACGCTAACCCGACCCCGTTTGACAAGGCTCAGCCTCCACGAGGTCACAGAGATTAGGCAGTTGAAATCGAATTCTTTAATTAAATGGCCAACAGGTCTTATTGCTCCGCAAACATAAATGGTCACAGTTCGCATTATTGCGCAGCAACCATTCAATAAATCTTGACAGCCCCGTCACGTCTTCACGACGCGGCGGGGCTTAGGTGCCTATAGGACTTAAACAAAAAATTACTTTGTTTCGCTCGGCTCTGCAGCTTGGCTCAGCCAAGAACTAATCTTCTTTACTCGCTCGGCTTTGCCGCTTGGCTCGTCCAAGAACTTTACTGCGTTATTGAAATCAAGTTATGTTCATAGTTTGAACGTGGCGCGGAGCATCGTAGTGCGGCCGCTGAGACCGTAGTCGTAGGTGTAGGTATTGATGCCGTCGAAGACGGTGTATGAGTAGCTGCGCTGGTTCAGGAGGTTAGTAAGTTCCAGTCGGAGGACGCACTGCTTTCACTTGTACTGTGCGGAGGCGTTGAAGAGGGGCATGCGCTTGTATTGTTCCGCATACGGAATAATATAATGTATAGGAGTCGTAGCACACCATTCTTATTTACTATCGGTCGATGATTTGGAGGATTTCTTTGATTTCCTCGTTACTTAGGCCTTCTTTCTTGAAGCATGTGCCGTTGATGAGTGAGAAGCGTTCGGGTTTCGTCAGCCAGTTGAATGCTTTGCGGATGTATTGGAGTAGTTTCATATTGGTATGTAGTTTATTGTCTTATTGTATCTATTATTAGTGAATCTGATTCTGCCTCCAGACGAGGCGTCACCTTCACCAACTTCATGCGGACGGAACTACAATCATCGTCGGCATAGACGGTGAGGTAGAACGTGCCGGGTGTCTGGCTGGGCGAAATGGCCTGTATCCAGCGATTGAAGCGGTAGGTGGCTACGACGTTGCCGTTCCAATCGAGCACCAAGATATGGGTGGAATAGGTGTGGTAGTCGTAACCAAACAATTTGCCGCAATAGACGAGATAGATGTGTTCATCGTCGGCTGCAGAGCAGAGGAAGGCATGAAACTGGTTGCTTGCACCAACCACACGCTGCGTCTGGTCGAAGGTGGCACTGATGCCTCTGCCTGTTTCTCCGCGATGGCGTATCTGATGCATCGTGGTCTGCGGTTTCCCAACGCTTATTTTCTGTGCTAACCCTTCCGATGGCATTATCAGGCTGTGGATGAGGTGCAAAGAGTCGTCGTAGAACTCTACAAGTGGCTGGCGGTGGGACACGAAGCAGGCGCGCCCGTGGGTCTCGCTGTAGTGAATGTCTGCCCCTGTATTGACATCAGCCACTTGGAAACTGACTGGCTCGTGGGGATTGAGGCATCTGCCATTTCTGAAGTGGAGCAGTCGCGGCACGTCGTTGTGTATGCCAGCCTCTTCGTTGGAATAGCATTGTGGATTCTCGACCAGTAAGCCGTCGCGGAACGGGGTGATGGCTACACCGCGCTCCTCAACACCCGACGGTGACAGATGCAATTCATCGGCAGAAGGTAGTTTCTTGAGGGGGATGCTGCAATAGCGGCCGGTGTAATAGGAATCGCTGACAAACAGTTCGTCGCCCGCAATATGGATGCCGCAAGCCACCATTTCGTCAGTGTCGGAGCCACGCGGGATGTAGTTGGCCAGACGGCGCAGGGGATTGCCCCTGTCGTAGAGCGAGATGATGGGTTCGCCATACGTTTTTTGGCTGTGGCTGACGATGAGAAGGCTATCTTGATAAACGAGCATTTGGTTGAAATTCACTATGTGGGCAAAACGCTGGTCTGCGCTGTCGATGACCAGCACCGTGGCACTGTCTAATACAGTTTGGTCGATGACCGTGGTTTGGATGTCGGGTGATGTCTTGTTAGCATCGGCACACGACGCGGCTGCAAATAAAATCAGTACAGCAATAATCTTCAATACGCTCTTCATTGTCTTTTTTTAGGTTGTTTGTTGAACTTATACGATACGCTCAGCATGGCATACCTTCCGAGGACGTTCTGCCAGGTCTCAGTGCGTCCGTAGGCGTTGACGGTGCGGGTGACGGCATCGAGCTGTCCCAGCAGGTCGTAGGCGGCGAGGCGCAGCAGCAGGCGGTCGTTCATCAGACTGCGTGAGAGCGAGGCACCGACGACGAAGCGGTCGGTGTTCATCGACGCATCGTTGTAGCCGCGACGGGTATAGACCTTGGCCTCGGCGGTCAGTTCAATCTTGAATGGCAGCCGGGTATGGCCTTCTGCTCCGTAGGTGATGTTGAAGAAGTTGAATGGCTGGAAGCCCGCATCGTCCGACGTGATGTGAGCATACTCTGTATTGGCTCCCACTTCGATGCGCGTATGCGACTGCTCGTAGGACACATGAAGCG
>CAMVLT010000075.1 GCA_947168395.1 uncultured Prevotellaceae bacterium | reverse complement strand
TTCGGACAGCAGTACCTGAAGCACCTGGAGGTGATACAGAACATTGGCATGAGCCGCATCGACGAGGTGGAGTACGAGGCACCGTTAGCCGACGGAACCGGCACCGCCAAGGTGAAGATTGTGCCCCTGCAGTTCCTGAAGGCTGTGCTGCCCAACCCGCAGGACCTCGGCGAGAACTATGAGGGCGAGACCAGCATAGGCTGCCGCATACGTGGTATCGGCAACGACGGACAGGAGCACACCTATTATATATATAATAACTGCAAGCATCAGGATGCTTATAAGGAGACGGGCATGCAGGGCGTGTCGTACACCACTGGCGTCCCTGCCATGATTGGTGCCATGATGTTCTGTAAGGGACTGTGGAAGAAGCCCGGCGTCTTCAACGTCGAGGAGTTCGACCCTGATCCGTTCATGGAGCAGCTGAACCTTCAGGGGCTTCCCTGGCACGAAATCCACAACGGCGACTTGGAATTATAATATCGAAATAACGAAATATCGAAATATCGAAATAACAAAAACAGAAAAACATGGCAAAAAAAGAAGAAACCGAACAACTGACTCCCGAACAGGAGAAAATGAAGGCGCTGCAAGCCGCAATGGCGAAGATTGAGAAGGACTTCGGCAAGGGCAGCATCATGAAGCTCGGCGACGAGAAGATAGAGAACGTCGAGGTAATACCCACCGGCAGCATCGGACTGAACGCTGCACTTGGCGTGGGCGGCTACCCTAAAGGGCGCATCATCGAGATATACGGCCCGGAATCCTCGGGTAAGACAACATTGGCCATCCATGCCATTGCCGAAGCACAGAAGGTGGGAGGCATTGCCGCATTCATCGATGCAGAGCATGCCTTCGACCGCTTCTACGCTGAAAATCTGGGCGTCGACGTGAACAACCTCTACATTGCCCAGCCCGACAATGGTGAGCAGGCTTTGGAGATAGCCGACCAGCTGATTCGTTCCTCGGCTGTCGATATTGTCGTCGTCGACTCGGTGGCTGCATTGACGCCGAAGAAGGAGATTGAGGGCGATATGGGCGACTCGGCCGTCGGACTGCATGCCCGACTGATGAGCCAGGCTCTGCGGAAACTAACGGGCACTATCGCAAAGACCAACACCACGTGCATCTTCATCAACCAGCTGCGCGAGAAGATTGGCGTCATGTTTGGCAATCCTGAGACCACCACGGGTGGTAACGCTCTGAAGTTCTATGCCTCAGTACGACTCGACATCCGCAAGATATCATCCATCAAGGACGGCGAGCAGATTGTGGGAAGCCAGGTACGTGTGAAAGTGGTGAAGAACAAAGTGGCACCTCCTTTCCGCAAGGCTGAGTTTGAAATCACATTTGGCGAGGGCATCTCGAAGGTTGGCGAGCTGTTAGACCTCGGCGTAGAGTTCGAGCTCATCAAGAAGAGCGGTTCGTGGTTCAGCTATGGCAGCCAGAAGTTGGCACAGGGCCGCGACGCCACCAAAGCATTACTGAAAGACAATCCTGAACTGTGCGATGAGTTGGAAGCCAAGATTAAGCAGATTATTAGTGACAAGGGCTGACATTTTGTCACTACCCACGATAATGGGCCGCCTGGAGACAGTTCCAAGGCGGCCCATTGTTGTATCGTGGAAAACCTTACTTCTTCTTTTTTGAAGTCGTTGTACGACGCTTGGTAGTCGTTGAACGCTTCTTTGAGGTAGACTTTGAACGGTCAACGTTGCCTCCGATAACTCGTCCGTTACCATCAAACTGCACAACCAGCAGGTTGCCGCCCGAACGTTTGTAAATCCAGTCGTGACGTCCGTTACTGCTCTCAGCCGTCTGGTCGGGCTCACCCATAGCAAGCACAACTTCGTCCTCGGTCATGTTCAGAATGACACGTCCCTGACGGATAGCGGCACGGGCTGCCTGGCTGGTGTTACGAGCCTTACCTTCACCCATGGCGAACAAGTAGCCGAAGTAATCTTCACGATGGCCGTCAATATCGCCTGCCACATTGTCAGTATTCTTAAATGTCACGTCCTTGAAGTAAATACGGCGTGCCTCAACATCCTTGAGTGTCAAAGTGACATAGTCGCTGTTGTTCTTCGGGGCAATGTTCTCAATGGTGAAAGATGTAAGACGAGGCACTTTCAGCACACGATCCTTACCGTCACCCTTCGACAGCATCTCGGTAGTGTACTTGGTATGCACTACCTTGCCAATATACTGGGCAAGGTCTTTCGAAACTTCCATCAATGCATCCTGCAATTCGAAGGAGCCAGCAAACAAGAATTTGGCATTGTCGCCGTTGATGAACTCATCGTCGCGCATGCCGCAGTTGGTCTTCGAGATGGCCACATTCTGGAAATATTCCCTGCCGTTCTTGTCCTCAACAATGATTTTCACGGGAAAGCTGCGCGAGCCCACACCGATGTTCGTCACCGTCACTTCATCATTCAAAGGTACTGTCACCTCCTGATAGCCTTCACCATCATACTCCGTATCCACCCTAAACAGCGTGGTCTTCGTAAACAGCGTCTTTCCCATCAGCTTCTCCCGGGCTATGTCCACATCGCCCAGATATGCCAGCGTCGGGACGCCCATTTTGCCGAAACAATAATCGTCAAACGAGCCGTTGGGCACCTCGTAATAATAATTACGACCGTTGTCCTGACACAGGAAGTTAATGTGCGCATGACCGTCGGCAGCCTCCGTGTGTCCCTTGTAAATCATAATCTTATGACGCAGCGACATACTACTTACCTCCTTACCGTTCTGGGCTTCATCACGGAAAGTCTTTACGACCATGTCATACTTCTCGGGCAGCACCATGAACTTCATGCCTTCCTGCCAGTCACACAAGCTGTAGAACTTGAAGTTCTCGGAGATGAAATCACGCGCTTTCTCCTCTTCCTGCTGGGCTTCTTCGCCGTCAGCCGTCTCAGCAACCGTGGTCTTTTTGACGTTCTTGGTCTTCACGATATAATCGCTGGCTGTCTGTTGCGCGGACAATGCCACACAAAGAAAGGCCAAACCTACAGACAAAAATGCTCTTTTCATATACATTCGTATTACTTTGACATCATTTCTGGTGCAAAGATACGATTTATTTTGGTAATATGTGCCAAAATGGCGCGACAAAAAACATTTTTCTGCAAAAAAAGTACATTTGGCACGTGCTTTGCTATCTTCTAAGTGACAATTTCTGAATATTAACAATAAAAACAATAAAGTATTATGGGAAAGATTATTGGAATTGACTTAGGAACTACCAACAGCTGCGTTGCCGTATTCGAAGGTAACGAGCCAGTAGTAATCGCCAACAGTGAGGGCAAGCGTACCACGCCTTCTGTCGTTGGTTTTGTTGAGAACGGTGAGCGCAAGATTGGCGACCCCGCCAAGCGTCAGGCCATCACCAACCCCAAGAAGACCGTTTACTCTATCAAGCGCTTCATGGGTGAGAACTGGCAGCAGACCGAGAAGGAAATCTCGCGCGTACCTTATAATGTTGTAAACGAGGGCGGCTACCCGCGTGTCGATATTGACGGCCGCAAGTACACTCCGCAGGAGATTTCGGCCATGATTCTTCAGAAGATGAAGAAGACCGCCGAGGACTATCTCGGCCAGGAGGTGACCGATGCCGTCATCACCGTGCCGGCCTATTTCTCTGACTCTCAGCGTCAGGCTACCAAGGAAGCCGGACAGATTGCCGGTCTCAATGTGAAACGTATCGTGAACGAGCCGACGGCTGCCGCTTTGGCATACGGCGTCGACAAGGCCAACAAGGACATGAAGATTGCCGTGTTCGACCTTGGTGGCGGTACATTCGATATCTCTATCCTGGAGTTCGGCGGCGGTGTGTTCGAGGTGCTCAGCACCAATGGTGACACCCACCTCGGCGGCGACGACTTCGACCAGGTCATCATCGACTGGCTCGTACAGGAGTTCCGCAACGACGAGGGTGCCGACCTGAAGGCCGACCCGATGGCTATGCAGCGTCTGAAGGAGGCTGCCGAGAAGGCCAAAATTGAGCTGTCAAGCTCTACTTCGACCGAAATCAACCTGCCGTACATCATGCCTGTTGGCGGCGTACCCAAGCACTTGGTGAAAACGCTGACACGTGCCAAGTTCGAGCAGCTGGCTCACGAGCTGATTCAGGCTTGCCTCGTTCCCTGCCAGAACGCCATGCGCGACGCTGGTCTGAACACAGCCGACATCGATGAGGTTATCCTTGTGGGCGGTTCAAGCCGTATCCCCGCTGTGCAGACGCTCGTCAAGAACTACTTCGGCAAGGAGCCTTCAAAGGGTGTGAACCCCGACGAGGTGGTAGCCGTAGGTGCCTCTATCCAGGGTGCCATCCTCAACAAGGAAGGCGGCGTGGGCGACATCGTGCTGCTCGACGTGACTCCGTTGACACTGGGTATCGAGACTCTTGGCGGCGTGATGACCAAGCTGATTGAGGCCAACACGACCATCCCCTGCAAGAAGAGCGAGACGTTCTCAACGGCTGCCGACAACCAGACCGAGGTGACCATCCACGTGCTGCAGGGTGAGCGCCCGATGGCTGCCCAGAACAAGAGCATCGGCCAGTTCAACCTCACAGGCATCGCTCCCGCCCGTCGTGGTATTCCTCAGATTGAGGTGACCTTCGACATCGATGCCAACGGTATCTTGAAGGTCAGCGCAAAGGACAAGGCTACCGGCAAGGAGCAGGCCATCCGTATCGAGGCATCCAGCGGTTTGTCGCAGGACGAAATCAACCGCATGAAGGCCGAGGCTGAGCAGAACGCCGAGAACGACAAGCGTGAGCGTGAGCGCATTGACAAGATGAACCAGGCTGACTCGATGATCTTCCAGACTGAGACATTCCTCAACGAGAATGGCGACAAGCTCGGTGCCGACAAGGCCAATGTCGAGCAGGCTGTCCAGCAGCTGAAGGACGCCCACAAGTCGGGCGATGTCCAGACCATCGACAATGCCATCAACAACCTGAACCAGGTCATGCAGGCCGCTTCTCAGAAGATGTACAGCCAGGCCGGCGGTGCCCAGCCCGGTGGTAGTGCAGGCCAGCAGCAATGTCAGGGTGGTCAGCAGACTCAGTCGAACCCAAACGACGACGTTCAGGACGCCGACTTCGAGGAGGTGAAATGACACCGATAGGTAAAGACATAACAAAACGCGACGAAATAGCGTGTAGCTCAATGAGTTACACGCTATTTGTTTTTCATGCCCTCATGTTTGTTATATCTTTATTATGCCTTTATTTATCCCATTTTTGCGACATTTATGTAACGCGACTAATTTTGCGACAAGATGCAACCTATTTATACTAATTAGTACTTATACATACTTAAATTTTTAAATTATGCCAGAAGCTAAATTTCAAATCAAACGCAAGTGTGAAGTATGTGGGAACACCTTTATCGCAAAGACATTAGATTCCCGCTACTGTTGTAGACATTGTACTGACATTGCCTACAAGAAACGAAAGGCTGCAAAAGCTAAAGAAGAGCACCTGAACCTAATTGCTCAACACATTCCTGGTGAAAGAGATTTTATCAGTGTGAAGGAGGCTGTCGCCATGTATGCCATCAGCAGGGATACCATCTACCGCCTAATACGCAAAGGCCGATTACCTTATATAAATATAGGAGAAAGGCTCACCCGCATTTCTCGCGAGCAGTTGGAAATGATAGTTCCTTTGCGTGAAGAGCCCATCAAGGCTGATCATTTACTACCACGTCTCTACGACATGGAGCCAGAAAATTGTTATACTATCGGCGAAATCTCCAAGAAATTCAGGATAGACGATAGCACAGTTTGGGCGCATATCAGAAAGTATTCCATCCCTACCCGACAAATTGGGAACTATGTCTATGCGCCCAAAAAGGAAATCGACAACTTGTATAAATCGCTTTAAACAAACAAAATATGAGAAAGAAGTTATTAAACACAAAAGTGACCGTTAAGCTCCGCAAGTCGGAATATAAGGAAGAATGGTATCTGATTGTTGAAGCATATCCTGTTTACGACCCATGTAATCCAAAACGCAAAAGGGTTATCGAATCAATAAACCGAATCATACGTACCCCTATTTGGGACAAATCGTCTGTGATAGGCATTACACCTGATGGAGATTATAAATATCGTCCTAAGAGAGATGTAAACGGAGTGATTCTATGTTCTTCTAAACTGGACCAAGAATCATGTATCTACGCTGACGAGGTGAGGAAACTCCGCCAGCATGAGTACGATAGTGCTATCATCTATACAGATAAGGAGGCTGAAATACTTGCACAGAACGAGAGAGGTGAGCAAGATTTCATCAAATACTTTGAGGGAATCATCTATAAGCGCCACCCCAATAGTTCTGATTCTATTATAGTTAACTGGGAACGTGTCGCTGAATTGCTAAAGCTTTATTCTCATGGCAAGCCCATACCATTCAAGACAATATCAGTAAAACTGCTTGAAGACCTGAAAATGTTCTTATTAGCTGCGCCCCAAGGTGGAAACAAGAAAGGGAAAATCAAGCAAAATACGGCTTCAACCTATTTTGCCATCGTAAAAGCAGGAGTTAGACAGGCTTTCATTGATGAATATCTCACTGTTGATGTCAGCAGTAAGGTAAATGGCATTCCTGCTCAAGATGCACTCCGCGAGGTACTCAATCTTGAGGAAGTCAAAAGATTGGCCAAAACACCATGTAAAAGTGATATTCTCAGAAGGGCATCTTTCTTTTCTATCATGACTGGTCTTCGCCACTGCGATATCAAGGGATTAACATGGGGCCGACTACAATATCTTAATAATTCTTGGCAGATTGTGAAGGTCCAAAAGAAGACCGTGGTACCTGAATACCACCCGATTTCTGACCAAGCTTATGAATTATGTGGAGAACGACGCGAGCCTGACAGGCTGGTTTTTGAGGGACTTCAGGATCCTTCATGGATTAATCGGCCCATCAAAGAATGGATTGAAGCTGCAGGCATTACTAAGCACATTACCTTTCACTGCTTTCGTCATTCTTTTGCAACGCTACAGTTAGAGAATGGGACAGGGCTCTATACCATCCAGAAAATGCTTGGGCATAAGAATGTGCGAACGACACAGATTTATACCCACATGGTAGATTCTGCCAAAGTAAAAGCTGCAAATTCCATCTATATTGATGATTTGAATCCTGATAAAACGAAGAAATAATCTGTGATTTCCTATGTTTTTCAGCCCTCGAACGTTTCTTTCGAGGGCTGTTTTTTACCATTCTATTTATTGTCAGTTTTCCAGCCCCCCCTTATTTAGAGGCTTTTCTTTAAATCAAAATGTTAAATTTTTATTTTTTACTAATATTTCCTTATCGATTTCTTTTTTTTCTGTTATTTTGCACCTGAAAAATTAAATTTTCAGAGATAACAATTTAATACACTATGACAAAAGAAGTCAAAAGTTTGGAGGAAATGCCAGGAGCATTGTCCTATCTCATCGCAAAAGTTGAGAACTTAGAAGAGACTGTTCAGAGTCTGCGCTACAAACAGCAAGCAAGTAACTTACCTCATTGGATGGATATTGATGAACTATGTTCTTACGTTCCATCCCATCCTGTCAAGCAAACTGTCTATGGCTGGGTATCCAACAAGCAGATTCCGTACCATAAGATTAACAAGGCATTGGCATTCCTTCAGTCTGAAATCGATGATTGGATGAAGCAAAGTCATTGTAAAAGCCAGGAAGAACTGGAGCATGAAGCTCTTGAGTTCATTAAAAGACGCAAAACAATATAGTCATGGAAGAAGTAGCAAGCATCATTATACATTTGGATTGTTACGATGCTATTAAGTGTCTTCCTGACGAACTTGCAGGTGTTCTTTTCAAATCCATTCTTTGCTATGGATCCACTGAAGAGTTACCGAAGATTGATGACAAATCATTGCTTGCGTTATTCAACATGTTTAAGGCTCAAAGAGACCGAGACAAGAAAAAACACGAACAGAAATGCGAAAAGAATCGAGAGAATGCACGCAGAAGATATTCTTCCCAAAGCGAGACTCAACGGTCGGATACCATCGCAAGCAATCGCATGCCGTCGCAGGCGAACGCATGCATAAGTAACAATAATAATGAGAAAAGTAATAGTAAGAATAATGATGATATAGCTAACGCTATCAACATCAATATGGAGTCTAACCAATCAATAGTGCAATCAAATGGAAACAACAGTAGCCCAAGAATTGATAAACAGGAAAAAAGAAAGCGGGACCTACTTAGCACCGCAACTAAAGTTATCGCCGGATTTAGTTCGACTTCGGAATGAACCGCATTCTATGCTGAATTCCAAACATTGATTGATATTTAACTATATATTTA
>CAMVLT010000074.1 GCA_947168395.1 uncultured Prevotellaceae bacterium | reverse complement strand
GAGGGCAAGACGGCAAAATTAGTCCGCATGACTATTAGTTGCGGATTTTAGGTTTTACAACCATAGTCTGTAAAAAAAGGAAAAACAAGGTAATTTGAGAAACACAAGATTTTGGGACGCTAACCCATATTTGCACTTTCCTGCAAGAATATGAAGGGCATTTTTAAGCTAAATAAGCCGGTTAAATTCAAAAAAAGACGTTAATTATCAAACAATTATGTTAAAGAAGAGTATTGTAATGCAAAATGATTTCCGTTTTACATGCAATCAAAGGTTCAAGAGCACCCTCTTTCCGTCCCAAAATCGTCCCCAAAAAAATTGTAAAGAAATAAGAAAATCTTGGGACGCAAGCACAAAAAAGACGCTAACTTATTGAAAGTCAGCGGCAAAAATTTTAAGGGTGGTCGAGGTGACAGGACTCGAACCTGCGACATCCTGGTCCCAAACCAGGAACGCTACCAACTGCGCTACACCTCGATGTTTCTTTGCGATTGCAAAGGTACTAAGAAAAATTGAGAATTGAAAGAAATGAAGAATTGAAATCCCCACAATTAGCCTTTTTTAACAGCACGATTTCAATTCCACAATTCTTCTATTCTTCAATTCTACTTGAGAATTCCCTGCTCTTGGAATATTTTCTTCAGCGCCACCACCGAACGGTCGACCTGCTCCTCAGTATGTGTAGCCATCAGTGCATAGCGCACCAAGGTATCTTGGGGAGCACATGCTGGCGGGATGACGGGGTTGATAAACACTCCTGCCTTGAATGCCAATGCTGTGACCAAGAAGGTCTTGTCTACATCGCGTACATAAAGGGGGATAATGGGGCTCTCGGTATCGCCAATCTCGAATCCTTCTTCACGGAAGCGCTTCAATGCGTAGTTGGTCACCTTCCACAGAGCCTCAATACGCTCAGGTTCCTGCTGTATGATATGAAGTGCCTCCATAGCAGCGGCTGTGGCTGCGGGAGTATTGGATGCCGAGAAAATGTAGGTGCGGCAGGTATGACGCAACCAGTTGATGGTGTCCGAGTCGGAAGCAATAAAACCGCCGATACTGGCAAGTGACTTCGAGAAGGTGCCCATGATGAGATCAACCTCGTCGGTAAGTCCGAAATGGTCGCACACTCCTCTACCCTGACGGCCGAAGACTCCAATGCCGTGAGCCTCGTCCACCATGACAGAACAGTTGTACTTGTGCTTCAGTTCGACAATCTCAGGCAGCTTTGCAAGATCGCCCTCCATGGAGAATACGCCATCGACAACAATAAGCTTGATGGCCTCGTAGGGCAACTTCTGGAGTACGCGCTCCAGGTCTTCCATGTCATTATGCTTGTAGTGCAACTGCTTGGCAAACGAAAGTCGGCGTCCGTCGACTATTGAAGCGTGGTCACGGTCGTCGCAAATGATATAGTCGTCCTTACCGACAACCATAGCCAACACACCCTGATTTACAGAGAATCCCGTTGAGAAACAAAGACAGTCATCTTTGCCAATGAATTCTGAAATCTCTTTTTCCAGCTGAACATGCAGGTCAAGCGTTCCGTTCAGAAAGCGGCTACCTGCACAACCAGAGCCGTACTTGTCGAGTGCAGCCTTTGCTGCATCGATAATACGCTGATCACCTGTCAACCCTGTATAGGCATTCGAGCCAAACATCAAGACCTTGTGTCCTCCCATTTCAACCTCTGTGCCCTGTTTTCCTTCAATAGCACGGAAATATGGATACACATCAGCCTCCATGAATTTCTGCGGCTCACGATAATGCTTGTACTTTTCTTGTAACTGTCCCATTCCTTCTTGGTACTTTTCTTTTTATTTCTGTTTTGGCTGCAAAGTTACACATTTTTTATGAAATAGTGCACTTTTTTGGTAATAAATGTTTGTTTTCCGGAAAAATCTTGCATAAATGGCATAAAATTCAGACATTATTTGTAATTTTGCATACATGAATGACAACAAAAAGACCATTTCCTTCATTATCAACCCCATTTCGGGCACCCATTCGAAGAAGGCTCTGCCCAAGTTGATTGAGGAGACACTCGACTGCGAGTTGTTCGACTATCGTATTCTGTTCACTGAATATGCAGGTCACGCATCGGAACTGACAAGGCAGTGTGTCGAGGATAGAACTGACATCGTGGTGGCTGTCGGCGGCGACGGAACAGTCAACGAGGTAGCCCGTTCGTTAGTTCACACGAAGTCGGCACTGGCCATCATTCCCTGCGGTTCAGGCAACGGACTGGCCCGTCACCTCTGCCTGCCTATAGACATGAGGAAGAGCATTGAGATAATCAACCGGTGCCAGATTGAACCGTTCGACTATGGCATCATCAACGGACTGCCGTTCTTCTGTACCTGTGGTATGGGCTTCGATGCGTTCATTTCGCTGAAGTTTGCCGAAGCGGGCAAGCGAGGCCCAATCACCTACGTGGAAAACGTGCTGAAGGAGGGACTGAAATACAAGCCCGACACGTATGAGGTCACCGACGACACAGGAAGCCACAGTCACAAAGCCTTTCTCATAGCCTGCGCCAATGCGTCACAATACGGCAACAATGCCTACATCGCGCCTGGCGCAACGATGAAAGACGGACTGCTGGATGTCATCATCATGGAACCCTTCAACGCGCTCGACGCACCACAGATAGCTGCAGACCTGTTCATGAAAACGCTGGGCAACAATTCGAAAATCAAGACCTTCCGCACCAAGCACCTGCACATACACCGAACCGAGGAAGGAGCCATACATTATGATGGCGACCCCATAGTAACTGGTACCGACATTGACATTAACATCGAGCACTTCGGCATACGCATTGTCACCAACCCTGATGCTACTGAGGATGACGCACAGCCCAATCCGGTACTCAACGCCTTCAGCGACTTCTTTAATAATATAAATAATGTACGCGAGGACATTGAACGGCGTAGCCATCGCATACAGGTCATCAACAAACTGATGCTTCGCAAACTCTCCAAGCTATGATGCAGTTACTCGTTGTGACCATTTGTCTGCTGGCTTCAGTAGGTTATGCCGGCTGGCGCATCAGACAGCTGATGAGAAAACAGCACAATCCATGCTGCGGATGTGACGGATGCAGCCTGAAAAATCAGGTATGCGACAAAAAAACATGCGAAAAATTTGGTTATTCCAAATAAAAGCATTACCTTTGCAACCGCAAATCCAAAACGGTGCCTTGGATGAGTGGCTTAGTCAACGGTCTGCAAAACCGTCTACAGCAGTTCGAATCTGCTAGGCACCTCTACTCAAGTAGGAAGGAAACGACTTAGTTTTCTTCCTACTTTCGTTTTCCGGCTGCACGTGCCTCGAGTGCTGCCGAAACTGCGGACGGGAGGTGAAATTAGGAGAATTGTTTGGCGGTTCGGAATATTTTGCTTAATTTTGCGGAGGAATCGACACTGAGACAAAATGAGGAAATAAGCAACCAAATAAATATAACCATCAACATGAGAAAACTATTCACTACACTGCTGATGATTCCGGCCATGATGGCGGCATCGGCGCAGACAGAGAAGACCAGGGCGTTCGACGACCTGTACCATTACATCGAGAACCTCGACGTGTTTGAATGCGGTCAGGAGGAAGGCCGCGCGTACTACATCCCGGGCCATCGGGTGCTGCTGAACGGACGGTGGAAGTTCTGCTATGCCGACACGCCGCAGGAGATTCCCGCCAACTTCTACGAGGAGAAATTCGCGGACGCGAAGTGGGCCACCATCGACGTGCCGTCGAACTGGGAGATGCGGGGCTACGGCGACCCGCTGTTCCGCAACGTGGCCGCACCGTTCAAGGCCGACCCGCCCAGGACGCCGCGCGACTACAACCCCACGGGCGCCTACCGCACCGCGTTCACCGTCCCCGCCGACTGGAGCGGCGAGGAGGTCTTCCTGCGATTCGAGAAGGTGGCGTCGGCCTCGTTCCTGTGGGTCAACGGTCACGAGGTGGGCTACAACGAGGGCGCCCAGGAGCCTGCCGAGTATAACATCACGCGCTATCTGAAGAAAGGCCGCAACACGCTGGCCATGAAGGTCATTAAATACAGCGACGGCTTCTACTTAGAGGGGCAGGACTACTGGCGCCTGGCCGGCATCTTCGACGATGTGTGGCTCTATGCCACGCCCAAGACGCGCCTCTTCGACTGGTATGTGACCACCGACCTGGACCGCGACTACCGCGACGCCGACCTGAACATCGAGGTGACCGTCAGAAACTATGACGCGCAGCCCGTCACCACACCACTCAAGGTGCAGGCCGTGCTGACCGGTGCCGACGGACGGGAGGTGGCACGATTAGAGAGCCAGGCCGCGACCTTCAGCGGTGGCAGCAGCACGCTGACCCTGACCATGAGCAAGCACATCAGCAACCCACTGAAATGGACGGCCGAGACGCCGAACCTGTATGATCTCAAGATGTACCTCGTGGATGCCGCCACGGGCAGGCGCCTGTCGGAAGCCACGACAGAGGACGCCCGTCAGGACGTGGGCTTCAAGGAGACCGAGATGCGCGACAACGTGTTCTACCTGAACGGCAAGCCGCTGAAGGTGAACGCCCAGTGCTCGCACATGCAGGACCCCGACAACGGCCATGCCGTGACCGACGAACTGGTGAAGAAGGACATGACCATCCTGAAGCAGTTCGGATTCAACGGCGTGCGCACCAGCCACTATCCCCCCGTGCCACGCTATCTGGAGTATGCCGCACGCTACGGACTCTACATCATCGACGAGGCAGGCGTTGAGGCGCATGCCACCGAATGGGTGTCGGGCGACAAGCGCTTCATACCGATGTACCGCGAGCGTGTGCGCCGCATGGTGCTGCGCGACCGCAACCAGCCCGCAGTGCTCTTCTGGAGTGCCGGCAACGAGAGCGGCGAGGGGCCGAACATCGGCGAGGTGATAGCCGAAGGACGCAAATACGACCACACGCGATGGTGGATGTACGGCGGCAACGCCTACAGCCATCCCGCCGAGGACATCATCGGGCCGCGCTACCCGACGGCGCTGGCACTCGACCTCAGGGTGGGACGCCACGGCGACGGCGACGTGCGCCCGTCGTTCATGGACGAGTACATATCGGTGGCTGGCAACAGCGGCGGCATGTTCGACGAGATGTGGCGCGCCGTCTATACCCACGAGCGCTGCATCGGCGGTGCCGTCTGGGACTTCGTGTCGCCAGGACTGACGCAGCCCGCGCGCCGACTCACCGACAAGTCGGGCCACAACGTCATGGCCCACATCATGGGCAATGCCAAACTGGTGGCCGACAGCCGCAACCGAAAGAACCACGTCATCGACCTGAGCGGGCACGACGAGTGGGTGGAGGTCTATCGAGACGACTGCCTGGAACTGACCGGCACGACGCTGACCGTCAGCTTCGACGTCTGTCCGCGCAAGCTCATCAGCTCATGCGGCTCGTTCGTCACCAAGGGCGAGTGGCAGTTCGGCGTAGAGCAGCGGGGCAACGAGCAGCTGCTGTTCTACATCAACACCGACAAGGCCCCGGCTGCGGCACAGGGCGACGGCGGGAGACAGCCCTTCGGCAGAAGGCAGGCGCCCGCGAACTATAAGTACGAACTCAAGGCCCCGCTGCCCGCCGACTGGGAGCAGAAGTGGCACCACGTGGAGGCCCGCTACGACGGCAGTCAGATGACCGTGAGCATCGACAACGCGGAGGTGGCACGGATGGAGGCACAGGGCTACATCATCAACGCGCCGTTCCCCGTGAACATAGGCCGCAACGAGCAGACCCACGGACAGGACACACGCGTGTACATCTGCGACGCACTGATGGACAACGTCGTCATTGCCGACGCCTCGGGCCAGCTGCTGAACCTCGACTTCGAGACCGAGCAGCAGGAGGGCACGTATTTCAGCTACGGCATCGGCGCCCGCACCTACGGCACAATATGGCCCGACCGTACCGTGCAGCCGGAAATCTGGCAGATGAAGAAGTCGGCACAGCCCATTTCGTGCCGGCTGCTGAGTGCCGACAACGGAACGGTAGAGATATGGAACAGGAACCACTTCCTGAACACCTCTTATTACGATATGAAGTGGGAACTCTACGAGGACGGCACCTGTCTGCAGCAGGGAACGCTCAGTCCCGACGTGGAGCCGCTCGGCAAGAAAGTCGTCACCGTGCCCTATAGCCGCCCGGCACTGAAACCCGGATGCGAATACCGCCTGATGATAACCAGTGCGCTGAAGGCCAACGAGATCTGGGCGCAGAAGGGCCACGTCGCCGCCTGGGACCAGCTGGAACTGCCCTGGCGTCAGCTGGCCTTACCTTCCGACAAAACCGTAGGGAAGGCCGTGCTCAGTCAGTCGAACGATGCCATCACCGTGAGCGGCGCCGGTTTCGCCTACACCTTCACAGCCGACGGCCAGCTGTTCAGCATCCGCCAGAACGGACAGGAACTGCTCAAGTCGCCGCTCCAGCTGAACGTCTGGCGCGCTCCGCTGGCACTCGAGGTGGACAGCTGGGACCAGTGGAACATCACCTACAACAACCGCAAGGCCTGGAACGGCTCGCAGATAGCCAACGAGTTCTACAGCAACAACCTGGACGCCATCACCCGCATACCCATCTCCTGCCAGGCCTTCGAGGCCGACGGGCAGGTGTATGTCAACGTGCGCTGCTTCTCGCAGTTCGGGGCACCCGTCAACACGTCGCTCGACGCCTACATCACCGGCCTGCGCTATTCGGGCTTCTCCGAGGTCTATGAGTACCGCATCAACGGCGACGGCACCATCGCCCTGCACCACGTCCTCGAACCCGAAGGCTCGATGCCGGCACTACTGCCCCGCATCGGACTGACCATGACGCTCATCGACCCGATGCAGCAGGTGAAGTGGTACGGTCGCGGCCCCGAGGAGAACTATCCCGACCGCAAGACCGGCTACGCCATCGGCATCTATGAGCGTACGGTGGACGATATGTTCGAACCCTACCTCATACCGCAGGACTGCGGACTGCGCTGCGACAACCGCTGGCTCAACATGAGCGACGGCAAAGGCCAGGGACTGCGCTTCGCCATGGACGAGCCGTTCAACTTCAACGCCTACCACTACAGCACCGACAACCTGACGAAGGCCGTCTATACCTACCAGCTGCGAAAGCAGGACGGCATCACCCTGAACCTGGACTACAACACCACCGGCGTTGGCTGCACGGCCTGCTACGTGCTGCCCGGCTATCAGGTCAAGCCCACCCGCTACGAGCGTCGGCTGACAATCAAACCAATATCGAAGTGACTCATCAAGCTGATTGCGGACAGTAACTAATCGACTACAGGCAGGGGTTTACGCCCCTGCCTGTAGTCTTATCTTTCTGAAGTTGATTGGATGGCTACTACTTCAGCGTATCAAACTTCGCATTCTTCTCTATCGTCCAGTCCTTACGCTTCGAGAGTTCACAGTCGTTGCCCTTGAACATTTTGGCAGCCTGCTGGTCGCCCTTCAACTGCCAGTTGAGCCATGCCAAGGCCACCACCGAGAACTCGCCGCCGTGCGCTTCACGGTAGGTGCCGCCGTGCCCTACAGGGAAATTGGTGGCACAGGCGGGGACATGGTCAATGCGGTGGAAGTCGTCCATGCCATTGCCGTATGCAATATCCGTCTCGCCCCCGAGGATATATATAATAGAGGTATGGATTTCCTTCAGTTTCGACTTGGGGGGCATGGGCATTCCGCCTACGGCACTGCCAGCATTCTCGGTATTAAACAGACCGCTGTTGCATACCATCAGCGTCGTGATGCGCGGGTCGGCACAGTTGTAGAGGGTCTGCAGACCACCGCACGACATACCCGCCACGGCAATGTTCTTGGTGTCAATCTTCTGGTAATAGGGCGAGTTCTTGTCACCGTTCTGGTCAATAACCCAGTCGATGGACTCTATCTGCTGCTCCGACTTCGACATAGGGCCACGGTAAGGCTGCTCGTCCATCGGAATGTAACCGGTGGCAACGACGATGTAACCGTAGGACGCAATCTCGTTGAGGAACTTGTAATGCTCCCACGGAGAGTTGGTGCAGGCACCGTTACCCCATACCAGTACGGGCAGCTTACGGTCCTTGCCAAACTTCGAGATGTCCTGCGGCACAAACACGGTGTGGGCTTCCAACGAGGCCTCCTCCTTCATGACGGCCTTGTAAGGTCCCGTTCCACCGTCCTCGACAATGCGCGACTTTTCCTCGGTTGTGAAACTCATGCTGATACCGGCAAGCATCAGCATCATTGCTGCTGAACAAAGGGTTCTAATTGCTTTCATATTACTAAATGATTAAATTAAAATATATAATTATGCTTGATTACACGATTTGGTTGCAAAGATAATAAGAATCATGCAAACGGCAAAATTTTATCCCGCAAAAGTATGTTGCCGTCAAAGCCCCTCCAAAAATACCAATAGTATGGTATGCTGTTTACCGCTCTTGTGTGATTTCGTAATAGTGATTTTCGCCGTACCTTTGCACCATGATTTCAATCGAATTGCAACTTAACAATTTAAACAGACAGAGCTATGGCAAAGATTTATGTAAATGGAGATGCGCAGGAGGTAACACTGCCGCTCAACGTGAGTGAACTGATAGTGCAGAACAACGTGCAGCAGCCGGAGATGGTCAGCGTGCAGGTGAACGAGGAGTTTGCCGAGCGCGAGG
>CAMVLT010000073.1 GCA_947168395.1 uncultured Prevotellaceae bacterium | reverse complement strand
CTGGAAAGTAATCTCATTTCTTGCCATTTTGTTGTGTTTTTTGTGGTATTAGAAACGCCGTGCGACCAACTACACCGGGTGGCCGCTTCCCGCTTGTTATCCTTAACTTTTTACATTGCAAAGGTACAAAAAATTCTCGAAACCACCAAACATTTCCTAAACTTTTTTCGCAAAAAGTACACAAAAGGGACGGTTCTTTTTGTGTACTTGATTCCTTGATGGGGTGAAACAAAAAGTTGCCGTTTTGTTTTGTATTGTCCCCGTTTATTTGTATCTTTGCCAACGACAATTAAGTACATAGAAAACCAGTTGGCTTCAAGAATGAGTGAAATACAGCATGTTAATTTAGACGACTACAAGCAGATAGGTGAAGGCGGCAACGGGAAGACCTATGTCAACCCCGCCGTCCCCGGCGAAATCCTTAAGGTGAACAACGCCCGTATGAGCATCTGGGAGGCCGTGAAGCACGAATACGACGTCTCGCGGGCTGTGGCAGATCTGGGCATCGCGGTCCCCACGACGTACCGTATCGTGCGTGTCGGCAAAGCCTTCGCCACCATCTCACAGCGCATCGAGGGCAAGCGGTCGCTCTCGCGCATCTGCCACGACGAGCCACAGCGCACCGAGGAGATGGCCCGCCTGCTGTGCCGCAAGGGCAAGGAACTCTTCGCCACGGAGTGCAACACGCAGTTCTTCCCCAGCCGACGAGACCAGGCGCTGCAGGCCATCGGGCAATTCTCCTTTCTGAGCCGCAAGAACAGGGAACGGCTACGTACCTTCGTCGAGAGCATCGCAGAAGACAGCCACTGCCTGCACGGCGACTTCCAGCCGGGAAACATCATCCAGTCCGGAGCCGACAACTACTGGATTGACCTGGACCGCTTTGGGCATGGCGACCCCATGTTCGACATCGGCCACCTCTTTCTCATCTGCCGCATCTACGCTCCCATGAAGCGGGTGCAGGACATCTTCCACATGACCCTGGAGCAGTTCCACCGCTTTTGGGATGCCTTCGCCAGGGAATATACCGGACAGGACGACCACGACGCCTTCGATGCCCTGGCTGGCCGCTTCGCCGCCCTCGACATCGTCCTCCGCACCGTCTTCCAGAAGCCCAGCTTTGCCGAGAAGCTTTTCTTCGGCAACTATGTTCGTAAACTGATGAAACAATATTATTCGTAACAGATCATGTTTACACACGGGGTCGGTTCCGGTGTGTAGTCGGCCTGGTGTATGGATATTAAAATTTCCCCGATATTCTTTTGCGTATCGGGATTTTTTTGTAACTTTGCCGACTGAAAGCAATAAATAATGACGATTATGCAATCAGCAGCAACATCAGAACTCGTAACGCTCTCTTTGCCTTATGGCGACCTGAGCCTGCTTCGCAGTCTGTCGAAGAAGATGGGGTGGACAATGCGCCGCCAGCGTAAAAGCGGCATAGAGAAGGGGCTGGACGACATTCGCAACGGCAATGTCTACCACGCCAAAAACTCCGAAGACCTCATCAAGCAAATTTTGGGCTGACCGATGTACGAGGAGTACACACGGGGTCGGTTCCGGTGTGTACTCAATTTTCTTCCTTTACATGCTCTCCTTTAATATTTCCGTGATGTCCTCGGGTTTCAAATCCATATAGCCTGCGGGGTAACAGATAGTTCCCTCGGTAATGCCGGGAATCATGTCGGGGGTTGCACCAATCTCGTTGATGGTGAGTGGCAGTCCTATTTCAAGCATCCAATTCTTCAGGGCTTCAAGACCTGCCTCGGCTACCTGCTCGTCGGTCATGCCGATTCCCGACGTACCGTCGCCTACCCGTAGCCTTTCACCGTTGATATCCCATACGTTCTTGGCGAAGCGTACGAACTTTGGCAGACCGTGCTGCATGGCGCGACGGTAGTAGGCCATCGAGACGGCTGCGAGTGTATAGCCGTGAGGGGCATGAGTCCATGCGCCCACGGAATGACCGATTTTGTGTACCATCCAGTCCTGGCGTTTGCCCAGGCCGATGAGCGTGTTGAGCGCCCATGTCGCCGTCCACATGATGTTCGAGCGGGCCTCGTAGTCCTGCGGATTCTTCACCGCCTTGCGGGAGGCCACTATGAGACCGCGCATCAGTCCCTCGGAGATATAGTCGCTGGTGTTGTCGTCGGTGTCGCTGAAGTATTGCTCCATGATGTGGCTCATGATGTCGTAGATGCCGGACTTCATCTGATTCTCAGGCACGGTCATCGTGAACTTTGGGTTCAGAATGGAGAACCTAGGCATCACGCGGTCGTCGAACATACAACCCAGCTTCAGCTTGTGCTCTGCGTCTGTAATGATTGAGCGGCTGTTCATCTCCGAGCCCGTTCCGGCCATAGTCATGATACAGCCCACGGGCAGGATTTTCTGCTCCCGGGCGGGATTCCGGTGCTGTAGCCAGAACTCGCTCCAGAAGTCGCCGTCGCAGAAGACGGAGGCGGACACAGCCTTCGAATAGTCGCACACGCTGCCGCCACCAAGAGCCAGAATCAGGTCAACGGGGTTCTCGCGGGCAATCTTTACGCCTTCGTTCAGTTTCTCCAGCGTGGGATTGCTCATCACGCCAGGATTCTCAATGATGGTCTTTTCGGCTTCACGGAGTATGGCCACCACCTGGTCGTAGATGCCGTTCTTCTTCACGCTGCCGCCGCCATAGTTCAGCATAACGACGGGGCCATAGTTCTTTAACTCGTCCTTGAGGAAGTTCAGGGACTCATCACCAAAATACAGTTTGGTGGGATTGTGGTACGAAAAGTTTCCTAACATAGTTGTATTATTTTATAATTTCATATTAGCATTGATGGCTCCCGCGATTCGTTTGACATACAGCCCACGCAGATGCGTGATACCATGATGTTGGTCTTTCCTAATGTCGTATATTTCATTGTTTCTCTTAAACTTTGTTGTATATGAGTGCAAATTTACAGCTTTTTGCCCGATTTTGACTACTTTTGTGCTGAGAATTAGGAACATTTATAAAAATAGGAATGATTCAGCAAGTAGAAATCACGCTAAGCCCCAAGTCTCGCGGCTTTCATCTGGTGACCAGCGAGGTTATGCGACAGTTGCCGAAACTGCCCAAGACTGGCATCGTCAACATATTCTGCAAGCATACGAGTTCTTTGCAAGCAAAGCGAACAAGTTCGAGCGGCGGACTTAGCATCAACGAGAACGCAGACCCTGATGTGCGTGTAGATATGGAAACTATCTTCAACCGCCTCGTGCCTGAGAACAGACCAGAATATGAGCATACTTTGGAAGGTGCAGACGATATGCCTGCTCATGCCAAGTCAACACTGAGTGGTGTCAGCCTGACGATACCCATTACTAACGGTCGTTTGAACATGGGAACCTGGCAAGGAATCTACTTCTGCGAGTATAGAAATTTCGGCGGGGCAAGAAAACTGGTCGTAACAATCATAGGAGAGTAATATATGAACTTTTTAGAACTTGTACACACGGGGTCGGTTCCGGTGTGTACATGCAAATTTTCATTCCACTTTAATTATTAGAGCGCAAAGTTAGAGTCCCTTTTGTGTACCCTAAACATTTCCGCAACTTTTTTCATAAATATTGAAGGGAAACTGTCTCACGACAGCCACCCTTCGGAAACAGATATGCCCAATGAAAGATGTAAGAAAGAAAGATTTCTTATTTAGTCTTCATTTCAATCTTATAGAACAGCTTTTTTTTCTTCTCTATCCATCCCTCATTCGTCCATCGGTGGATGATGGTGTAGAGCCCGGAATCGGTAATTTCCGGCCCTTTAATCCTACGCAATTCTGCCATGCCGAAAGGCGACGGCAACTCTGCATAGACATCGGCATTTACTGTACTGGTTCTGGCCTCTTCTTTATCTTTGGCCATCTGTCTCAGCAATGCCTGACCGAAATTCTTCGATTGCATATAGAGCGAATACTCGGCCATTTGAATAGCAAAGTCAATACACGCCTTCGACTCTTTGCCCTCCAAGAGCATGAAGATAACACCACAGCGGAAACCGATAATGGCGCTTCGCTTACGGAAAACTCCTTTCACTTTGTCGTCAGCCTTGGAGGCCTTCACACGCACGCCTTCAACCCACTTGTCGATGGCTCGACGCAGACGTGGGGTGTCGTAGAATCCGGTAGCAGCGCGTAAGGTGGCCACGGCTTGATCAATGCGCTGCAGGTCTTCGGGCGACGGTTCCTTGTAGTGGGGTGTCTTGGCATACAAATCGTCGTTGATTTCTGCCAGAAGAACGCGTCCGGACAGTCCGTTCTCCACGTTGTCGTCGTTGAAACAACGCCTTATCTGACCGGGCGTGCCCATGATGGTCAGGTTGTAAGCCACGTTAACTTCTCCACTCTCCGACTGCTCACCGTTGTAGTCCTGGCCCCATTCGGAACGGTCGAAGGCCTGACGGTAGATGTCGTACTTAGCCGACCAGTTGCCTGCCGAGTTCGACTTGAGCAGGGTCTGCATCTCGGGACAGAACGAGTAGAGTGTCTTGCCCTTGGCTTGCTTCAGACGCTTCAACAGCTTGGAGCAGCTGATTGTCACGGGCACCTTGCGCACCACCACCTCTGGCTCAGGAAGCTCAGGTTCCTTGCGAGCACGCCGGCGCTTGTTCTCGGCTTTCACCTCGTCCTCACGGTCTCGCGCAGCCTGATCCTCCAACTTTAAGTTGCGCCACCACAGGTTGACAGCCGTCTCAACTGCCGTCTTTTGCCCCGACTGCTCGGCCTTGATGACCGCCATACCGCCCAGATAGTGGATGCGGTTGTCGCAGTAGCGCACGGTGACGTCGCTGGCCAGTGCCATAGCCAAGGGCATCAGTCCCACAAGTACTGGTATGTGGACGGACGGCGGATTAAGTTTTACGCTCTCCTTTAGACCTATCGGTAGCTTGCTCACGTTGACCTTCCACTGTTGCGACCCGGGATTTGATTCTCCGTCGGCAGACGATTCCGTGTCGCCCGAGGCTGAGTCATCGGCCACCCTTAGCGAACGCATGAACAGCTCCCTCTGCTTCAGGGTCATCGGACGGCTGGGGTCGACATACTTCGCGTAGAAATCAGCGACCAGCGTATGACAGTCCTGCTCGCGTGAGTAGTCGGGCATCCGCAGCGACAGCACGCCCAGCAGCTCCTCCTGCGTCATCATCTGACAAAGCGTAGGCAGTAGCAGCTTCAGCGTGTTGTGGCGCACGCCCTCGCGGTTCAGCGTCGGCAAGTCGAGTCCCGTCATCTGAAGCGTATCGTCGAAGATGGCCAGGGCGCGGGCTGACGGGGCAACAACCGGTACAGCAGTTATTGCTTTCTGCGGCTGATTGACCGCAGACTGCACATCTTGCTGCTGATACCGGGCAATATCTTCGTCAGTCAGCTTTGCAGGATGCAGTTCGTCGCCGAACATCAGTTCCTCGTCCATATAAAGAATGTATTCTTGACAGGGAATGTAGATGGCACGCTCCAGGTCATGGACGGCCTTGTCGTAGGGGATTCCCCCCACCAGGTCTGACAGCCACTGCTGTGCCTGCTGGCGAGTCAGCCCCTCGGGGATGTCGGCCAGGATGGCAAAGCCGTTTTTGCTGACCGATAGGTTGACCATGTTTATGCCCAGTTCACGCTCGCGTCCCTTGAGGTATTTCTCGTAGACCTGAACGCCAGCGGCAAAGTTGTCGAAGTCGTTGATGACTTTGCCAGAGTCCTCGGGCTCACCCTCAGAGCTTTTGTAGCCCTTTCTGAAGTGTGCATGAGGCGTGTAGAAGTGCAGGCGCCGCTTCAGTTCGGCCTTTAGCGCCTGATAGTCGCTCTTCGTGAGTTCGCCGCGTTGCTGCTGTTCCAGCAGGTCGGCCAACTCAGCACAAACATCGCCCGTCACCTTGTTGCCTGACAGGCTCAGGAAACCCTCGACCGTCGCAGGGACGGTCGTGGGCTTCATAATGTTCTGACCGATATCTATTCTTGACATACGCGCGAGGGTTTAGACATTGTTCAGAAACTGCTCGAGGTCACTCAGGAAGTTGGCAAAGTGCTGTGACTCGCGCTCCATGATGCGTGCTGCCTGTTGCTCACCCAAATGGTGAGGCACCGACAGGCGCATCCGGTAACGCTGGGCCGACTTCTTCAGCCAGCCGTGCTCCGACGAGAGCAGCAGCTGGTCGACCTTCACGGGTTGACGGTGACTATAGCGTTCGAACGTGAACACCGGCTGAGTGCCTCCGTCACACTTCAGCCATACGCGACCTGCCGTGCGGCGGCCGCCGTTCTGCATCAGGTGCAGATAGGTCTCGTCACTGACGAGAAAAGAAACTTTTTTCATATTTCTGCGAATTCCGTTATTTAATTAAAATTAACACATAATACTTCGAGAAGCGCCCCGTCGGGCGATGTTCCACAGGAGCCGTCACGCCTGGCATTTTTAGAACGAAAACCACGTCTGGTCACGTTCACGCTGCAAAATTAGAGACAATTTCTGGTACTACCAAAAATACGGACAAATCTTAACTTTGATTGTTCCTAAAAATTTGTTAAATACATGGGGGTAAGCCAAATCTTAATTGGTTGTTTGTCAATGTTTTAAGTTCGTCTTCTGACATTGGAATGTTGCTGTGCTCACTTGATGTAAGGTAACGGAAAAATACTGATTTTTTACATTTTATTCCATTCTTACCAATCTCTTTCAGAAGCAACGCAATGCACCACGAAATGAGGTCCTGGCGGTGGGTGCAGTTGAAGTCCAGCCTTGTGGCCTTCTTCCAGTTGGGCAGCGCGCGGCCTTTTAAGTACGGAGAGATGTCGTTGAGCCATTGTGCCAACGCTGGGTGATTACTTGCCTTAACGAGATCGTAAAGGCGTGTCTTTTCCGTGAACGGATAACGGCGCTTCTGCTGTCTGGCAGCCTGCACCTTCGACATTGACTGTCGATTCTTGTTTTTATTTTCCATGATGTGTATTTCGGCTTTTATGCCGTCCACATCACGGGCATTTATATGCTACAGGTTTACTGGTCGATATTCCAAATTGGACTATTTTTAATAATTTTTTCGTATCTTTGCACCCGATATGGATAAGAAGACTCATTTTAAAAGGAACAAAATCTTTCTTGAGGTTTTGAAATCGATGCGTAATGGTGCAATGATTACGCAGAAAGAGATGGCATCAAGATTGGGTGTCACCCAATCCTACCTCAGTAAAATTGAAAGGGGAGAAAGGGGAATCAGTGTGTTGGAACTGATGGATTACTGTGAGGCCACGGGTGTGTCGTTAACGGAATTTTCTGCACGCTTGGAATCCAGACTGTCTTTTGAATACACCCGAGACAAAGAACGATATAACCTGTTTATCAAAATTCTTTCTTTCTTTCATCTTTCATAAGGTGCTTATTGTGGCAGATGATATAATCTATATTATCAATAAAATAAATGTAATAATTACACTTTACACTTAATCAGCCTTCATATCATCCCCGTGAAAGATGTAAGAAAGAAAGATTTGTAGTTATAGAGATACTCAGTACTCATTGCTTTTGTTGATAAAGTAAGACAAATGAATTTGCCACGAACTCCGCTCCGTGCAAACCTGGAGTTTCCCTAGGGTAAACTGGAGGTTTAGGTAGGGTAAACTCCGCTTTTACCCTACCTAAACTCCGAAGCCCGTTTTTCAGAGGCTCTAAACAATTTTTGCGCAATAATATTTGGACTGAAAGAAATATTTTTGTATCTTTGCAAGCGGTTCGGGAGAAATCCGGACTAACACTGCATCGCTATTATTTCGCGCATAGCCAAGAAAAGCGTAGGAAACTCTAATTGGTATAACAAGCACGTTAATAATATGTGACAGGTGAGCCGTAGTTGGCAATCACCTGCTCTGTCATATAGTGAAGCAGCACGCTTTGAGCGTGGTGCGACTTATGACAGACAGGGGTTCCAAAAAGTATTCCTACGCTTTCACCTCTTGCTATGCGCAAAAGAGCATCACGCCCTTTTTGCGTCTTGGCGTGATTGATAGTCGGTGCTATGCAAAACTTAAAGCTATCAATCGGACAATGGCAAATATTAACTTGGCAAATGCGAAGACGGCGAAGAACGATGAGTTCTATACGCAATATCCCGATATTCAGAAGGAGATAAATGCCTATCTGGACTACGACCCGAATGTGTTTCGCGGTAAGACGGTACTCCTGCCCTGCGATGACCCGGAATGGAGCAACTTCACGAAGTTCTTTGCGCAGAACTTTGAACTCTTAGGGTTGAAAAAGCTGATTTCTACCAGCTATGCCCCTGAAAGCAAGAAGTACAAGATGCCTTACCAGCCTACGCTTTTTGAAACCTCTCAGCCTTATTTCGACAACGACATGAGTAAGACGCACGGTAAGATTTTCGTACTGACTCACGATGTGACGGGCGACAATCGAATTGACATCAACGACCTGCAATGGCAATACTTGGAGGGTGACGGTGATTTCCGCAGCAAAGAAATACGAAAACTACGCGATGAGGCTGACATTATTGTGACCAATCCACCGTTCTCGTTGTTTAGGGAGTTTATGGCTTGGCTTATGGAGGCTGAAAAGAAATTCCTCATAATTGGAAATATCAACGCCATTGCATACAAAGAAGTATTCCCACTCATAATGAATAATAAAATATGGACGGGATGCAGGTTCAATAAAAGAGTAAATGGCAAAAATATGACATTCCTTGTTCCGGACTATTATGAGATGAGTGGGACTGAACTTTATATGGATGAGAATGGGAATAAGTTTATCAGTGTTGCTGGTACAGGATGGTTTACGAATCTTGAGCACGGTCGTCGTCATGAGCCTCTAAGCTTGATGACAATGGCGGAAAATTTTAAGCATAGTAAACACAAAGAGGTAAGAGGCAGAAAAGAATATGAGCATTATGT
>CAMVLT010000072.1 GCA_947168395.1 uncultured Prevotellaceae bacterium | reverse complement strand
TTTCCGACAGGTGTGCCATAAAAGAAACACCGGACGGGAAACCGGATTTTTCAGCCTTGTTGTCCTACGGCAATGAAGCCGTTATGCTGGAAAAGTTGATGACGGAAACTGAAAAGGAGATGCAGACAATACGGGAAGCGGCAACAGAAAAAGACCTGCAAAAGCTGGATTCCCTGACACACCACCTGCGCAGCTCGTGGGAGGTGCTACGTGCCGACCAACCGCTAAATGTACTTTACAGATTGCTTCATGGCGATGTACTCCCGGATGGTGAAGCGTTAAGCCATGCTGTGACTGCTGTGCTGGATAAGGGAGCAGAAATAATCCGGTTGGCAGAAGAGGAAAGGAGAAAATACGAAGATGGATAAGACAACAATAATTGTGGTAGAAGACAATATCGTGTACTGCGAATTTGTCTGCAACATGCTTGCGCGGGAGGGCTACCACACCATGAAGGCTTACCACCTCTCAACCGCGAAGAAACATCTGCAACAGGCGACGGATAATGACATCGTGGTTGCCGACCTGCGCCTGCCTGACGGTAACGGCATTGACCTTTTGCGCTGGATGCGAAAGGTGGGAAAGATGCAGCCCTTCATCATTATGACCGACTACGCCGAAGTTATAGGCATAGTCTGTGAATCTTTATCTGTCTGATAAGGAACTTTGCAAACTTAATGATGATTTTGCTTGTCTTGAATTGCAGCACAAAGGTAAGTGAAAAATCTGACATGGCAAAATACTGGGCCGCTCGGCTCTGCCGCTTGCCCCAGCAAGAACTTTTTGTTGCTCAGGAACTTATAAAAGCTATAAAACTAAAGTGCTGCGGAATCTAGGAATTATTGAAATAATTACATTTAAGCTTAAATTTCTTCATTTTGACAATGCGAACACCGAAACAACAATTTGCGAACACCGAATCTGAAATATCAATAAATAGAGTGTTTACGGCAATCCTTTAAAAAGCATCCGTGTTCGCATCGTGTTCGCAAAAAGAAAAATCAGCAACTCTCGATTGCTCGTAAGTTGCTGATTTTCAGTGTGGACCAGCCAGGGCTTGAACCTGGGACCTCCAGATTATGAGTCTGTTGCTCTAACCAACTGAGCTACAAGTCCGCTTTTTATGGGTGCAAAGTTACATTAAAATAATCAAATCTCCAAATTTTTTTGCTAAAATAGCAAATTATTCTTAACTTTGTACCCTGAATGAAGACAATTTACCTGAAAAAGCAGACAGAACGGCTGTTGCCGTGCGTGGCTACCATCGGTTTTTTTGATGGGGTACACTTGGGGCATCGCTATATTATAAATAAGGTAGTAACAATGGCCCGGAGTGAGAGTATGCTTGCAACCATTGTCACTTTTGCCCGCCACCCCCGGCAAATTCTCTGCCCCCAGTGGAGTCCGCAACTGCTTTCGACACTTGACGAGAAGGTGGCACTGTTGTCTGAGACGGGTATCGACCAACTTGTGGTGCTTCCTTTTGATGAAGCTATGGCAGCCTTATCGGCTCGTGATTTTATGCGTGAAATACTGCTACAGCAGTTGGGGGTCCGCATATTACTGACCGGCTATGACAACCGGTTCGGCAGACGGCAAGCCAACCAGACAGAAGGCTTTGAAGACTATGTGGGTTACGGCAAGGAAATGGGGATGACCGTTGTGCAGGGCGACCCGTATGATGCTGCCGACATCCGCGTCAGTTCCTCAAAGGTGCGCAAGTTGCTGGCTGGGGGTGATGTTGAAAAAGCTGCCCATTGTCTGGGCCGTCCTTATCAGTTAGAGGGCTTGGTGGTGAGCGGTGAACACATTGGTACGGCATTGGGGTTTCCTACAGCCAATTTGCAATTGTCCGACGCTGACAAGCTGGTGCCTGCGGCTGGTGTCTACGCTGTTAAGGTACGATTGGAAAACTCAACAGAAGAGTTGCACGGCATGATGAACATAGGGCACAGACCGACCTTTGGCGGCATACATCAGACTTTAGAGACTCACATTTTCCATTTCTCAGGCAATGTCTATGGTAGGAAGATGGTTGTCTGGTTTATCAGTCGCCTGCGTCCTGAACAGAAGTTCGACAGCCGCGAAGCCCTGATGACCCAGTTGGCGCATGATGCCAAGCTGGCTGAACAGAAACTAAATGAAACCATAGTAATATGAAAAGAGCATTATTGTACACATTCGTTTTTTTAGCCATACAGGGGCTGCTTCCTTTGCTGATAAACACTACACTGGGGCTACTCGGCAAGGGCTTTGACAAGCAGGAAGCTTTGTCTTTAATTATTTACACAGCGGCCTCCAGTGTGGTGACCATAGCCCTGTTCCTATTCTTGCGTTGGGCAAAGGTGTCGCGAGGTTATGTGCGTTCCAGGCCTTGGGCTGTGCTGTGTTGGTGTAGCCTGGCGGCAGCGGGGTGTGTCATCCCGTCTGTATGGCTCCAGGAGCAAATGCCCGAACTGCCCAATTTGATGGAGCAGGAGTTTGACCTGATCCTGAAAAACCGCTGGGGGTATCTGGTGGTAGGCCTGTTAGCTCCTGTATGTGAAGAACTCGTTTTCCGTGGGGCTATTCTGCGCGCCCTGCTGCGGTGGAGGCCTGCCGGACACTGGTTGGCTATTGCAATTTCGGCTGTGTTGTTTGCCCTTATCCATGTCAACCCTGCCCAGATGCCACACGCCTTTGTCGTAGGTCTGCTTTTAGGCTGGCTCTATTACCGCACAGACAGTGTTGTTCCGGGCATTGTGTATCACTGGATAAACAACAGCATAGCCTACGTTTTCTACAACCTCTATCCTGACCCTTCGCTACATTTAGTCGACCTTTTCGGCAGTCAACGTTCTGTGGCAGCAGCCGTGATGTTCTCGTTGTTCATCCTTCTGCCTTCTCTCTATCAGCTAAACATGAGGCTTAGGAAAGCAGCCTGACGAATAATTATGGAGTAAATAATGGGCCACCTCGAGAGTTCGGAGGTGGCCCTTTAGGTTGTGTTTCAAAGTATGTTATGAATAATTTGAGAGAATCGAAACTTCACAGTTTCTTTCAATTGTTGTGTTTTAATTTAATAAATGGTTTTATAGAGAAAGCATAGAAAAAATATCTTGTCAGTACTTGGGAGTCTCAGCCACTGTGGTGCTGATGGAGTCTCCCATGATGTTTTCAGCCTGCACAGGCCCGATGATATTCACCGAGTCATTGTGTTGCTGGTGGAATTTCGCATATTCCTCGCGAGGATTGTCCCATCCGCGGTCCCAGGGCGCTTGGGCAGCATTGCCGAGGGTCAGGATGATAGCCACGATAGCGGCAGCCTTGAAGAGCGGCATCAGCCGCTGGGTTAATGTCACCACCTGTGCCTTTACTGGCTGTTCTTCCTCAATGGCGGCGAGGACACGTTCATCGAAATCATTGCCGAGTGGCTGTTCTTTCTGCGTCTCATAGTTGAAGAGTGTCTGGTACTTCAACAGCCATACGGGAACATCGTCCTGCGAGAAGAATGTACGCAGAATGTCTTCTTCCTTGAGTGTGGTCTCACACTGGAAGTAGCGCTCCAGTAACTGTTCGATGTATTTATAATCCATATTGTTCTACTTGTATGTATTTCTGTTTGATAGTTTGGCGTGCCCTGAAGATGTTCACTTTCACCTGTTCCTCACTGATGTTCATGATGGCTGCAATTTCCTTGTAGCTTTTTCCTTCGAAGTCTCGCAGTTGCATGACGCTTCGCTGCTTCTCGGGCAGACCGTCAATTAGTCGTCGCACCAGTTCTATACGGTCTTGCTGAATGGCCTTTTCCTCAGGGTTGGCCGAGTGGCTTCTGTCTGGCTTGTCGTGCTCATTAGCATCGAGGCTCTGGTCGTAGATGGCCATTTTCCGTGTCTTATCAAGCGACAGGTTCCGGCAGATAGTCAAGCAGAAAGCCTCTATCGACTCTATTTGCTCCCATTGCTCGCGCCGGTTCCAGACTTTTATCATTGTCTCTTGAACCACGTCCTCCGCTTCCGCAGGATTGAGAGTGATGCGGAGTGCCAGCCTGTAGAGTTCGTTCTTCAGTGGCAGGACGTCGTTTCGGAAACTGATTTTTTTCATCCTCTCTATTTAATAAGACGATTGGCAGAAGGAAAAGTTACAGCGAAAAGGATAAAAATTATTTGATGACCGTGCCCGACTGGCCATTGATAGCTGTAGCGAGGGTGATAACAACTTGCTTCACGCCAGCTTCTACGGCTGCCAAAGCATTCTCTATCTTGGGCAACATGCCGCCGCTGATGGTCCCGTCTTCACTATAGCGCTTAAAGTCAGTACGGGTGATGATTGGTATGACGCTGTCGTCATCATCGGGATTGCTGAGCACCCCTTTTTTCTCGAACGAGAAGATGAGTGTCACGTCATAATAGGGAGCCAGGGCCTTGGCTGTCTCCGAGGCGATGGTGTCGGCATTTGTGTTCAGAATGTTGCCTTGCCCGTCATGAGTCAGCGGAGCCATGATGGGTGTGATGTTTTTCTCGATGAAATCGGCCAAAATGGCACCGTCGACGCTGTCCACATCACCCACGAAGCCAAAGTCAATGCCATTCCTCAGCGGCCGCTTGTGCGAGCGAATAACATTCACGTCAGCCCCAGTCAGGCCAAGGGCATTCACACCGTGGGCCTGCAATCCGGTCACCAGAGTCTTGTTTACCAAGCCGCCATAAACCATCGTCACGACGCTCAGCATGTCAGCATCAGTAATGCGCCGCCCGCCTATCATTTTCGACTCAATACCGAGTTTGGCAGCCACTTGCGTTGCCCTGCGTCCACCGCCATGTACCAACACCTTGCGCCCCTCAATGGCGCTGAAGTCTTTCAAAAGCTGTGCGAGTTGTGCTTCGTCCTCAACAACGGCACCACCCACTTTTACAACAGTCAGTTTTTCTTTCATAACACACCTATTTAATAATTATGGTGCAAAGTTACTAAAAAATATGAAATATGAATTATGAATCATGAATTATTTTGTACCTTTGTCGGCAAATTCAAACTAAAACAAAAGAGATGAAGAGACATATTTGTTTCATTGTAGCTGTCCTTGGGCTGACGTTGACGGCTCATGCCCAAGGCAACGACTTTGGCATGTGGTATGAGATAGGAGCCGAGAAGAAACTATCATCGAAGTGGAGTTTGGGGGTGGAAGGAGAGTTCCGTACACGCAACAACACGAAGACTGCCGACCGATGGAGTGTCGGACTAAGCGGCGAATACAAGATAAGCAAAGTTCTGAAGGTTTCGGCTGGCTACCTGTTCCTTTACGACAACAACATGGAGGAGTTTGACCTGAAGAAAGACGGCTTCCGCCCCAATAAATGGACACCCAGCTATTGGGGAGTTCGTCATCGCTTCAACCTGAGCCTTTCAGGCAATGTGGACTGGGGACGTTTCAACTTTGCCCTGCGTGAGCGATGGCAATACACCTACCGTCCGGCTGCTGATGGAAAGAAATACGACTTTGACGAGGAGGCTTGGACTTCCGTCCGTGGTAAAGGAAAGAACGTGCTGCGCAGCCGTTTCCAGGTAAGTTATGATATTCCGCACTGGAAGTTCGACCCTTTTGCCAATATGGAACTGTTCAATGACGACGAAGGCATCAGCAAGACCCGCTACCAGGTGGGAGTAGACTATAAGTATAAGAAGAAGCATGTATTCTCGCTCACCTACCGTTATCAGGATGTCAACAGCAACGATGACGACTCCGAAGTAAATAGTCACCTGTTAGGACTCAGTTACAAATTTAAATTCTAAAGAGCCATGAAAAAGTTATTCTTGTTTTTCACCATAGCCATAACACTGACGGCTTGTACCAACGACGACCGCTACACGTGGGAAGACGACTTTGCCGACCTCACAGAAACTGATACTGTTCGCATCGCAATAGCTTGGGCGGGGGCCAATGCTTCCGTGACAGGCGATGATAAAGGGTTTGTCACCATCAATGGTGCCCATGTCACGGTTCGCTCGTCAACCAATAAGTTCCTGAAGCTCACGCTCAGTGGCTCAACGACTGACGGCTCGCTGCTCATCTATAGCTGGAAGATGTTGGGCGTTGAACTCAACGGAGTGAGCATCACCAATCAGAACGGGCCTGCCATCAACAACCAATGCAGCAAAGCATTTGTCGTCACCTGTGCCGCCGGCACTACCAACACCCTGGCTGACGGCACTACCTACTCAGCAGCTCCAGTGACAGTCAACGGCGACACGATAGACCAGAAAGGCACGCTCTTCAGCGAGGGACAAATATACTTCCGTGGCGAAGGAACACTAAACATACAAGCTGCAGCGAAGAATGGTATTGCCAGCGACGACTACATCGTTTTTGAGGATGGGACAGTCAATGTCAACGTGGCAGCCACAGGATCAAACGGCATCAAGGTGAACGACGGTTTCACCATGAACGGCGGTCAGCTGACAATCGATGTCATGGCTGACGGCGCACGCGGTATCAAGAGTGATGCACGCACCACCATCCAGGGCGGCTTAACCACCATTACCACCTCGGGCGACTGCAAGATTGAGATGATGAATGGCATCAGCGACACCACATCGGCCGCTGGCATCAAGAGCGACAGCCTATTTGTCATGACTGGCGGTACGCTGAACATCACCAGCACGGGTGATGGCGGAAAGGGCATCAACTGCTCTGAGAACGTAGAGTTCCGTGGTGGCACTCTTCAGGTCAACACTACCGGCAGCAATGACGTGGGCAAGCCCAAGGGCATAAAGAGTGACACGGGAATCATTGTCAGCGGCGGCTCCTTCAACGTGACCGTCAAGAAGAGCTGGGCCTGCGACAATGGCAATGAAAGCGAAGATCCTGATGACCGAGTTACTGTTTTAGGAACGCCATTAATCAAAACGCTGCTCAAGCGGTCGGTAACTATCAGATACTGAACATCAGGGTGAACACATATTAGAGGGGTGGCCATTTCGGTCACCCAAATTTTTTCTTTGATTTTTTGTCAAAGCATCACTTTTGCGCGTAACTGTTTACCCTACTGTGAGTTAACCAAGGTGATGGTTAGTTCGAAAGCATCACCAAGCATCACCAAAGTAAAACAACTTGTTTTACTCTGTTAACCCCTACCCTGAGTGAGATTTTAGGTAGGGTAAAGCGAGGTAAAACAACTTGTTTTACATTTCGTTCTTACCTTGTTGCTGCCGCCTACACCACACCTTCACATGACTTTGGGTAGGGTAAACCACCCTTGATGAAAGAGGTGATGGCAAGTGACACTTTGAAAATAAGCATCACCGCCGTAATTGGCTGTATTTTAGCATTATACAAGGAAAGTGATACTTTATGGCAAAAGCCAAAAGATATTTCAGAATATAGTGTACTTAATGAAACATCACAGTTCTTCTTACTGGAAAAAGCAAAGTTTTTCCTTGTAGAGTTTGGTAATTCAAAAATATTGCGTATATTTGTAGCCAAATTCAGAGAGTAAGAATTATGACTACACAAGCAATGGCACAACAGATAGCCGAGTATTTCAAGACGCAACCCGTCGTGAAAGCATGGCTCTTTGGATCCTTTGCACGTGGCGAGGAGCGCGATGACAGCGATGTGGATATACTCGTGAAGTTCGACCGCAGCCTTCCTATAGGTTTGTTTGCCTATGTACGCATGCATCGCGAACTGGAAGAGAAGTTGGGCCGCAAAGTTGATCTCGTGGAAGAAGGAACCCTTCGTCCTGCTGCACAACTAACTGCAAATCGTGACTTAAAAGTAGTATATGAGAGAGGCAATTAGAGATATTGACCGCCTGCGCCATATTGATGAGTGCATAGAGCATATCAATGACTTTCTTAACGGGAAGTCATTTGATGACATGAAATCGAATATCATGTGCTATCATGCCGTCGTTTATAACATTATGATTATTGGCGAGGCTGCCAATCTCCTGACAAAAGAGTTCCGCAACAGGCATCCTGAGGTGCCTTGGCGCGATATTGTAGATATGCGCAATGCCCTCGTGCATGGCTATATCACTACTAACGCCTCGCTGGTTTGGGATACCTATACAAACGACTTGCCATCGTTTAAGAAGCAAGTCACTCAGTATATTGAGGAACTAAATAATATTGTTGAACCCTAAAAACCGTATTGCCTATGGGCTGAGATAAATAGGAACGTGAGACATAAGAGATAAACCATATCAATGTAGAATCAATTAGCAAACTTGGAATGCCTATGAGGTAAGACAGTCAATGGGGAGAACGCATAAAAGACGGCACAGCGTGCCGCGCTCCCAACAGGGGATCATTTAACAACAACAATCAGTATTAACCGGATACGGAAACTGAGCGTCGCAAATCCCCGTTCGTACTTCTTAAGATACATGAGCTTTCTGCTCTTGTCTCTCTCCTATCGAATACCGGCAAATATTCAACGCAGAGAGCAAGTAGAACAGAGGGTTCACGTCCAATAGGGCGTGAACTGTTCTTGCTTGTTTTGCGTTAGGTCACTTGCCGGTAACCAAGATAGGAGAATAAGCACCGAATGGTTGACGCCTTTTTCGTGTCCACATAAAACGAAAAAATTATGAGACATATTATTTCTTTGAGAAGTTTACTTCTGCTATTTGTACTGTATATATCATTACCATCCAATGCTACTGTCAGATTTCAACATATCTATATGGATAATGTTACATTAGGGGAATCTTTTATTGTAGACCCATGGAATGATATTAAATATCCATCTTATAAATGTTTACAAACTGTAATACAATTTAATACCGATGTTTCTGCAATCAACATAACGGAAATAAGTCGTACTACAGTTAGCAATGTCCCTGATTACAATGGGGGATACTTCACTGATGGAGGTTATTATTGCAAATATCGTATAGACACCCATAAAACAGGTGAATATAGGTTCGTCATTAGAGTTCAGTCCTTCTACAAACCTGATATAAAAACTCTAAAGGAAGATGATTGCTATGTCAATTATCATATCACAGTTTCTCCCAAACCAGTATTGGTAGAGTCAATTTCTTTTGATGTAAATAATGTGGAGTTAAATGTCGGGGATAAAAGGGTTATATCTGCATCAGTTTCACCTTCTAATGCAGCAGACAAAAGCCTAACATGGAGTACGGACAATAAAACTGTAGCTACAGTGGATGCCAGCGGAGTCGTTGAGGCAAAAGCACCTGGACAGGCGGTGATAACCGCGAAAGCCAACGACGGAAGCGGGAAAACTGCAAAATGTGT
>CAMVLT010000071.1 GCA_947168395.1 uncultured Prevotellaceae bacterium | reverse complement strand
TGTTGAAATAGCAGAAGGCAAAGTGGCTCACCACGGCCAGCATGAGCAGACGGCGTAGGTAGCGGCGGAAGTCGTGCGTGTGGTGATAGCCCTCGGCCACGAAGAATATCATCATCGGGGCCGTCAGCCGTCCGATGCAGTGCAGGAATATCTGCGTCGGCGTCTCTGCCTGCTCGTAGGTCTCGATGCCCACCCATGCCAGATGGTCGATCGTCATGGCGACGATGGCGATGACCTTCAGTGCGTTGCCGCTCAATTTCTTGTTAAACAAGCGACCAAAGGTCGAGCGCATCATCTTTTTCATTGCTTATATATTTAAAAATGTGATACTTTTGTTCTTATCTGCTACTTAAGCGGATTCCGAGCTCGGAAGTGAGAGATTTTTCTCTCTCACTTCACTCGCTTAATCGTAACCTTTTTGCCGTGGTGGATATACACTCCGGGCTGGGTAGGCTTGCGGCCTATCTTGAAGCCCTGCAACGTGTACCAGTCGCCGTCGGCATCGTCAGCAGCGATGGTGCTGATACCTGTCCGTATTTCGTTCAAGTCGATGACGTAGGGATTCCACGGTGTGCCGATGTTCACGTCGCTGATATAGGTCTGTGTGTTGTCGATGACCACCATCTCACCATTGATACAGGTGCGCAACTCTAACGGCTGTCCGCTGCCCTCACCGGCGATGATGAGATAGTAGAGTCCACCGTTGGCACGAGTGGCGCCGCGGCACTCGCCACCGATGTAGGCAGCCACCTCGCAGGTGTCAACGCTCTGCTCACCGTCCTTCAGTGCAATCACCATCGACATGTTGTCGGGATAGTTGCCTACAGTGGGCGCGAAGAGTCTTGTCTTCTGACTTTCGGACTGAGACTCAGCATTGAGGAGCGTCCTTCTTGCCGCCGCACGTCTGGTGCCTGTAGCGTCAGGATAGACAAACGACTTCTCCTTGTCGGCCGTGCTGTTGTACATATAGCCGTGTCCGCTCTCTAAGGCTTTCAGGCTACCCTCCCAGCCGTTCTGACTGTAGAAGGCTATGCCGTGCTGCGACTTCACACAGTCGCCCACCTGTGGGTTGGCGGCGGCCAGCGCCTCGCCGACGGTCATCGTCGTCAGTGGCGTATAGCCTATCCAGTTCCATCCTGGTGTCAGCGTGACGGGCGTTTCCTTCAGCTTCAGCTGCTCACCCGTGACGGGCACCTGTTCCGGCAACTGCTGACCCTCCACGACGGGGGTAATCTTCACCTTGTACATCGTGGCGGCCTGTATCTGTGCATTCTCCGGCTTCCAGTTGTTGCCGTCGCTGAAAATCATCGCCGTCGTCTTGTCCTTGATGAATACATTCCACGGTGTCAGCAACGGGAATACGGCAGCCGGATGCTGGTCAACAGGTTTCACGCCCAGCGATACCCAGTTCCAGTTCGTGGTCAGCTTCAGGTTCTGCTCCACGTCGGTACCCTTTGTCCAGATGACGGGCTGGTCGAACGAACCTCTGACGGCATTGAGCTGGAAGGTGCTGTCAACGGGAGAACCGTTGAACGCGTTGATACGTACATCCGTATAGGCAATACCTGCCGAGGCATCCCAGATGCGGAAGCTGACGGGCTTGCCGGCATCGGTGTCGCCGTTGCCATAGACGGTCATCGTCACGTAGGCTGCGCCGCGCACCCGCTCGGGTGACGCCACGCCACGGCACTCGCCGTCGATGAAGGCGGCCACCATGCTCTCCGAGTTCTCTATCAGGATGCCGCCGATGCGCACCTGTCCGATGTAGTTCATCTGGTGCTCATACAACGTGGGGTCAACGGTCCACTGAGGTTTCTCGCCGCGCACCTTCATCACCACGCGCAGCGGCTCCAGTATCTGGTTGTTGCCTTGCACGCCGATGGTCACGTCGTAGTTGCCCACGGGCACCAGCGGGTTCACCTGGAAGCGCAGCGCCTTCGTCCTGAGCGGGCTCACCTCGTCGCTGCGCTCGCTATCTACGAGCGAGAGCCACTGCGGCATATTATATAAGGTATAATACTCCGTGCTGCCGCTCTTGTTCTCGATATCGACGTCGAAGGTATAATCGTCGCCGTACTTCTTGATGATGTTCACCGAGTCCTTCGTCCACTTCAGCGTGTTCTGCTGCACGTAGGCCGTCCAACGGATGGGCAGCGACGTGTTGCCGTGCAGGTCGTGGATGCGGTCCACGGTGATGTTCAGCGTCGTACCCTCGATGTCGCGGGGCGTGATGCCGACATCCGTCAGGTTGATGACCACCTTGCGCTCCGAGGCCACCGGCGAGGCGATGAGTTTCGTCTCGTCGGGTGCGTTCTTCAGTGGCGGCGTGTGGATATGCAGATTGTCCTTGTCGAAGATGATTTCCTTGGCCGCCCCTGCCGACAGGTTCGGAGCCATGTTTTCCATCGTCGGCACCTTCGTCACGACGCCATCCTCCTCGCCCGTCTTCTCGAACGGATAGTAGGCCACGAGTCCGCGTGAATAAACATCGGCGGTGTCGATGGTGTTGTAGATGTTTCTGAGCAGTCGGCTCTCGCTGAGTGCCGCATGCCAGATGCGCACCTCGTCGGCGAAGGCCTGTATCTCGTTGCCCTTTCCCACGATGAGCCTTGAGCCCTCGATAGGCGGCACGTCGCGCTCGGCAATGACAGCCGTGCGCTGTCCGTCCAGGTAGAACGAGGCGGCCTGTCCGCGCACCACGTTCAGTGCCACATGATGCCATCTGCGCAGGTCGGGGAAGTCCTCATGGCTGGCCACCACCATCGACTTCTTACCATAGTCAAGCACTATGCTCTGCACACTGTCGTAGCGCAGGCGTAGTTTCGACTCCTCGGCAGATGCGTTGGTTTCGAACACCACCTCGTCCTTGGCACCGCTCTTGTTGTACCACATCTCGATGGCGTAGCTGTCGCCCTGCCCGGTGCCCACGCGTGTGATGTCGGCCTGTGCGCCCTCCGGCTTGTTGATGCGCAGCGAGTAGTTGCGGTTGTTGAGCGTCCACGAGTCATACACCGTGAAGTCGTGCGTGTGGCGGGTGTCGGCGGCAACAGAGCCGTGGCCCTCGTCCATGGGCCAGTAGTTGGCCAGTCCGTAGATGTAGTTATCCTTGGCCTGATACTTGGTGGCGGCGGCCTCGTGTACGTCGTGGCAGATGTTGTAGAGACTCAGCCCGTGCATGTCGGCCCAGATATAGCCTAAGTAGAGATGGTTGTCGGAAGCGTAGTTCACTACCTGTTTGTTCTCTGCCGTCACAGGCTGGTCATGAAACAGCTCGACGGTGGTGGTGCCATACTGTGCCAGAATGTCGAACGTCATCTTGGCGGCATTGTAGCTCAGGGCAAAGAACACCCACTCGTCCTTCGGCACGGTGTCTGTGCTGACAAACTGTGCCTTGGCAATGGTCACCTTCACGTGGCCGGCATCGTCGATGCCCAGCGCGAAGTTGTCCGTGCCGGCTCCCTGGTGGAGGATGGTGCCCGGATCGTGCCAGTTCAGCCAGAAGTCCATGGCGAAGTCACCCTTCAAGAACACGGGGTTCACCGTCCTCGGCATATCGAGGAAGGGAATAATCTGGTAGGCTACGTCGTGGTTCACCTGACGGCTGTTCAGTTTGGCGGTGACGATGATGTTGTCCGCGTTGACATAGCCCGGCACGATGTCCTCGTTGAACTCGATGGCCAGCTGGTCGCCGTAGCCCAGAATGCCGTTGGCGGGCGCCGGCGTATAGAGGCTGCGGGGGCTGCTCATGTCCTTGATGACTGTGATGACGTCGCTGTACACACAGACATTCTCCGTGCCGTAGGGCGTGGTGGTGAAGGCACGGAACTGGTAGTCGCCCTCAGGGAACGAGAGGTTGCTCTTCATCTTCGCGGCATATAGCAGGTCGCCCTTCTCGGGCAACAGGGCGTTGCTCACGGTGTCGCGGCCGATGGTGTCGGTGGGATTGACCCACCACGTAAACAGGTCGGTCCACTGCGTGTTGCCCTGGAAGCGGTACTGCACGCCGACGTTCTTCAGGTTCTTGAACTGGCGGTTGAAGCCGGAGAGCTTCATGTCCAGGATGCCGTCCTCGCGGTCGTTGTTGAGCACGGGCTCCTGGATGGCCAGGTCGATGGGCGACGACGACGGCTTGAAGTGGGCGTTCAGCGTCACCTCGTCGTGGATCTTGGTGGGCTGATATTGCGATTCAAACCATATCGTGATGCCTTCGTAGTCCAGCACGCTCTGGTCCGTCTGGCGGATGGTGAGTACCTTCGTGGCTGTCTCGCCATGCTCCAGATAGAGCGAGCGTCCGTTGATGGGCACGCCGTCCATGAGTATCTGCAGGCCGTTTTGGTTGGTCTCGTCCATGATTTCCAGGTCGTAACCGAAGTTCTTCCCCTGATGGGCGGTGGCAAGGTTGGTGCAGTAGAGTATCACGTTGGCTTCACCGCCGGCAGGTATGTCGGTCACGGTGACGCTCTTCGCCCCGTTCTCGCCCGGCAGCGAGATTTGCAGGTCGGGGTTCTCCATGCGCGTGGTGCCGTTGCTCAGGGTGTGCTGGCCCGGCTCGTAGTATTTGGTCTTCTCCTCCGGCTCGTAGGGGTTGTACGACTGCCCGCCGAAGAGGCTGAAGATGTCGCTCCATCCCGTCGGCGACTTATAGACATCTACCGAGAAGTCGGTGTCGCGGTTGCCGTCGCTGAACTCATACGCGAATTCGGCGAAGTCCGTCGTGTTCTCGTCGTAGTCGCTCTTTGCCTCCGAGTACTGCCAGCCGTTCTCCGTGTCGATAGAGAGCTGGGTCTTGAACTGTGCTCCGGCCACGGAGTTCTTGCTGGTGAAGCCGCCCTTGATGATGGCACCTAAGTTGTGCGAGTAGGTATGTGTCACCGTGCTCGTTGTGTCGCAGCGGTTCGAATAGCTGTAGTTGGAGCCGCCGTCGAACGAGACGTTGCGCTGCCAGTAGGTGCCGCGGCCCTGCATGGCCGTCACCTTGTCGCGCTCGTTCTCCAGCAGGGTCTGCCGCCAGTGGGCTAACTGGTCGTTACACCACGCCACCTTGTCATCGGCATAGAACACGTCCTTCTGCTTCCACTCCTCGGGAATGACCATCAGGTAGGTGCCGTCCTGGCCGTAGTTCTCTTCGTCCTCCTTGAGCCAGGTGACATAGACCGGTTCGCTGGCGCGGTTGACGAAGGCTTCTGCCTCGGCCTTGGTGGAGAAGTGCTGGGTCAGGTAGCTGTTGCGCGTCTCCTCCCACTTCGGCATCATGACCGTCTCTATCTCGTAGGCGGAATACATGAACTTCGTAGTGACGCTGTCGCCTAAGCTCACCGCCACGTCGTCCTTCAGCTCGAAGGGCGCGGTGGCGTTCTCACGGAAGAAGCCCACCTTGCGGCACTGGCCCATGAGCAGGTTGGTGGAGTAGCCGATGAAGACGTCGCCCTTGGAACCCACGTATGGGCTTTCGCCGCTGGTACTTATCGCCTCGGTGGCGGTCACCGTCCAAGTCTTCTCTGTCGACGAGCCGGCGGTAAACGAGTAGTGCAGTCCGCCGCCGATGTCGATGGTGTTGTCCAGGTCGGTGGTCTGGTAGTACAGGCCGACGCCCGACATGAACTTGATGGCAACACCGAGGTTCTGCTCTATCACGAATTTCTCGTCGCCGTAGCCGGCATTGGCGACACTGTTGACCTTGGTCTTTGTCGAGCCGGTAGTCCATACGGTGCGCGACTTGGCACCGGGTGGGTCGCGCAGCACCATCAGCACCTGGTCGGGACCGTTGGTCACGAAGTTGTTGCCCAAAGGCAGGCTGCCAGTCACGATGGCGTTGAAGTTGACGGGCGAGTAGGTGCGTCCTTGGCGCTCTAAGGTCATGCCCAAGTGGCGCGTATAGGGGCTCACCACGTTGGGTGCGCCGGTGTGCCACTTGAAGGTATAGCAGCCGTCGGCATCGAGTACCAGTTGGTTCATCTTCAGGTCGTACACCTGTCCCACCTGCTGGTTGTTGCTCTCGTCGGTCACCACGGCAATAATCTGCTGCTCGTTGCTCATCTCGTTGGCGACGGTGACCACCTGGCCCGCCAATTTGATGGTGTCGGTGACAACCTCTGCACCGTCGTAGTTGCGGTAGGTCTCGTAGCCGAAGACCTTCATCTGGTATTCGTCGCCCATCTGGTAGATGGGATAGCCGTACTTATAGCTTACGGCACCGTTGTCGTCGGTCCACAGGTCACTGACGGTGAACTTGCCCAGTGCGTCCTCGCCGTGGTAGTCCTTCATGCCGAACACACCGGCGGGACTGCCCGGCTGGCTGATGTCCATCTGGGGCTCAGCATAGTGGGTCTTCACCATCTTGGTGTTGTACGTGTAGCTCTGCCATACCGAGTCGCCCTGCTCGTTGACCTGCAACAGCGAGTCGGTCATCTCCTTCAGCACGTTGCTCAGGTCTATCTGCGGCAGCGTGACAAACTCGATGTTGTCCTTGTTTTTAATGATCTCAATGCTCTTCGTGATGTATTTCAGCGGCGGCAGCAGGGCCGAGAACTCGCCCGTCTTTGGGTCGGTGTCTATATAGATGTACTTGGCGTCGCTGCCCTTGCCGGCCCATGCGGTGCTCTGGATGGCGGTGGTGTCGCTCTGGAAGGGGCGCTCCTCGGTGCCGGTCTGGTCGTTATAGTAGTTGAAGAGCAGGCTCTCGTTGTTCATCATCAGCGTGATGCGTGCCGTGCCGATGTTGTTTTTCGACGCGCCGAAGCCTACGGCCAGCGTGTCGTTGCGCTCACCGCCGCCCACACGGCCCACGAAGTTGACCAGCGTAGAGTCCTGGAAGTCGTAGGTTACAGGGGCGCTGAAGTCGTATTTACCGGTAATCGGGAAGCGGCCGCCAGCTACCATCGTGTGCTCGCCAAGCTTGGCCTCAACATAGTGTTTGCCGATGGGCACGCTGATCAGGTAGCGGCCATTGGCATCGGTCTGCGCCATCTCGCCGTCGTTGGTCTGCAACTGACCGTCCACGTAGAACTGTATGCCCTCCACGGGGATGTTGGTGCCGGCGTAGGTGATACGTCCCTGCATAGGGAAGCTCGACACGTCCTCGAAGTTGGCAGCATGTACGAGTGCATCATTGCCCACATAGAGCAGCGTCTTGGCGGGTTTGAACTCGTGGACACCGTAGAGTGGAATGACTGAATAGGTGGTGCCTGCGCCGGTGAAGGGGACGCCCTGAATGATGTAGTTGCCTTCGGCGTCGGTCTTCGCCCTCAGTCTTAGCGCGCCGGGCGTAAGCGTCGATGACTGGGCATTGCTGCCTATCAGTCCGTGGTGCTTATGATAGTTGCTGCCGTCGCGCGAGTAGTCGAAGAACTGGGTGCGCAGGCCCTCATCGAAGGTCCAGTAGGTCTCTAACTGCTGTTCGTCGCCCACAAGCAGATGGTCGTAGTTTTCCACGATGTCAGCCTCGCTGAGGCACTTCGCCCACAGACGCAGCTCGTCGGCGGCGCCCTTGAAGCGGCCCAGCTCAAACTGGCTGGCATTCGTTAGCGGCCACTGGCTGCCGGCAATGGTCAGCGTGGCTTTCTGGACGGTCGGATCGCTGCTGCCGCCATCTTTGGTCAGCACGTAGCAGGTCAGCGTCGTACCGTTGCGGGTCAGCACCACGTGGTTGTAGCTCTCCTGCTGGAGGGTGATGCCGTTAAAGGTCTGGGTGGTGGAGCCGTTGCTGAAGGTCAGCTGGCCGGCTTCCGTCATGCCTAAGCCGGTATTGCCTCCGAAGTGGGCTATCAGGCCCTTGCTGAACGCTTCGGGATAGAGCCACAGCTGAATGGAGAAGTCGCCGGCAAACAGGTTGGCAGCGTAGTCGCTGGAGGGGTATGCCCACGTCACGCCACCGGTAGCGTCGGAGAAATAGATGGAGTGGTACTGGTCGGCCTCGCTGCCCTCGCTGTTGGTCATCGTCATCACCACATCGACACCCTGCACGGCGGTGCCCGAAGAACCGTAGGCTATGCGGCCCGTCACCGTCCCGGTGCTCTTGGCGAAGCCGATGTTGGTCATGTCGCTATTGACGACGGTGCCGTCGTCGCATTTGTCCTCGACGGTGACGCGGTAGTCGTAGTAGATGCCCGGCTGTGACGTCGCGTCGGTATAGAACAGATACTCTTCGCTGCTCGACAGGCGTGTCAGCGTCTCCCATGCCTCACTTTCCTGCTCGGCGCGCCGACGCTCAATGATGTAGGTCTTGGCGTTGGTGTTACCCTGCAGGTTGACGTGCCACGACAGTTTCACCGAGCCTTCGTAGACGCCCTTCGAGGCATCGAGCGCGTAGAACTTGGTAGCCTGGCCAACGGCCTTCTTACTGACGGTATTGGTGTTGAGCACGGCGTCGCCAACGACACCCTCTATGCGATAGTTACGGGGACTGCAGGCGCTCAGAGGCTCCTCGGTATAGGGCACGCCCGTCGCGGCGTCCACCTTGTTCTGCCGATTGGTGTGCTGGTCGGTGGTGCGGTGCTCCCAGCGCATGGCAGTCTGGTTGTCGGCTGGCGTGAGGGTGTAGATGGGGTCTTTCTCGTCGTTCACATAGATGCGGAACTTGTGGCCGAAGCTCTTGGGATAGGCGTCGGAAGTCCAGGTGAAGACGATGCGGTCCGACAACTGTTCCGCCTTGAGGTTCTTGACGGGCATCGTGCGGGTGGTGTTCACGGTGACGCTGGCCTTCGTGTCGTCGCGGCGCGTCGTCACGTCCCAGAAGTTCGATACATAATAAACGTCATAGACCGGCTTTGCCTCATTACTGAAGCCGGTGTCGGCGTATGCACGCACGTTTTGAGCGAGCTCGGCTATCTTTTTCCCGTCGCGATAGACCACCCACTTGTAGTCGGAATAGTTGCCGGGGATGGTGCCTACGCTCCACGAGAGGTTCACCTTCTTGTCGCGCTGGTTGAACACGCCCTTCAGGTTGGTAGCCTGGACAATGGGCGGATTGATGGTCACCGTCTTGCTGATGACATTACTGTTGTCGGCAAAGGTGTTGCCCGAGTATTTGCCCTCAAGACGAGACTCAACCTTATAGCTGCCTACGTTCGTGGCCGTAGGCACGGCATACGACCAGCTGCCGCCATCCACTCTGTATTGCGGGTTGCCGTAGTTGGACGTCGTTGGATTAAAGGTTATCAGCTCCTGACTTTTGCCGTTGTAGGTAAGGTCCGAGGCGTAGGTGGGCTCTTTTTTCCACTTCGCCGTCTGCGTGGTGAAGTGCTGATGGATGAAGATGTATC
>CAMVLT010000070.1 GCA_947168395.1 uncultured Prevotellaceae bacterium | reverse complement strand
GGGTGGTCGAGGTTCAACGGGTTAGTGAAAACCTCCTTATTTTGTTTACTGAATAATGCCATAGTTTACTCCTCCTCAGCTTTAGTTTCAACAGTTGTGGAATCAGCAGGTTCATCCTTTACGCACTGTACCTTTACAAACAGTTGTACAAAGCGCTTGCCTGCATCCTTCAAACCTGTCTTAATCATATCGTTCACACCGTTAGAAGTCAAGGTAGCACCCGTCACACAGTCAACCTGCGTCGTGGGGTCGTCCACCTTCTTCACTACCGAGAGAGCCACTTCGCTACCATCTTCAGGGTTCACGAAGACCTTCTTGCCAATGAACTTCTCCTGCCAAGCCTGAGAATCCTTAATCTCGGCACCCAGACCAGCCGTCTCACTTTCATGGTTGAAGTAAGCGCCATAGACAACCGGCTCCTTATCACCATGAATGGAGATATAGCCGCTGATGCCACCCCAAAGTCCCATACCTTTCATGGAAACAACGAGGATATCCTCACCATTGATTTCACATGAATAATACTTCTGGCCATCAATCTCACCCTCATTCTTCACCACCTCGGCATACTTGGCCTCAGCCTCAGCACCATCCAGGTCGCGGATGTTGAGCGAGTAGAGAATCTGTTTTTTCACGTCGAGAGCCACGTTTGCGTCCTGCATAGGCTTCAACGCCTGATAGACAAATGCCAGCAGGAAGGCCACGATAATGACGAGTATCGCACTATATATAATAATGTACGAATTGCTGTTAGTATTCAGTTTCATTTGGTACCTCCTCTCTTCAAACGTTTCGAAATGTTACGGGCCACCACGAAATGGTCGATGGTGGGAGCAAACATATTACCAAAGAAGATGGCGAGCATCATGCCCTCAGGATAGCCGGCATTCATCACGCGGATGATAATGGCCATAGCACCAATCAGGAAACCGTAGATGTACTGGCCAGTAGTGGTGCGGCACGAGGTGACGGGGTCGGTAGCCATGAACACGGCACCGAAGGCAAAACCACCCAGCACGAAGTGATGCCACCACGTAATAGACTGACCCGTCTGCTCGAAAATGCAAGCCAGCACGGCACCACCCACGAAGACGCTCAGCATAGTGCGCCATGATGCGATGCCCGTCCAGAGCAGCAGGATGGCACCCAGAGCAATGGCAATAACGCTCGTCTCACCGATAGAGCCTGGGATAAAGCCGCAAATCATGTTGCAGATAGAAGCATCGGGAGCAATACCCTGACCAATCTGACCTAAAGGTGTAGCAGCCGTAAAGCCGTCGGGCAGCGTGTTACCAAGTCCGAAGATAGAATCCTGAGCCACCCAAACCTGATCACCTGTCATTTTTGAAGGATAGGCGAAGAACAGGAACATACGGGCTGCGATGGCAGGATTGAAGATGTTCATACCCGTACCACCGAAGATTTCCTTACAGAAGATGACGCTGAAAGCACAGGCTAAAGCCAGCATCCACAGCGGACAACCAATGGGGATAATCAGCGGGATGAGGATACCCGATACGAGGTAACCCTCCTGAATCTCCTCGCCCTTCCACTGTGCCCAGGCAAACTCGATGCCGAGACCGACGATGTAAGAGACGAGAATCTTAGGCAGCACAGCGAGGAAGCCATACAGGAAAATCTCGAAGAAGCCTGCTGTTGCCAACGTTCCTGCAGCAAGATAGTTCTGATAGCCGATATTGTACATACCGAACAGCATAGCAGGCATCAGGGCGATGACCACCATACTCATAATGCGCTTCGAATCGATGGCGTCGTGAATATTCACGCTTCCTGCCTTTGCCGTGTCGTTGGGCACGTAAAGGAAAGTCTCGAAGCCGTCGAACAGCGAATGGAAGGCATGCAGCTTGCCACCCTCCTCGAAGTTCGGCTTTATCTTATTGATGTAATTTCTTAATGCTGACATAGTTATGCATTTTCTTTACGTAAAATGTTCAGGCCTTCACGCACAATGCGCTGCAATTCCAACTTCGAAGAGTCAACGAACTCTGCCAGTGCAAAGTCCTCAGGACTTACCTCATAGATACCTAAGGCCTCCTGACGGTCAATATCGCCAGCGATGATGGCCTTGATGAGGTATTCACCATAGATGTCCATCGGCAGCACCTTGTCGTACTCACCACTCATGATGATATGGCGCTCACCACCCTTGATACGGGCATCGAGTGCGTACTCCTTCTTGCCACAAAGCCAAGAGAAGTAGCTGCGGCTGACCGAGAACTGCTTCAGGCGCGGCAGGATCCAACCCAGCATCTCGTCGGCATCATTGCCTTCGGGGATAACGGTGATTTCCGATGTGTGAGCTCCGAGGAAACCATCCTTCGTGGTAGGCTTGCCCGTCAGCACGTTTCCATTGATGATACGCACGCTCTTGCCTGCATCGTAGCTGTTGGAGAGCAGCGTGGAGAGTTCCTCGCCAACCAGCATATCCACGTAGGCGGGGCTGTTAATCTCGCTGCCACACAGGGCAATCGTGCGGGTCAGGTTTACCCTACCCGTGTTGAACAGGCGTCCGATAAAGAGAACCACGGTAGGATCGCCAATGGTCCACACCACCTCACCTTTGTTCACCGGGGCGATGTTGTTCACCTGCACACCGACATTGCCGGCGGGACACTTACCCTGGAACACCGTCACCTCAGCGTTCTTCATGCTCGTAAGGGCCGAGCCTTCACCTACACCGAGATAGGTCTTGGCTATCTTCGACAGTGCCGTAAGCCCCGTCTGGAAGTCCTGTTCCTGCCCCTTCACCTCAAACTCGAAGTTGGCAGCCAAAGGCTTGTCACGGAGTGCAGACACAAAAATGGCCTTAGGCTGAGTCCCCGGATTAGTGGAGACGGCGTAAGGCAACTGATTGATGTAGCCAAAAAGCCCCGCTTCCAAGAGCGCATTAATAACCTGCTTGCCACTCAAGGTGTTGATGTCACGACGGCCGAAGTCTGCAAACTCCTGCTGCGCATCGGCATCCACCCTGACGCATAGCACTTTCCTGCGTTCACCTCGCACCACCTCGCGGACAGTACCGCTGACAGGCGAGGCAAACTTCACTTCGGGATACAACTTGTTAACAAACAATGCATCCCCGGCCTTGACATGGTCACCTTCACGAACCACAACCTTTGGAGTAATCCCCTCGAAATCATCCGGCACCAATGCGTATTTGCCGTTCGATTTTAGTTGGATTTTCTTCTCCTCGGCCTTGCCCTGAAGATGTATGTCCAAGCCTTTACGTAACTTGATTACATTTGCCATTTATATAAATGTTTGAAGAATAGCTAACGTTAAGCGACGGCAAAATTAGTAAATTTTATGGAAATAACGTGATTTTATTGCCGAAAAATGTCGCAATCACAAGTTTTTGTCGTAATTTTGCAAAACAAAACGATGAAACCGCAATATTTTGCAATCTCCAACTAACAACGAGTGAAGATTCTAAAGCATATCATCAACTGGACCGTATGGACTTTAGTCAGTCTGTACGCAGTGGTTATGCTGGCTGTTCAAACCCCTCTGGTGCAGCAAGAACTGGGCAACAAGGTGTCGAGGCTTGTTGGCGAGAAGTTAGGCACTACTGTGAAGGTGGGACGTATCGACCTGGGGTTCCTCAACCGCCTGATTCTCGACGATGTAGTCATTTACGACCAGCGCCAGAAGGAGATGCTGAAAGTGGCCCGCATGACGGCCAAGATTGATGTGGCGCCATTGGCTATAGGACGTATCTCCGTCTCTTCGGCACAGGTTTTCGGAGCACGGCTTTCCTTATATAAGATGACAAAGGACGCTCCTGCCAACTTCCAGTTCGTGCTCGACTCTCTGGCCTCTACTGACACGACAAGCCAGACACCGCTCGACTTGCGCATCAATTCGTTCATCATGCGCCATAGTTCCGTTAGCTACGACCAGTGGGATGCTGTGAAAACTCCCGAGGTGTTCAACCCTCAGCATGTGATGGTTTCTGGCATCAGTGCCCACATCATCCTGAAAGCACTGCGCGAGGACAGTCTGAACATCAATGTCAAGCGTCTGACGTTCCTCGAGCAATCGGGATTCAACGTACACCGGTTGGCATTCCGGTTGACTGCCAACAACAAGAAAGCTGAATTGCAGTCATTCCGCCTGCAGTTGCCCAATACCGACCTTCGCATTGACAGCATCCAGGCGACCTATGACCTGAGAGACATCAAGGAGTCGCTCTGTCTCAAAGGCTTCATAGACAACAGCCATGCAGCCCCTGCCGACTTCAGGGGGCTGTTGCCAGACCTCAAGTTCTACCAAGGCAAAGTGGCCCTGTCAACCCGATTTGAATATGAAGACCAGACACTTAGCGTACCAAGTCTACAACTTTTGTCGGACAGGGACGACCTGACGCTACAGGCCAACGGACGCATGAAGCACCCCAAGTACGGCAAAGACGTGTGGAACCTGAACGTCACCAGCCTGAACGTCACCCATGAACTGACCGAGTTCGTCTCTAAGCATCTCATCACACTGCCTGAACCTTTATCGCGTCTGGGCGACATCCGCCTGAAAGGCTCGTTCAGCAGCGATGCCGAAGGGACACTTCAGGCACAGGCCGACCTGACAACCGACATCGGACATGCGGAGGCTCAGTTGCAGCTGCGTGACGACAAGCAGTTCACTGGTTCCGTCAGCACGGACGAAGTGAACATCGGACAGCTCCTGGCCAATGAGAAACTGGGCATCGTGGCTACCAATATGGAAGTCAGCGGCACGCTCAACAAGCAGATTGCCGCCAAAGGCACCATCGGGAAGTTTGAATACGACGGTTACACCTATACTAACATCGACCTGGACGGAAGCTATGCTGCCAACCACTTGGACGGAAGGTTCCAGATCAGCGACCCCAGACTGGCTGCCCTGCTGGAACTCGACTTGGATGCCAAGACTCTCAACGATGCTGTTGGCGTAATCAGTATCCATAACCTGAACTTACCCGAGAAGGACTACCAGCTCAGCTACCTACGCATGGAGTCGGGCTACGACGAGGGTGTTCACTTTGTCACACTGAACAGCGACTTCGCCCATGCCGACCTGGAAGGCGAGTTCGACTACACCACCCTGACTTCGAGTATCGTCAGGGCCATTGGTTCGAAACTCCCTACCCTGCCCGGACTTCCGCAGGTTACCAAAGAACCCAAGAACAACTTCTCACTACAGCTGACGATGGGTAAGACGGACTGGCTGCAGAAACTGTTGGATGTAAACCTCGACATGCAACAGCCAATGACGCTGACAGCCACCGTGAACGACAAGTCCAGGCAAATCATGCTCGACCTGGACGCACCCTCGTTCACCTACAACGACGACCACTACAGGAACGGAGTCGCCCATGTCAGTTTGCCCAGCGACACACTCAGGCTGAACGCATCCATCAGCAGCATCCAGGAAAACGGACATCCGCTCGACGTGACAGTGAACGGCAACGCTGCTGACAACAACCTGGCCTTCTCGCTGGCATGGGACAACAACGACCCACAGCGACAGGTACGGGGTGTCCTGAACGGCACGACACAGTTCTACCGCAACTTCAGCAACCAGCCTGAAGCCCACATCAGACTGCAGCCCTCCAATGTGTATATCGACAATTCCGTATGGCTGATTGAGCCATCTGACGTCCTCTATTCGAAGGAACGGCTGCTCGTCGACCACTTCTCAGTACACAACGGTCAGCAATACATCAAGGTCGACGGTACGGCATCCGAACATAAGAGTGATTCTGTCATTGTCGAACTCGAAGGTGTCGAGGTGGCCTACATCCTCGACCTTGTCAACTTCGATGCTGTCTCGTTCTCAGGCAAGGCATCGGGCAAGGCTTTTCTCACCTCGGCCTTCAACGAACCCGATGCCTTTGCCAACCTCACTGTCGATGACTTCAAGTTCGAAGACGGACGGATGGGCGTCCTCACCGCACGGGTCGACTGGAACAAGGACGAGGAACAAATCGACATCAACGCCACAGCCAACGACGGACCTGAGGCCCTGACCTTTATTAAGGGCTATGTGTCGCCAGCCAAAGAGTATATCGACCTCGGCATCTCGGCTCACGGCACTTACCTCGACTTCATGCACTCGTTCACCGAGTCGTTCATCTCGCATATCACAGGACACGCCAAAGGCGACCTGCGACTGGCTGGGCCCCTCTCGGCCATCAACCTGACAGGTGGCCTCGCTATCAATGGTGAAGCCACCATCACCCCGCTCAACACCACCTACTGGCTCAGAAACGACAGTATCACACTGGTCTACAACGAAATACTGCTCGACAGCCTGCCCATCCACGACAAATACGATAACGTGGGCTACCTGTCGGGAGCCATCCACCACCAGGACCTCACCAACATGAGTCTCGACCTGCACCTCAGCACCGACCAGCTCCTGGGCTACGACTTCCACGATTTCGGCGAGAACTCTTTCTACGGCACCGTATTCGCCTCGGGCGATGTTGACATCAGCCTAAAGGGTGACGACGTTCATATCGACTGCAACGTCACCCCGCTCAAGAACACCGTTTTCGTCTACAATGCTGCCAACCCCGATGCCATCAGTAATCAGGAGTTCATCACGTGGAAAAACGCACTCACACAAAGCAGCACCTCATCCTCCTCAGAGCTTGAAAGCGGGAGTGGGACCAATATCTACATGAATTTCCTGGTCAATGCACAGCCCGACGCTACCATGCGCATCCTGATGGACGCCAAGACCAGCGACTACATCACCCTCAACGGCTCTGGTTCGCTGCAAGCCTCCTATTACAACAAAGGCTCGTTCCAGATGCAGGGCACCTATACCGTTAACCACGGCACCTACGAAGTGACAATACAAAACATCATCAAGAAGAATTTCCAGTTCCAGGAGGGAGGCACCATCATCTTCGGCGGCGACCCCTACTCGGCCACCCTCAACCTGCAAGCCGTGTATACGGTCAACGGTGTGTCGCTCTCCGACCTCGAGTTAGGCAACTCCTTCTCGTCTAACACCGTCCGTGTGAACTGCCTCATGAACATTGGCGGACGACCCTCTGCGCCGCAGGTCACCTTCGACCTCGACCTCCCCAACGTCAATGCCGACGAGAAACAGATGGTGCGCTCACTGCTCTCCTCCGGACAGGAGATGAACCAGCAGGTGCTTTACCTGCTCGGCATCGGACGCTTCTACAACCAGGGACAAAACAACGCCGGACAGCAACAGACTGACCAGACCTCGCTGGCCATGCAGTCGTTCCTCTCAGGCACCCTCTCCACACAGATCAATAGCGTTATCAACCAAATCGTCAAGAACGACGACTGGAACTTCGGTGCCAACATCTCTACTGGAACGGAGGGGTGGAACAACGCTGAGTATGAGGGAATTATAAACGGGCGAATGCTCAACAATCGCCTACTCATCAACGGGCAGTTCGGCTATCGTGACAACGCCACTCAGGCCACTCCCTCGTTCATCGGCGACTTCGACATCAGCTACCTTCTGAAGCCCAACGGTAACATCGCCCTCAAAGTTTACAACCAGACCAACGACCGCTATTTCACTCGCTCCAGCCTGAACACCCAGGGGGTGGGCATCATACTGAAAAAGGATTTCAACGGGCTGCGCGACTTCTTCGGTATAAAGAAAGAGGAAGAAAACGTACCCTCCCCGCCAAGCAAATAACCTCTATGAACTAACAATAAACTTAAAAACCCAAACAATGAACAAGAACGAATTGAAACCTGCTGTTGTCTTCGAACAGTTTGCGAAGATCAACGAGATTCCCCGCCCTTCGAAACGCGAGGAGAAAATGATTGAGTATCTGAAACAATGGGGCGAAAGCCGAGGACTCGACACCAAGGTCGACGAAACGGGCAACGTCATCATACGCAAACCAGCCACGCCAGGCTACGAGAACCGCAAGACGGTCATCCTGCAGAGCCACATGGACATGGTGTGCGATAAGCTGGTAGACGTGGAGTTCGACTTCGACAACGACCCCATACGCACCTATATCGACGGTGAATGGCTGACAGCCGAAGGTACGACCCTTGGTGCCGACGATGGTATCGGCTGTGCCATCGAACTGGCTATCCTCGATAGCGACGACATCGAACATGGCCCCATCGAGTGCGTCTTCACACGCGACGAGGAAACAGGACTGACAGGTGCCGAGGGCATGAAGGCCGGCTTCATGACAGGCGACTACCTCATCAACCTCGACTCCGAGGACGAGGGCGAGATATTCGTCTCGTGTGCTGGCGGTCGTAATACGCAGGCCCAGTTCACCTTCCAGCGTGAGGAGGCACCCGCAGGTTCCTTCTTCCTGCGTGGCCAGCTGAAGGGACTTGTAGGCGGACACTCCGGCGATGATATCAACAAGAAGCGTGCCAATGCCATCAAGGTGCTTGCCCGCTTCCTGTTCCAGACCATGCGACGTTACGATGGTGTACGCTTGGCCCAGTTCCATTCCGGCAAGCTCCATAATGCCATCCCCCGCGACGGCGAGTTCATCATTGCCGTGCCCAACGACCTGAAGGAGAATGTCCGTGCCGACTGGAACGTCTTTGCCGCAGAAGTAGAGGACGAGTTCCACGTCACCGACACCCAGATGCAGTGGCTCATGGAGAGCACTGATGCCCAGACGGTCATTGAGCCGCAGGTAGCCAGGAACTTCGTGTGGGCCGTCCAGGCCGTCGACAACGGCATCTACGCCATCTGTCAGGACGAGGCCCTCGGCGGCATGGTCGAGACTTCAAGCAACATCGCTGCCATCCACACCACAGAGACCGAGATAAACATCCTGTCGAGCCAACGCTCCAATGTCATGTCCAACCTCGACAATATGTGCTATACCATTCAGGCTGCCTTCGAACTGGCAGGAGCCAAGGCCGTATCATCCGACGGCTATCCCGCCTGGAAGATGCGTGCCGACTCGAAACTCACTGAGATTGTGGTCGAGACCTACAAACAGCTGTTCGGCAAAGCACCCATTGTCCGCGGCATTCATGCCGGACTGGAGTGCGGACTCTTCTCCGAGCGCTACCCACAACTCGACATGGTGAGCTTCGGCCCCACCCTACGCTTCGTCCACACCCCAGACGAGCGCCTCCACATCCCCACCGTCCAGATGGTCTGGGATCACCTGTTAGCCATCCTCAAGCAGATTCCTGAATAACCCAAACAATGCCACTCTGTCTATATTATATAATAGGTGGAGCGGCATTTTTTATAAAAATTGCACTTTTCCCGAAAAAAGTTGCCAAAAGATTTGGAGGATTCAAAAAATCTGCGTACCTTTGCACCCGCAATCAAGGAGATACCCCCACGGTTTGCAGCTAAAGAAATCCGGAAGGATGGGTGAGTGGCTGAAACCAGCAGTTTGCTAAACTGCCGTACGGGTTCCCGTACCGGGGGTTCGAATCCCCCTCCTTCCGCAGGGGTTCCTTATTGTTGCAAGGATGGTCGATTCATCTAATGGTTAGGATACAAGATTCTCAATCTTGGCATAGGGGTTCGATTCCCCTATCGACTACGAAGAAACATTCAAAATCCTCTGTAAATCAGTGATTTACAGATGGTTTTTCTTTTCAAGGGCGTTAATTAGGTGTTAATCTTAACCAAGAATAAGAAAAGCGACCAACTGTTAATCTTTTCTTCTTTTTCTCTTGTTTGTTCTTATTCTACTATATTTTGAGTATCTTTGCACTCCGAAAAGAATAAATACAGGATAATGGATACACAAGATACACAAAATTGTTGGGAACCTATCATACATGAGAAGGAAGGGGTGATTAATGCTTTTGTAAAAGAAGCACTCGATAGTCTTGAAGAACGTCTGACGCGAACAGCCGAGGGTGCATCAGACGAATATATGGTTAAGTTGGAAGAGGAAGAATATGCAAAAGCGGTAAAGATCCTTACGGACACCTACGCTGAATGCCCTCATGTGAAGCATATCCAAGATGCTCTCGATAAACCTGATTTCATTTGGGACAGTCTGTTTATAGAGAACATTGGCCCTGATGCTGTTAATAAGTGGTATCGTAATCCGTTAAAAGCAGACATTCAGGCATTCAAGAAAGACAATACGATATACGATGCAGAGAATCCCTACTTCTCTTATATATATAAGGTGGTACTCTATGAGAGGTACGTCAAGTTCTTGTTGGAAGATAAGAAGAAGCACCGTTATTTCATAGAAATAGCAGAGGAAGAGCGGAGGTGGAAAGAAAAGCAGCGGGAAGATGCCGAGACTGATGCCTTAATAGCCGACATGGAACAGAAACTGGCAGAACGGAAATCCCATGTCAAGAAGAGTCCTACGCCCCAAAGTGTCACCAAGACTACTCCATCGGTGACACCTCCTGAGACACCTCCTGCTTTACCTACTTTTGAACATTCTTTTACCGACAGTCAGATGGACTTTCTATCTGGCATTATCAACGAACTCTATATCTTCCGTGAAGCGGACATAACCGCAGAACAGATAAAGTCCATCTTCAACTGTTCCCCTTCTGTTGTCCTCACCTCGAAGAACAATCGGCTATTAGCCCATTTGTTTGACCAATTATCCAGACGAGGATATATCACAGAGAACTGGCAGGCAGTCATTGCCAAGAACAGGCTATTCAAATCATCACAGAAGAACGATTTCCTTAACCAAAACGACCTTTCCACTGCCACGAACAAAGTACAGGATATGGAAAAGGACGGGAAATATAACAAACTTGAAGTGTATATCAAGAATCTGAAAGAACACTAAACATCGCCAACAAAGTAAAGAATTGGCAAAAAGGTTGAGAATAGATTAACCCAACTTTGACGCTGTAAGTCTGATTTTTCTTGCTAATCAGCGACTTGC
>CAMVLT010000069.1 GCA_947168395.1 uncultured Prevotellaceae bacterium | reverse complement strand
AGAAGTTGGTCTCAGACCAATAAGTCGGAACACGTCCTCCTTAAACTGAAAAATCAGAAACCCCTTTATTTACAGGGAATTTCCGATTTTTCTTGGTTGGGTGCCCGGACGGACTCGAACCGTCGACATTCAGAACCACAATCTGACGCTCTAACCAACTGAACTACGGGCACCATGTCGCGTTTGCGGGTGCAAAGGTAGTTAAATTCTTCCGAATAACCAAACAAATATGCATTTTTTTATCGAAAAAGTGCTAAATTAGTTGCTTCCTGCATAAATCCCGCATTTTTTCCTAAATAATCACAAAAGATTCCAATGTATTATGCCGATATGGAGGATTATTTGTAACTTAGCAGCGCAATAGTGCGAATACAATTGTAGAATTATGAAGAAGATTTTGACTTGCTTACTGGCTATGTTAGGGCTGACAACCGCCTGTGGCCAGCAGAATTTCGAGAATGTTGACGTTCAGGGATTCTCTGATTTGATTGAGACTCCTGGTGTTGTAGTGCTTGATGTCCGTACTGCCAGCGAATATGCTGAGGGACATATTGCTGGTGCCGTCGTGATAGACCAGGGGCAGAGCGATTTTTTGGAGAAGGCCAAGTCGGTATTGCCAACTGACAAGAAGATAGCCGTTTATTGCCGTAGTGGCCGCCGCTCTGCCAATGCTGCCGGAAGGCTGGCTGCTGAGGGTTATCAGTGTGTGAACCTGAAGGGTGGTGTCTTAGCGTGGAAAGAGGCTGGGAAGGCCGTGACTACGGATACATACGAGGTGGATGTGTTTAAAACGAAGAGCGGAAAGACCGTCAAGTTCCATGCCCTTGTCCACGCCAGCATCCGCATGGAGTATGACGGCAAGGAGATAGTGATTGACCCTGTAGCCAAGTTGGGTAACCGCATCATTAACCTTGCCTCGATGCCTAAGGCCAACTACATCTTTGTGACCCACGAGCATGGTGACCACTTCGACAAGGGAGCCATCGGCCTGCTCTCTGACGGCGAGACACGGCTTATCACCAACAAGCGGTGTGCCGACATGCTGGGCTCGGGCGAGGTGATGGCCAATGGCGACAAGCTGCAGATAGCTGATGGCTTCACGGTGGAGGCTGTTCCGGCCTACAATTATACTGAGGGCCGTACGCAATTTCACCCCAAAAGCCGTGACAACGGTTATATCCTGACGGTCGATGGTCTGAGAATCTATATTGCTGGCGACACAGAGGACATTCCGGAAATGGCAAATATCAGGGACATTGACATTGCTTTCCTGCCTTGCAACCAGCCTTATACAATGACGCCGGAACAACTGGTGAAAGCGGCCAAAGTGATCAAGCCGAAGGTGCTGTTCCCGTATCATTACGGTCAGACGGATGTCACCAAGCTTCCCTCACAGCTGCAGGGCGATGGTATTGACGTGAGAATCAGACACTACGAATGAACGACGGTCATTCGTTCACCACCTCTATATAGAAGCTGAACGGCCGGAACCCGTCGTTACAGCTTATCATGGCGCTCATGGGGTTCTTCATCCATCCGTCGAAGAAATTGCCTTGCCCGTGGGCTAATGATTCTACGAACTGCTGCATTGACGACCATGCCGAGGGACACATTCTTTCAGGGCATTGGCCGTCGATGGCTATCCATTGCTGTCCTTCCTTGATATCGCACGTATGCTCGATGGGGTTCTCGTATTTCTCCATCAGGTCGGGATAGGTGGTCTGGCGTATTGCTGTTATTTTGACTTTCTTCATACTATCAGATAAAAAAACCGCCTGACTCTCGTCAAGCGGCATTTCCTTTGTTCGCCTCAGATTACTGAGCAACAGCAGCTGAATCAACAACAGCAGCAGCAGCAGCGCTGTCAACAACAGCTGAATCCTCGAGAACGCTGTCAACAACTTCCTCAATAGAATCAGTGTCAACGGGAGCAGCAGCCTGCTCAGTCTTGTTACCACATGCAGCGAATGAAACAGCTACAACAGCGGCGAATGCAAATACCAATTTCTTCATTTTTTCTAAGCTTTTAAATCTGTAAAACAATCATTTGTTTATTAAAACGGTGCAAAGGTAGGCATTTTTTCGATACGACGTATCATTTTTTTTGTTTTTTTTTAGGGCGTTTTTGTAACTTTTTTGCAAGTAGCTGATAATTAGTAGGTTGTGAATTGTTAAAGTTTGTAATAATTCTGCCTCCTGATGATATTTTGAAAAAAAAGCCTAATTTTCAGAAAAAATATGTACCTTTGTGCGCGGAAACATTCACACCATATTGTATATGATAGATACATCAGTTTTTCAAGGCAAGAAAGCGGCTTATTTCACGCTGGGATGTAAGCTGAATTTCAGCGAGACATCGACCTTTGCCAAGATGCTTGGCCAGATGGGGGTCGTAGCCGTGCAGAAGGGGGAACGTGCTGACCTCTGTCTGATCAACACTTGTTCGGTGACCGATGTGGCAGACCATAAGTGCCGTCAGGCCATTCACCGCATGGTACGCGAGCATCCGGGAGCCTTTGTCGTGGTTACGGGCTGCTATGCGCAGTTGGAGGCTGAGGCCGTCAGTCGTATCGAAGGTGTCGACTTGGTGTTGGGTTCTAACGAGAAGGCTGAGCTGGTACAGTTCCTGTCAGATGCTTTTGTGAACCGCAGCTCTGTTGCAGCCTATTATAGAGAGAAGACCAAGGACATCCGTTCGTTTGCTCCATCGTGTTCGCGTGGCAACAGGACGCGATATTTCCTGAAGGTGCAGGACGGCTGTGACTACTTTTGTACCTATTGTACTATACCATACGCCCGTGGCTTCAGCCGCAATCCGACCATTGCCTCATTGGTGGCGCAGGCTCGTGAGGCTGCCGACGAGGGTGGGAAGGAAATAGTGTTGACGGGTGTGAACATCGGCGACTTCGGCAAGACTACTGGTGAACGGTTCACTGACTTGGTGAAGGCACTGGATGAGGTGGAGGCAATCAGCCGTTATCGCATCAGCTCACTGGAACCCGATTTGCTCACTGACGAGTTGATAGACTATTGTGCCCATAGCCGTGCCTTCATGCCTCATTTCCATATTCCCTTGCAGAGTGGCAGCGACACGGTGCTGAAGCTGATGCACCGCCATTACGACAGCCGCCTGTTCAGCGATAAGATTCACCGCATCAAGGAACAGATGCCCGATGCTTTCATTGGCGTTGATGTGATGGTAGGGTGCAGGGGTGAAACGCCCGAGTGCTTTGAGGAGACCTATGAGTTCCTGAAGTCGCTGGACGTGACCCAGCTTCACGTGTTTCCTTACTCTGAGCGTCCTGGCACGATGGCCCTGAAGATTCCATATATTGTGAGCGACCATGACAAGAAGCAACGATCGAAGCTGCTGCTCGACCTGTCGGATGAGAAGACGCAGGCGTTCTATGCTCGTCACATTGGCCAGGAGGCAGAGGTGCTGTTCGAGAAGGCTACCCGTGGCAGGGCGATGCATGGTTTCACCCGCAACTACATACGGGTGGAGCTGTCGGCTCGTGATGCCCGGCCTGAGTTGGACAACCAGATAGTGAAGGTGAAGTTGGGGGCACTGACTGCCGACCGAGAGGCCCTGAGATGTGAAATCCTTAATATATAATAATGTACGCACGTATGGAGAAAGTGGCAATAGTCATACTGAACTGGAACGGGGCACGGATGCTACAGGAGTATCTGCCCACGGTGTTGCGCTATTCCCGTGACGAAGCAACGGTCTATGTGGCCGACAATGCGTCGACCGACAACTCACTTGAGCTGCTTCGTGCGGAGTTTCCGGAGGTGAGGCTGATGGTGCTGGAAAAGAACTGGGGCTTTGCCGAAGGCTATAACAAGGCGTTGAAGCAGGTGGAGGCCGAATACTACTTGTTGCTGAACAGCGACATAGAAGTGACCCACCACTGGCTGACACCGTTGGTGGAGTTCATGGATGTTCACCCCGAAGTGGCTGCCTGCCAGCCCAAGTTGCTCAGCATAGCCGACCGCGACAGCTTCGAATATGCTGGTGCCTGTGGCGGCTTTGTTGACCGCTACGGCTATCCGTTCTGCCGTGGACGCGTGTTTGACACGGTGGAGCGTGACAACGGCCAGTACGACTATGCTTCGGAAGTGCTGTGGGCTACTGGTGCGGCTCTGATGGTGCGCTCCAAGGACTATTGGGCTTGTGGTGGTCTTGACGGTCGCTTCTTTGCCCATTGTGAGGAAATTGATTTGTGCTGGCGTCTGCGCATCCGTGGCCGTAAAATCTGTTGTCTGCCCGAGAGCTATGTCTATCATGTAGGTGGTGGGACGCTTCCAAAGTCGAACCCCATGAAGACTTTCCTGAACTTCCGTAACAACCTGACCATGCTGTACAAGTGTTTGCCCGACAAGGAGTTGCGTCACGTCATGCGCTGGCGTTTGCTGCTTGACTATGTGGCAGCTCTGAAGATGCTGATATTGGAGCAGAACGTCGGCGACTTCAAGGCCGTGTGCCGTGCCCGCCGTGCTTTCAGGCAGTGGAAGGCCGACTTTAAGGAAGACCGCCGTGAGATACAGGCTTCGCGTGCAGAAGAGCAAATACCAGAGCAACGCATGTTCTCATTGCTCTGGCAGTATTACTTTAGAGGCCGGAAGACTTACGACTCTTTACCAGAATAGGCTGCTCAACCTCACGTTTCCATTCTTTCAGGAAGTCGAACCACTCCTTGGCAGAGTGATAGCCAAATTCTTCGTTGGCTGAAGTGTAGATTATTTTGTAGCCTAAATGGCTACCCGTTGTTTTCACGACAAAGGCGTAATTGTCCTTGTTGGCCGGCATTTCTTCGGCAATGTTCTTCTGGGGGATGCAGATGCCCAGTCCCACCGTTTCCCGGCTCCACTTCACGGTGTCGGTCGAGGGATAGTCGGTGCCCCAGCATGCTCTCAGGCCCTTCTTGTCGCTGAATTCCTCGGAGCCTTTGACGTTGATGATGCCCGTGGAGAAACGATAGTTGCTGACATCCTTGTTGAAGTAGACTTCTACGTCCGTGTCGCGATGACCGGCATATTGGATGTAGCGGAGGGTCATATTCAGAGGTGAGGGGTGAGAGGTGAGAGTTGAGGGAGCCTGCCACCCTCGGTCGACGACCTCAACAATGGTGCGCAAGGGACCGTAGCTGATGACGCGCTGGGTACGTGAGCGCACAGGGTCTATCATGGTCGGCTCTTTGCCGTCCCAGCCTCGGAAGGCACCCAGCCCGAACGTGTTGCCTACCCAGAGCACGTCGTCGCCATAGCCCTGCTGTTTTTGTTCGTCCGAGGTGTAGAACTGCGTCTCTTTCAGCTCCAGCCGCTTCTTGAACTTGCCGTAGAGGTCCAGTGTCTGCCGCTTGTCGAAGTAGATGCGTATGCCGTTCAACTCGCTTTCAAAGTCCACGCCGTGATGATGCTGTAGGTTGTAGGAGTAGGCACAGTCACCACGTGCCGTAATACTCTCGATGTAGTTATCATGGCGGTTTTTCTCCTTCACCTTGTCGTTGCGCATCAGCATTTCGGCATACACCCGTGCCGGATACTGGCGAGGCTCGCCTTCGTGATACAGGGTGACGGCGTACCGCTTTTCTTCCTTCTTGTCTAAGTCGGCCAGGAAGCACAACTCGTCGAACTGCTCATCCTGATCGAGGTCATCGAGTTGGCAGGCAATCTCCTTTCCCTCGCAGGTGACCAGTGCCGAGCGTACGTCGCCATAATCATGCAGCGAGATGACTACGGGCTGGTCTGTCCGTTCTTGCTTCATCGGGTTACTCACACTGACGTTGATAGTCTCCTGGCCAGTAGCTGTGGCACAAATTGTGGCTAATAAGCCCCATAAAATAGTTCGTTTCATGTCTTGAGATTCGTTTAGTAGCATACAAAAGTAATGCTTTTCAAAGATATTTTTATCTTTTTTAGGTTAAAATTTGGATTTTACAATATTATTTAGTAAATTTGCAGTCGAATTTAAATAAAATTTACTGAACAAGACGGTTCTTATGCGGAAAATCTATGCGCTATTGATGGCAGTTATGCTGATGTGTATTGGCTGCGAATGGCATTTCACCTCCTCAGGCGATGAGGCTGAGGTGAATGTCGTTGTTGAGCGTTACGACCGCATCCAGAGTCTCTATCTGACTACGGGTGACTTTTCGGCCTTGCAGCAGATGAACACGAGCTATCCGCAGCAGACCCGTACCCTGATAGAGGACGTGCTGAAGATAGGCCGCGTGAATGATCCTGAAATCAACGTCAAGTTTCTGAGGTTCTATCAGGACACCACGCTCCAGATGCTGATTGCATCGGCAGAACAGCAGTATGCCAACATGGACGACATCAACCAAAACCTGAACGACGCCTTCGAGCGTCTGAGGGAGATGTTGCCCGGCATGGAGGTTCCTACCGTCTATGCCCAGATAGGGTCGCTCGACCAGAGTATCATCGTCGGTAACGGGCTGTTAGGCATCTCGATTGACAAGTATCTCGGTTCCAACTATCCCCTCTATCTGCGTGAGGATTATGGCTATACCGATGAGCAGCGTAGAGTGATGACACGCGAGTATATCGTTCCTGACTGTGTCGGTTTCTATCTGCTCAGCCTATATCCTATGCCTAATGATCGCAAACTATCCCAGCTTGACCGCGACATTCATATCGGCAAAGTGCAGTGGGTAGTCAATCAGGCTATGGATCGTACCGTTTTCAACACCCTTTACACCCGTACTGTCGGGCACTATATGAAGCGGAATCCCCACATCACAATTGACCAGCTGCTGAAGAACAACAACTACAAGGAAATACGTTGAAAGCAATAAAAAACCCCTCCTGATGTCGGGAGGGGTTCTTTATTGCTATTGCTTATTTCTTTATTTCTTCAGCGCTGCGATGTTCTCTTTCAGCGCTGCAATCTTCTCTTCGGCGTCGCTCTGCTTCTTGCGCTCCAAGGCAACCACCTGTTCGGGGGCATTTTGGACGAAGCGCTCGTTGGAGAGTTTCTTCATTACGCCGGCTAGGAAGCCTTCGAGGTGCTGTAGTTGGGTCTCCATCTTGGCAATCTCAGCCTCGACGTCGATTAACGAACCCAGAGGAACGGCAAACTCGTCGGTGCCAACCATGAACGAGCTGGCTGTGGCGTCTTTCTCGCTGACAACGCTGATCGTCTTCACGTTGGCCATCTTCATGACAGCTGTATCAAACTCGGCATAGTCGTTCTTGCCAATGGCCTGCAGCTCGAGTGCCTCTTTTGGCGCAATGTTCTTGGAGGAGCGGACCATGCGCACACCCGATACAATCTGCTTCACCACCTCGAAGTCGGCTGTTAGCCGGTTGTCCTCAGGGGTGGGGAAGGGGAGTTCCAGTTTGTCGCGCATGATGGACTCGCCGTCCTTGCGGTCGTAGATGTGCTGCCACAGTTCCTCAGTGATGAACGGCATGAAGGGATGCAGCATCTTCAGCAGCGTCTCGAAGAACGAGAGCGTCTGGTCATAAGTCTCGCGGTCGATGGGTTGGGCCTCACCGTTGACGTAGGCAGGCTTCACCATCTCCAAGTACCAGCTCGAGAACTCGTCCCAGAACAGCTTGTAGACGGCCATCAGGGCTTCCGAGATGCGGTATTTCTTGAATAGGTCATCGACTTCGGCGTTCGTCTGGCGGAGTTTGGCCTCGAACCAGGCGGTGGCAATCTTGTTTGTTGTGATGCTATCGCAACATGTGGGACCGTCGGCCACCTTCCAGCCCTTGACCAGACGGAAGGCGTTCCATATCTTGTTGTTGAAGTTGCGGCCCTGCTCGCAGAGTGCCTCGTCGAAGAGGATGTCGTTGCCGGCAGGAGCTGAGAGCATCATGCCCATGCGAACACCGTCGGCGCCGAACTTCTCAATCAGCTCGATGGGGTCGGGCGAGTTTCCGAGCGACTTCGACATCTTGCGGCCTAACTTGTCGCGGACGATACCTGTGAAGTAGACATTCTTGAAGGGGAACGTGCCCATATATTCCTCACCGGCCATGATCATGCGTGCCACCCAGAAGAAGATGATGTCGGGGGCAGTCACAAGGTCGCTGGTGGGGTAGTAGTAGCTGATTTCCTCGTTGCCGGGATTGCGGATGCCGTCGAACAGCGAGATGGGCCAGAGCCAGCTGGAGAACCAGGTGTCAAGAGCGTCCTCGTCCTGACGGAGGTCAGCATCCGTCATTGCGGGATTCTTCTGCTGGGCCAGCTTCAGGGCTTCCTCGCGGGTTTCGGCGACGACAAAATCGTTGTCGCCCTCGCCATAGTAGTAGGCGGGAATGCGGTGGCCCCACCACAGCTGGCGGCTGATACACCAGTCCTGGATGTTCTCGAGCCAGTTCTTATAGGTGTTGACGTACTTCTGCGGATAGAAGTGCATCTCGCCGTTGAGCACGGGCGGCAGGGCGATGTCGGCGAAGTGCTTCATCGACAGGAACCACTGCATTGAAAGGCGAGGCTCGATGGCCGTGTCGGGGTTGCGCTCCGAGTAGCCCACCTTATTAGTATAGTCCTCGATTTTCTCCATCAGTCCGGCTTCCTTCAAGTCTTTGGCAATCTGCTTGCGGCAGTCCATGCGGTCCATGCCGACGTAGATGGGCGACTGCTCCGAGATGGTGCCGTCGGGGTTGAAGATGTCGATGGTCTCAAGGTTATGCGTCTTGCCCAGCATGTAGTCGTTGGTGTCGTGGGCGGGCGTCACTTTCAGACAGCCCGTACCGAACTCGATATCCACGTAGCGATCCTCGATGACGGGGATGACGCGGCCCACCAGAGGCACGATGACCTTGCGGCCCTTCAGCCACTGGTTCTTCGGGTCTTTGGGGTTGATACACATGGCGGTATCGCCCATGATGGTCTCGGGGCGGGTGGTGGCGACGACGGCGTAGTAGCCCTTTTCATCCTTGTGGATGACGTCGCCTTCGCTGGCTGCGATGGTATCGCAGCATACGGAACCGTCGGCGTTAGCCACGTAGTATTTCAGGTGGAAGAGGTGGCTCTTTTCCTCCTTGTAGATGACTTCCTCGGTTGATAGAGCGGTTAGGGCCTTGGGGTCCCAGTTCACCATGCGCAGGCCGCGGTAGATGAGGCCCTTGTTGTAGAGGTCGACGAACACCTTGATGACGCTCTCCGAGCGCGTCTCGTCCATCGTGAATGCCGTGCGGTCCCAGTCGCAGGAGGCTCCGAGCCGGCGCAGCTGCTTCAGGATGATGCCGCCGTGCTCGTGGGTCCAGTCCCAGGCGTGCTCCAGGAACTGGTCGCGCGTCAGGTCGTGCTTCTTGATGCCCTGCTCGGCCAGCTTCTTCACCACTTTTGCTTCGGTGGCGATAGAGGCATGGTCGGTGCCCGGCACCCAGCAGGCGTTCTTGCCCTCCATGCGGGCACGGCGTACCAGAATGTCCTGGATGGTGTTGTTCAGCATGTGTCCCATGTGGAGCACACCCGTCACGTTGGGCGGTGGAATGACGATGGTGTAAGGTTCACGACCATCGGGTTTGCTACTGAATAGTTTGTTGTCCAACCAATACTGGTACCACTTGCCTTCGACCTCTTTCGGGTCGTATTTACTTGCTATTTCCATATACCTATTTATTAAAACGGGTGCAAAGATACAACTTTTCTTGGAATTCTCATTCATATTCGGCCAAAAATGTGTATCTATAAGGCAAATTTTACACCTCGCTTTAGTGTCTTCCGCCCGGGCCACCACCCATGTTGCTGCCGCCAGTGTAGGACGAGAGTGTTACATTGGAGCCGCTGCAGACTGTTCCATTCGCTATGGCGAGGCCACCGAAGTAAGAGGTGCCGCCATTGACGCTTGCCCCCGACTGGAGCGTAGGCTGCGAAGCACCTGACACAACGATACCTGAGCCGCCGCTTGACGGGGTCTGGAACGCGAAGATGCTGTTGCCGACTGTCAGCGCATACCAGGTGTTGGAACTCCACGACTGGGTCTGGTAGCACGACTGTGTCAGGCTGGCTCCCGACTCAAGACCGCCCACTGCGACGATGGTGCCGCCTGTGGCGTAGAGTTTCTTCTGCTGTTCGCTGTTGGCATCGATGGCCACTTCAGGCGAGCCGGAACAGATGGCATAGACGGTGCCGCCCTTGATGTAGCAGTTGCCGTTGGCATCCAGTCCGTCGTTGTGCTGTCCGTGTGCATAGACATAGCCACCGCTGATGGTCATATCGCCCTTTGAATTGATGGCATCGTCGTAGGCATAGCTGGCCGTTTCGCCGCCCGTGATGTTGAGTGTGCCCTTTGTCTCGATGCCCTCGCCGTTGTAACCGCTAGTGCGCACCCATATTCTGCCGTCGCTGACGGTGATGTTGCCGTCAGTCTTGATGCCCTTGGGCGACGAGGTGTCGTTATTGCTCTTGTACTGACCGCCGGTAGTAACTACATAGACGTTGCCGCCGTTGAAGTTTGCTTCCATATCGACGTTGATGCCTTTGCCGCCCGAGCCTGTGCTCTTCAGCCACAGTTCGCCTCCGTTGATGGTGAATGTCGAGTCGGCCTTGATGCCTGCAGCCCCTTTGGCCTCGCGTTCGTCGCTGTCGTAGGTACCGTTACCTGTATTCAGCACAGTGGTGCGACCACCGTTCACGATGATGTGGCTTTCGCTGTTAATGCCCTTGGCTGCTGCTGCCGATACCTCCACGTTCAGTATGCCGCCGTTGATGAAGACGCCGTCGTTGGCCTTGATGCCGTGATTGGCTGTTGATTTCACGTAAACGTTGTTGCCCTTGTTGAACACGATGTAGTCGGCCGAGTGTATGCCATTGTTCGTGTTGCCAGTGACGCTGAGTTGTCCGCTGCCGTTGAAGAGCAGCTTGCCCTTGCAGTAGAGCGCACCCTTCTGGTTGCCACCTGTGCCGTCGGCCAATGTGTTCTGGGTGCCCTCTGACAGCAGAATATAGGCACGCTTGCCGCTGAGCAGGTTCAGGGCCGCCGAGTCGGGGTTGTTGATGCTGACGCCGTTGAGCTTTACGGCGTACTTCTTGTCGCCCAGTACGGTGAAAGAACCGTTGCCGCTCGTGCCGCTCACCACATAGCACACTTTCTTCGTCGAGCCATGGTTCGCTGTTACGTGACCGCCATCGACCGTCACCTCCACGCCGTTCTCCGTCTTTGCTGTTGGGTTCGACATGTCGATGGCTACTTCCGTTGTAAATTCGTTGTTTTCCAGCGCGTCCTCCTCATCGGGGAAGTATTCCTTGGCGTTCTCTGTCCCCTCCGCACGCTCTGTGTCTAACGCAATGTCGAACGTTGCCAGTTCGCCTGTCGTGGCCGAGTTTCCACCCGACATGCTGGCGTTGTTCTGCCATCCGTTGTAGTCGTTGTTGTATTCCTCGAACGGGTCTTCTGCTGTGCAGCATGTCATCACCGTAACTGATACGGCAATCATTGCAAATAATAGTATCTTCTTCATAAGTTGCTGTTGTTTTTGATTAAACCTGATACAAAAGTACATTATTCGGCCGAAGTACCCAAAAAGATTCAACGAAAGGCCCGAATCTTTCAACAAAAAAAGTCGGGAAGCGATTGTTGTCTCACTTCCCGGCTTATTCTTCTTTACAGTTCGTGCGCTGTTTACTTCACTTTCTCAACGATGGCCTTGAAAGCCTCGGGGTTGTTCATGGCGAGGTCGGCGAGCACCTTGCGGTTAATCTCGATACCAGCCTTGCTGAGAGCACCCATCAGCTGAGAATAGCTCAGACCGTTCAGGCGTGCGGCTGCATTGATACGCTGAATCCACAGTGAGCGGAATGCACGCTTCTTGTTACGACGGTCACGATAAGCGTATGTCAGACCCTTCTCCCAAGTGTTCTTGGCTACTGTCCAAACATTCTTACGAGCTCCAAAGTAGCCACGGGTGAGCTTCAAAATTCTCTTACGCTTTGCTCTTGATGCAACGTGATTTACTGATCTTGGCATAGTTT
>CAMVLT010000068.1 GCA_947168395.1 uncultured Prevotellaceae bacterium | reverse complement strand
GATGCTTGCATCAATTGCCGAGCGGGAGCAGTTTCGCAGCCTTTCGGCTGCAAAGTTACAAAAAATAATTCAAATAAACCGCATTTGGGGAGGGAATTAACACGATTTCTGTGCAGAATACTATTCAATTTGTCAAGAGAGGCGTTATATTGTGGATGGGAAGGTCACGTTTCAGCATTTCAATCTCGACGATGCGGAGTTCGCTGTTGGTGCTGCTACCGTTCTTGGCTTTGTACAAATCCAATTCGCCTGCGGCGGGCTGGGCCACCTCCGTGATACCGCCAAAGGCATCCTTGTCCTTGCCGGCTCCCTTCAGGCGGACGGTAATCTCGTCGGTCTTAACTCGCTTGACAGGCATCAGGTGAATGTAGCCGAGACTGCGCTCGGTCTCGCCAGTCCAGATGAGGGTTTTGCCAGCATAGATTTCGAGGGGATAACTGCGCAGGCGCCAGCCGGTGAGCTTCAGGCAGATGTCGTCGATGACGGTCTTCTCGGCCAGACGGTAGGTAATCCAGGCGGTGGAGAGCCGGCCGTCGTTCTTCCACTCCGAGAGCTCGTTGTCGTCGAAACTACGGGAGGCATGTTCTGAGTCGTAGCCCGCCTTGGCCGAGACAATGCCCACTCCACGTGCCTGCTCGGTATACGAGGGGGTAAGCGGTGTCTCGCCACGATAGAAACGTCCCTTGAGCGTCAGCTGCGGCAGTTTATCTTTCACTTCCACCTTTTCACTTCTCACTTCAATATAGGCCGGTTTCACTCCTTCGGCGTAAGCAGAGAGATGTATCTCACCTGCATTCGGAGTGGTGCGGACGAGGACGCGATTGACACCACACTCTACAGGGAGACTCATGCCACTGGCAATGCCACCAATCCACTTGGCCTCGCCCGAGAGTCCGAAGTGAACCATGCGGTTGTCGAGCGGACAGCGGCGTCCCTGCCGGTCAACCACCTCAACCTGGAAAAGCACCATATCGGCACCATCGGCCTGCGTGCCCTGAGGATTCTCGATGGCGGTGAGCTTCAGCTGACAGGGTTCGCCTACAGTTTCCAACTTGTAGCGGCTGCCATCGGAAGCAACGGCCTCGAGTGTGCCTGGCTCAAAGGGGACATCATCGAAAGTGAAGAGGTAGCGGTAACTCTGACGGCCCTTGCCGAGTGAGCGGCCGTTCAGGAACAGCTCCACAGAGTCACCCGTAGAAACGACGTAAACGGGCTTTTTCACACTACTCAATCCTGTCGGAGAGGGGATGGGGGTGTAATTCCAATGGCCAACGATATAGGTATGAGCCTGCTCGTCGTCCACCCATCCGCTCCACATCACCTGATGCGCATAGAAGGCATCCTTGGGGATGCGCATGGCATCAACGACACCGCTGGTGCGGTAGTTCAGCTCACCACGATGGTGGGTGTTGGTGTCGGAGAACACTATCTTCACACCGCCCGACGAAACGCGGGTACCAGTGCCCGGACGCTCACGCCAGTAGTCGTACCAGCGGCGAACCATCTCGACGGCCAGCTGGTCCATGTTGTGATTGTAGTCAGGTGCGGGCTGACCGCGATAGAGCGGGCCGTCGCCCTCCTTGTGGTAGGGGTAGCTCCAGTCGTCCCAGTACTTGCGCAGTCCCTCGTCACGGCAGTACTCCATAGCCCACATGGGGTGCTTCTTTGACTTGTTGATGTACAGCATCTCGCCGCCATATTCGGCCTCGTCGATGTCGAGCATCTCGCGACTGCCGATGGCTCGTCCGCCGTAGGGGTCGTAGGCATCGCGGATGGCCTTCATCTCGAGCATGTGTTCACGGCTGATGCTCTCGTTGCCGCACTCGTAGAAGAGTATGGAGGGATTGTTGCGGTTATAGATGACGGCATCGCGCATCAGCTCTGTGCGCTGCGTCCAGCGCGGCCCCTCCACGTCCTTCTCGGCATCGCCGGCGGGCATGGCCTGGATGAGTCCCACACGGTCGCACGACTCGACGTCCTGCTTCCACGGAGTGACGTGCATCCAACGCACAAGGTTGGCTCCCGACTGCACCATCAGACCGTTGGAGTAGTCGCTGAGCCAGGCAGGAACGCTCACCCCTACCCCAGGCCACTCGTTCGAGGTGCGCTGGGCATAGCCGTGTACCATCAGCACGCGGTCGTTGAGCCATATCTTGCCTTCGCCGAAGCGGGTCTTGCGGAAACCCGTGCGGGTGATGACCTTGTCAAACCCTCCCCCTTGCCCCTCCCTGTGGAGGAGGGAAGTAGATAGGCTTGTCTTAACAGTATAAAGATAACCGTAGCCCCATGACCAGAAATGCAGACCTTCTACCTGTTGCTGGGCTTTCACAATGCGCGTCTCACCAGGTTGCATCGTAATAGGCTCACTGTGGAAATTCGCTACTTCCTTACCCTCAGCATCAAGCACTTGGACATCATATATAAATGTATGCGATGTAGCGTCCTCGTTCTTTACTTCTGACTCAGCATGAATCACAGCCTTGTGGTTAGGAATGTCAAAGTCGGTCGCATAGATATAGGTACCAGTGGTGCCGAGGTTTGAGTAGAGCGGCAGTGTCTGGTAGAGGCGACCCGTCATGTGGAGCCACACATTCTTCGGAATGCCACCGTAGTTGGCGTTAAAGTTCTTGTCGTTCCATTGGTAGCGACTGTTGTGACGGCGCGAGCGGTACGTCCAGCTATTGTCGCAGCGCACGGCCAGCACGTTGTCACCCTCCTTCATATACGGTGTCAGGTCGAAGCCGCAAGCCATCACCCCATTCTCGCTGAAGCCCAAGTGATGACCGTTCAGGTAGAAGTCAGCCCCCTGTCGAACGCCTTCGAACTCGATGAATAACTTAACACCGTTGAGCATTGAAGATTGAACATTGAACATTTTGCGGTACCAACAAATGGTATCAGTCAGATCTACAATGTCCTTACGGAACGCCTCGTCGCCATTGAAGGCGTAAGGCAGCGTCACCTGTTGCCAGCCGCTGTCGTCAAACTCAGGCTTCGAAGCCTCAGGCTCGTCACCGACACATAACCGCCAGTCGGCATTGAAATTCACCCGCTGTCGCTCCATAGCCCGCACGCCACCTGCGAATAGTGTCGTGAGCAGAGTGAAGATTATAGTCAAGGTTAGTCGTTTCACTTTCAATTTGTTATTTAGTAGTTAGTTATTAAAAAAGTGGACGTGCCAAACGATGCCGGCACATCCACCTTCAAGTATTGTAGAATCCTGTTCGGAATCTTATTCAGCCTTTGCCTCTTCTGCTGCGGGAGCTTCCTCGACGGGAGCCTCGGCGGCAGCGGCAGGAGCCTCGGCCTTGGCACCGCCACGACGTGAGCGGCGAGTCTTCTTCTTAACCTCGCCCTTTGCCATTTCGGGATCGAAGTCAACGAGCTCAATGAAGCAGACAGGTGCAGCATCGCCCTGACGGAATCCAAGCTTGATGATGCGGGTGTAGCCACCGGGACGGTCGCCAACCTTCTCGGCCACGGGGCCGAAGAGTTCCTTGATGGCTTCCTTGTTCTGCAGGTAGCTGAACACTACGCGGCGAGAGTTGGTGGAGTCCTCCTTAGCCTTGGTGATGAGGGGCTCCACATATTTCTTGAGGGCCTTAGCCTTTGCGACGGTCGTAGTGATTCTTTTGTGCATGATCAGCGAGATGGCCATGTTAGCGAGCATGGCGCTGCGGTGAGATGCAGTACGACCGAGATGGTTGAATTTCTTGTTATGTCTCATTTTTTGTTATTCTTTATCAAGTTTATACTTTGATATGTCGGTTCCAAACGACAGATTCAGACTCTCGAGCAAATCATCAAGCTCCGTGAGCGATTTCTTACCGAAGTTGCGGAACTTCAAGAGGTCAGTCTTATTGTACTGCACCAGATCGCCAAGGGTCTCGACATCGGCGGCCTTCAGACAGTTCAGGGCACGAACAGAGAGGTTCATGTCGGTGAGCTTGGTCTTCAACAGCTGACGCATGTGCAGGATTTCCTCATCAAACTCCTGATTGGTCTCATTCTCGGTATTCTCCAGCGTAATCTTCTCGTCGGAGAAGAGCATGAAGTGATAAATGAGGATTTTGGCAGCCTCTTTCAGAGCATCCTTCGGGTGAATGGAACCGTCCGTGGTGACCTCGAGCACGAGCTTATCGTAGTCGGTCTTCTGCTCGACACGATAAGGCTCGACGCTGTACTTCACGTTACGGATGGGGGTGTAAATAGAGTCGATTGCTATCACATTGACGTCAGTGCAGAACTCACGGTTCTCGTCGGCAGGAACGTAGCCACGGCCCTTATTAATAGTGATGTCAATCTGCATCGATGCTTTGGAATCTAAATGACAAATCACCAAATCGGGATTCAGCACCTCAAATCCAGTCAGATACTTGCCTATATCACCGGCTTTAAACTCGGTAGAATTCTCGACAGTGATGGAGACTTTCTCGTTCTCGAATTCTTCCACTACTTGCTTGAACCTGACTTGCTTCAGGTTCAAGATAATGTTGGTCACATCTTCCTTTACGCCAGGTACTGATGAGAACTCATGCTCAACACCGCTGATTCGAATGGTGTTGATGGCATAGCCCTCGAGCGATGAAAGAAGAATGCGGCGCAGAGCATTGCCGACGGTGACACCGAAGCCAGGCTCCAACGGACGGAATTCGAACTTGCCGAACTTGTCCGTCGCTTCCAACATTACGACTTTATCAGGTTTTTGAAATGCTAATATCGCCATTAATTTAATGATTTTTAGTTTTTAGAGTACAACTCAACGATTAACTGCTCCTTAATATTCTCGGGAATGTCAGCACGCTCGGGCTTATGCAAGAACTTGCCAGCCTTAGCAGCATCGTCCCACTCAATCCAAGGATACTTGCTGTGGTTGAAACCAGCAAGAGCGGCCTCGATGACTTCAAGAGACTTTGACTTCTCGCGAACACCAACGACCATACCGGGCTTCACAGCAAACGACGGGATATTGACTACACGACCATCAACCGTGATGTGACGGTGACCAACGAGCTGACGGGCAGCAGCGCGGGTGGGAGCAATACCGAGACGGAACACTACATTGTCGAGACGGCACTCAAGGTTCTGAAGCAGCACCTCACCGGTGATGCCGTCGGCCTTGGCAGCCTTCTCGAACATATTACGGAACTGACGCTCAAGTACTCCGTATGTGTACTTAGCCTTCTGCTTCTCTGCCAGCATGACAGCATACTCCGACTGCTTGCGGCGGCGGTTATTGCCATGCTGTCCCGGGGGGAAGTTCCTGCGGGACAAAACTTTGTCGGCGCCGAAGATGGGTTCACCAAAACGGCGTGCAATTTTAGATTTCGGTCCAATATACTTTGCCATAATTCTTAAATGATATTTTTTCGTTATTACGATATGACGTTATGACGTAAACGCCAAATTATACGCGACGGCGCTTCGGAGGACGGCAGCCATTGTGAGGCAGCGGCGTAACGTCGACAATCTCGATAACCTCGATGCCTGCACCATGCACGGCACGGATAGCTGACTCACGACCATTGCCGGGACCCTTCACATAAGCCTTCACCTTGCGCAGACCCAGATCGAAAGCGATCTTTGCGCAATCTTCAGCTGCCATCTGGGCAGCATACGGAGTGTTCTTCTTAGAACCACGGAAACCCATCTTACCAGCAGACGACCAAGAGATAACCTGCCCCTCGTCGTTAGCCAGCGACACGATAATATTATTGAAAGAGCTGTGAACATGGAGCTGGCCTATAGCGGTCACTCTGACGTTCCTTTTCTTTGAGACGACTGTTTTCTTTGCCATAATCTTTTCAATTTTTTAATTTCTCAATCTTTAAATTTACTTAGTGGCCTTCTTCTTGTTAGCAACAGTCTTCTTCTTTCCCTTACGGGTACGAGCATTGTTCTTGGTGCTCTGACCGCGAACCGGAAGACCGTGACGATGACGGACACCACGATAGCAACCAATATCCATCAGTCGCTTGATATTCAACTGGATCTCACTACGGAGATCACCTTCAACTTTGAATTCAGCGCCGATAATTTCACGGATTTTGGCTGCCTGGTCGTCATTCCATTCATTGACCTTCAGGTCACGGCTGACGCCTGCCTTGTCCAATATCTTTGCTGAACTACTTCGACCTATACCATAAATATAGGTCAATGCGATTTCGCCACGCTTGTTCTGGGGCAAATCTACTCCAACAATTCTTATTGCCATTTGTTAATTAATAAGTGAAAATAAAATGTTTAAATTACGTAATTTGCTAAAAAGCATGCAAAGGTACGAAGATTTTCTCAAACCTCCGCACTCCTTTATGCTTATTTAACATTTAACCCTGACGCATCTTGTACTTGGGGTTCTTCTTGTTGATAACGAACAGGCGACCCTTGCGACGAACAATCTTGCAGTCCGGGGTGCGCTTTTTCAACGATGCTCTTGTCTTCATATCTTTATAAAGTTGTTTTATTTGTATCTGAATACAATTCTACCTTTTGTCAAGTCGTAAGGACTCATCTCAACCTTCACCTTGTCACCGGGAAGGATACGGATGTAGTGCATACGCATCTTACCCGAAATGTGGGCTATGATCTGCACTCCATTCTCAAGTTCTACGCGGAACATAGCATTCGAGAGGCTCTCGAGGATTGTTCCGTCCTGCTCAATAGCGGATTGTTTTGCCATACATTATCAATATAATACTCCTTCTACTTTTTGTGCTTCCTCAAACGAAGACAGAATCTCGGCCTTTCCTTTGCGAATGACAATGGTATGCTCGAAATGTGCAGCAGGCTTGCCGTCACGTGTTCTCACTGACCATTTGTCCTGATCGAGCCATATATCCCGCTTACCCATTGTTATCATCGGTTCAATGGCGATACACATACTGGCTTTCAGCATGACGCCATTGCCTCGGCGACCATAGTTGGGTACTGGCGGATCCTCGTGCATCTCCCGGCCAATGCCATGACCAGTAAGTTCGCGCACAATACCATACTTCTCGTGTTCACAGTAGTCCTGCACAGCGGCACTGATATCGCCGAGATGCCGTCCAGCCTGCGCTGCCTCAATCCCGAGATAGAGAGCCTCCTTGGTAGTCTTCAGAAGCTTCTTTACTTCTTCGGACACTTCGCCGACACAGAACGTGTAGGCAGAGTCACCATTGAACCCGTTCAGAAGCGTACCGCAGTCGATGGAAATGATGTCGCCCTCCTTGAGCACCGTGCGTTCATTTGGCACACCATGAACCACGACATCGTTCACCGAAGTACAGATACTGGCAGGAAACGGTCCTCCGTATGGATTGGGGAACCCCTTGAAAGTCGGCACGGCGCCATGGTCGCGAATGAACTCGTCGGCTACCTTATCCAACTGGAGGGTCGTTACACCAGGCTTGATATGCTTTGCCAATTCGCCAAGCGTTTTACCAACAAGTTGGTTCGCTTGGCGCATCAGCTCAATTTCGTCTTCAGTCTTCAGAAATATCTTCATAGAAGATTAGTAGGCAGCCATGCCGCGACCATGAATGCGACCCGAACTGAGCAGGCCGTCATAATGGCGCATGAGCAAATGACTCTCAATCTGGGCAAGTGTATCGAGTACAACACCCACAAGAATCAGCAACGAGGTACCACCGAAGAACTGTGAGAAGGCATCCTGCACATTCAGCAGGCTTGCGAAAGCAGGCATCACGGCAATGAAGGCAATGAACAGTGAGCCGGGCAGGGTAATGCGCGACATCACGGTGTCGATGAAATCAGCGGTGTCCTTACCAGGCTTAACGCCAGGGATGAAACCGTTGTTACGTTTCATGTCTTCAGCCATCTGCGTGGGATTCAGCGTGATTGCAGTGTAGAAGTACGTGAATGCAATAATCAGCAGGGCAAAGATGACATTGTATGTCCAGCTGTGGTGATCAAGCATAGAACGCACAAACCAGCTTGCATTCTCCGGAGCCGAGAACTGGACGATGGTCAGCGGGATGAACATCAGTGCCTGAGCAAAGATGATAGGCATCACGTTGGCTGCGAACAGCTTCAGGGGGATATACTGGCGGGCTCCACCGTAGGTCTTGTTGCCCACGACACGCTTTGCATACTGTACGGGAATCTTGCGGACACCCTGTACCAGAACGATAGATGCACAAACAACGGCGTAGAGGATGATAATCTCGACGATGAACATGACCAGACCACCACCGGTGATAGCAGTGAAGCGCGAGCTGACCTCCTGGATAAATGCCTGAGGCAGGCGTGCAATAATACCAATCATAATAATCATCGAAATACCGTTTCCTATACCCTTATCGGTAATGCGCTCACCGAGCCAGAGGATGAACATGCTGCCTGCAGCCAGAATAACAGTGGCGGGAATCATAAACACAGGCCAACTGATGCCAGAAGCCAGTGCAGCACCCGACTGCATCTTCAGGTTAATGAGGTAACTCGGTGCCTGGAACAGCAGGATAGCCACTGTCAGGTAACGAGTGTACATGCTAATCTTCTTGCGGCCGCTCTCACCCTCGCGCTGCATCTTCTGGAAATAAGGCACAGCAACGGCGAGGAGCTGCATTACGATAGAAGCCGAGATGTAAGGCATGATTCCAAGTGCGAAGATTGACGCATTGGAGAATGCTCCACCGGAGAACATGTCCAGCAGGGCCAGAAGACCGCCAGAGGTCTGCTGCTGCAGTTTATCCAGCATGACCGGATTGATACCAGGAAGTACCACGAATGAGCCAAAACGATAGATGGCTACAAACAGGACTGTGATGAGGAGGCGCTGACGCAGGTCCTCAATCTTCCAAATGTTCTTCAGTGTCTCTATAAACTTCTTCATCTTAGCTTAGATTATTGTTGCGTTACCACCTACTGCCTTGATTGCTTCCTCGGCAGTCTTCGAGAATGCGTTGGCCTCCACGTCAACCTTGGCCTTCAGCTCACCGTTGCCGAGAATCTTCACCAGCTCCTTGCCGTTGGTTAGGCCTGCGGCTACCAACTCGGCTATGCCGATCTTAGTGAGTTTCTTCTCCTCTGCAAGCTTCTGGAGCGTTGACAGATTGACTGCAAAGTACTCCTTGTGATTGATGTTCTTGAAGCCAGCCTTCGGCACACGGCGCTGCAGCGGCATCTGACCACCTTCAAAACCAATCTTTCTCTTATAACCTGAACGAGCCTTAGCACCCTTGTGACCACGGGTTGAAGTACCACCCAGACCAGAACCTGGTCCGCGACCGATACGACGACGTGAATGGGTAGAGCCTGCTGCAGGTTTCAAATTATTCAGTTTCATAATCGAATCTCCTTGAATTAAAGTTTGTTATTACTCAACTACGGTCACCAAGTGACAGACTTTGCGAATCATACCACGGACAGAAGGATTGTCCTCAACTTCGACAACCTGCGAAATCTTGCGCAGGCCGAGAGCCTCGAGCGTGCGCTTCTGATCAACCGGGAAACCGATCTTACTCTTAATCTGCTTTACCTTAATTGTTGCCATAATCTTAGTCTCCTTTATCCTCTAAATACTTTGTCCATACTGATACCACGAGTACCTGCAACAGTGTAGGCATCACGCATCTGGCTCAAGGCAACAATAGTAGCCTTCACCAGGTTGTGGGGGTTCGACGAACCCTTCGACTTAGCCAGCACATCCTTGATACCAGCACTCTCGAGCACGGCACGCATAGCACCACCGGCTACAAGACCAGTACCGGCAGCTGCCGGCTTCAGGAACACCTGAGCACCACCGAAGCGGGCTTCCATCTCGTGGGGAATGGTACCCTTCAGAACGGGAACCTTCACCAGATTCTTCTTGGCGGCCTCTACACCCTTGGCGATGGCTGCGGTAACTTCGCCAGCCTTACCCAGTCCCCAGCCGATGACACCGTTGCCGTCACCGACAACCACGATAGCTGCGAATGTAAAGGTGCGACCACCCTTGGTTACCTTCGTTACACGGTTGATGGCAACCAGTCTGTCTTTCAACTCTACGTCACTATTTACTTTAACTTTGTTCATTGCCATAATCGTTTAGAATTTAAGTCCACCTTTACGTGCTGCGTCTGCAAGCGACTTCACACGGCCGTGATACAGATAACCGTTACGGTCGAAGACAACGGCAGTAACGCCAGCCTCCTGAGCCTTCTGGGCTACCAGCTCACCAACCTTCTCAGCCTGCTGGATCTTAGGCATAGTCTCAAGACCCAGTGAAGATGCAGAAGCAAGTGTTTTACCTTCCAAATCATTGATCACCTGAGCATAGATCTGCTTGTTGCTGCGGAAAACGCTCAGACGAGGACGCTCGGCTGTGCCGAAAACGTTCTTACGAATTCTATATTTGATCTTAATTCGTCTTTCTACTTTCTTCGTTGTCATAATACTTCAATTTTTAAGATTACTTAGCTGAGGCTGACTTACCCGACTTACGACGGATAACCTCACCCTTGAACAAAATACCCTTACCCTTATAAGGCTCCGGCATACGGAAAGAACGAATCTTGGCACAAATCATGCCAAGCAACTGCTTGTCGCAAGACTCCAGGATAATCTGCGGGTTCTGGTTACGCTCCATCTTGGTCTCAACCTTCACTACCGAGGGAAGCTGGATGAAGATGGGGTGAGTGTAGCCTAAAGAGAACTCAATGATGTTGCCCTGATTGCTCACACGGTAACCAACACCTACGAGTTCCAGTTCCTTCTTGTAACCTTCGCTTACGCCGACTACCATATTATTGACGAGTGCGCGGTACAGACCATGAAAAGCCTGCTTCTGCTTGACGTTCACAGCGCTGTTCTCGTCAATCTCGAAAGTGATGTGACCATCCTCTATTTTCATCTTGATAGAGGGGTCGACCTTCTGTGAAAGTTCTCCCTTGGGACCTTTTACAGTAACGATGCCGTCCTTGTCCTGAGCAACTGTAACACCAGCGGGGATACTAATTGGCAATTTACCTATTCTTGACATAATTCAGTTCCTCCCAATTAATACACATAGCAAAGCACCTCACCACCAATCTTCAGCTGGGCGGCCTCTTTGTCTGTCATTACACCTTGAGACGTGGATATGATAGCAATACCCAGTCCGTTAATTACTCTCGGCATGTCCTTGTAGCCAGTGTACTTACGAAGACCTGGCGTGGACACTCTCTTCAAGAACTTGATGGCGTTCTCTTTGGTTGCAGGGTCATACTTCAAAGCCACTTTGATGGTACCCTGAGGGCCATCCTCCACGAACTTGTAGTTCAGGATGTACCCCTTCTCGAAGAGGATCTTTGTAATTTCCTTCTTCAAGTTTGACGCAGGAATCTCCACAACACGGTGATGAGCCATGATTGCGTTTCTGAGTCTGGTCAGATAATCTGCTATTGGATCTGTCATAAAAATGAAGTTTTAATTAATCGGGACTGCCCCGACAATATTAAACAATAAATAAAAAATAAAATCCTTTCCTTTTTTACCAGCTGGCCTTCTTCACCCCCGGAATCAGACCGCTTGACGCCATCTCACGGAACTGGATACGAGAGAGACCGAACTGGCGCATGTAACCCTTTGGACGACCCGTAATCTTGCACCGGTTGTGCAGACGGATGGGGTTGGCGTTGCGGGGGATGCTCTGCAATTTACGAGCAGCCTCGTAGGCGGCCATAGCGCCCTCTTCCGTGTTCACATCTGCTGTAGCGATAACCTTCTTCAAGGCTGCACGTTTCTCAGCATAGCGGGCCACGAGCTTTGCACGCTTCACCTCGCGGGCTTTCATTGATTCTTTTGCCATGTCTATTAGTCTTTATTGTTCTTGAATGGGAGACCGAAGGCCTTGAGCAGAGCGAAACCCTCTTCATCGGTCTGAGCCGAGGTAACGAAGGTAATGTTCATACCCTGGATGCGGTCTACTGAATCGATATTAATCTCCGGGAAGATAATCTGCTCCTGGATACCCAGTGTGTAGTTACCACGGCCGTCGAACTTGCTCTCGATACCCTTGAAGTCACGGATACGGGGCAGGGCGATACGGACGAGTTTCTCAAGGAACTCATACATACGCTCACGACGCAGCGTAACCATCACACCGATAGGCATCTTCTTACGAAGCTTGAAGTTTGCGATATCCTTCTTAGAATATGTAGCAACTGCCTTCTGACCACAGATAGCGGTAA
>CAMVLT010000067.1 GCA_947168395.1 uncultured Prevotellaceae bacterium | reverse complement strand
TTCTATCCCACCATCGAGAACAAGAAGGGTGGCGTGGAGTCTCCCCTGGCCTACGACCCGAACGTGCAGATTGAGGGCGTCCACCTGCGCTTCCTGCCCGAGGGAGCGAAGGGTGAGGAACTGACCTCAAGGAACCTGAAGGGCGACTGCGTGTTCGAGATGCGCGACCTGATTACCGTCCATGTGGTGACCGTCGACGGCAAGAAGAAGCGTTACCAGACGCGAGTGCCTATTGCGAGCTTGGCGCTGCAGGAGCAGGATCAGGAGCCTATTGAGCCATAAGGCCAGCCCCCTCCAAGCCTCCCCCATTGGGGGAGGCTTTTTATTAAGTGAAGGGAGGGCAGACTCTGCGCGGATAAATTATACTCCTGTCACCTCTTCACCAGTCTCCCTTGGGGGAGCCTTTTTTATTTGGCTATTAGGATTCTGACAGAGGTTTGAACAAAAATCCACATAAATGGGGATTGTGGGATTGGAAAAATTGTAGTACCTTTGCAGCCGAAAAAAAGCAACGGACTAAAGCGGACGGACACGGACGGGGAATGAAGTCCGTAAAGTAAGATGCAAAACGAAAATTCAAAATGATGAAAATAATACTTACTTTTTACCTCTTCGCGTGTTTGCCTTTATGCGCCCAGAAGCAGGAGGACATGCGGCAGGCGGTGGAGTATTTGGCTTCGCAGGAACTGGGGGGCAGATTCCCTGACACGGCGGGCGACACGCTGGCCTCGAAATATATCGTCAGCCAGTTGCGTAGCCTGAAGCTGAAGCCTGCCATCAAGGCCAAGAGAGAGAGGGGCTACTACCAGGACTTCAAGTTCAAGAAGAAAGACGTGGTCACCGAGCTGACCAACGAATATACCACCCATAACATCATCGGCGTGCTGCCAGGCAAGGACAAGCGGTTGAAGCATGAATACATCGTGGTGGGCTCTCACTACGACCATTTGGGCATGGGAGGCCAAGGCTCCGGTTCGCGCCGGCCTGACACGTTAGGGGTGCATCCTGGTGCCGACGATAATGCCAGCGGCGATGCCGTGGTGCTGCAGTTGGCCAAGCATTTCAAGAAGGTGCGCTCGCCGCGAAGCATCATCTTCGCCTTCTTCGGCGCTGAGGAGCAGGGACTCGTCGGCAGCAAACAGTTTCTGGAATGGATGAAGCAGAATGACAAACAGCGCAGGAACCTACCTGATAATATAAAAGGTATAGTGGCGATGGTGAACCTTGACATGGTGGGCCGTATGCGCGATAACGCCCTGAGCGTCTCGGGCACAGGGACAAGCTCCGGATTCAAGGCGATGGCCGAGAGCATTGCCGGGCAGCAGGGGCTGCACGTCACCTGCACGCCCGACGGCTACGGGCCGAGCGACCAGGCGTCGTTCGTGGCTGCGGACATACCCGTGCTGTTCCTCACGACGGGCGGCCACATGGAATATCACACGCCTGCCGACGTGCCTTCGACGCTGAACTACGATGGTATGCAGCAGACCCTGGAGTACACGCAGGAGCTGGTGGCAAGGCTGGCCAGCACGCCCGAAACCCCAGACTTCATCAACGTGCCAGGCAGCAGCACGATGAAGCATGCCAAATTCAAGGTGACGTTAGGACTGATGCCCGACGTAATGGGTGCCAGCACCAAGCCCGGTCTGCGGGCTGACATAGTGGTGGCAGGAAAGCCGGCGCACAATGCCGGCATCAGGAGCGGCGACATCATTCAGGAGATTGACGGAAAGCCCGTGAAGGACATCGAGGAATACATGCAGCGGCTGTCAGAGCTGACGGCAGGCACGACTATTCGCGTGAAGGTGCTGCGAGGCGAACAGACGATAACATTCCAAGTTCACTTAACACCTCCTGTAAGATGAAAAAGTCGGTATATTGGATTCTGGCCATAGTCATTACGTTGGCGTTGAGCGTGTACCAACGCATGACGGGGCCTACGCATCCTAAGAGCGTGACCGTAGAACTGAATGGGGAGCAACACAAGCTGAAGCTGCCCAGAAGTGGGGTGCAGCAGGACGAGGTCATCACGATTGGGGAGTACGGAGGTACGGGAGTACTGCATTATCGCCGTTATCCGACAGCGGATGAATACACCAGCATGGACTTCAGCAGTAAGGATGGCGTGTGGCAGGCGGCATTGCCCGTGCAGCCAGTAGGCGGAAAACTGCAGTACTATCTCACCATCGACGGCAAGGACTATCCTGCCGACGAGCCGATAGTGATACGTTTCCGTAATGATGTGCCCGCCGGCATCCTGGTGCCCCACATCCTGCTGATGTTTGCGTCGATGCTGTTTGCCGTCTATACGCTGCTGTTGGTTGTGACGCGCAAGCAATACTGCAGCTGGCTATGGATTACTGTGGGGACGCTGTTCGTCGGTGGCTTTATTTTGGGCCCGATGGTGCAGCATGCGGCATTCGGTCCTTGGTGGGCAGGATTCCCCTACGGAACTGACCTGACGGACAACAAGACGCTACTGTCGTTCCTCTTCTTTGTGGCTGCAATAGCTACGCTGAAGTGGAAGTACAACAAGTGGGTGGTCGGGCTGGCCGTGCTGTTCATGATTGCCATTTTCAGCATACCGCACAGCGCGTATGGTTCAGAGTACGACTACGAGACGCAACAGTTGAAAAAGTAAAAAGGTAAAAAGGTAAAAAAGTAAAATATAATAAATAATAAGGTAAAGTTATGAAGATTAAAAGTTTTATGATGATGATGGTCGCTACGGTGGCTCTTGTCGTAAGTGTGAGTTCTTGTTCGAGTGATGACGATGAGCCGGAAGTAGCTGTTGCTGCACAGGTGGCAGGCTCTTATACAGGCCAGGAGGTGATGACGGTCAGTGGCGATGTTGACGAGGGAACAAAGACCTTCGTGTTCACGAAAGCCACCGACACTACGGTCGATATGGTCATTCCTGAGTACGGCGAGGGCATGATGTCTCTTCCTGCTCTGCCCGTGAAGGGTATCACCCTGACGAAGAATGGCAATACCATTACGGGAAGTACAGCATCATACACAGGTACTGTGACGAATGCTGCGGGGGCTGAGAAGGCCTACACCGTTACTGGGTTAACCGTCATCTTTAATGACAAGAATGTTGTAGTGACCTTTTCTTTGAAGTACGGTAATATGCCGTTTGACTTTGCCGGACAGTTCACTGGCATCAAGAAGGATTGAAGAATTGAAGGATTGAAAGATTGAAGAATTGAAGAAAGTTTGCGTCTTCGTATCTTTGTGTTCCATTGTTCATGGACTCTCAGCCCAGACTTTCCGCGACTCCGTTGAGCTGGAGCCTGTGGTGGTGACGGCTACCCATTCGCCCAAGGCGCTGAAGGATGCCCCCGTCGTCACACGGCTCATTACGCCCCACGACATCAGGATTACCGATGCCACCAACATCCAAGACCTGCTGATACAAGAGATTCCCGGACTGGAGTTCGGCTTTGCCATGAGTCAGGAGACCTCGCTCAACATGAGTGGCTTCGGCGGCAACGCCGTCCTGTTCTTAGTGGACGGCGAGCGCATGGCTGGCGAGACGATGGACAACACCGACTACAGCCGCCTGAACCTCGACAACGTGGGGCGCATAGAGATTGTGAAGGGTGCTTCGTCGGCCCTCTACGGCTCGAATGCCGTGGGTGGTGTGATCAACATCATCAGCCGCGAGAACCTGGAACCGTGGACGGCCAATGCCAACTCGCGCTATAACAGCTTCGGCCACGAATGGCGCAACGGTGCCAGATTCTCGTTCAACACGGAGAAATGGAACTCGCAGACCAGCTTCCAGCATACGACGGTTGACCCCATCAATCTGCCCAAGGCGCACTCGTCCGAGGAGATTGCCATGGAACTGATGAAGAAGGCGAAAGGCCTTCCCTACGACGAATCGGTGCTGAAGGATGACTCCGACCTGAGCCGACTCTACGGACAGAAGACCTACAACGTGAAGGAACGGCTGACGTGGCGGGCTACCGACCAGCTGACGCTCATTGGACGGGGCGGCTACTTCTTCCGTACCAGCGAGCGCGACACCCACGACTACCACTTTAACGGCTATAGTGGCGGGCTGAAAGGCACATACGCCTGGAACCACGACCACCATCTCGAACTATCCTACGCCTTCGACCAATACGACAAAGCGAACTTCATGCCCGACGGCACCCGTACCCACGACCACGACTACAGCAACCGTCAGCACGTCGTGCATGCGCTATATCATCATCCGTTTGGCCAGAACACCCTGATACTGGGTGCCGACTACATGAACGACTACCTCTCGACCTACCAGTTCGTTGAGGGCACGAGCCACTCGCAGGACAATGTGGACGGCTATGTACAGTTCGACTGGAACATCACGAAGCAACTGAACTTGGTGGGCAGCGTGCGCTACGACTACTTCTCGGCCTCATCGCAGCAGGCATTCACCGGACGGCTCGCCGTGGTCTACAAATTCCCCTGGATGACCTTCCGCGCCAACTATGCCAGCGGATTCCGGGCCCCTACGCTCAAAGAGATGTATATGCACTTCGACATGGGCAACATGGGTTATATGCTGCGAGGAAACCCTGACCTGGAGCCAGAGAAGAGCAACAACTTCAACGTAGCCATTGAGCGGACTAACCGCATCCGTAACAGCGGCTTCTTAGACGGACGCTACAACTTCACCCTGATGGGCTACTGCAACGTGTTCGACAAGCGCATCACCACCATCGACGGCGGAATGTTCGAGGGCATGGAGAGTGCGCTCTACTGGAACGAAGACGGCATCAAGGTGTGGGGCATAGACGTCAGCTTAGGGCACATCTGGGACTGTGGGCTGTCGCTCAGGCTTAACTATTCGTGGATGAGAGAGACGGGCAGCGTCTATTACTCCGACTTCTACCAGCCCCGCTCCCACTCCATGACGTGGCGATTAGGCTACGACCATCGGTTCTCGCGCCACTATGCCCTCGATGCCGCACTCTCTGGTCGCAGTCAGGGCAAGCCGCAATCGGGCCGCACGGACGTTGACCAAGGCTACACCATCTGGAAGCTGATGCTGCAGCACCACGTATGGCGTGGCATCACCGTCAATACGGCCATCGACAACCTCTTCAACTATAAGCCCAAGTCTTACTATTATTGTTCGCCGCTGACCACGGGAACCTCCTTCAGCATAGGCGTTTCCGTTGACTTGGAAAGGGTGAAAAGGTGAAAAAGAGGAAAGGTAAAAAGGAAAAAAGAAAAAATTAGAGGGTTTGCAGCATTTTTACCTTTTTACCCGCCACCACCATCATGAACGGCTACAAGCGAAACATACTGTATTCCGTCTGTCTTTCGAGGCATAATCTTTTATCACTTTGTAGTTGCAAAGTTACGAATTTTCTGTTATATTGCGTGCTATTCGTCACAAAAACATGCGGAATGTCCCATAAATTTGGAGTATTCAGCAATAATTCGTAACTTTGCAGTCGAGAACAAATATATAATGAAACAGGAAATCAATCCCAAGGATACCAATCGGGCCATCGCCTTCGAGCTGTGGATGAAGTCGCCGATGCCGATGGTGACGCTTACCAAGACCTTCGACGTGACGCGGCTCTGCAAGGTGAGCCGTAGGCGCGGAATGAAGTTCAACATGCTGCTCTGCTGGTGCATTGGCAAGGCAGCATCGAGGATAGATGAGTTTTACATGTTGCCGCATAACGGGAAACTGTATAAATACGACCGCATGGCCATCAACGTGATAGCGGATAACGTGAAGGGCGGACTTAGTTTCTGCGACGTTGCCGTCAGCGACGACTTGGAGGCGTTTAATGCCAATTACCTGCATCTGACAGAGACCATCAGCCAGACCTGTCAGGACATATTAGACGATGAGGCTGTGATAGTCGGCACGTCGGCAGTGACTGGCACGGAACTCGACAGCATTGTCAACCAGTACAGCGGCATCTACACCAATCCCTTCCTGGCATGGGGCAGATACCGCAAGCATTGGTTTAAAGTGACTCTGCCCATCTCCTTCCAGTTCCACCACGCCCAGATGGACGGCTCGCACGCTGCCCGGTTCTTAGAAGAACTGCAGAAGACAATCAACGCGTTATAAATCATGATTATCCGTATGTATCCGATAACGCCCCGAAGGGGCAATGAGCCATCAGCCCAGGGCAACGCCCTGGGTGACAGGACCGTTGCCCTGGGCTATTTGCTTGCTGGCCTTTCAGGCCGTCTGTCGGATACATGCGGATAATCATCCTCGCGGACCGTTGGAAGGCATTTGGAGAAAACTGACATGGATATAAAAAAACATATCGCAATGAAAAGAAAGTATTTTATCAGTTTAGCCATAGCAATTATAGCTATGGGCATGATGACGGCAGGATGCAAGACTGCCAGTGTTGAAACGAAGCAGATGGCTGGTACGATGGAAGAGCCTGTGCCGTCGGACACTATGCCCGACAATGTTCAGCAAGCATTGGCAAAGGCCACCAAGTACCACAGCCATGAGTTGATGAACGATACCACAAACGAAGTCTGTGTTGTGAGCATCGACGAGATGGACGAGACATCTACGGAGGGTTATGGTATTCAGGTGACCAAAGGGGCAATGTCTACCACCTTCCCCAACATCCGCAATACCCGTGAGCCACAGGCCACGTACAATGCCAAGACGGGCGACCTCTGGCTGACCAGCTCGGCGATGGAGGGTACTGGTGTTCGCGTGGAATGGCTCCATCAGATTCGCTTTGGCGAGAACGAGTTGGCGTATGTTAAGACCGAGGTCAACCCCTACGGTGTGCAGCAGGAACTACTGCAACGCTTAGGTTATACCATCGAGGGCGAAACCATCACAATCTATGATGGCGGCAAGCAGTTGGCGACGGTCAAGAATACCGTCACGGACATGGGCGGCTTCGATGACGAACAGCCTCTGTGGATAGGCGAACAACTATACTACGATGTCAGTGGTGACGAGCCAAAGGTCATCTTCACTCCTGGTGTAAAGTTTACCACAGGACTTGTACTGACATACGACGATATGCCGGAGTTGTCGGCTCCAATTACGATTGATGAAAACGGGTTGTTTACCATTCACGAAATAGCCGTGGCAAAAGAGAAGAAATAATCAGATGGCGTGGAAACTGAAATATCGTTGCAAAGCATGTGGGTATGAAGCCGAGGTGTACGAGGGGCGCGGTCTCTTTCGTCAGCAGATTACCCCGATATGTTGCCCAGACTGCAAGACAATCCAGAACATTGTAGTCGGTGGCATCATTGCTGACGTAGCCCCATCTTATCGAAGCGAGGTGGGTAGGCTATGCTTGAATTGCGGCAGCGAGAACATCAGGATTTGGAATATGAAAACCTGTCCGAAGTGTCAGGGAGAAATGGAGCAAACAGGAGACAGAGAATTCTGGACATAGGAGAAAAGGATATGATAAGCATCATTGCTGCGGTGGCGAGGAATCGCGCCATCGGTTTCGAGAACAAGTTGATTTACTGGTTGCCTAACGACCTGAAGCGGTTTAAGGCACTGACTACGGGACACACCATCATCATGGGGCGCAACACCTTTCTGTCGCTGCCCAAAGGTGCACTGCCCAATCGCCGGAACATTGTGCTAAGCCGCTCACAGAAGGAGTTTCCGGGATGCGACACCTACGCATCGCTCGAGGAGGCTTTGGCTCACTGCGCATCGGACGAGGATGTCTATATCATCGGTGGAGCCAGCGTCTATAAGCAGGCATTGCCCTTGGCCGACCGTCTTTGCCTGACCGAGATTGACGATACGCCCGCCCAGGCCGACACCTACTTTCCTGACTACGGCGACTGGCACGAAGTAAGCCGCGAAACACATGAGGCCGATGAGCGCCATGCCTACCGCTACGCTTTCGTTGATTACGAAAGAGGCGTTTGAGCGTAAGCTTTCCTACTTACTGTTCTTGGCGTTATGCTGTTCTGTGGCAGCATAACTGATGTTGAGGGCATACGATTTCCGCAGAGCCTGCTTCACGTCGTTGATGACAGCCATCGGCACATCGCGGTCGGCCTCGATGCTGACGGTCATGCGCTCCTGGTCTTCGGGTGACATACGGCGTCGCTCCTCTGCAATGAAGCGGGCAATGTCGCGGGTCGTAGCTATCTGGTTGTTCAGCTGTATGCAATAGTCATCTGTCGAGCCGTCCATCGGCTTACCTATATATATATGTGCCACCGATGACTTATGGACTGCCTTCTCCACCTCCGTACCAGAAGGCACCTGATACTGCACCCGCTTCTCGACGTCCCTCATGTGGGTGACAATCATAAAGAAGAACAGCACGGTGAAGATGAGGTCGGGCAACGAAGCCATGTTCAGCTCGGGTACACTATGGTCGGGACGACGGAAACGGCGGCGCATCATGGTTGGCCTCCTTTCCCTGTTTGTTCTCCATGTTCCTCGACAACCTCACTGACACGGGGCTGGCACTTCAGCGGCCGGTACGCCGCCACAATGGCATTCTGTAACTGGAAGTAAGCATCGTACTTTGCCTGCGGGTCGGTCTTGATGGCTACCACCCGATGGCGGGGATTGACGGCGGCAAACTGGCGCACCTCCTGCTGCAACTGCTGTAGGCTTAGTTCGCTGCCATCGACCGTCATCCGTCCCTCGGCATCCAGCACAATGGTCATGATGTCGCTGTCCAGTATGTCGGCCACCTGTTCCTGCTCCTGCGGCGGTGGCGGCAGCTGACGCTTCAAACCCTTCCCGGCATCCATCGACGATGTCATCAGGAAGAAAATCAACAGCATGAACGAGATGTCGGCTGTCGACGAGGTGTTCAACGACGGAATTTCGCTACGACGACGATGGCGGAACATAGGCAGATGAGCAGGATGGATGTATAGATGAACATATCGGTCAGCCGCAACCAGAGGGTGTCGGTGAAAGGTTTCCCGTTGGTGACCACCGGCTGCGTTGAGGCAAGAAGATAGGTGAGCAAAAGACAAACGGCCACAAGACCGGCCGTCGCATAACCTATCATCGACGTGCGGCGGGCAGCTATGGGGTCGGCAGACGACTCATGGGTACGCACCCCGTGGACGGCCGACCAGACGGCCATCGCCACTGACGCCGCCAGCAACAGGTAGACGGCCCATAGCAGGATGTCGATGAAGAGGGTGCTGTCAACCATGATGCTCGTGCTTGTATTTCATGATGATGTCGAGCAGCGTCACCACCGACTCTTCCATCTGCGACGTGAGGTGCTCAATCTTCGAGGTGATGTAACTGTAGAAAAGCTGCAGAATGAGGGCTACGACAATACCGAAGATGGTAGTAATCAGCGCCACCTTCATGCCCGAGGCCACGATGGTTGCGCCAATGTCGCCGGCCAACTGAATCTGCTCGAAAGCCATCACCATGCCGATGACCGTGCCGAGGAACCCTAACGACGGTGCCATAGCGATGAACAGCTTGATCCACGACGTGCCTTTCTCCAACTTGGCCGTCTGCACCGAGCCATAGCTATAGATGCTGCGTTCGATGTCGTCCATCTTTTCGTTGATGTGCATCAGTCCCTGATAGCAGATGCTGGCCACGGGACCACGGGTTTCGCGGCAAAGCTGCTTGGCTCCCTCCACATCGCCTTCGGCCACCTTGGCGTCGATGTCCTTCATCAGCCGCTTGGCATTGATTTCCGAGAGCGTCAAGTAAGTGATGCGCTCAATACAAAAGGCCAAGCCTAACACCAGTGCCATAGCCACGAGCGACATGAACAAAGGCGTGCCGTCGATGAAGAATTTCTTCAACCGGAAGTGAACACTGCCGCCTGCATCGGCATCGAGGTCTTCGCTCATCCCCACGTCGTCCATCGTCACAGCCGACGAGTCGGCAACGGTCGACACTAAGGCCGACAAGCTATCGGTGACCACGGTCTCCGTAGAATCCTGTTGTGGTATTGCCTGAGCCTGGACGGTTTGAACGAAAGCCATCAAACCAATAATTGCAACAAGAGCAATTAGCTTTTTCATACGATAATACAATTCATCTTTTTAACAGCCTGCAAAATTAGGCATTTTATTTCAAACCGCCAAACTTTACTACAATTATTTAACATCTGCCCTGGCATCTGTTGCACCCACCCTAAGGCTGAAGTGCCGTCAGGTGGGGGCTGAAGTTAAAACTGAACCAACGGATGCTTAAACTGCGCCATCGGATGATAAAACTGTGACGGTGTTTGATAAAACTGCGCCAATGTCAGGTGTTTTGTTCAACTGCAAATTAACACTTACTTCAGCTTCACGATGGCGTATGAGGTAGCAGGCATGTGAACGGTCATGTTGCCCGTCTTCTTATTGTGCTCCATGCTGAAGCGGTCGCCGGCAAGGAGCTGGGTCTTTTTGAACTTCACGTTGATGTTGAATGTGGCATCCGAAGCCTCAGCCCTTGGGTTGAGCATCACCAGCACCACGTCGCTGCCGGCAGCGCGGGCATAGACGAAGGGATAAGGCGACGAAGCGCCCTCACCCGGATAGATTGGCACAAACTCGGCGTAGTTGGCGAGGGCGGGTTCGCTATGGTGCAGGGCTATGAGGCGGCGTGTCTTGTTGAGCAACGATTGGGGGTTGGTCTCCTGTGCGGCTACGTTGGGAGCATCTGGCGAAGGGTCAACGGGCAGGTACAGCTTGTCGGCATCGCCTGACGAAAAGCCCAGATTCTTGTCCCTACTCCACTGCATCGGCGTGCGGGCACCGTTGCGCGGCTGGTAGGCTCCTTCCACTTGCGGCCAGTTGGTAGGCAACTGGCGCATGCCAATCTCATTGCCATAGTATAAGAAAGGTACGCCAGGCATGGTGAAGCCGAAGGCGTAGATAATCTCCAGCTCCTTGTCGCTGCGGCGGTTGCCGAGTCGGGCGTTGTCGTGATTGCCCAACGGCAGGCTGATGTAGCCCTTGCCAACGGTCTTGCGGTACTGGTCCATATAGCTCGCAAGAAATTCCGTAATGCTGCCCTTTCCCTCGGCATCGAAGTAGCTGTGCCCTTCGCTAACGCCGTTCAGTATGCGCCAGCTCTCTTTCTGGAACAGGTCGTTATAGCCCTTGAACCAGTGGAAGAAGTCGACGTGGAAGCAGTTGTCGAGTGCGTCGGCAGGATACGACCACTCGGCCACCATGAATCCCTGCGGGTATTCCTTCTCCAACAGCTGGCGAATCTCGCGCCAGAAGAGTTTCGTTGCGTTCTCGTTAGTGTTGAAGAACTGCTCGTTGCCTCTCACCCTCCGCGTCTTGACCAGGGCACCCGCCATGTCGGCACGGAATCCGTCGGCCCCCATGTCCATCCAGAAGCGCAACACATTCTTCAAGTCCTCACGCATAGCCAACACGTCGGGGTGGTCGGTCGGCAGCTGCCACTTCTGAGCAGGGTCGGGATTGGCAAAGCCGAAATTCAGCGCGGGCTGGCACCAGTAGAAGTTGCGCATGAACTGCCCGTTGCGCTGGCCATAGCCCTTTACGAACTGTCCGGCAAACTCCATAGGGGGATCCACCCAGTTGGTTTCCGTCCAGATGTAGTAGTTGGAGTATTTGTTCTGCTCCTGCTTCTGCGAGGCCACAAACCAGGGATGATCGATGGCGGTATAGCTGATGACATAGTCGAAGATGACGTGCATGCCACGTTTGTGAGCCTCCTCAAAGAGCCTCCGGGCATCGTCGTTGGTGCCGTAGCGTGGAGCTATCTTGTAATAGTCGCGTATGTCGTAACCAGCATCATGGAAGGGCGAGTCGAAGAAGGGATTGAACCAGATGGCATCCACACCAAGGCTTTTCACGTAGTCGAGCTTGCTGATGATGCCCTGCAAGTCGCCGATGCCGTCACCATCGGAGTCGCAAAAAGTCTGTGGATAGATTTGGTAAAACACCGCATTCTTCGCCCAGTCAGGCATTTTCGGTATTTCATACTTACCAGTAATCGTTTGTGCCGACAGGCTCAGCACGGCTGTCATTGCCAGGAGGCAGGAAGTCAACTTTCTCATCATAGTCTTTGTTTGGGGTCGTGATTTACGATTGCAAAGATACGAAAAAAAAGAGAAAGTCAACAAAAAATGGGAGATAATTAAAGAAAATTGCAGAAAAGTTTGGATACTTCAAAAAATATGTGTACCTTTGCACCCGCAAATCGCAAAACAGTGCGATGCACCCGTAGCTCAGTTGGTAGAGCACCTGACTCTTAATCAGGGTGTCCAGGGTTCGAGCCCCTGCGGGTGTACAAAGAGAGGGCAACCTCTTTTCTTTTTGACACACAGTAAGCGGATGCACCCGTAGCTCAGTTGGTAGAGCACCTGACTCTTAATCAGGGTGTCCA
>CAMVLT010000066.1 GCA_947168395.1 uncultured Prevotellaceae bacterium | reverse complement strand
CTACCCTTTTTCCCTCGGTTGTTATACCATTCCTCGCCGAACTTCTTACGTGCCTGTTCCAAAGTCAACCTGTTCGGGTTGAGCATACGGCCACCACGTTCAAGCTCGCTCATGACCTTGGGTGTAAATCTCTTCTTCAATTCATCATCATAGGCAAAGTATTTGGCCAGCTCAAACAGTGTATAAGGCTCTGAGCGCATTTTCCACGCTTTGATAGGCACACCGGTTCCTACGGCTTCATTTGTTTTTTTATTCACTCGCAGAGGCTTTGTCATTGTTTCCGGCATTCTGAAAGAGTGATAGATTCCGAGGCAATGTATTGTCTTCTCTGTGCTTGTTCCTGGCTCTCCGTTCTTCTCATTAGCCGGATACCAGACAAGATGATATAATGCCCTGCTGAACTGTTGCAGCAGCTTTGCATTCCACTCATACAAGGCAAGCGGATATCTCATTGTATAGTACAAGTGAAGTCCGTGGCCACTATTGACTATAATGTTTGGCATGGGGATGATGGGGAGACCTTTAAGCAGGCCATTACTCCATCGACGTGACATATAGATGAAGAATACCTTCAGTTGTTCAATGCCAACACCATCAAGGTCGATAGCAAAGGCGTAGAGGTATCTGGCGTTCTTGTTGGCCGTAGATTTGCCGACGTAGGTAATAGGAGCCATCAGCGCAAAATAACGCGTCTGAAGCCAGTCTTTTGTGTTGTAGTCGTCCTTTAGCAACAGTTGATAGGTATTCTTATCACTTGACAGTGTGCCATCCTTCTGTTTTACACTCTTCTTGGCTGTTGTTCTTCTCGTCTTGTAGAACACGATGGGATTGTACTGGAACTGACCTTCTGTATAGTCATGTTCCTTTCCTGCGTTTTCTTCTTCACGCCATTTAAGATATCGTTCTGCACCACGTTCCTCAAAAGGCTCGACGAACCTCAAATCACCTTGTGGGCGTTCGAAGATCTCACCAATGAAGTCAGGTATATATACCGGGCTTACATCAAAGAGCTTCTGATGCTCTATGAAGTCACACTTCTCATAGAATGAACGCTCATCAGAGTCATCGATATCAGCTGGGTCTATGAACAGATCCTGCTCGATGACTGACGGATTCTTCTTCTCTGTTATTTCGTCGCTCATATTTCTTGACATTAGTATTCTTCTCTGAGGGCTGTCGATGGTTTCCCCCGTACCCCTTTCCTGTGGGGGCTGTCGCCCCCTCATACCCCTACCTGGGGGCTACTCCCCCAGACCCCTGTGCCTCACGTCCATCCGTCGCACTCCCTTCGGTCGCACTCCTCCCTGAGACGTGAGGTTGAAGGAGGCCACCTCTACCCTGCCATGGGGACGTCCATTGTCACGTCCCCATACCCCTCGACGAAGTCATCGTGTTTACGATGACGCATGGTGTTCATCATCCCTGGTCATCTCTGATCTTGGTCGGGCTGAGGGAAGGCATACAGAATTTATATCGGGTGTTTTGGTAGGGGGCTCTGCCCCCAAACCCCCGCTGGGGAGTCCCCTCCCCAGACCCCTGTCTGCTACGCCTACCCTCCCACTCTATAAGGGGTCTTATTCTAAGACCCCCACGGCCACTCTCAGTCGCCGCTTCGCTTGCTCTGTCGAGCAGCCTGAACAGAAGTGCGCTGTCGCTCCGCTCCAGCGACTTACGGGGGGCGTATGTTATCAATATATTTTTTTTTCCACTTTTGCAAAAGTACACACTTTCTCCGAAACCACCAAATAAATTCCGAGAAAACTGCAATTTGAAGTGTTTTTTTCGAATTAACACCAGTTTCTTCCGTGTAAATACACATTTTTGAAGGCATATATTATCAACACTTTATTTTGCCATCCATTCCGTCTAAAGTTAAACATTCTTAATTTGGGATATTATGGCAAAAATATATATTCCGAAATTATGTATTACCAATTTTATTATATAACTTTGTACCCAGAATTTTAAAAGTTACGGATATGACCCAGGAAGAAGAACTCAGAGCAAAGCTTTCAGAAGTATCAAACTTCGCCATCCAGCATATCACTGGCAAGGGTATGCAGACGGGGTACCGTTGGCTTCAGGACAGTTTCAACGAGTACTATAAGATGGTTAGTTCTCCGAGTGCCAAGATTTCCGAGGAATCGGAAATTGCCCATCGGAAGATCCTCGCTCAGAAAGTTGCTATCGACTGCATTCATGCACTCGATAATGAGCAACTCCGAAAACTTGACAAAGTTCTTGAAGAGATTGCTATCGATTTAAGGCCTCATAGAAGTCATAGACTCTACATGTAGGATATCCAACAAACCAACAATAATAATTATGGCAAAAGAAACAAGAGCACCAGGTGCAGGTCGTCCGAGAGAGCATGAGCCTTTCGAAAAGACCACTGTCACCCTCCCACCCGTCTTGATGGGAAAGCTGCGCATGATGTGCCTCCAGGAAGGATGGCAGATTCGTGAGGTGATGGCTCAGGCATTGACCACCTATCTCAACAACTACGAAAAGAAGAACGGTGAGATACCTGTACCACAGAGATACTTAGATAAAGATAAATAGTAATAGCATATGGCAGAGAATAAGACCAAGCGTAACAATGCGACGATTTCCTTCACCGATAAGGCACAGAAGGAAGAGATCCAGGCAATACTCAGGGAGCAGCGTCTGCAGAACCTCATGCCAGATGATGTCAAAGGCAAGGACGGTAAGATGGTTCTCTGGGCTGTGCGTTATCTGAAGCATCTTGCAGACAATGGCAAGATGCGTGTTGAAGTTCCCATGTTTGAGGATGACAGCCAGGAGAAGCACCAGTTGCTTGAAGAGAATGCACGGTTAAAGCGTGACCTCTATCTTTGCCAGTTAGCTGTTAAAAAAGCCAAGATTGACGCTGGGCTGGCTCCCGAAATGCTTCGGAGTGTTATCAATGACTGTTACTTGTCCGTTGCCGGTTATTCCCATACGTTCATGAATGAGGAAGTTTCCCAGAAGGACAAGGACGATATCGAGAAGCTGTTCTTGGGATGGCAGAAACCTGATGTCAATGAATTAAAGCCAATTTAGCTAATTTAGCTAAGTTAGCTAAGTTAGCTAATTAATAGTATAGAATATGAATAAGATAATCCTCTTCGCGAACATCAAAGGCGGTGTCGGAAAGACAACGCTCTGTGCTACGTTCGCCAACTACCTCCGTATGGACGGCAAGAAGGTTGTTGTTGTGGACGCAGATCTGCAGCAGAGCCTTGCCTTCCATCGTCAGGATGATTTAAAGGAGAATGAGGGAACACCCATTCCCTATCATGTGGTTACGTTTAAGGCATCTTCCCAAGCCGAGGCTAAGAAGCTGATGGAGCAATATAAAACATTTGACGGCTATGTGCTGATAGACTGTCCGGGAAACCTGAACGACCCTACCCTATCCGTCGTGTTCGCTATGTGTGATGCTGTAGTCGTTCCTATGGCGTATGACACTGACACTATCAGAGCGACTCAACTGTTCGCCCAGGTATTTAAGAAATACTCTAAATCAACTCTTATATATGTCCCCAACCGAATTAATGACAGGGAGGGAACAGCAGAAGAGTTTGAGAAGCGCAAGATGGCCATCGAGGAACTTCACAAATACGGATGGATGACACAGCGCATCAAGCAGAACGTTCACGTCAAGAGGTACACTACCCTATTCGCTCTCGATCGAGAACAGGCGAAGGGTGTCGAGGAACCATTCAAGGATATACTTTCAAGAGTTTAGCTAATTTAGCTAAGTTAGCTAATATATATAATAATGAAATAAAGAAGATAAGATATGGCAAAGAAACATGCAATGGCAGCAGCGGATGAAAATCCGTTTGGCAGCAGCGTTACAGACGTTGCAGCAAGTATTGTAAATCAAATGAAGGGTGATGGTGGTACACTGTCCCCTACTCCGTCTTCTTCTCCAACCAATAGGGCAACATCTGGAGCTGCCGCCGGGTGTAAGCCTGGTATGGCTCGACAATCTTACGTTATGCCTGTTGAACTGCCTGGCAAGTTAAAAGCATTAGCCGGACACCTTGGAATGTCAGCCAGCAGCCTCGCCACGGAAATCCTTGAAAAAGGAATAGCCGAGCGAGAAGAAGAGTTCTGGGCACAGATGGCACAAAGAAAATAATTATTTAGCCAAGTTAGCTAAGTTAGCTAATAATTGACTAATGTAGAAACAATGCGCTTATGCTTCACACCATTATAGACAGGACATCGCTATTCATGGAGTCTATGCCAAAGACCCTTCGTAAGTCTTACGGACAGTTCTTTACCACGGAACTGACAGCAAGATTTATGGCAGAAATGTTTCATTTCGATATAACACAACCAACTATCCGCATATGTGATGCGGGAGCTGGAACAGGAGTCCTAACAGCTGCCGTTGTCGAACGCTTGCTAAACTTAGGATATGCCGGTCAAATTTATATCGTTTGTTATGAGAACGACCCACATGTTCTACCGTTACTCCACGAAAATCTGAAATTTATTGCAGATGGTCGCCAGCTTACATATGAAGTACGTGAGGATAACTATATTATAACTCCACCTGTTGAAGGTGAACAATTTGATTATATCATCGGTAATCCACCATATAAGAAAATTGGAAAGGATGCTCCTGAAGCTCTTGCCTTGCCTCATGTGTGCCATGGTGCGCCTAACCTTTATTTCCTCTTTTGGACAAGAGCCATCGATGCACTTCGCGATGGGCAAGAGTTGGTTTATATTATTCCTCGCTCCTGGACTTCCGGAGCATACTTTGCTAAGTTCCGGGAATACATGTTTTCCAAGTGTGTCATTACAAGTATGCACATATTTGCCAGTAGGGATAAGGTTTTTGATGGGGAGAGTGTGCTGCAGGAAACGATGATTATCAAATTAAGAAAGACGGTGGCACGACCAGAATACGTTCACATGACATCATCTGCTTCGTCTACGTTTGAAGATCTTCGCCATTATGATGTTCCTTACGGCTCTGTTGTAGCCCCTAATGGCTATGTCTTCTTGGTTACAAGCAAAGAAGAAAGTTTGGTACTGAACAAGCTGAACAGACTCACCGACACTTTACAGACTATAAGTTTGGCTATGCACACTGGAATCGTCGTGGATTTCCGTACCCGTGAGGTGCTGCGTGACAAAGCAGAAGAAGGTTCCGTGCCATTGTTCTATTCACACCATATACGAGGGGGTAGGGTAGTGTGGCCAGCACAACAGGAAGGTGAATACATGGTCACAGACCATAAAGGATTTCTGCAAGCAAACGGAAACTATGTTTTCGTTAAGCGCTTTACGGCTAAGGAGGAACACCGACGTCTGCAATGCGGAATACTCCTGGCAACAGACTATCCGGAATACGAATACATTGGAACACAAAATAAAATAAACTTCATCAGGTGTCAGACAGCAGAAGAAGCCTATGGTATTTACACACTGTTGAACAGTACTCTCTATGATACATACTACCGTATATTGAACGGTTCTACTCAGGTTAACTCGACTGAAGTAAATAGTATTCCCGTCCCCGACGTGAAGACTATCACCGCTATGGGTCGCCAGTTGATGGGACATAAGCTCACAGAAGACAACTGTAACAAAATTATAAGGCAATGGATAAGTTAGACCACGTTAAGTATCTATTAGATCAAATCGGTATGCCGCCAGCACAGCAATCTACCTTATGCTGTCTGACGCTACTCGCCATGGCAGACGTTAAAAAAGATGGTTCTTTTAAGGATGCCACAAATGAATGGATTCGCATCCATGATGTTATTTCCTTTATTGACAAGGAATATGGTGTTGTCTATGCAGAGAACTCCCGCGAGACGTTCCGTAAGCAGGCAATGCACCATTTTCGTACTGCCGCTATTATCGAGGACAATGGGAAATCAACAAATAGTCCTAACTATCGCTATAGAATAACGAATGAGTTCTTGCGCGTAATAAGATCCATTAAGGAATTTGATGGATGGATGGCCGCTGAGGATGATAGCTATGAAGTACACGACTTCCTGAGCAGACATCAAAGCCTAAAAGACATCTATGCTTCGAAGAAACAGATGGAGAAGATGCCTGTCAAGATTAATAATCAGGACTTCACTTTCTCACCAGGCCCACATAATAAATTACAGAAAGCCATTATTGAAGAGTTTGCACCACGTTTTGCGCCAAACTCCGAATGTCTGTATGTTGGTGACACCACAGAAAAAGACCTGGTTAAGAATGTTGATAAGCTCCGAGAGCTGGGCTTCGAGATAACACTTCATGATAAGATGCCCGACGTGGTTCTTTACCGGGAAGATAAGAACTGGATCTATTTTGTGGAATCCGTCACGTCCGTCGGTCCAATGGATCCCAAACGTCTTGTGGAGATAGGACAGATGACTGGGAATGTTAAAGCAGGAATGATTTTTGTCACTGCATTCCTTGATTTCAAGACCTTCAAGAAATTCTCAGAGAAGTTGGCATGGGAGACAGAGGTTTGGATAGCTGAGGAACCTGAACATATGATACACCTAAACGGCAACAAGTTCCTTGGGCCGCGATAACGCCTATTAGCTAATTTAGCTAACTTAGCTAAGTAAAGAGGTAAAATATGAGGATAGGCTACGCAAGAGTATCGACCAGGGAGCAGCACCTTGACATGCAACTGACAGCATTGAAGGATGCTGGCTGCGAGCGGATCTTCCAAGAACAGGTCAGTGGAGTAGGGGAGCGCACAGAACTACAAACCGCTATGCAGTACCTCCGCGATGGGGACAGTCTGGTCGTTTACAAACTCGACCGGTTAGGCAGATCGATGAAGGATCTGCTGGTCATCATCGAGCAGCTGCAGACGAAGAATATTAGCCTGGTATCTTTGCGTGACAACATCGACACGGGCAATACCACAGGCAAATTGGTGATGCACATCTTCGCGGCCCTGGCAGAGTTTGAACGTGACCTTATTCGCGAAAGGACTGGAGAGGGTAGGGCAGCGGCCAAGAAAAAAGGTGTCAGGTTTGGCAGGCCGAAGCAAAAACAAAACGACAAGGCCGTTGCCTGCGCCAATCTTTACCGTTCCGGCATGACTGTTGCACAGATCCAGGAACAGTTGTCTATCAAATCGAAGTCCACTGTGTACCGGTTCCTTCGCATGAATAATATAGAACCAAACAGAAAAGACTAATTAATTTATAAAACATACGATTATGAAAAGAATTGGAATATTACTTTTAGGTATTATGTTGGCCGTAGTAAGCTACGGGCAGAGTAAGCATGTTTGGCAAAGTCAAGATTATGAGGAAGCACAAAAGAAGTTCGATGACGTACAAGCTATGTATAAAAAGAAAGGTAATAAGACATGGTCTCTAAAACTTCTTGAAGCATTCCCAATAGCTTCAGATAAAACCATCAAGCATCAGTACGTAATCAAATGTGACACAACATTTAGTGCCGATATTATTAGTAATGTTTTGTCTGCATGGTGCAAAATCAAGTTCCCAGATGCTGTTCAAAGTAATGTCGGTTCTAACGAAAATTTCAGAATATCAGGAATACTTAAAGGGGTTGGACAAACAACTGGTGCTTACGGAACTTATATAAATGCCAACGAAGAAGTAATAATAGAAGTTAAGGAGAATAGAGTCAGGGTAACGTCAAGAATATTTAAGTACATTGCTGGTACTTGGAAGGGGGCTGAGCACACAACTCCAGGGGATAGTTATCCGGTTGTTCCAGACGCAAAACAAAAGGATTCACATGCCATGGCATTTATTAACTGCCATTATAATGGCCTGCTAACAGTTTCAAGCCTTATTCAGTATTTAAATGATAATATATCTACTATCAAAAATGACGATGATAATTGGTGATTAGATATCCCATGATTGAGTATTCAATTTTAATAAAACGATTATGAAGAAACTATTTACAATTGTGCTTATGCTGATTGCCGGGCTGACAGTCTGTGCACAGGGAACATGGAGTACGGGAACCATAGAAGCCGACGATCTAAAAGATGAGAAAGGTGGTGTGTTTTACCGTTATGACTTAGAAGGAATCGGAAGTCTTATTCTCCGCGATTGGGAAGGATGGGAATTTAAGATCATTACTGAGAGTGGACAATTCGACTCGTTTGAAATGAACGATGGGATGAGTCATGGTATTTTCTATACTTTTGGTTACTATACTGACGACAATAAGCTCGAATTCAAATTTAAAGATGACAGACTGGAAGTGGATCATAACAACAAACAATCAGCGTGGATTAATAAACAATGGACTCACTATTTTTATAACAAGAATAAAATCAAGAAAGCTTTTCGTGCATTAAAGAATGGAAAAGGCTATGTGCGGATTGTTTGTACGCGAAAAAGCGCACCAGACTTTGACCTCAAGATAACCCCGTATAATCTATAGATCAAGTATAGATTAGGCTTTAAAGAAAGGCTCATGACTGTGTTCGTGAGTCTTTCTTTTTTTCCCACCCAAAGTTGCCCTTGACATTTCTGAAGCCGCATTGTATCTTTCTCAAAAAAAACAAAATGAGAAAGATATTTTTTAAATTCATCCTGATTATCCTGGCCATCAGACTTGCAGTGAATTATGTTTTGTGTTTTATTCTTGAAAGGCCTTGTCTTTGGTTTTTGATTGAGTCATATGGCGACGACTTATGCACGTTACTCTGTGCATGGCTTGCCTGGTTCTTTTAAATTACAATTAAATCGAACCACCCCAGGACGGCATTATTACCGGCGTAGGATGGTTCGATTTTGGGACTTTGTAAAAGTCTAACTTTATCGAACTTTATTTAGCTAACTTAGCTAAGTTAGCTAAATTAACCGCGTTTGAGACCCTGGCTGATGGTCTCGCCGCTGCCGTAAGCTTTTAGGACTCTCTCGGCATAGTCACTCCAATATCCTACATCTGGTTTAGCGGCTTCCCATATTTCACCAATGGTGCCTCCATCGTTTAAATAAGCATTTATAGTTGCCTGTTCTGTAGCATTAAAATTCTTCTTGCCAGATGTCTGACTCAACGTCACAACTGCGGCGGCAGCGGCATCAAGAAGTTCCTGATGAGAATCCCACTTACCATCGGCGACTTGGTCAACTTCAGCAGGTATGCGTTCCCACTCGCTATTATCTTCTAATAATATCTTCGCATATGTAATAGCCTCTTTACCCAGTTCCTTTCGACTGTCAACAGACTTTTGGGTTAACAGGCTCGTTTCCACATCTTTCTTTTGGGAACGTGTGAATCTCCACATATCACCTTCGGCACGTTCCATAATAGCCTTTACTGCTGCCTTGAACTTCGGGCCAAAGGTTGCCACAATAGCATCCTTTATCGCCTTGATGCGTTGAAGGAGCGTTTTCTTCTCATCTTCCAACTCTTGGATTTTCTTGTCTTTCTCCATAAGTTGATTGTTTAGGGAAGATATCTTGCTATTCAAACGATTAACCTCCTGTTGATGACTGTTGTTAGCATCTCTTACGGCTGCATCAACGGCAGGTTTTATTTTATCGCGTTCTGATTTTATAAGACCGCGTAAGAATTCTGCATAGCGTGGCCATGATGCCTGGTTACCTGACTTGTAACGCACCGGTTCTCCATTCTCATCAACGGCAAGATTCAACTGTTCCAGTCGAGCAATCTCTGCCAGGTACTTTTTATCTTTATCGGACTTATTGACTAATCCCTTCATGGTGTCAAGCCATGTGGAATTATTCAATTTCTCCTGTTCCTGTTTCTTCTCTGCTATAGCATCTTCAAGATCTTCTTTCTCAGTCCGCATATTGTTTATAGTAGCCGACTGTTCCTCTATAATACTATTATTAGTAGTAATAGTATCACCCTGTTCCTGAATAGCAGCCGTGTTACTGCTGATAGAAGATTCTTGCTGTTCAATGGTGGCCTTATTGTCGCTGATGGTTGCTTCCTGGTTCTCGATGGTGGTGGCATTGGCCTTCTTTGTTGCCTCCTGTTCCTCCACTTCTTTCTCTACTGCCACCAGCTGACCATTGATCTGCTGAAGCTGCCACTCTGCAGCCGGAACATTTTTCTGCTTACTGCCCTTAACACCACGCTTCATGCCGAACACCTTCATTGCTTCGGCATAATCTGTCTGCCACCGATCCATGGCAACAGGGTTACAGATATCCTTTGCCGACAGTCTGGCCGTTACCTCCTGTTTTTTGTAACTGCGCTTCTTTACAACGGCACGTCCTTTCTCGTCGAGGACGATGTTACCATCCTTGTCGGTTTCATACTTCTTTATGGGCTTGCCGTTCTCGTCGAACTTCGGCTTTTCTTTGCGCTCCTTCGCCTCCTTGGTTGTGATGGGCACGACTGTTATATGAAGGTGAGGTGAAGTCTCGTCCATGTGCAGCACAGCCGACACGACATTCTCCTTACCAAACTCTTTCTGGAACCAGGCAATAGTTCGCTTGATCCAGTCATCGAGCTTGCCTTCAGCCTCCAGTTTCTTCATTGTCTCTTCATCAGATGTGCAGACAAAACACAATGCTATTACAGCACTGTCTTTTATCTTGCGCGTCTTTTTAGAGACATCTTGTTTGTCATCTTTTTTTCTTGAAAATCCAGCCTCTGACAATCTTTTCCAGATTGCCTGAGTGCGTCCGATTTTCACAGTCGATTCGATGCACTCGCGGTTTAGTGCGGTGCGCGAATCATCACGGACACTGGCCGGACGGAATGGAACCATCCTGTCCAGCTCAGGGGAATATACTTCACGATCGATATGAGCAGAGAGGCCGCCACCGCCGCCTGACTGCTTCTTCATCGTGCATACTGCGAAACCATCTCCTTTAGCCATATCTTATATTTTATATTAAACAATGTTGGTTGAGCGAGTAGGGTCCAGGGAGTTCCCTGGTCGGAGTTCTTAGAGGTCGAGACCTCTGAGCGGTGGGTCGAGGGAGAGGGTCACTCCCCGTCAAGGTATCGAAAGGGCTGAGCGCCCTTCGCAGGTTCCCAGGGCAGAGCCTTGGGCGGTGGGTGCAGGGAGAAGTCACTCCTTGCCGGGGAATCCAAAGGGGCGGAACCCCGTGGCCTAATTACCTAAATTTAGCACCTGACCAGGTGCGGCGTTGTCTTTGACACGCAAATTTTGGTATATTAGGCTACACCAAAATATATTGGTCGCTTCCTGCGGCAAAGTTACGGATTCTTTTTGAGACGTGCAAGTTTCTTCAGGGATATCTGTACTTTCTTAGATATCTTTAACTCCAGAAGTTCTGGAGTTGTCGTTGTGTGACCATGGCTGACTGGTTCTGGTGGTCACTGTAGAATTCATCTGCTTGTGCATGATGACTTGTGTCATGCTGTCTGCTATAGCATGAGGAAGGGGGTATAGGGGGCAGCATTGCCCCCATAACGTTCAGTACCTTGAAGCGAGCTTGCGAGTGGTTAATGAGGGCTGCTCTTCAGAGCTGACAGGCGAGCATATCATGCCGACTGATGAAGCCCTCCCCCATATACGCCATTATGCTATAGCACTGACTGCAGTCAGCATATCATGATGTATTAGCAGAGACATGATATGTAATCAGTGTCGCCTGTGGATGCCAGGAATAGTAGTGATGATATATGAAGGATATGACAGCAGCGTCCGTGTAAACACGATAGACACCGCCGTTATATCTGTAATATATTGTTACTTTTATTCATCCACCTCCAGCAGTAGTGTACGGTCACTTCGTCAGCTTGTCTGTCGATGTGGTTAGGACTCTACTACTGGACGGCACTGAGCATGTCATATTCTGCATTTTTTTGCTTAGCTAATTTAGCTAACTTAGCTAATTTAACTAAGTAATATTACCTTAGAATAGGAGCATCAGCTTCCTCATCATAGTCAACATTTTCTTCATCCGTTAGCTTTAAGGATACACTCATCTCTCCCCACTTATCCTTGAACTCTGCGTTAAGGGATTCAAGTATCTCCTTTTCAAGACGTGCTCTTTCTTCCTTGTAAGGATCAGCTTCTCTTGCAACGAGACCACCCATCTCTTCCTCGTCGAATTCATAGGATCTATCGACGATGATATTCTCTATCTCATTCCACCATTTTCGTACTGTCGGACGTGACAGGTTAAGATCCCTGGCACATTCCGACTTGTTTGTGTTATCAGGATGGCTCAGCATCCATTCCTTGATAGCTGCAGCAGCCTTACTGTTATCAAGTGTTTCATGCTTACGCCCATTACCTTCCCTCCAGTCACTCTTTCCCTTTTCCGTTGTTTTGAAGTCTCTCATCATGCGAGCCATTTTCAAGTGAACTTCTTGATCACGCTTATTACGTTTCGTTTTCTTCATCTCAATGTCCGTCCAGTGTTCAATCATTCTGGGCGACCATCTGACGGAGTTTTCTTTCTTGAATGCTTTCAGAGCAGCATGTATATCAGACATGCGGAAATGGTTGTTTGCTTTCGTTGTGAGGTCTTCAAAGCTCCCCAGCAATGACTCTGCATCCCTTTTAAGTTCTTCTTCCTCTATTCCGCATTTATTGGCAAATGCAGCCAGTGCCATGATGCAGAAGTACCGATGGCCTTCCTTGACACCTCCCTTTGAAGGATTACTTATTTTTTTCAGCCACCAGTCATACAATGCTCTGTTGGTCGTAAACCTACCCTTTTTCCCTCGGTTGTTATACCATTCCTCGCCGAACTTCTTACGTGCCT
>CAMVLT010000065.1 GCA_947168395.1 uncultured Prevotellaceae bacterium | reverse complement strand
GCTTCATGGGCTGCTGGTCGAGCCAGTAGGGAATCTCCTGGATGGTGCCGTCGGCGTTGTAGGTGATCTCCTGTGCCGACACCGAGCGGCGCTCGTGGTGCTGGAAGGTCTCGAGGTGCATCAGGTCGTAGTTCTGTCCGAAGACATAGCTGTGGCCCTTGAAATCGCAGATGCCGGGGTGGTTGCCGCGGTCACGCTCTGTCGGGCGCATGATGTAGTTCTTCCACTCCCAGGGACCTGTAGGCGAGTTGCTCATGGCATAGCCGAGGGCCTCGGGACAGCAGGTGGTGGCGTAGGAAAGGTAGTAATGTCCGTTCCGCTTGTAGAACCACGGACCCTCCTGATAGTTCTTGACGGTCCAGTTGGCTTTCTCGCTCCAAGGCGCACGGAGGTTGATCTTGGCTCCCTCCTGCTTGACGGGACGCATCACGCCGTCTTGTGGATTGAGCACCAGGATGTCGCCCTGCGTGGAGACCATGTCCTTGTTGAGCTTGACGCAATAGACATGGGGGTTGCCCCAGTACATGTAGGCCTGACCGTCGGCATCGGTGAATACGCTGGGGTCGATGTCGTCCCAGTGCTCCTTCTGCCATACGAGGGGTTCGCCCAGCGGGTCTTTGAACGGACCGTAGGGTGAGTCGGCCACCAGCACGCCGATGCCGTGTCCGTGGAGCGGGGCATAGAGGTAGTACTTGCCGTCGCGCTCAACGGTCTGGATGGCCCAGGCGCCGTTCTCGCGGCTGCGCCAGGAGAACTCCTTCAGCGAGGCCACGGCACCGTGCTCCGTCCAGTTCACCATGTCGGTGGTCGACCACAGTAGCCAGTCGTACATGAAGAAGCCGGCAGAGTTACGCTCGTTCGGGTCGGGAATGTCCTCAGGCGAGGCATCGTGCGATGTATATAAGAATAAGGTGTCGCCAACTACCAATGGCGAGGGGTCGGCGGTGTACTTGGTCTGGAACAGCGGCATGTTCACCTGCTCCAGTCCGCGCATCTCCCACCAGTCGAAGTTGAAGAGCTTCGGACCCTTGCGGCCTTTGAAGACGAGGTAGAGGTCGGCAGTAGACGGCAGGTCGAGGCCGGAAATGGTGCGATGAGGCGAATTCAGGTCGGTAAGGGTGGAGTAGTCCAGGTCGACGGTAATCGTCTGCCACTGCTCCCAGCCGCCCGTGCCCGGCACGTTGACTGTGCCGAGGAGCTTGCCTCCGAGGCTGTCAATGCGCACCTCAATCCTACCGCCACGCAGGCCGCTGGCCACACGGGCAATGAACGTGCGGGGCACCTTCTTGCCAAAGCCGACGTTCTGCAGCTTGATGTAGTCGCCGTTGTGGATGTCGGTCACATAGACGCCTACCTGGTTGTTCTGCTCGGTCTTGATGCCCTTCGAGAAGGCCATCGTCTCGGCTTCCACCTTGCGGAAGGGGTTGAACTCGGCCACGGGCTTCACGCCCTCATCGGTAGGCATGATGGTAGGAAAACTGCCATCCGCATTGTACTTGAACTCCTCGACGGCCACGCTGCGGCCGAAGCCACCGCCGTTAGGCAGCTTGCCGGTGTGGTAGAAGAAGTAGGAGTGTCCCTTGTAGTCGGCCACGCCGCAGTGGTTGGTGAACGACTTCGTGTCGCACAGTGGCATAATCTGTCCGGCATACGTCCATGGGCCGGTGGGGTGGGGGGCTGTGCTGTACGAGATGTGTTCGGGCACGCCGCCGGCAGCGTAGAGCAGGTAGTAACCAGACTCCCCTCCCGCACGGGAGGGGTTGAGGGTGGGTCTCTTCATCAGCCACGGTCCTTCCACGTAGCTGTCCTTATACTGCTTGCCCTTCTCACGCTGGCTCATCATGGGACCGCCAAAGGCCTGCTCGGTCATGTCGAGGCGGCCCAGCTCGCCGCTATAGGAAATCATGTCCTCGTTCAGCTTCAGGTAGTAGCACTGCGGATTGCCCCACATGAGCCAGGCCTGACCGTCGTCGTCGATTAGCACCGTCGGGTCGATGTGGTCCCAACTGCCGTTCTCGAACAGCGGCTTTCCGATGGCATCGCGGAACGGACCGGTGGGCGAGTCGCTGACGGCTACACCGATGGCCATGCCCTTCGACAGGCGGCTGTGGGCACAGATGTACCAGTAGAACTTGCCGTTACGCTCTATGCACTGCGAGGCCCAGGCACGGTCGTCGGCCCAAGAGAAGCTCTCTAAGGCTAACGGCGAACCGTGGTCCAGCCAGTTCACCATGTCGTCGGTTGAGTAGACACGCCACTCCTGCATCCAGAAGAAGTCGGCTCCGTCCTCGTCGTGGCCGGTATAGACGTACATGCGGTCGCCCGCCACAAGGGGGGCTGGGTCACTCGTACACCATGTCTGTACGAACGGGTTTTGCGCCCCTGCGGTGCTAAATGATAATTGATAAATGATAAATGATAATACTAATACTACTCTCTTCATAACGTTCAATGCTCAATGTTCAATGTTCAATCAGTTAATCAGGAATATCTTCGTCATTCCGTTGTAGGTAGCCTTCACCGTGGCGCGGTTCTCCGCGGCTGTGCTGATGTTGAATGTCACGCCGGGTACATTGGACTGGGCCTCAATCTTGGCACCGGCCTTCATCGGGGCGTAAAGCTGGTAGTGGTTGCACTCGGTATAACCGTTTTGGTTGGTCGACATGATGGGACGCTCGGGGATGTTCAGCTTCTGGCCGTCGACGGTGATGGTCACTTGCGGCACGACGGGAGCCTTATGGTCAGCACCCTTTGAGAAACTGAGTCCGTGGAGATCGAAGAGTCCCTGCGGACGCTGGGGCTCCTGCGGACGGCGACCGCCGAACTGTCCGCGCTGTGGCTGCTGTGGCTGCTGTACCTCGGGGCCGTCGGTCACAAGATAGATAGCGTGCTTGCCTGTGAGCCCCTCAACAGCTGGAACGGCTGCATAATACGTCGTTGCCTTACGTTCAGCATCTGCAGGCACATCTATCACACCAATCTCCTGACCCTTCCATGGGTTATCCAGCTTGACGTGAATCTTGAAGGCTCCTTTGCCGCTGGACGTCAGATTGAGCCCGAGTGTAGTGTTGTCGCCGGCTTTTGTACCCTCGAAGGCCTTCACGCCCTTGGTGTCCTGGGCCAGACCGCCGAAACCGAAGTACTTGAAGCCGACGATGCCGCCGTTCTGAATGCCGGCCAGGTCCATCGAGTTGTTCCACACGTCGTGGTTGTCCTGCATCCACTGGTTGCTGTTCGGGCCGTACATGAAGCAGGCCAGTCCGGCCGAATAGTAGGCGTAGGGCGGCAGACCGAATATCTGGAAGCCCTCGCTGGTCACCTCGGCGCCGGTGTAGGTGTTGCCGTTGGAGGCGGCTGCCACCCACTCATTGCCCTTGACGTAGGGGTCGTAGCCGGTAATCTTCACCATGCCGCCTTTGGCAACGGGCTTCTTGTCCCACGTAATCTTCACGGGAGCCACCATCGGCTGACGGGCATTGCCGAAGCCACGGGGCGGACGGTGGTAGAACACGTACCACTGGCCGTTGATTTCCTGCAGCGAGCCGTGGGTGTTGTGTGCCGCATTGGTCTCTATTAGGCGCGAACCGTCCTCGTTCAGCACCACGCCGCGTGAGTCAACCAGCACGCCGCCTGAGCGCCATGGGCCTAAGGGCGAGTCGCCAAAGGCGTAGCGCAGGGCTGAGTTGGTGTTGCCCAAGCCGTACTCCTTGCCTGAGTAGCCGCTGAACACCATCACGTACTTGTTGCCTACCTGACGGATGCTGCTGGCCTCGAAGAAGTTGAAGTCCAGCGGGTTCTGGCCCTTGTAGAGGGCTTTGTACTCGGAGCCTTCCTTGTCGAGCAGCTTGCCGTCGCGGCTGCTGGCCGGTATGAAGGGGTCTATCGGGGCTGTGCCCTCGCGCTTCGAGTACATGGCGTTCTGGTCGAGTTCAACGGCCGTGGAGTGCTGGAAACCGTAGAACACGTAGGCACGGTAGCCGGTGTCGTAGTCCTTGTCCTTCTTGTCGGTGATGTTCTCGATGAACACCGACGGGTCGAAGTCGATGAGCGAGCCGGGCAGGCACTGTGTGCCATCGGCGGTCAGGTTCACTGGCGTGAAGGGGCCGTTAGGACGGTCGCCCTTGCACACCATCGGCGTGCGCCGCCAGCCACGGCTGTGGGGGTAGAGCCAGTAGGTCTTCTTGCCTGTGGTGCGGTCGGTGGTGCAGACCAGGTCGGGGGCAAACATGGTGTCCCACTGGCCGTTGACAAACCACGTGAAGATGGGGCCTTCGTCGCGCCATTGCGACAAATCCTCTACTGGTGCCGACCACATGCGGATGTCGGGGCCGCAGTAGGCCGTGTAGGTGACGTCGTGCGAACCGATGATGTAGGCACGGTACTTCCCCGGCTGGTCGGGGTCTTCAAACACGCGGGGCTCGCCGTCGGGCAAGTGCTCCCACAGGGGCAGGTACGGATTCTGTGCGCTGGCCGTCATTGTAGCAGCCAGCAACAGCAGGTTAAGGAATTGTTTCTTCATAATTGTTGTATAATGTTTAACGTTTCTCGATTCTCAGCACAGGGGCTATCTCGTTGCAGGGCTTCGGCAGCTGCACCACCAGACCCTCAGCCGTCTGACGGGCCTTCAACTTGCCGTAGCCCAAGAGCTGGACGCTGCCGATGCTCTTCTTGTAGTCCTTGTTGCCCTTGGCTAACGACTTGATGACGAGCCGGCCGTCCTCGGGCCATCCCATTGCCGTGATGTACAGGTACTTCTTCGTCTGGTTGAAGCGTATGTCGCGGTAGTCCATGCCGGCAAACTGCCCGTCGTTGAAGCCCTGCGCATTGAGTTTGATGTCCTTGTCGGCCACAGGACCCTCGCCGAACTTCACCCACGGACGGGTGCCGAAGATGCTCTCGCCATTGACGCTCATCCAGGCTTCGAGGTCGTCCAGTATTTTCGACTCCTTCTCGTCGTAGGTGCCGTCGGCACGCAGAGGGATGGAGAGCAGCAGGTTGCCGTTCTTCGAGACAATGTCCACCAGTTGCTTCACCACCACAGCGGCACTCTTGTAGCCGTTGCTGTTGTAGATGCCGGTGTTGTAGTGCCAGCCGCCGATGCAGTTGCAGGTTTGCCACGGCTCGTCGATAATCTCGTTGGGGGCGCCGCGCTCAACGTCCCACGTCAGGGCTTTGCGCTGGTCGTCGTTCAGTATCTTGCCGAACGCGACGCTGCGGGGGTTCTTGTTGTACAGGTGGGTGACAATTCTCAGGCCGCAGTCGCTGATGGGGTAGAAGGGCAGCACCGTCACGTCGAAGTAGATGAGGTCGGGCTGGTAGCGGTTGATGGCGTCGAGCGTGCGGTCGTAGAAGTTGGTGACAAACTCCTGGGAGGGCGGACAGGCTCCGTTGCCCCAGCCCCACTGGCTGTGGATGCGCCCGTTGTCCCACGAACCCTGGCTCATAGGGTGGCGCTGCTGGTAGAGCATCTGCGGGTCGAGTCCTTCCCACCACTTGCCCTTGCCGTCCTCCTTGGTCAGGTTGCCGTCGTAGTATTTGCCGGCCTTCTCACCCTGCAGGTCGTAACGCTGCGACGGCTCGTACCACGTCCAGGCATGGTCGGCATGGAACGAGATACCCAAGGGCAGCCCGGCCTTCTTGGCGGCCTTGGCCCATTCGTCGAGGATGTCGCGCTTCGGACCGATGTTCTTCGAGTTCCACGGCTGGTACTTCGAGTCCCACAGGTCGTAGTTGTCGTGATGGTTGCCCAGCACGAAGAAGTACTGGGCACCGCAGCGCTTGTAGCGTTCCACCAGTTTTTCGGGGTCCCACTTCTCGGCCTTGAACAGCGGCAGTACGTCCTTGAAGCCGAACTCCGATGGATGCCCGTAGTGCTCCACGTGCCACTTGTACTCGCGGCTGCCCTCCATATACAACGAACGGGCCATCCAGTCGCCCGAGCCTTCCACGCACTGTGGCCCCCAGTGTGCCCAGATGCCGAACTTCGCATCGCGGAACCATTCTGGCGTCTGATGCGTCTCCAACGATGCCCATTCGGGTTGATACTTGCCTTTCTGCATTTGCTCGTGCTGTTCCGACACTGGCACTTGGTAGCCCGTCTGTGCGCCTGCCGTAAGCAGCAGCATCGACAGGGCTATTGGCAAAACTGCTCGTTTCATATTGCTTATAGTTTTAGTCTTTTATTATTCATGCTCCTTTCGTATTACGAAGAAGTTTGCTGCAAAGATACAACTATTCGGCGAGATTCCTGCTGACAAGCGTTTCAAAATGTTTGGAAATTGTTACATCTGCTGCCACAGCGTTGCGTAATTGCATAACTTTGCACCAAAATCCTCACCCTTACCGACTTTCAGTAGGGGAAACTCCGGGTTTCACCTACTGAAACTGGGAGTTTCCCCTACTGAAACTCTACGTTTCCCCCAGGTACTCCACAATCAGCCGCACGGCCTGCGGCGAGTAGAACTTGGCGAAGCGGCTCTGGTGACAGCCAGCCAGCTTCTCCGCCAACTCCGGGCATCCCTTGATCCAGCTGTCTTCTCGCTCTCGACGGTGGCGGTAGCAAATTATTCACTTTTCACTCTTCACTTTTCACTCTTCACTTTTCCCTTTAATCATGGGGGTTCTATAAGTCTCCCCCTCATATCTAAGTCCTCCTATATAGGGGGGACAGATATAGGAGAGGGGACGAGACTTTAGAAGGGGGCTGGCCGGTAGACGGTGAGACCCTCACACTGCGATTTCTCGATGACCTTCTGTCCAGTGCCTGATGCAACAGTTGGTTGTACTTGAAGGGGATGACAATGCCCGACAGCTAATTGTTCTGACGAAAAATAATCACGGAACCGTCTTTTTACCCAAAGTACACACGAAAAGGCTGGGTATAGCTGATTTTTTGGGTGATGCCCTTTGCCGTTTCATAAAAAATCACTAAATTTGCAGCCAGAAAACCTAACTGTTAAGCAAATGAAAAGAACAATTGTTTCTTTATTACTACTGACATTCATAACGGCAGGCTCTGCTTTGTCGGCGCAAGGAGTCGACAAGGACCCTGACCTGGAAAAGCTCTATCAGCAGATTGATGATGCCATCGACCATTCACCTCAATATGTCGCCAAGCGACTCGGGCAGATAGATGATAGCCGCAAGATGCTCTCTGAAGAGAACGATTTGGAGAAGCAGTTTGCCTTGGCCGAACAGCTCTTTGCCCTTTATATGCCTTACAGGAATGACTCGGCACTCTATTTCGCCAACCTGTGTGTCACGCTTGCCGATTCGCTGCAACGGAAGGACATGGTGGGTCTCTATCGCTCGCAAATGGCTCGCCAGTGTTCCAATGCGGGCATGTATGTGGAATCACTCGACCTTCTCAAGCAGGTTGACAGGCAGGCTCTTGATCGCGAGGGACTGACGAAATACTACTGGGCTTGGATGCACATCTGCGGCGAGATAGGCTCCTACTCCCAGTTGGAGGAAAATCGTAAGAAATACTTTGCCTTACAGGACAGCTATCGCGACTCAGTGCTCTCGGTAGCCGAGGAGGGCAGCGAAGAGTTCCTGCATCTGAAGATGGACGTGCTCTCAGCAAGAAAACTGTTTCAGGACGCACTCGCCCTCAGCGAGAACTGGCTTGGCAAGGTTGCCGACGGTACTCATGAGAATGCATACGCAGCTTTCTATCGCTCCATGGTCTACGAAAAGCTGGGCAACAATCGCCTGGTGCGCTATTGGCTTGGCAAGTCTGCCCTCAACGACATCAAGAGTGCCGTCAACGACCAGGCTTCGCTCTTCATGCTGGCAGAGCGGTTGTGTGAGGATGGCGACTACGACAGAGCTTACCGCTACGTCCGTTTCTGCGAAAAGTGCAACACGGCGTTCTCGCCACAGTTGCGTAACTATCAGGAGCGCTACGTCAATCGTGTCATGCAGGCTGTGTACCAAGCCGCCAACGACCGCTATTCACAGCTTCTGACCATTGCCTGTGTGGGCGCGCTATTGCTCATAGCAGTGGTGGTTTGGCTTCTTTGGAAAAGGAAGCGCACCATTGTAGCTCCAACAACTGACGACTATGAAGTAGGCCATCTCGATGCCATTCGGCAGTAACTATTTGGTTTGCTTTCTTTCCTTTTCCGTCTCTTCCCGTTTCCAGCGATAGAAGCGGTCGACGAAGTCTACCTGCTCGCGGTTGGGACGCATGATGAGCGAGGCACCGTTGGAGAATTGCATGGTGGTGGGCTTCGTGTCGTCGAAGGTGGGCCAGTAGGGCAGTCCCTTTGCGTTGGGGTTGCCGGTCCTGGCGAAGTTCACCCAGTACTGCTGCATAATCTCGGCAACAGCCGACTCGGCAGGGTATCTGTCGGGGTGATTGAGAAACACACCGTCCAGGTAGAGTATATCGTCGGCATGGGAGACACCTCGGCGCATGGGACTGTTGACAAAGCTGCGCTTGGAGGGCTGGGCGAGGAAGGCGGCATAGACAGGACTTTTGCCAGTCTTGGCCTGCAGACTGGCCCAGGCGTAGGAGGGCCAGGCGAAACCCATGTCGCGGAAGGCGTCGCTGTTGGCATAGAGTGCCTCGCGAGGGGTGTTTGCAGGATAGTACTTCAGCATCTCGTCGGTCATCTTGCCGAAGATGGATTCAGCGGTCTCGCGGAACTTGGCCGGGTCGATACCATCGCCGTTGCCCGAGAACATGATGCCCTCGTCGCTGTTGGTCATCACGATGACGGGCACATCGTTATACTCTCCGCGCTCGTAGAGACGGTAGAGGTCGTCGGTTATCACATAGTCGTCGATGCAGGGCCAGAAGCCACCGAAGCCCACATCGTTGCCGCAAAGTGCCATAGCGTCCATCTTGCGCAGTTGTTTGATGTTCTTCTTTTTCAGGTGTTTCTGGAAAGCCAGGCCCTGCTGCTCGGCACCCTTCTGCGAGGCTCCGATGGCGAGTGTGCGCACCTGGTCGCTCCAAGGGGCAAAGGAGCCGCCGCTCTGGCTGATGCAGCGGTGGAAGAGACCTTTTGCTAACGGTGAGGCGCAGAGGATGCTGCAGCTGATGGCGCCAGCCGACTCACCGAAGATGGTGACGTTCGTGGGGTCGCCGCCGAAGCTGCGGATGTTGCGCTGTACCCACTGCAGGGCGTATATCTGGTCGAGCAGACCGTAGTTGCCGGAGTGTCCTGCGGGCGACTCCTTTGCCAGTTCCGGATGGGCCAAGAAGCCGAGGGCACCCGTGCGGTACTCGATGCTGACGATGACCACACCGCGCATGGCAAGATACTTCCAGAGGTCGCCGCCGTAGTGCCCGGTCTGGAAGCCGCCGCCGTGAATCCACACCATGACGGGCAGACGGTCGGCAGCCGAGGTGGCCGGCGTGGCAATGCCGAGGTAGAGACAGTCCTCGCTCATCATATCAGCCGTGCGGCCTGAACTTGTGGGCTGCGGGGGCAACGGACCGAACTTCTCGGCTTTCAGTACTCCCTCCCACGGCTGGGCGGGCTGTGGCTCGCGCCACCGCAGGTTGCCTACGGGTGGGGCGGCGTAAGGAATGGCTTTATACACGGCGAGCGTTCCGTCGGGAACTCCCTCGATGTCGCCTGTTTCCACATGGGTTTTCAGGAGTGCCTGACCCTGCAAGTCTGCTGCCGTCATGACGGCACAGAGCGTAAAAATGATGATTAGAAGTCTTCTCATACGGCTTTTTATTGGTTTTGCGTGCAAAGATACGAAAATAATCCATAATTCATTATATATAATTCATTATTTTTTCGTATCTTTGCCGCGATGAATAAGCCTGAACCGTTAAAACGAATGACTAAAAGCCTGACGCTAAGCCTAAGCTTTTGGGTCGTTTCGATTGTAGCCCTGCTTTTTTTGGCTACACTGACGGTTATGTTCCACTTCTCGCTACAGGCGGTCAAGGAGGAGGCATTGGCAAAGGCTTCGGAGACGCTGGATGGCACGGTGAAGCGCATCGACAACGAGCTGCACAAGGTGGAGGTGGCCTCAGTTGGCTTCCACTGGAGCGTGGAGCACCATTTGGACAGTCCGGAAGCCATACGCAAATTCTGCCGACAGATTGTGGAGAACAACCCCTTGGTCATGGGCTGCGCCATCGGTCTGGAGCCTTACTTCTACGGTTCGCAGGAAAAGGAGTTCTTCACCTACGCCTACCGCAACGACAATGGCAGTGGCATGCAGTCGGAAAAGCAGACCGTTTTTCAGATTGACCAGCACATTAATGGCTCCTATATGGAGCAGGACTGGTACCAGATTACCAAGGAACAGGATGCCCCCTGCTGGATAAAATCGCACAAGGTGGAGGGCATCGTGGCTGTGGGCACCTACTGCCTGCCGCTGCACGATGCGAAGGGGAAACTGGTGGGGATCATGGCAGCTGGCATCTCGCTCGACAACTTCTCGCAGACCATCCTTGAAACAAAGCCTTTCCCCAATTCCTATTGTGCGATGATAGGGCGGAAGGGCACTTACATCGTCCATCCTGACACCACCAAACTGCATAGGCTTACTGTGTACGATTTGCCGGGAGCGAAGAGTGACGACCGGTTGGCCGACCTGTTTCGGTCGATGATGGCGGGCGAAAGCGGCTATAAATCGGTAACGCTGAACGGTCAGGAGTCCTATGTCTTCTACATGCCCTTCCATAGCAAAGGCTGGATTGCCGCTATCGTCTGTCCTAAGAGCGACGTGCTGGGAGCCAGTGAGCGGCTGCAGAAGGCGGTGGCGGCCATCACGGTGGCGGGGGTCTTGGGATTGCTGCTGTTCTGTATGTTCGTTATCACCAAGTCCTTGGCTCCCTTGAAACTGTTGGCCGAGAAGGTCCGGAGGCTCTCGGAAGGCCATTATGATGAGCTGATACCCGACAGCACCCGGGGCGACGAGATAGGCTCGCTGCAGAACAGTTTCCAGGCCATGCAGCAGTCGATAGCACGTTATGTGGGCGACATCAGTCAGATGAACAATGTGCTGAAGGAGAGCAACAAGGCGCTGCATGCCGCCTACGAGCAGGCTCAGGAGGCCGACCACGTGAAGAATGCCTTCATCGGCAGTATGACCGACCAGATGGTGAAGCCTGTGGAGATGATTGAGGAGATGGTCGGCGACGTGGATAGGAATTTCAAGCAAATAGACGGGCAGGAGATGAACCTGCTGGTGGAGAGGCTGCATCAGCAGACAACCATCGTGACCAGCTTGCTGGACAGCATGCTGGAGGTGTCGCAGCGGAAAGGAGGCCGGAAATGAGTAATTTCATTAGCCGCGTCAGCCACTCGCTCTCAATGAAGCTTGGACTCGCCATCGTGTTCTTTGCCGGCATTGTGTTCGTCATGTCGTTTGGGTACCTTTTTGTCCGTTCGCGCCAGTATGTTAAGGAGGAGGCCATCGTCCGTGCCATGAAGGTGCTGGACGAGACTTCATTGCGTGTCATGGGAATCATGAGCGAGATAGAGACGGCAACGCACAACGCCGAGTGGTACGTCATGCAGGACCAGACGCCAGACTCGCTGCTCCAATTCTCGCGACGGGTCGTCATGCTCAACTCCAATATCAGTGGTTGCTCCATCACCATGGAGCCTGATTTCTACCCGTCGTCGGTGGGCCACTTTTCGGCTTACTCCTTACGGCAGGGGGATAGCATCGCAACCGAGCGCGAGAATGAATATGACTACTATAGCGAGGTGTGGTACAAAACAGCCAAGGTGGCTGGGAAACCTTGCTGGGTAGAACCCTATGACGATACTGAGGAAGGCTCGCTGTCGGCCACCGATAAGATAACCTCCTACTGCTTGCCGCTGTACTCGGCTCAAGGTGAAATCATCGGCGTTATCTCCACCGATATCTCGTTCCGGTGGCTCTCGGAGACCATCAGCGAGGAGAAACCCTATCCCAACTCCTTCAGTATCATGCTGAGTCGCGACGGCCACTATCTTGTACACCCTGATACGGCTCACCTGTTCAAGGAAACCATCTTCAACAATGTTGAATATATCGAGGAACAGGACAACAATATTCTTGTGGGCCATCAGATGCTCGAAGGCAAGGAGGACTACAAGAGGGTGCTGCGCAAAGGCCATCCTTACTACATAATTTATAAGCCTATACAGCAGACGGGGTGGAGCATCGGCCTGATTTGTCCTGAGGACGACATCTTGGGAAACTACAACCGGCTGGGATACATCATCTTCGTCATCATCGGCGTGGGACTGCTCTTGCTGCTCTTCTTCTGCATACGCACCGTCAATCATTTCATTGCCCCGTTGAACCAGCTCGTCAGCCAGTCGCACGATATTGCTGTGGGTAACTTCAGCGAGCGTATGCCCTATAGTGAACGTCAGGACCTTGTCGGACAGTTGCAGAACAGCTTTGTCACTATGCAGCAGTCGCTCGACGAACATATTGGTCGCCTGCAGCAGACCAATGAGGAGACTGAACGGCGCAACCGTGAACTGATAAACGCCACTAAACTGGCACAGGAGGCCAACGACAGGAAACTGGCCTTTATCAGGGACGTCTCGCACCAAATACGCACACCGCTGAACATCATTCAGGGCTTTTTCGTCGTGCTGCGCGACACCTACAGCGAGTTGGCTGATGAGGAAAGTAACAACCTCTTGAGTGCTATCCGTCACAATGCCGTTTCGCTGAGGAGGATGGTCAGCATGCTGGTCGATGCCTCATGGCTCGAAACCGGTGCTATGTGTGAGTGTCAGGACCTGGTGGGATGTAACGATGTGGCACGTGAGGCCATCAACGCCTTCAACCAGTTGGAATCCTACAACGTGGAACTGGATTTCAGGACATCGTTGCCCGACGATTTGCACGTCCACACCGATCGCGAACACCTGTTCCGTATTTTGTGTGAACTGCTCTTCAATGCCAAGAAGTTTGCCGACGGTGGCATCGTGCGACTGTTGTTGGAAAGTGACGCCGACAGCATCAAGTTCATCGTAGAGGATAACGGACCCGGAATTCCCGAGGCCGAGCGTGAAAGCATTTTCAGTCACTTCATCAAGCTCGACTCCTTCTCTGAGGGATTGGGACTGGGGCTTAACCTTTCACACCGGTTCGCACGAAGGATGGGCGGGGAACTGAAACTTGACACCGATTATACCAGCGGTTGCCGCTTTATCCTCACGATTCCGATGAAGTAGTTTGCGTACTCCAATAGCGTCTTTGGAAAAGCTCCTATATATAATAAATAAGGTGTAAGAGGATTCTGTCATTGATATTTGTCAAGATGATACATTTTCTTGCCCTAAAAGTGAAAATTTTCTTCAAAAAGTTTTGGTAGTTCGGAAAATAGTCGTACCTTTGCATCCGCTTTCGCTCAAAACCGGGCGGGGGCACCGAAAAGAGAGCGATCTTTGAAAGGCTTACATAAACAGACAAGTAGTACAAGAAGCAGGTGCCGGATGCTTTGTGTTTTCCGGTACTTGGGTAGAAGAGACGAACTGTCAATCTTTTGATTTGATAAGGATAGTCGTCCTGGGCACAGAGAGATTTCCTTTTTTTGGAGATAAGATATTCATACAATGAAGAGTTTGATCCTGGCTCAGGATGAACGCTAGCTACAGGCTTAACACATGCAAGTCGAGGGGCAGCATGAGCTTAGCTTGCTAAGCTTGATGGCGACCGGCGCACGGGTGAGTAACGCGTATCCAACCTTCCCCTTAGTAGGGCATAGCCCGGTGAAAATCGGATTAATACCCTATGTTCTTCACAGCGGACATCTAACGTGAAGCAAAGGTTCACCGCTAAGGGATGGGGATGCGTCTGATTAGGTAGTCGGCGGGGTAACGGCCCACCGAGCCATCGATCAGTAGGGGTTCTGAGAGGAAGGTCCCCCACATTGGAACTGAGAC
>CAMVLT010000064.1 GCA_947168395.1 uncultured Prevotellaceae bacterium | reverse complement strand
TGTGGAAAAATTAAGTATTTTTATAGTTTTGAGTACATATTACTTTACTTTTAGGGTATAATGTTCCTCTGCTTGAACTACAAGCGCCGCGACACGGTCGTAGTAGATGTCATAGATGATGCGGTCGTGGGTAGGTCATAAACTGTCGAAATATCGCTGCATCTCCTCTGGGGTGCTGCACTTAGCAGATGCGTCCGTCTGCCCAACGATGCCAATGCGGTTGCCGTCAGCAGCATATTTCTCAAAAAGAGTCCTGCCAATGAGCGCTCGCGGGCTGTGGCGCGGTGGAGGTCGAAGTAGCAGGCGCGGGCCTGACATAGCATATAGAGGGGAGAATAAATTATAGAAAGTTCTTGGCTGGGATATGACGGATAAGCATGATGCTCAACAATACCGGGACAACGCTTCAGCAGCAACTCATAGCGCTCGCAGGAGTTCCCTCTTTGCCGAACTTGGCATCAAGAACGGCATCATAATCAACAGTTTTGTGATTGTTTGTCTGCATAATATGCTTATTTGAACAGATACTGTGCAAACTCGTGGAGAGACTTGCGCCATACCTGCCACTCGTGGTCACCGGGATAGGAATTGAAGCGTACCTTGACACCACCATCACGCATTTTCTTCACAATGCTGCGCGTGTATTCAATACGAGGATCCTGCTCACCGCAGCTCAGGAAAAAGATGTCGAACAGACTGTTGAACGTCTTGGTATCGGTCAGCATGCCAGGAACTTCCTTCTCCAAATCAAAGCTTGACGCCCCATGAATACCGCCAAACATGCCGGTAGAGAAGACACCGACGTTGGCAAACACCTCTGGGTCGCGCAACCCGATGTAGAACGACTGTCCGCCACCCATCGAGAGGCCGCACATGGCACGATTCTTGCGGTCCTTCTTGACACGGTAGGTTTTCTCCACGAAAGGTATCACATTCTCTATCAGTTCACTACGGAACGTCTGCATACCCTGCCAACTGTAACCGCCACCCATGCCACCATTGCGTGAATGCACGTTACTATTGGAGCTGACCACAATCATCAGGCTTTGAAAGCATGGGCCGTTGCTTGGGCAGGTGTGCTTTCTTACGCAGCCACTCGGCCTTGCGGGCTTCGTAGTCCTGCTGATGTTTCTCTAAATAGCCGTCAGCCATAGCTATGGTGTTAGTCGTTGAACTTGCTGTAAACAATGCTAAGCTTAATAGGGTCCAGCGGGTTGGCTGAGCCACCTACCAACTTGGTGCTGGTTATACCCACACAATGCTCAAAGCTGGAGTTATTGGTGGTTGTGGTGGTAGCACTTGCCGAGGTGATAATTTGGACGGGCACAAGCAGCACCTTGTTCCACTCTGGATGCTTGGCTACCCACTGGTTGTCGGCCTTCAGTCCGTTGCGTTTCGAGTTGGCCATCTTCGTAACAAGACTCGATATGTTAGAGAAGGTGTACAAATTGGTTCCTTTCTGGAAGGTAGCATAGAACGTTGTACGGTAGTCGGGGGTTTTCTTGTTCTCGAAGAAGGTTGTGAGACTGTCCTTGGGCACCATCAACAGGTAGTTTGGTATTTTGAAGGCTTTACCCTCATAGTCATTGTTAATACGCTGGAAGCTGATTTTGGCGGTCATGATGGAATCGTTGTCGTGGCCGTTGTAGATGTCGTCGACGGGTAACGTCACCTCAGTATAGAGGCCAGCAGGAGCCTTGACATAGGTGCAGGTATTGTCGCTGGCCAGCCTGTTCATGGCCTCCTTTTCGTTGCTGATCTTGGTGGTCTGCAGCACTTCCTCGGTTCCTGCCAGCGTGAAACCGCTTTCAACAACAGAGTCTTTGTAATTAACGTGATAGAACACGCGAATACACATTTCGGGAATCTCTGTATAGAGTCCCTCGCCGTCGAGTACGGAGAAGAAGAAGCCAGGGCAAACGTTGTGGATAAAGGTGTAGGAATTTTTGAAGTACTCAGGATGCTGGTAGTACTGCTGCATGATGTAGGTACCGTAGTTGTTGTAGGTAACTCCGTTGCCGTCGGTATAGGGTTTGTTCAGCTTGATGTCGACGGCATTATAATATGAGGAGGAAGCCTTTCGGACACTGTCGGAAAGCGTCAGGTCGTTGTAGGAGAACATCTTGTCCATGATGAGCCCGCCCTTGCGTACATACCCCTCGGTTACGGGGTCGAAATTGGAATAGTACCTGCGGCTCTCCTCCATAGGCCGTGCTAATTCAGAAATCCTGATTTTCATAGCTGCCAGGGTGTCGGTGACACCTGTCGGCTTTTCCAAGTAAAGATCGATTCGACAGGAATCGGCAGCTGCCAAGCCGTTATGCCGTCCGATGACGGTACCCTCGGCGGGCAGCGAGAAGGTCTCGAGCAAATTGAACTGCGTCATAAACTCGCTGGTGATGTAGGCACCCGTCTCGGGGTCTTTCACTTTACCTAAATAGCAATAGCTGCTACGTATCAGGACGGAGTCGGCCTGAACGGTTTTTGTCGATACAGTATAATCGGCTGAAGTAATCGTTAGCTTGTCGGTCTTGCTGGTCAGTGTGTTTCCAATGTCGAGTGTCTCATCACTGCATGCAGAGAGCGCAAATGTTATCATCAACAATGTACAATGCACAATGTACAATGTACAATTTCTTAATTTAGCATTCATCTTTTGTTCTTAACAGATTTTGTCGTAAAATTCTTCGTATGCGTCAGCGAAGTCTTCCTTGTAATCAAGGACGGGAATGTTCTTCGCAGCCGCATGGTTCACCAACTCCTTGTTCACGTCGGCTGCTGCCAGAACGATACCGTCGGAGTAGTCGATGGCCAGCTTCCCCATTTCCCCGAAATCGAAGTTGTCGTTATAGGGAGTCAGCAGCTCGGCCGTGGCATCACGGAACTCCACGCATTTTTTAAAGTTCTGGCCAAGGTCATTCTTCAGGCTCTGGGCAAAGAGCGACGTGACGACCTTAGTGTTGGCAAACGAAGGTTCCTCGCTATAGGCAGTCTTGATGTAAAGAGGCACTACGGCACTCATCCACCCCTGACAGTGAATGATATCGGGCACCCACCGCAGCTTCTTGACCGTCTCGAGTACACCACGTGCAAAGAAAATGGCACGCTCGCCGTTGTCGGGATAGTCGTTGCCCATTTCGTCCTTTTCCATCTGGCGTTTCGAGAAGTAGTCGTCGTTATCAATGAAGTACACCTGTACTCTGGCCTGCTGTATAGAGGCAACCTTGATAATCAGCGGATGGTCGGTATCGTTGATGATAAGATTCATGCCTGACAGACGGATGACCTCATGCAACTGGCCACGACGCTCGTTGATGTTTCCCCATTTAGGCATAAAGGTACGGATTTCATGTCCCTTTTCCTGCATGGCCTGCGGTAGCGCCTTACCCATGAGTGACATTTCCGTTTCAGGTACGTATGGAGTAATCTCCTGATTGATGAATAATATCTTTCTCTTTGCCATCTTTTGAATGTTTATCCTTTGCAAAGGTACTAAAAATTATTCAGAAACAGGGTGTTTGGGGCGGGTTTTTTACGTTTTTTTGTGAAAAGCAGGCCGCTTAATCGCGATAAATCCACGATAGGACGGCATTTATCCAGCGGATGGAGCAACGAAACCAACGATAGGTGCTGACGGGTTTCCCGCCGAAACGGAGGATGAATTCACGGAAAGGATTGCGCGAGAAAGGCAGTCCGACATCGAGGAAAAAGATGTGCTGGTAGCCCCGGCTGTGGGCATCCTTGATGGCGTGCCACACCGTCAGTTCGTCAGGATGCAGCATGGCATACGACTTGCGGCGGAAAGCGGTGTACCAGAGGTAGGCGTTCTGGTTACTGTAGGCTACGGCCGAGCAACCGATGACGTGCTCATGATAGCGGGTGAGATACAGCCGCCCGTGCTGCTTCTGCTGTATATGAAGGAAGAACTTCTCGTCGGGAATGTATCGGCGGGGCTTCAGCCAGTGGTGGTGCTTCAGCAGCTTCATGAACGAGCGGAAGTCGGCCTCGTCCTTCACCTCGTCAGTGACCACTCCTTTGGCGTAGGCATTGTCAATGTGTTTCTGCAGTCGGGAGGTAATACGTTCCTCAGGCGTATGGCTATGCAGCGAGTTGTGGATGCTCATCCAGTGGACGGGAAAGAACTGCCGCTGCTTCAGTTCGCGGTAGCCGAACATCTTATGACTAAGGTTACTGATCTCGATGTAGAGCACACGATTGTTCAGTTTGCTACGCAGGGCATCGAGCATCATGCCGAAAAGCTGGCTGTCGGCATAGCCATCGTGGGAATAGCTGTAGACTCCCTCACCCAGCACCCGGCAGTGCATATATATATAAGGTGGAAACCATGACGAGCGGTAGCGGACAATGCCCAGCATGTGAGCCATCACCCTGCCATCGGCCGACTCTACCACTACCATGTAAGGACGCTGGCGAGGCGTCTGCTTCGCTATTTCAAAGAGCTGCCGGCTGTGGAAGAAGTTCTGGTTGTTCAGCGCAGGCAGGTCTTTAGGAGTGGTAACGATACGGACTATTGGCTCATTCATGGGGCAAAGATACAAAATAATTCGTAATTCGTCATTTATTATTCAATATTTTTTTGTACCTTTGCCGCAATTAACAAAGAAATGCTATGACAGAGTTTAAAGATTTAGCGCAAATGCGCCGTTCACACCGTAAGTTCACAGAACAGGAGATTGATGCCGATGATGTCCGCCTCATACTACGTGCTGCCCTGATGTCGCCCACCTCGAAAGGACAGCGTGCCTGGCAGTTCGTTGTGGTAGACGACAAGCAGGATATTGAGAAGTTGGCTGATGCCAAGGACTTGGGGTCGCAGTTCTTGAAGGGTGCTCCGTTGGCCATCGTGGTCTTGGGTGACCCCGTGCAGAACGACTGCTGGGTTGAGGACGGTTCCATCGCCGCCATCTCCATGCAGTATCAGGCAGAAGACCTGGGATTGGGTTCCTGCTGGATTCAGATGCGTGGCCGGGGACTGTCGGACGGTACGTCGGCTGACACCGTGATTCGCGGCATTCTGGACATTCCGGAGAACCTGAGCGTGCTCTGCGTGCTGGCTATCGGCCACAAAGCCGACGAGCGAAAGCCACAGAACGAGGATAAGCTGAAGTGGGAGAACGTGCATGCTGGCAAGTGGTGAGAAGTGAGAAATGATCAATTACGAGTTGCAGAACATTCGCGCCGTTATATTCGATATTGACGGTGTCCTGTCGGCTGAGACCATCACGCTATCGGCTGAGGGCGAACCCTTGCGGACAGTGAACATCAAGGACGGCTACGCCATACAGTTGGCAGTCAAGATGGGGTTGCGCATCGTCATACTGACGGGCGGCAAGACGGAATCTGTCCGACTGCGCTATGAGCGGTTAGGGGTCGAGGACATCTACATGGGCTGTGCCGTCAAAATCAAGACCTACGAGGAGTTCCTCAAGAAGTATCAGCTTACCGATGCCGAGGTGATGTACATGGGCGATGACGTGCCCGACCTTGAGATTCTGCGTCGTGTAGGTTGCCCGGTATGTCCTGCCGATGCCTGCCCCGATGTGAAGGAGGCCTGTGTCTATATCAGTCCCTGCAAGGGCGGCTATGGTTGTGGCCGCGATGTCATAGAACAGACGCTAAGGGCACAAGGCAAGTGGCTGAGCAGCGAAAAAGCATTTGGATGGTAATGTTAGACTATAAGATTATACTGGCGAGCAATTCGCCACGACGCCGCGAACTGTTGGCAGGACTGGGTGTGGAGTTCGAGGTGCGGGTGCTGCCCGGCATCGACGAAAGTTACCCCCCTACCCTTCCGGCTGCGGAAACGGCAGAGTACATTGCGCGGAAGAAGGCACAGGCCTACCAAAGGGTAATGGCTGCCGACGAACTGTTAATCACAGCCGACACCGTGGTCATCGTGGACGATGAAGTATTGGGGAAGCCCGCCAATGGGCAAGAGGCCCGCGACATGCTGATGAAACTGAGCGGACGCACACATCAGGTGATAACAGGTGTGTGCCTGACCTGTCGCGACAAGTCACACCATTTTTCGGTCAAGACCGACGTGACATTCAAGCCGCTGACCGAGGAGGAAATAACGTATTACATCGAAAACTACAAGCCATTCGACAAGGCGGGGGCCTACGGCATTCAGGAGTGGATAGGATATATAGGGTGTACGGGCTTGCATGGCAGCTACTATAATGTCATGGGACTGCCCGTACAACGTATATATACCGAACTACAGGAGTTTACTCGTCGGCATAGTCTTCCAGACTGTCGGCAGTGATGTCGTCATCGTCACCACCCAAGTCCATCATCGTCGAGTAATTGTCCTCCGTAATTTCGTCGTCGTTGGGGTCATCTATCTCCATGTCGTCCTCATCGGGCTTGTTGTAGTTGTCCTCGATTTCAACATCGGCATCTTCGTCCAATTCCTCTTCGTCACACAGTGAGGCAAACTTCATGCGCGGTTTCTCAGACTCAGGCTTCAGCTTGGCAAAGATAGCCTCTACCCATGTGCCCTTAGCCACCTCAAGCACATCGTAGCCGTCGGCCACTTTCTTCTCGTACATGCCACCCTTTTTGTGAAGACGATCCTTGGGCAGCGTGGTTGTTGAGATATCGAACCCACTCTCGATGATGTCCTTGATTGACTGCGACAGCGAGTCCCAGCCTCCACCAAAGTTGCGGTCGAGCACCTCCACAAGCTTGGCAGCCGATATGTGGCGGATGTTCTCGTAGGTAAGGTCGGTCACACGCACAATAGGACGCTTCTTGACAGCCCAGGTAATCTTGGCACTCTCGTCAATCCTCACTTGAGCCACCTTGTAACCTTGCTTCTCGTATTTCGCCTTCATTGCCTTGGAATCATCCTTCACCTCTTCAATCATGAAGGCACTACGCAGGATGTCCTGATAGTGACGGATGTTTTCACGGACATCGGAATCGTTCTCTGAACCTTCCCAAAGCCGGAACACGTCGTTCTCCTGGATATCCCATGCGCTGCTCTTGGTCAACGTTTTGAGTGTCAGCCCTTTGTTCTTTTCTGATTTATTCTCCATATTCACTTATTTTGATTTACGCCTGCAAAAATAATGAGATAATTTGTGTTTTACAAGTTTTTCAGCCATTATTTTTCATTCTACGAGAAAAATTTTGTAACTTTGTCCCCGTTTATGTCACAACCGTTAGCTGAAAGACTACGTCCCCGCACGCTCGACGACTATATCGGGCAACGCCATTTGGTAGGTGAGGGAGCTGTCCTGCGCCGTATGATCGATGCCGGACGCATTTCTTCGTTCATACTCTGGGGACCGCCGGGAGTCGGGAAAACCACCCTGGCCCAGATTATTGCTCATCGTCTGGAAACACCTTTCTACACCTTGTCGGCTGTCACCAGCGGTGTCAAGGATGTACGCGATGTCATTGAGAAGGCACAGAAAAGTCGCTTTTTCAACGAAGCATCACCTATTTTATTCATTGACGAGATTCACCGCTTCTCGAAATCCCAGCAGGACTCCTTGTTGGGAGCAGTCGAACGGGGTATCGTCACCCTCATTGGTGCCACTACTGAAAATCCCTCGTTCGAGGTTATCCGTCCCTTGCTCTCCCGCTGCCAGCTCTATGTGCTGAAGTCCTTGGAGAAGGACGACCTGTTACAGTTGCTACAGCGGGCCATCACAACCGACATCGTCCTGAAAGAGCGCCGTATCGAACTGAAGGAAACCGATGCCCTATTGCGTTACAGCGGCGGCGATGCCCGCAAACTGCTCAACATTCTGGAACTGGTGGTAGAATCCTCCACCGACACCCCGCTCCTTGTTCGCGATGACATGGTTGTCGCCGCCCTCCAGCAGAATCCGTTGGCCTACGACAAGGACGGCGAAATGCACTACGACATTATATCGGCCTTCATCAAGAGCATCCGCGGCAGCGACCCCGATGCTGCTCTCTACTGGCTGGCTCGCATGATTGAGGGAGGTGAAGACCCCAAATTCATTGCACGGAGACTGGTCATATCGGCTGCCGAGGACATCGGACTGGCCAACCCCAATGCCCTGCTTCTGGCCAACGCTGCCTTCGATGCCGTACAGAAAATAGGATGGCCAGAAGGGCGCATTCCTTTAGCCGAAGCTACCGTCTACTTAGCCACCTCGGCCAAGAGCAACTCAGCCTACCTGGGTGTCGATGCTGCTATTGACCTCGTCCGCAGGACGGGCAACCAACCCGTGCCACTGCCCATCCGCAATGCTCCCACGCAGCTGATGAAAGAACTGGGCTATCACGACGGATACAAATACCCCCACGACTATCCCGGCCACTTCACCGAACAGCAGTACATGCCCGATGCCCTCACCGGCGAACGGCTGTGGTACGGCCAGCACTCGCCATCCGAGCAGAAGCTCTACGAACGCATGGTAGCACTATGGGGAGACCGATTCAAAAATTAAGCAAATGGAACAAGACATTCTTATTAGGATTATTGAACTGCTGGGCACCTTTGCCTTTGCTATCTCAGGCATCCGCCATGCGGCAGCCAAGCACTTCGACTGGTTCGGAGGTTACATCTGCGGCATCGCCGTAGCCATTGGCGGCGGAACTTTCCGCGATGTCATGCTGGGTACCACACCTTTCTGGATGACCACACCTATTTATATGATATGCACGGCCATCGCCTTGTTGACAGTCGTATTCTTCGGACGTTGGATGGAACCGCTAAAGAATGCCTGGTTTGTGTTCGACACCCTCGGACTGGCCCTCTTCACTATCGCTGGCATCCAGAAATCGCTTGCATTGGGACAGCCTTTCTGGGTGGCAATCATCATGGGATGTATCACGGGTTCGGCGGGAGGCGTCATCCGCGACGTGCTGCTCAATAACGAGCCCGTCATCTTCCACAAGGAAATCTATGCGATGGCCTGTGTGCTTGGTGGCACCGTCTACTGGGCATTGGCCGACTTCGGACTACCCGTAGAGCTGACTGCCGTCATCTCCTTCTGCACCACCTGCCTCATCCGCTTTCTGGCAGTCCGCTACCACCTCTCACTGCCCACGCTCAAAAATCCCTAACTCTTAATTCTTAACTCAGAAGATGATAACATTTCCAATAGCAAAAATCAACCTGGGACTGAACGTGGTGGAACGCCGCCCCGACGGTTACCACAATCTGGAAACCGTGTTCTATCCCGTCAACATAAAGGATGCACTCGAACTGACGATGATGAACACCAAGTTCCCATCCCCTGTAGATTGCGACATAAAGGTGTCCAACCTGAATGTGGAGGGCGACGAACAGCGCAATCTCGTGGTGAGGGCCTATCAGCTGCTGAAATGCGACTTCCCACAAATGCCACGTGTTCATGCCCATCTGTATAAGGTCATTCCCACACAAGCTGGTATGGGCGGCGGCTCAAGTGACTGCGCCTACACCATCCGACTGCTGAACGAAATGTTCACCTTGGGACTGACCGAGCAACGAATGATTGATTACGCCGCCCAGTTGGGTGCCGACTGCGCTTTCTTCATCCTCAGCCGCCCCTCCTATGCCGAGGGCATCGGCGAACGATTAGTACCAGTCAGCCTCGACCTCAGCTCCTATTATATAGGTGTAGTACGGCCCGACATTCCGGTCTCAACCCGCGAGGCATTCTCACTCATCAAACCTGTGAAGCCAGCAAAGTGCTGTCGCGACGTCGTCTTGCAACCCATAGAGACCTGGCGCGACGAATTGTCCAACGACTTCGAGCAAAGCGTCTTTGCCCTCCACCCAGAAATAGAAGCCATCAAGCAGCGGCTCTACAATCTTGGTGCCGTCTATGCCGCCATGTCGGGCAGCGGCTCCGCCGTCTTCGGCATCTTCCAAGATCCCATAGAAATAAGCAAGCACTTCCCCTCTGACATGTTCACCTATTTCGGAAGGCTGTAGACACAGAAAGCCCGCAGGCCGATGACCTGCGGGACTCGCTGCGTAATAATAAAATAATGATGCTTTACAGCATGGATAATTTATTAATTGTTAAGATTATATTCCTTAGTTAGGATAGCTTATGCCTCAGCGGGAGTTTCCTCTTCAGCAACGGGAGCCTCAACTTCTTCCTCAGCGGGAGCCTCCTCCACAACGGGAGCCACAGCAGCCTTAGCAGCCTCGGCAGCAGCCTTCAACTCATCGGCATTCTCAGCAACAACCTGCACGGGAATCTCAACGACCACTTCCTTGTGGTAGTGAACAAGAGCAACATAGTCGCCCACCTTCTTGGCATCCTTCATGGTGATGATCTTGCGGTCGACTTCCTTACCCAGTTTGGCAAGAGCCTCAGCCACTTGAGCAGCTCCAACAGATCCATAGAGCTGACCTGTAATGCTGACCTTTGCAGGAATCACGAGAGCCACACCATTCAGAACGGCAGCCTTCTCCTCGGCAGCAGCCTTCTGAGCAGCCAGCTTGTGAGCCTGCTGCTTCAGGTTCTCAGCAAGAACCTTCTTTGCTGAAGGTGAAGCAATAACACCCTTACCCTGAGGGATGAGGTAATTACGGCCATAACCCGACTTCACATTCACGATATCGTTCTTGTAACCCAGACCGATAATATCTTCTTTCAGTATAATTTCCATAATGCGTTGTCCTCCTTCAGTTTACTTCATCATGTCAGTTACATAAGGCAGCAGCGCAATCTGGCGGGCGCGCTTGACGGCCTGAGCCACGCGGCGCTGATACTTCAGAGAGGTACCCGTGATACGGCGGGGAAGAATCTTACCCTGCTCGTTCAGGAACTTCTTCAGGAACTCGGGATCCTTGTAGTCAATGTACTTAATGCCACTCTTCTTGAAACGGCAATACTTCTTCTTCTTCGTATCGATAGAAGGAGCTGTCAAATAACGGATTTCACTCTGTTCTGCCATAGTTTAAGCCTCCTCTTTTTTACCAAGCTTTGCGCGACGCTTCTCGGCGTACTCTGCGGCATACTTGTCAAGTTTAACGGTCTGGAAACGAATAACCTTCTCGTCACGACGGTAGGCGGTCTCCAATGTCTTAATCACTTCTGGCTCAGCCTTGAACTCTACCAGGCAGTAGAAACCTGTAGACTTCTTCTGAATAGCATAAGCCATCTTCTTCAATCCCCAGGCCTCTTCGCTCAGAATCTCTGCACCCTTATCGGTGAGAACCTTCTTGAATTTTGCGGCCGTTTCCTTCATCTGTTCATCAGACAAAACGGGAGTCAAAATGAAAACGGTTTCGTATTGATTCATACTGTTAATTAATAAAATAATGTATACGTTTGCTTAAAAGCGGGTGCAAAGGTACGAATTTTAGTTGAGAGTAGAGAGTTATGACCTAACTGTTAAGTCTCTTTTAATAATATTTAATACTTTTGGCCCCGTTTCTGCAGCCAAAGATGCAACATATAGCCCAAAACGACAAGCAATAGTCCTGTTATCAGCTCACCATTCGACTGCCATCCAGCCAGTTTACAAACCATCAAAAGCATAGCACCGACTGACATCAGTGCCATGCCTCCATATCGTTTTAAAGCCGTCATAACTTCAACGTTCAACTATCAACGTCCAACGTTACTCATCCTCTGGCGTAATAAGCTTGTAGCCCTTGCCATGGATGTTGATGATTTCAATCTGCGAATCCTCCTTCAAGTGCTTGCGCAACTTGGTGATGTACACATCCATAGAGCGGGCGTTGAAGTAGTTGTCGTCTATCCAAATGGTCTTCAAGGCAAAGTCACGCTGCAGTATCTCGTTGGCATGCGAACAGAGCAGAGCCAGCAGCTCGTTCTCCTTTGTAGTGAGCTTCGTCTGCTTATCACCAATGCTCAACAACTGCTTCTGTGTATCAAAGGTGAAGTTACCGATATGATAGAGTGTTGACTCCTTGTTCTTCTTGCCACGGACACGGCGCAGAATGGCTTCAATACGGAACACAAGTTCCTCCATGCTGAAGGGCTTGGTAATGTAGTCGTCAGCACCAAGCTTGAATCCCTCCAAGATGTCGTCCTTCAGCGTCTTGGCTGTCAGGAAGATGATGGGGATTTCAGCATTGGCTTGACGAATCTCCTGTGCTAATGTAAAGCCGTCTTTCTTAGGCATCATCACATCCAACACGCAAATATCGAACTTCGTCTTCAGGAAGGCCTTGAATCCGGCCTCACCGTCAGCACACAACTCTGCCTCATATCCTTTTGCAGCCAGATATTCACGAAGCAGCATTCCCAGGTTCTCGTCGTCTTCACAAAGAAGAATCTTCAACTTGTCGTCCATAATCCTAATCAATTTACAATTTAACAATATATTATTAACTATCAACTATTCTTATTCTTCAGTTTTCATTCAGCACGGGCAGCGAGATAGTAAAGGTCGTACCTTTACCCAATTCGCTCTCGCACTTAATTTCACCCTCATGCAGGTCGATGATACGCTTCACGTAAGCCAGACCCAAGCCAAAGCCTTTCACATCGTGGACATTGCCAGTATGCACACGATAGAACTTGTCAAAAATCTTGCGTACGTTTTCTTTCTTGATACCTAAGCCGGTGTCCCTAATGGAGAAGCATAAACGGTCTTTTTCGTTCCAGGTACGCAGATAGAGATCCAACGGCTCGTCCGGCTTGCGGTATTTCACGGCGTTGTCCATAAGGTTCGTAATGGCATTCTGGAAATGCACCTCATCGACGTAGATGGCTGAATCCACCGCCTCGATTTCCGTATAAATCTTTCCACCCGTATGCTCTACACGTAGCGAGAAGGTCGAGGCTATCTGTTCCAGCAATTCATTCAAGTCAAGCTCTTTCTTCTTAAAAGACACCGACTTACGGTCGAACATCGACATCTGTAAAACCTTTTCCACCAAGAAGCGCAGGCGCTTAGACTCATCGTTGATGATGCCTCCCAAATGCTTCTGCATCTGCTGGCTCTTCGACACCGAGTCATCATTCAGCATCTGTGCGGCAAGCGAAATACTCGATATCGGAGTCTTCAGCTCATGCGTCATGTTGTTGATGAAGTCATTCTTAATCTCCGTATACCGTTTCTGGCGGAATATCACCACAATCGTGAAGATAAACGTAATGAGCAGCACCACAGTGAACACTATGGCAGGAATCATGAAGCGTATGCTCGACATGATATAGCTGTTCATGTCTGGGAAGTGAATCTTCACAACACCCATCTTCGACGAGGGGTCGTATCGGAACAACTCCTGCGAGTAGCTATACTGCAACCCATCCTCCGAATAGTCAGGACAGCGATAGACCTCGCGGCCGTCAGCAGTCGATACTGTGAAATGGTACGGAATGTTGATACCATTGTTCTGAAGTTCCTTCTTGATATCCAGGTCCAGCATTTTGAAATTGATGCGCTCTTTCAGTGGCTTCTCACTGGCCTGATACAAGATATTGTAAACCACTTCGTCCAGCAATGCCTTCTCATAGACATAACGGTTGCGCACAATTTCCTGCAACGACTTCGAAGCCGCATCTATCGAACTCTTGTCCGAGCGCAGTATCATAGCCTTGGGTATTGTCGAAGGTTTCGTGGTAATGGTCTTCAGTTCAAATGAAGAATAAATCGTCCCGTCCTTGCCTGCCACAGAGTATTGGTGCGTATGCTGAATCACATCATTCAACATGCCAGAACGCGCCATCACCGAGTCCTGCTTGAAAGCACGGCGCTCGGTCTCGTTCACATCCTTCTCCAAGTAGCGTTGCGTCTCGTTCATCTCAAGATTACGCGATGCCTGATACAAGCTGCGATTCACCGACTCGTCAAACTGCTCCTTCTTCATCTTCGCCATCTGCTCAATGTACGAAATCTGAAGGTAAAGGAGTCCGAGAAACGAGAATCCCATCACTATTGCTATGAACCAAATCGTACTTTTCTTCATGATGGTGCAAAGATACGGTAATTCTTAAAATCCGCAGCAAATTAAGTTAATTATTTCCGCTGAATTCAGCATAATTAACAGAAATAAGAAAAGTTGATTACAAATAGCTAATTAAAAATCGTCACGTGATGGTTATTTCAATTTCTTGCTTGCCGTTATTCCCGCCAATCGGCCATTGACAACGATGTCGGCCAAGTTGATAGCATCAATCACGCCCGTCGAGGTCAATGTAGCGCCACTAATACCATCCACCTCAACGCTCATCAAGTCAGTCCTACCCACGGCACTTGCAACGACTCTCTTGATGGCTTCCTGTGCAAATACCGACTCTGATTGGCTGACGATGACGACCTGCTCCACCTCATGGTTTTTCACCACAATCTTAGCGATAATAGAGCCGCCGCGTCCTTCACCGCTACCCGTCCACTCACCATCCTGAAGCTGTTGCTCAGTAGGTTCCGTCGTACCATTATCTTCGTTCGAGCATGAAATCAGCAGAGTACCGCACGACAGGAGAATAGCGGCCAACATCCATAAACATTGTTTCTTCATCAAAATTTTTGGTATATATGCTAGTTCAAGCCATAAAGATAGTTATTATTCTTGAAATAAACAAAAATTTGCTGCAATATTTATTGTAAATCCGTTCGAACGCCCGACACACTGCATCCCTGAAGGTAATAAAACAGGCAACCACTGGGCACGAAAAAGCCCTGTTCCACTATTGCAGAACAGGGCTTCATGAAAGACGGCGGCCTCCTACTCTCCCGCATTGCATTGCAGTACCA
>CAMVLT010000063.1 GCA_947168395.1 uncultured Prevotellaceae bacterium | reverse complement strand
CAAGGCTTGGGAGCACATCCAGGAGATTGAGAAGCTCGGCGGTATGGCCAAGGCTATTGAGACCGGTCTGCCCAAGATGCGTATCGAGGAGGCCGCTGCCCGTACACAGGCTCGCATCGACTCTGGCGTTCAGACCATCGTGGGTACCAACAAGTACCGCCTGGAGCACGAAGACCCCATCGACATTCTCGAGGTGGACAACACCGCCGTGCGCAAGCAGCAGGAGGAAAGCCTTAAAGAGGTGCGCGCCACCCGCGACGAGGCTGCCTGTCAGGCTGCCCTCAAGGCGATTACGGATTGTGTCCGTGATTTCAACGAAGGCCGCAAGAGCGAAAACAATCTCCTCGACCTCGCCGTCAAGGCTGCGCAGTTGCGCTGTACCCTCGGTGAGATTTCGGATGCCTGCGAGAAAATCGTGGGCCGTTACAAAGCAGTAATCAGAACCATATCAGGCGTGTACAGATCAGAATCAAAGAATGACAGCGACTTCGAGTTGGCTTGCAAGCTGACCGACGAGTTCGCAAAGAAGGAGGGTCGCCGTCCCCGCATCTTCATTGCCAAGATGGGACAGGACGGTCACGACCGTGGTGCAAAAGTGGTGGCTACGGGCTATGCTGACTGTGGCTTCGACGTGGACATGGGACCGCTGTTCCAGACACCAGCCGAGGCTGCCCGCGAGGCTGTCGAGAACGATGTCCACGTGGTGGGTGCATCGTCGTTAGCCGCTGGTCACAAGACGCTCATCCCACAGCTCATCGAAGAGTTGAAGAAGCTGGGACGCGAGGACATCATGGTCATTGCCGGTGGTGTCATACCCGCCCAGGACTACGACTTCCTCTACAAAGCTGGCGTCGCTGCCATCTTCGGTCCTGGTACCTCTGTGGCCAAGGCTGCTGTTGAGATGATGAAGATTTTGCTCGACGAGGAATAACCCATTCCTACTTGTTCTATAAAAGCAACCCCCAAAAGTTTTTCCTAAGGCTTTTGGGGGTTGCTGTATTCATCACATCGGGAGAACCATTATCTTGCGTGAGACGACGGTGCCATCATCATATCGCCGAACCTCAATACGAGGGCCTGCGCCCTGGGCTGTCAGCTGGGTGCCACTCAGCGAGTAATAGGCATCGACGATGCCTGTAGAGTGGCTGCGAAGGGCAGGAGACTTGACCGAAGTAGTGGTGCCACCCATACCTGTGGGCGGCTCTGGGTCGGCGGTGACGCAGAGTTTGTCGATGCAGGCTCCGTCTTCGCGCCCGCCAATGTTCAGCTGGTGGTTGCCTGCCTGCATGTATCCGCTATAGAGCTGCTTCCAGTCCCACGAACCGTTGGTGCAGAGTCCGTTGGCAAAATCGCTCATGGGGCCGTCGAGACCAACCCAGTAGCTGTCATCGTCCCACGTCGGACAGTTCACACGCGCGTATATATAATAGGTGTTAGCTGCGGGAGCATTGAAGCGCACAACGAGCTTGTTGGCATCATTGGCAGGCGCGCTGTTAGTGATGTTGTTCACCGTCAGCAGGTACTTACCGCCAGAGGCGGCAGCATCGTTCACCTCGCGGAAGGCTGTGCCTACCGTCTCAGTACGCAGGTCCTCAGCCTCCTGCCACAGCAGCACCTCGCCGTATGCGTCCTCTTCGTCATCGGCAGCTAATGGGTCGGTCTTGGTGAAAAGGCTCAGGTCAATGCAGCCGCCCATCGTCTCGTAGCCCTTGGCGTTCAAGTGCAACCAGTCGTTCTCGAATAGGAACTGCTGCTGCATGGCGGCTGTGTCCTGAGGATTGCGCACGGCCTGGTCGAAGTCTATCACGCCGTCGAGCATCTTGGTGGTGCGTATCCACTTGTTAATGGTGTTGCGTCCGTTCTCGTGGTCAACAGAGTAGTAACTGTTACCCTTAAACGGGGTGATGGTTCCACCGAAGACGTAGATACCCTTCTGGTGAGCCTCACGGATAATCTGCTTGTAGACGTCGATGATGCGTTTGGCCGTCTGCACACCATTCTGTGCCCCACCTAAATCGTTGACTGCCTCGAAGAGGATAATCCACTTCACCCCCTCCTGTCCTAACAGGTCGCGCTGGTAGCGGTTCACAGCAGCAGGCCCCAGACCGCCCCCAAGCACGCAATTGCCGCCGATGCCCATATTGAGCACACCCACCTGACGGGTCGGCTCGTTGGCTAACAACCGGCGTGAGAGCACGTCGGCCCAGCGGTTTTGCTGGTTGGTGGTCGAGCCTCGCCCGTCGGTGATGGAGTTACCCAGGATGGCAACGGCCCCAGACTCTTCAGGGGCTTCAACCTCTAAAGCAAGGATGCTGTACCAATGGTCGGTCTTCACAGCATCGCTGAAGTCGGTAGTGTTGCCTGCCTTCAGGTAGGAGGTGGTACGCGAGCCGGGATGTCCGCTGACGCTGGTTGACGAGGCCGCCCCGTAGTGGATGGTGATAGCCACGTTCTGGCGGCCGTCGAGGTGCAGATAGACGGGGTCGGACACCGCCTTGCCACCAGCGGGCATTGTGACTGAAGCCTTCCCATCGAAAGTCAGACTGACGGTCGAAGCCTCGTCTATCTCGCTGCTGCTGCCTGCCGTCTTGGCGACCGCCAGCTCTACAGCCTTGATTTCCGTAGTGCCCTTGCTAAACTCATTGGTCAGCTTCAGGCGCACTTTTTCACCGCCTATCGAGACCTGCACAATCTGGCGCAGCGAGTTGTTGCCAAGTCCTGGCGACGGTGGATTGTTATGGTTCTCAACAAGTTGAGGGGCTGTACCCCATGTGCCTACCCAATGGCCGTCGGCCATAGCCGCAGCAGCCGTAAACAGGCAAGCTATCATAAAAGCCGCTCTTTTCATGACGATTCTACTTCTTCTTGGTAGTTGTGGTCTTCTTTGTCGAAGTGGTTTTCTTAGTCGTAGTGGCCTTTTTCGCTGTCGTGGTGGTCGTGGTGGCGGGCTTATAGTACTTCAGCGCCTCGGGCATCCAACCCTGAATCTGCTTGATGCGGGTAGCATCGGAGGGGTGGTCGCTGAGGAACTCAGCTGTCTGGTTGGTGGACGAAGCGGCCATACGCTGCCAGAAAGTGGTGGCCACTTGGGGGTCGTAACCAGCCATAGCGGCAAAGATGAGCCCCATGTGGTCGGCCTCGCTCTCATGGTTGCGCGAGTACTTCAGGTTACCGAAGTTGAAGTTCAATGCAGCCACAGTCTGCACAATAGACTGCGTGTTCTGCCCCATTCCCAATGCTCCGGCTATGGCCGTGCCTATCTGCAGACTCTGCTGCTGACGCATCTGGGTGCTGAGCTGCTCGGCTGAGTGCTTGGCTACGGCGTGAGCTATCTCATGGCCCAGGACGATGGCCAGCGAAGCCTCATCCTGCGTGACGGGCAGCAGTCCTTCGTAGACCACAATCTTGCCGCCCGGCATACACCAGGCATTCACCTGATTGTTCTGCACAAGGTTGAACTCCCACGCAAAGTTGCCGACTTCCGACGACAAGCCGTTGTTGTTCAAGTAATTAGTAACTGCCGAGGCCAGCTTCTGCCCTACCCTCTTCACCATAGCGGTGTTGGTGGAGTTGGTCGACAACTTGGCCGTCTGCATGAATTCCTTGTACTGCTGACTGGCCAACGAGAGGACTTCACCATCGCTAACCATCAGCGTCTGCTGGCGCCCCGTAATGGGCACCGTCGATGTGGTTCCACAGCTGACCATCAACGTGGCAACCATCGAGACGAGAATAACTCTAAGTTTTTTCATTGCTATTTAGTTTGGTATTACGTTAATTGCGGTGCAAATATACTGCATTTTTTCGAAAACACAAAGAAAAAGCCGCAGATTCTACACGAACCCGCGGCCACTACTCAAAATGTTAACTACTAACTAATCACCTGTTCACTTTCAGTCCACGATTGTTAAGCGTGGTGTTCAGCAGCATCAGATAGGTGCGGTACTGCTTCTGGTTGAGGACGTAGCGCATCCACTTTACGTCGCGGTCTACTGCCCGGTTCACCAGTTCCTGACGGTCATTGGCATCAGCCTGTGCTGCCAACCGCATTTCAGCCTTGAAGGTGTTGTGGATGCTCTCGACAGCCTCAATCTGGTCGGCGTTCAAGTCGAGTGCTACGCAGAGCTTGCGCATGTTGACGCTCATGTCGTAGGCCTCCACATTGGTCACGTTCGTTGCTTCTTCATTCTCTGCAAATGTCATAGTCATGCTAAACATTGCAATCGTCATCAAAAACAATCTTTTCATTTTTCTTTTCCTTTCTCTACTTTACTCAGGGCCTTCGTGGTTATCCTTTTTGTTATCCTTTACTTTTTTACCTTTTTTCTTTTTACCTTTTCAGGCCCCTACGTTAAACTTGTTATGTGTTGTTTGTTATCCTTTGTCGCAACCATTTGTTTGGTTTTGACGGTGCAAAGTTACAGCAATTCTGGGTACTGGCCAAACTTTTGCGCGAAATTGTGCGCGCAAACAACCCTTTCTTTGATGAAGGTCAACAAATCGCCGTTTATTTGATTATTTTACTATTTTGGCCCCAAACCCACATTTGTCAACTACCCTCCAAGCCATTCAAAAACCACCAACTACCGTAGTTGTTCCTCGATGAGAGGGACAATTTGCTTACGCGACAACTTTACGTCGGAATACGTGATGCCTGCACGCAACGAGGCACCAAAGATGCCTTCGGCCACCTCGCGGGCACCTTCACCATAGTAGAGGAAATAGATGACCGTCTTGCTGCTGTTGCCATCGGGTTTGCTGGGGTCAGGAACTTTCACCTTATGCTCTACCTTGGCAAAAAGCATGTCAAGCCCATTTTCCGACATCACCTCTGGCATCACGGCTAACATGCGTTCCAGGAGGTCGTCAATATCCGTCACCTTGATGTCAACATTGCCCATGCCGTAAAAGTAGCCGTTATACTCATAGCCCTTATAGTCGGACAAGAAAATCTGCCTGTCGTTCATGTCGGAAATGTCCTTTGAGGCATCCTTCATGCGCTTGCTGACGACAGCCATCGAGTCGGGACTGATGCCCAACTGAGCAGTCAGAGCCTCCCAAACCAATGTATCGGCGGCGCAGGTGCCTGCCTTAGCGAGGTTTTTGGTGTCGCTGACAAGACCTGCCAGCATGATGCCTGCGGTCTCATCGTCAATGGGCACACCCAACTCATGGTACATCTGGAAGATAATCGTGTTGGTGGAGCCTACCAACTCTCGCCTCAAGAAGGGAACTACGTCGGCAATTTCACCATCCGGGTGGTGGTCGATGACCTGGAGAATGACGGCCTCGCGGCCACCATCCACACATTGCACATAGTCGGCATGGTCGGTCAGGATAAGGCGGGTATGGGGTGCCACCGATGTCTTCAGCTCTGGCAGTTGGAAGCCAAAGTGCGAGGCGACAAACGCTGTCTCCTGATTGATGGGGCTCGACACCTTGGCTTTGCAGTTGTAGCCCAAAGCCCGCATCAGACGAGCGTAGGACAGCGCCGAGCAGACGGCATCCACATCAGGAGTCTTATGGCCATAGACGTAGCAAGTGTCGCTGCCCCAGTCAAGTGACTGCAGCTTTGACCGCAGCTCGGCACCCGGGCCAGTAGGAACGACGACAGGATTGTCTTCTTCACTACAAGAAGTCAACAAACAGAGGCCACAGAAGGTAAGAATGGTGGCCAGCATCCACAGTTTTGCAAGTTTCATAACTCCTTATTTTTTATATATTAACGATTTTTATGCCGCTTTATTGTATGTTATTCAGTTACTTATTCGTACCTTTGCAGCAGAATTGACAACGTAAACATATAATTAAGGTAAAGAGAAGAATATGGAACATCAGTTTCTGGCCGTACACTACCAGCTCTATTCGGTAAAAGACGGCGAACGCACGCTCGAAGAGCAGACCATACGTGAGCATCCATTCCAGTTTATAAGCGGTTTCGGCGTATCGCTCGATGCTCTGGAGAAGCAAGTCCTCGGTATGGAGAAGGGCACAAAGTTTGACTTCACATTAACACCCGCCGAGGCCTTTGGCGAGTACGACCCAGAGGGAGTACACAAACTGGCACGCGAAACATTCGTCATCGACGGCCGCTTTGATGCTCAGAACATCTATCCTGGCGCCATCATTACCCTGACCGACGGCGGTGAGAACCAGTTTATGGCACATGTCTTGAAGATTGATAACGATGGCGTGACCGTTGACACGAACCACCCCCTGGCCGGCAAGACGCTTCACTTCACGGGTGAAATGATAGAAAACCGCCCTGCTACAGAGGACGAAATCAATGCCCTCATCAAGCATATTACGGGAGGATGCGGTGGCTGCGGAGGTGGTTGCAACGATGGAAACTGCGGCGACGGGAACTGCGGTGACGGGAACTGCGGCAACGGTAATTGTTGTGGGAGATGAATACTTTCGGTAACCTATTCAGGCTGACAACGTTCGGCGAGAGTCACGGCCCTGCCATCGGCGGCGTGGTAGACGGCATGCCTGCAGGTGTGGACATTGACCTTGAATTCATTCAGAGCGAACTGAATCGCCGCCGTCCGGGACAAAGTAAGCTGACGACCTCACGACAAGAGGCCGACCAGGTGGAACTGCTGAGCGGGGTGTTCGAAGGGAAATCTACGGGCTGCCCCATTGGCTTTATCGTCCGCAACAACAACCAGCACTCGCAGGACTACGAGAACCTGCGCACATTGTTCAGGCCTTCGCATGCCGACTTCACCTATTATAATAAGTACGGTATACGCGACCATCGGGGTGGCGGACGCTCATCGGCACGCATTACCATCAGCCGCGTGGTGGCTGGAGCGCTGGCCAAGCTGGCTTTGCGCCGGTTAGGCATCAGCATACAGGCCTATACGTCGCAGGTGGGCAACATTGCACTCGACCCCGACTATCGTCAGTATGACCTCTCGCTGACGGAGAGCAACGCCGTGAGATGCCCAGATGCCAAGAAGGCGGCTGCTATGGAGCAGCTGATAACGGAGGTAAAGGGCGATGGCGACACTATCGGCGGCATCATCACCTGCGTAGTCAAGGGTTGTCCCGTAGGACTCGGAGAGCCTGAGTTCGGCAAACTGCACGCAGAATTGGGTGCGGCCATGCTCAGTATCAACGCCGTGAAAGGCTTTGAATACGGCGACGGCTTCGGCGGGGTCGGTATGCGTGGTTCTGAGGTGAACGACTGCTTCGTACGCCACGACCAGGCCATCACGATGGCCACAAACCATAGTGGCGGCATACAAGGAGGCATCTCTAATGGCGAGGACATCTATTTCCGGGTAGCTTTCAAGCCCGTGGCTACGCTGCTACGCCCCCAGGAAACGGTCGACCTCGAAGGTAATCCTACCACGCTGAACGTTCGCGGACGCCACGATCCATGCGTACTGCCAAGAGCTGTTCCCATCGTCGAATCTATGGCTGCAATTGTTATTCTTGACAATTATTTATCGACAAAAAGCGGCTTTTAAGCATTATTTGCATTTAATTTACAAAATATTTGCAAAAATATTTGGACGTTATAGGACATTTTACTATCTTTGCAGACGCTAATCAGGGCTTGTGAAAGTCCTTATAGCTTTAGTTAAGTCTAGTTTAGTTTTTGTGTTGGTTGAGGGCGACTGATTGGTCGCCCTCATTTTGTGGCCTATTCACAGCTCACTTTCCTTGTTGTCACCCTGCCGTCATCCGTAGTAGTCCGCAGGATGTAGATACTACCTTTGGTAGGTACTACCACCCGTTCGCCCGACAACTGAAAGAACTCGGCCTTGTCTGCATCGTAACGGTTTACGCCGCCAATACCATCAGTTTCACCCTCAACGACCTTCAACACGCCCTTGGTATAAAGTTCGGATGTGTCCCAGGCCATCCCTTCAGCTGGCACGGCAGGCAGTATTTCCGAGAAAGTGCCGCTGATACCCGTGGCGGGAAGCGTAAACAACTGATAGGTCTTACCGATAGCTGGTGCATCAACCGTCTCGCCGTCGGTACTGAGTTGTAGCGTGACGTTGCCCACAAGCTTGACCGTTCCCTTGAATATAAGCCCGCGCTTGCCGACGATGGTGTCGCCCACCTGCAACGTAGAACCGTTGTTGAACGTCACGGCAGCAGCTATCGAACCCGTCCCTGCCAGCGTGGCACCATTGCCGACGGTAAAAGCGCCAGTACCCGTATGGGTGCCGTTGATGGTCAAGCGGCCCTTCTCCACCTTGGTCGTGCCGGTATAGGTATTCTTACCCGTCAGTCGCCAGTCGCCCGAACCTTGCTTCACGATGCTGGTCGGGCCCGAGTGCTTGTTGTCCTGCGCCATATCGTCGATAATGCCTCGGAAGGTCTCGTCGGTATTGGCGGTTCCCACAATCCAGGTACCATTGCCATTGGCTTTCACATTGAAGCCGTGCAGATAGGTTGAGGATGTGCCGGAAAGGCCGCCCAGATAGTAAGTAGAAGCATTCTTACCGCCATTGATGGAGGCGTTGCCCTTCAGTTCGATTGTGGCGTTCTTCACGCCCGTTCCGTTGCGCACGGCAAACTGGCTCTGTGCGGCCTTGCCCGTACCATTGACGACAAGGTGCCCGGTGAAGCCATCCCAGTTTCCTTCAATGTATTCACGCAAATAGTGGACGTTCCACACGAGCGTTCCCTTGCCTGTAACGCGACACTTGTTGACGTTCCACAGGTCGAAGTCGATGGTGGAGGTAGTGCCCTCCGTCACTTCGATGGGGAAATTGTAGGTGACGGTGGCCTCATTCTTGCCGATAGTTGTGAACTTGCCACCCTGCATTACTAAGCATGAGGCTGTGCCGATGCCTCTGTCCGACACGTCCTTCTTGGACAGCTTCAACTCTCCGCCCTGCAACACGACATTACCGTCGAACTTGAAGAAGTCGCCCGTATTGACCAGCACCTGTCCGTCGCCACCGACAATCAGATTGCCAGCACCTTCCACAGAGCCATTCATGGTGACAACGGTACCTGCCTTCTGGATGTCTATCTGCGTATCATTATACAGTCTGGCCGAACGGTTGGTGGCTGTAGAAACTCCTGTGTAACGATAGGTGCCACCGTCCATAATCCAGTTCTGGGCAAACTCCTGGCTCTTGCCAAGTCCGCTGGCCACGCCGCCGTTCTTCAGGCTTGAGAACTCATAGACGCCGCCATGCAGTACGGTAGCACCCTCATACTGCTGGTCAGAAAGGATGGTCAGCGTACCCTCCCCAGCTTTGTTCAGCGAGGCTGCCCCACAAAGATACCCCTCGCCGCCTATAATAACATGGGCATCGGAATTGACGACGACTGCCGTCTTCTCGGTCGGCTCGTCGATGGTAACGGTCTCATCGTCAAGCGGATTGATGAGCCACTCGCCGTCACCTGTACCCTTGAACGTCTCAACGTCGATGATGTCTGCCTGTTCGGGACGTGTCTTCACGGTCAGTTCGGGCGTGTAGTCCGACTTCTGGTCGCCACAGTAGGCACAGAGCCTCACCACGTAGGCCGAAGCGGGTTTCATGGCCTCGCCGCTAATAGTGAACGTCCTGCCCTGAGTGCGACCTACCTCCACGAACGTACCGCCCTGCTTCAGCTCCACGATGAAGCCGTCTTCGCCCTCGGTATAATCAGCCCACTCCAGCGTCAGGCTATTGGTGGACGACGATGTCAGCGTCAGCAGCATCGGAACTCGCAGGAAGAACTCGCGGTCGGCCCGGCCAATGCTGTTGATATAGTTTTCTATATGAGCATAGCCGTTGGGGGCGATAATCATAGCGTCGTCCTTCGACGGGTCGGTACCATTGGTCTTCTCCCACTCGTCGGGCATGCCGTCCTTATCGGTGTCTATCGGCTTCTTGCCTGCGTACATTTTCCAGGTATCGGGCGTACCGATGGGCAGTTCATTCTCGTTGGTGATGAGTTTGCCTTCCTTGCCATACGACAGCACTTCATCCACCATGTAACAATCGGCCAAATCGCGATAAGGCAGCGATGCGCCGACCTCAGGCAGCAGTTTCGAGCAGAGTTCCTTGCCACTCCACTTCTCCAGTTCAGGATATTCGTAGGGCTTTGCCTGACGGTCGCCTCCACCGTTATCGGTCAGTTCCGTAGGATTCAGCAAGCCATCGCGGTTGGCGTCCTGCCAGTTGTCAATGCCGTAGAAGTGGAAGTTCTGGTTCCCCCCCGTCAGTCCGCTGCCACCTACAGCAGGGCCGTTGATAAAAAGGTTTGACTCGATGTTGGCATACGATTGTCCCTCGGAGTCGCCACCCATGTTGTAGGCAGCATTCTTCCAGTTGTAGACTATGTTGTTAGCATACTGATTCACGCCCTTCACCTTGAAGTTGCGGGTGGAATTGTCGACCAGCAGGATGCGGTAGAGCGATATGTTCTCGGCCTGCATCAGTCCACCTGCCGAGTGAGTCATCAGTCCCTGGCCCACGATGCTGTTCATCAGCGTGATGTTCTGCGGCGACGTGCCCTTGTTGTCCCAGTTGATGCTGAAGTTCTCATCCTGTCCCCATGCAAACGAGCAATGGTCGAATATCATATTGCGCCCGTTGGCCACACCTGCACAGTCTTTGTCCTTGGTGCCTACGGCTCCCATCCGGAAGCGCATATAGCGGACAATGATATTGTCGGCACCCGAGAACGACACGCCGTCGCCATAGACGGTGACACCCTCTCCCGGAGCCGTCTGTCCGGCCACATAGAGATTGTTCTTGAACACCATGCGACTGTTGATGCGAATGACACCTGCCACATCAAACACCACGATGCGGTTGGGCTGGCTCACGGCATCGCGCAGCGATCCAGTTCCAGAATCATTCAGGTTGGTCACATGATAAACCTTGCCCGTGCGCCCACCTGTGGCAAAACGCCCCCAGCCCTGTGCCTCAGGGAAAGCCAGCTGCTGGGCTTGCAACGTCGGGCAACTCAACAATAGTAGAAAGTTCAGTAGTAGCTTGTTTTTCATCCTTGTCTTTGTTTTAGTCTATGGCACCTATAATCTCCTGTACCGAGCTGCACCCGTGATGGTCAAGCCAATCGTTGATGCCGTCGCGCACCTTGATGGTAACAACGGGGTCGATGAAGTTGGCCGTTCCTATCTCTATCGCCGTTGCGCCGCACATCATGAACTCCACAGCGTCCTCGGCCGTCATAATGCCGCCAAGACCCACAACGGGAATCTTTACCGCACGGGCCACCTGATAGACCATGCGCAATGCCACTGGCTTCACGGCCGGACCACTGAGCCCTCCCGTACCGATACTCAACACGCGACGCCGCTTTTCTATGTCAACGGCCATGCCCATCAGCGTATTGATGAGCGACACCGAGTCGGCACCCTCAGCCTCTACGGCACGGGCTATCTCAGTAATATCAGTAACGTTGGGCGACAGCTTCACTATCAGCGTCTTATGGTAACGCTCGCGAACAGCCCTGACCACACTCGCAGCACCCTTGGTCGTCACGCCAAAAGCCATGCCGCCGTCCTTCACGTTGGGGCACGAAATGTTCAGTTCGATGGCTGGAATACCGTCCAGCGCGTCCACACGTGCGGCACACTCCGCATAGTCCTGGGGCGACGAACCGCTGACATTTACGATGTAGGTTCCACCCGTAGGCAGCAGCTGCGGATAAATCTTCTGGCAAAAATGCTCCACACCCTTGTTCTGCAGGCCCACGCAGTTCAACATGCCCATCGGCGTCTCGGCCATCCTCGGATAGTCATTGCCCTCGCGGGCCTTCAGCGTCGTACCCTTCACGATGATAGCACCAATACCGTCGAGCGGCACAAAGTCCTGAAACTCCAACCCGTAACCAAACGTGCCCGAAGCAGTCATCACGGGATTCTTCAACTTCAGGTTACCTATATTTACATTTAAAGTTGCCATAGCAGTTTATTGATATTAAACACCGGGCCATCCTTGCACACACACAAGTTACCATCCGTAGTCTTCTCCACACAACACAGGCACGCACCAAGTCCGCACGCCATCATGTTCTCCAACGACACTTCGCACTCTACGCCTTGCTGATAGGCATAGCGCGCCACCGCCTTCATCATCGGCGTGGGACCGCACGTCTGTATCATGTCAAACTGCCGCTGCTGCAGTATCGAATGCTGGGTCACAAAGCCACACTCACCCTCACTACCGTCCTCGGTCGTCACACATACTTCACCGTACTTTCTGAACTCATCCAGCATCAGCAGGTCATGGCTTGTACGGGCTCCGAGCAGGAATATGGGTTGCACGCCGGCTGTCTTCAGACTTGCTCCCTGATAGAGCAACGGAGCCACGCCAACGCCGCCACCGACAAGTAATACAGAGGATTGAGCAGAAGTGAGTGGAGAGAAACCATTTCCTAACGGCCCTACCACGTTCACCACATCCCCTACAGCCAAATGAGCCAAGCGGCGTGTCCCTTCGCCCACCGTTGCCACCAACAGCCACAACTCGTTAGCCTCGCGGTCAACGAAATTCACCGAGATAGGTCTGCGCAGGAACGTCTGCGGACTACCATCCACCCGCACCTCCACAAACTGCCCCGGCAACATCGGCGGCAACTGCTGCTCCTGCGTCAGCCGCAGCAGTATATAGCGCTCGTGCAGCTTCTCAATGCTTCTCACCCTTAGGTCAAGCGCATATTTCCGTATTTCAGTCATGTACCTTATTTATATACTCTTATATTATGTTTCTCCTTTTACTGTTTACTACTTCAAATCAGCGGCATGCCCAGCTCCTTACACTCCTGACGCATGTCGTCGGGCCAGATGCTGGCCTGTATCTCGCCAATGTGGGCCTTGTGCAACAGCACCATGCAGAGACGGCTTTGTCCGATACCGCCACCGATAGAGAGCGGCAGCTTGTCGTTCAGCAACTGCTGGTGGAAGTACAACTGGCGACGCTCCTCCTGATGCTCAATCTGCAATTGGCGCAGCAACGATTCCTTGTCGACACGGATACCCATCGATGACAGCTCGAACGAGCGGCTCAGCACAGGATACCATATCAGAATATCGCCGTTCAACCCCTTGCGACCGTCCTCGGCCACTGTCGACCAGTCATCATAGTCAGGAGCACGACCGTCGTGCTTCTCGCCGTTGGCCAGCTCGCCTCCAATACCTATGACAAATACGGCACCGTATGCTTCGCAAATGGCATCCTCGCGCTCCTTGGGTGTCTTGTCAGGATACATCTTCAGCAGTTCCTCGGCGTGTACGAAGTGAATCTTCTCGGGCAGGAACGGCTTCAGCTGCGGATAGGTCTCGCACGTAAGATATTCCGTGCGGCGGATGGCTGAATAGATGCGCTCCACAACGTTCTTCAGGAATGCCAGCGTGCGGTCTTCCTTGCGGATAACAGCCTCCCAGTCCCATTGGTCGACATATAGCGAGTGCAGGTTGTCCAACTCCTCGTCGGCGCGGATGGCGTTCATGTCGGTATAGATGCCATGTCCCGGCTCTATCTTGTATTCTGCCAGCGACAGCCGCTTCCACTTGGCCAACGAGTGAACCACCTCGGCACGGGCGTCGCCCAAGTCCTTGATGGGGAACGTCACAGCACGCTCCACGCCGTTCAGGTCGTCGTTGATACCCAGTCCCTGCAGCACAAACAACGGAGCCGTCACTCGGCGCAGCCGCAGTTCAGTCGATAAGTTCTGCTGGAAGAACTCCTTTATCAGTTTTATACCTTGTTCCGTCTGCTTCGTGTCAAGCAGGCGCTCATAGTTTATGGGTCTAATTAGTTTGCTCATAATATGTTTCTTTGCATTTTTGCGCGCAAAGATAAGCATAAAATATTAAATTGCAAACAAATCGGCCCTTTATTTTTGCAAAACGACACAAATACTTGACATTGGCTAACCATTTGCACCCACGCTCTCACAGTTAACAAATCATAATTATCAGTTCACGATTATCATTTCTCAATTATTTATTGTACCTTTGCAAACGTTTTGGTCCCGTAGCTTAGCTGAATAGAGCGTCAGATTCCGGTTCTCTCTGGAATAATTGGTAAGCAAAGGCTGCGAGTCCCCAAAAAGGAAAAATACAGAATGGCAAAAAGCTGTCTGCACCCGTAGTTTAAAGGATAGAATAACGGATTCCGGTTCCGTTGGTCACGGTTCGATTCCGTGCGGGTGTACGCTTATCAAAAAGTCCAAATTTAACCAGAAATCCACGAAAAATCAGCATTTCTCAATGTTTGTTGACTAATTGTTGACTAATTTAATTCATTGTAACATGCTGACAATCAGAGCAGAAATCAAGAAGGGTGAGCAAAAAAGCGATGGAACGTACAACGTAAAGCTTAGATTTACCCATCAGAGGAAAGTAAAAAGGCTGTCAACAAGCCTATTTGTGAGACCGCAGGATTTAACAAAATCACTAACCTTTAAAAACGGTACTCCTATCAAAAATGACATTGGCAACCTTGTCAATGAATACCGTATGCGATGCAACAAACTCCCAATAGATATTGAGGGATATACCCTTGATGAAATTATGGGAGAATTAGAGGCACAGGAGAAAAGGAAACAGTCTATCGACTTCATTCAGTTCTGTGAGGAATGGATCAAAGAGACAAACATCAAAGGAAAGCAAAACTACCAGTCTGCCTTATCCGCTTTTAAAGCATACCTTAATACAGATCACTTCCCGACATCACGAATCACCTCATCTTTACTAAAGGGATTTATTATCTTCTTGCAACAAAAACACAAAGAACGCCAAGATTTGCTTATCGAGGCTGGCAAGCGTGTACCAAGTAATCGTACCGTTTCCCTTTATCTTGGTAGCATCAGACATCTGTTTTATGAAGCGAAGAAGAAATACAACGACTATGATCGTAATATTATTATAATAGGTAACACTCCTTTTGAGAATCTAACAATTCCGAAACAGCAAGCAACAAGAAAAAGAGCAATTTCTCCAGAATTATTAAGATCCATGTGGAAGATTCCATATAAGAATCCACTTTAAAAAGTCGGATAGTCCGACCGATTAATATATTACGTTAGTTTA
>CAMVLT010000062.1 GCA_947168395.1 uncultured Prevotellaceae bacterium | reverse complement strand
GCAACACGTTTACGCATCCCTACGTCAAAGCCAAGGCCGATGAATTCTACTCTCGATTGATGGCACAGACGGAATTGGCAACGCCTATTCCTGACGCGCCGATGGCTGACCTCATCCGCTCACTTTGCGCCAAATACCCAGGCAAGATTCTGATGATTGACTTCTGGGGCATGGGTTGCGGCCCTTGTCGTTATGCTATTCAGGAAAGTAAAAACCTTCGCGCCGAAATAGCCAAGCGCAACGACGTGAAACTCATATTCATCGCCGGGGAGCGCACCACCGAAGGCAGCGATGCCTACAAGCAGTACGTGGCCGAGTGGTTATCTAATGAAGAGACCGTCTGCGTCACCAATGCTGACTTTACCCGTCTGCAAGAGTTGTTCCGCTTCAACGGCATTCCACACTACGAAACCATCATCCCCGACTGCCGCCGCGTCCGTGACGACCTGCGCATAGACGGCTACGACAACTTCGACTACGAATTGACGAGACTGAAGGAAAGGCTGAAATAAAACCAAAATGAATATGAAGCAGACCATCATCACCATCCTGCTCGCCCTCGTCGCAGTGGCAGGGCAGGGGCAAGTGAAATGCCATGTCGAAGGTACATTGGAAACCGACGCATGGGGAGACGAAATCATCATCTGTGAGGCTGGGACTGACCTTCGCGTGGTGGACGAACCGCGTTTCCACGTGAAAGCCAAGAACGGACACTTCGCCTACGACATCGAGACCGACTTTCCACGGCTCTATGTGGTATTCTTTCTGAAGCAACAAGAGACGGGCAACTGGTTCCAAGGCAAGTTCTTAGCCGAGAACTGCAACGTGAACGTCACGATGTATGAAGACAAGCCGGTGCGTATCGTCAGCAACGGCGAGGAGGGGCGCAAGCATGCGGTGAAGGACAGCATTGAGGATGTGCGCTTCTGGAACCCCGTTGATGAAATCGACAGTCAGATGGAAGACCCTGACCGCAGGGCAGAGTTCTACAAGGCGGACTTCATTTCCACCATTGCCAAGGCACGGACTATGAATGTGGACAGCCTGCCAAGGGCATACGTTGACTCTGTCCGTCAGGTTGTAGACCGCTATATGCGGAATGAGCGTGAGCAATATACAACATTAGGTTTGCAGCTGAAACAGCGGCGCGACAGCATCACCGCCGGCTTGGTGCCCTTCCGCTTCGCCTACGACGCAGAGCACCCCATGCTTTGGACGCTTTACGATGTACTTGATGCCATCCAAGCCCTCAAGCATGCAGACAACTATGTGAACTTCGACAAGTCGCAGTTTGAACCATATCTGACGCTCTATCACGACAAACTCATCAATTACTACCCCGGCCACCCCATTCACGACCAGATTGCCACAGCCGAGACGGCCTATCGCCTACAGCCTGGAAAGCCCTACATCGACTACACCGTGCGTAATATAGACGGCCAGCTCGTTCCTATTTCCACCCTCACGAAAGGCAAGGTAGCCCTCATCGATCTTTGGGCATCGTGGTGCGGCCCCTGCCGTAGCCACAGCATTGCCATGATTCCTGTCTATGAGAAATACAAGGACAAAGGCTTCACCGTCGTTGCTATCGCCCGTGAGCGTAACCGCCAAGCGATGGAAAATGCAGCTAAGAAGGACGGCTATCCTTGGCAGAGTCTGTTAGAACTGAACGACGAGAACGGTGTGTGGCGCAAGAACGGAGCAGGCAATGCAGGAGGTGCCATGTACCTCATTGATCGCGACGGCACCATCCTCTCCACTTCTACAGATGCCGAGGAACTGGAGCCGCTTATCAAGGCTGCGATTGAGCGAGAGTAGAGTCAAACATGTTTGAACTCTACCGAGCATGAGCAGGTTCGACCGAAGGTCAAGAAAGCACTAAACATCGAATAATAACCCATCAAGTTGAAAACAAATAAACTCAAAAAACTCTCGTGACCCATTCACTTTATGTCAAACTTTCAAAAAACAGTAAGGATTATGGAGAACCCGACATTACCTACCAACTGGCTGGCTGCGCTGAGCAACGCCAACCACGACGGCACGACACAGCAGATTGACGATGCCGTCGGAAACTTTGAGACCGAGAACCAGGTGTTCCTACAGAAGACCTGTTTCATAACAGAAGTAGTATAGGTCACAAAAATCAAAGGCTATATTATAGTTAAATGGTAAGCCTATCATTTTGCAAACTAACACAATTCAATTCAGTATAAATGGGGCGATAGCTCGTTAAATAATGTTATCACGCCAAAAACACGCCAAAAATTTCGTGAACGCCAAAAAGAAAAGGTGGCCGATTACTCGACCACCATGCTTTACAACGTACTGACTGTCAGGAACTTATTGCCAGCTTGTTTTAAGCGGTTGCAGGGCCAACTCCTGCGATTGACAACCTTGCGTTGTCGGGATGAGGCGACTCGAACGCCCGACCCCTACGTCCCGAACGTAGTGCGCTACCAACTGCGCTACATCCCGATTGCTCGTAAGCGGGTGCAAAGGTACATCTTTTTTTTGAATTACGCGCACTTTTTGGGGGAAAAATTTGCTGATACGCAAAAAAAAGCGTATCTTTGCCACACTTAATCCAATAACGATGAACCGAATCACCCTTATATCGCTTATATTGCTGTTCTCCGTCAGTCTTTCCGGGGATGCAAAGTCAAATGTAATTATGGTGAAGGCAGGCGATGCGCAGAGCCTCCTTCATGCTATTGAGGAGGCAAACATCCAAAATGCCGACACTATGTCGGAACGACTGTTCGTACTGATTCCCAATGGTATTTACGATTTGGGCGAGCAGACGCTCACGACCATTGGCGGCCATAACATTGCGCTGGTCGGCGAGAGCATGGAGGGCACCATCATCATGAATGCACCGTCTGTGGAGAACGAGGGTATCGGAAAGACGGCCACGCTGCTGAACCGCGGCTGGAACACCTACGTACAAGACCTGACGCTGAAGAATGCGCTGGATTACTACCATTCTGGCCCTGCGGGACGTGCCGTCTGCTGGCAGGACAAAGGCAATCGTGCCATTTTCAAGCACGTAAGGATGCTCTCGTACCAGGATACATACTATAGCCACAGCGAGACCTGCCAGCACTATTTCGAGGATTCCGAGATTCATGGTACGGTAGATTTTATCTGCGGTACAGGCGATGTCTACTTCAACCGCTGTCTGATTGTCACGGAGAAACGTGAGGCCGATGGCAGTGGTGTCAATGTCATCGTTGCCCCTCGTACCTCAACCACCAAGTGGGGCTACGTCTTCGACCACTGCACCATCCGCAACGATATGTCGACTTTCCACTTTGCCCGTGGCTGGCACACCCTGCCTCGATGTGCGTGGCTCTACACCCGGTTGGAGACGCCTGAGAAGCTGGAACCCACCCGGTTCGACCCCGAGGGTATCAGGTCGGTGGACAACGAGTTCTTCGAGTATCACACCACCGATATGGAGGGCCGCGACATTACGCCAAAGTCTAATCTTGTGAACTATGTGTACAAGGATCAGAAGCGCACTGCCGAGACCGTCTTGTCGGCTGACAGCGCAAAGCAGTTTACCCTGAAAAACGTCTTCCCCGACTGGAAGCCGGGGAAGATTGCGAAGAGGTTGTTCAAAGAGAGTAATCGTGTGAAGAAGGCTTATTTGTTGTAGACCTTCAGGAACTGCCGGAACTCATCACAGCGCGATACGTACCCACTGGTGCGTGTCGCGTTCTGCTTCTCAAAGGCGGCCAGTGTGGCGAATGCCTTGTACTGACTGGAGCGGGCGTTGGGTTTCCTGTCAACGTCGTATGTCCTGTCGTTCCACTCTGATTCGTACCACGGCTGCGGGTAGAGATAGGTATAGCTCAGGGCGAAGAGGGCTTTCTCCTTCAGCTGGAAGTCAGCGGTACGGCTGGCTTCGTTGAGCAGTGTGACAGCTTTCTGCTGGAGGTCAGCCTCATTCTGGCGCACGGTGTCGCCCACGCTCTTGCCGTTGCGCATCAGATACCAGCAGTCGCCAGTGAACGAAGCCTGTGCATAGCGCACGGCCAGGTCGTAGCATCGCTGTTGGCGGGCTGCGCCTGTCAGCACGTTCAGCTCGCCCTCCATCTTCAGCATTTCGCGTGCGAAGTCCGTCTTCGGGTTCGAGGCCAGATGCTGCACCTCGCCGCTGTACTCCATGTCTTCTTTCAGCCACTGTCGCTTCAGCCAAGGCTCCACGGTGTAGCGGCGGTTGGCGGCATAGACGGCATAGTTCTGCACGTTGTAGAACGAGAGCGGCACACGGCTGAGCCACTTGTCGGCTTCCTGCCACTTGCAGAGGCGCAGGTATTTGGTGCCTACGAGGTCGTTCATGGTGTCGCGGTTCAGTCTCTGTCGCGCTTTCAGGTACTTGTCGAGGGCGTTCTGTGCCGTGCTGCTTGTGTAGTCGATATATTGTCTGAGCCGTTCCACGTTCATGGTGTCGACGTAGGTGTCGTACCAGTAGCTGTTGGCCGCCCTCAGCAGGCTGACGGCCACGATGGGACGGTGGGCATACTTGTCGGCCAGTACCTGGTGGGCCAGCCGGTCGAGGGCATTGTGGTAGAACTCGTCCTCGCGCTGCTTGCCGTCTATCCATTTCAGCTCGTCGGCCAGGTAGTCATCGAAAGCCGCACTGGCTGGAGCCTGCACCGCCGTGATGTATAGCATCAGCACGCGGGCATTGTCTTTCATGCGCTCGGTTCCCTCCATCTTGACAGCCTCGAGAATGTCGGTCGATGCCTGCTTGCGGTTGCCAAACAGGAACTCTAACCACGCCTTGGCACTCTGCCACATGGCGGGGCTGCTGCTCTTCCCCTCGCTGACAACCTGCCGTGCCAATTGGCACATCTGCATGGCCTCCTTCTTCTGTATGTTGCGGACGAAGAGCTTGCCCTGAATGCCGTCGGGGCCGTCTACAGCCTCCTGCGCATTGTTCACGAAGTCGGTCAGCAGGAATGGCAGCACGGCAGAGTTGGGGTTGCGCAGGTACTCCTGGCGGATGGCGTCATACGAGCGGCGCTTGTAGTACTGCGTCATAAGGCTCTGGCGGTCGCCCTGCTCGGCAAACAGCTGTCCGGCCTCGGCGTCGCGTCCCGTCTTCAACAGGGCTCCGGCATAGATGTTCTGCATCATGTCGCGGTAGACGGTTTCTATGAACTGGCTGCCCGTCTGCTCCCAGAAGCTGATGTTCTCGCGGTGCAGTCCGAGCATCATGTTGCAGCGCATCATGAGCAGGGCGTGCTGTGAGCGCAACCGGCTCTTCAGCTTGCCTTGGGCGTAGGTTCGCACGGCCCGCAGCGTCTGTGTGCGCTGAGCCAGTTCCTCCTTGGTGGGGTAGTCCCACTGCTCCTGCCGCTTTTGGTTGGCACACTCTAAGTACTTCTGCAGGTTCCTCACGTAGCTGACCATCAGGGCGTCGTTCTTCTTCTGGGCTGCCTTGATTACCTCGTCGGCATCAAACCAGAAGTACTCCTTGTTAGAGCCTAAGTAGGCTTTCCAGTTGTCCTCCGTCAGCCGTTCCGCCCTGTCGCGGAATTCGTCGCGGCTGTCGTAGGGGCTGAACAGGTAGTAGTTGTGGGTGTCAGGCCATGCACAGGCCATCATGGGTAGTGACATGACCGTCAGCAGGCTAATGGTGATAAATCGTTTCATAGAATTCAGGATTGTAACGTTGTATGTTTTCTTTGTCTAAGTGATAGGTCACAATGGAGCGGGCCAGTGAGTGACGCTCGTGCTCAACAGCGTGCTTCACCCGCAGTATCTCGTCGGCCTCGACGCTGTGCTCCACATGCACTCCATAAATGTCGCGGCTCCACCGGTAGACGGGATAGGCGGCGGCCAGTGGCAGGGGGTAGCTGTCGAGGTTGCGCAGGTAGGGCACCACGTCGCGCAGGTCGAGCACGGGGTTGCGCTCTGTGAACTTCCTGGGGTCGCCCGTGTTGTAGATCATCAGCACTCCGTAGTCCACGGGCGGGGCCTCCATCGCCAGCTGGTGCAGTCGGATGGTAGTTGAACATTGAACGTTGAACGTTGAACATTGAACTTTGACTTCGTTCAGGAAGTCGTAGTACGTCTGTCGGCTGCGGGCCGTGTAGTCGCAGTCTATCTGGATTTCGCGCACGCCACTGATGTCGTTCGTCTCGTTCATCTGCAGGATGCGCTTCACCAGCTTTTCGGCCAGTCCCGTATGATGCTCGTGCATGCAGTCCTCGGTGATGTAGACCGTCGGCACCAGCTCCACCCCCTGCGGCAGTGTGTCGGTGAAGCTGATGGTGGCATTAGGCACAGGCCCCTTCGCTTCATCCGTATCCATCACCACGTCGAAGTAGCGGCAGTACACCTTATTTATATGATGTGCTCGCAGGAACGCCCGCTCCGTCGTGTCGAGCCTCAGTTCCGTGCGCCAGTAGTACACGGCATTGCCCTCTTCCAGCTCCCTCCGTTCGCTGCATCCCGCCGTTATCAGGCACATCAGCAGGCATATACCTATCGTAATTTGCTTCATGCTCTACATGCAATGCTTTTTGATTCTGGCGGCAAAGGTACAAAGAAAAACACATTCCACCTAACATTCTGCCCTCTATGTTGCAAAAATAGGGAAATCCTCCGCATTTGTAGGGCTTTCCTTCCGTGAGTTATGAAAAATAATCGTACCTTTGCACTCGTATAAACTATAAAAACCAACAGAGTATGAAAGAAAACCGTTTATTTGCAGCAGCACTCATTGCAGTGGGCATCTTTTGTTTAGGCTGGTTCATGAAGGCAGGCATCGACGACTTTGCCAACAAGGACCGCCAGGTGACGGTGAAGGGACTGGCCGAGCGCGAGGTCCCTGCCGATAAAGTGACTTGGAGCATCGGCACAAAGGTGACGGGCAACGACCTGCCCATGCTCTACGAGAGCATCAACCAGCAGACGGCCAAAATCAAGAAGTTCCTCCAGCAGAACGGACTCGATGAGAAGGAGATGACCGTCAATCCGCCGTCAATCAGCGACCTCGAGGCCCGCGAATGGGGCGACAACAACAAGAACTTCCGCTACATCGTCTCGACCACCATCACCGTAGCCACCAGTAAAGTGGAGCAGGTGAAGAAAGCCATCTTCCAGCAGGCCGAACTGCTGAAGCAGGGTGTGGCCATCGAGAATAGCAACGCCGAGTACGAGTACGCCTCGTTCCAGCAGATGAAGCCCGAGATGATGGCCGAGGCCATCAAGAACGCCCAAAAGACGGCCGAGCAGTTTGCCGAAGCCAGCAACGCCAGTTTAGGCGAGATTCAGACGGCTGGCCAGGGCCAGTTCGAGATTGACGACCGCGACCAGAACACTCCTTACATCAAGAAGCTGCGCGTGGTGACCACCATCACCTATTCGTTGAGAAAATAAGATGTTATATAGTCGCCCTGCCCTTCCCTCCGAGGGAGAGGTAGGGCCCTAAACCTTTAATTTAGGGAGAAAGCTTGTTATATTCCAAAATTTGTAGTACCTTTGCACCATGATGATGCGACGTAGTGATTCTTTCGTGCTGATGCTGCTCATGGCTGTGGCCCTGATGGCGGGCTGTGGCAAGGGGCGTACTCCGCAGGCTCTGGTGCTGGCGGACTCGCTGATGAACAGCCGTCCCGACTCCGCTTTGGCCGTGCTTGACGGGGCGGAGGAAGAGATGGCAGGGGAGCACCAGCGGCAGCAGTGGCAGCTGCTGCGGCTGAATGCCATCAACAAGCTCGACACCGTCTTTACTGCCGCCCATGTAGTACACGCCCAAACGCTGGCCGACTATTTCGACAGTCACGGCAACCGCAACGAACGTATGCTTGCCAACTACCTGCTGGGCCGCACCTTCTACGACTGCGGCAAGTTGCCCAATGCTCTTGAGGCTTTTCATGCCGCCGCAGCCTGCGCCGATACTGCTGCCAGCGATTGCGACTACCACACACTCTGCCTCGTACATTGCCAGATGGCGGAAATCTTCCACCGTCACTATCAGCCTCGGACGGCGATTGCCGAACTGGCTGAGGCACAGCGGATGGCCTATAAGGACAAGGACACGCTGATGGCCATCGAGTGCTACTTCGACCAGTCGAATGAGTACGAGCGCCTTGGCGAGGCTGATACGGCGTTTGCCATTGCCACCGAGGCGGCACGACTCTTTGCCGCTATGGGACAGCACGACCGTGCTGCCGCCGCCAAAAGCTCCACCACGCTGGTACTCCTTGACCAGCACCGCACCACTGAGGCCAAGGCCGCCATCGATGCCTTCCTGTCTTCCGCATATACCGACAACTTAGGTCAGGTAAGTCCGGGCCGCGAGATATTCTACTACAAGCGCGGACGCTATTATCTGCAAGTGGGCAAGTTCGACTCTGCCGAGCATTTCTTCCGCAAGGAACTCCGCGACGGCCGCGACATAAACAACCAGATAGCTGGGCGCAAGGGCCTGCAACTGCTCTACGCGAAGCTGGGCAGGGCCGACTCCGTGGCCAAGTATGCTACGGAAGGCTACAGCATGAGCGACTCCATCTATATGGTTTCTGAGTCTCAGAACGTGCAGTCGCTGCAGGCTATGTTCGACTACACCCATCAGCAACTGTTGTTGGAGCAGAAGACCAGCGAACTCAGGAAGACCAGGTACTATATGGCCATTGCCGTCCTGTCGCTGCTGCTGGTTATCTGCGTAGTGGTGTACATAGCACAGCGGCGCAACAGGCAACACGCCATTGCAGCAGCCAACTACCAGTCGACCATCAGGGAACTGTCACTCGAAGACAGACTCAGCAGCTCACCCGTTGCCACACATCTGCAGGCTCTCGCCAACAGCAATCCGCCCAAGATAGCCGATGCCGCTGATATCAGGTCGCTGAAGGCACTCATTGCAGAAAACATACCGTCGTTCTTCAATGCCGTCAACCCGTCGCAGCTGCCGCTCAGCGAACAAGAGTACGTGGTATGCCTGCTGACGCGCCTCGCGTTCCCCTCGGTCAGCATCGACCGCCTGACCGCAGTATCCGAAGGCTACACATCGAGGCTGAAAGGCAGAATCTATAAGAAGCTGACCGGGAAGGACGGGACCCCCAAAGAGTTCGAGCATTGGATCTTGGCCATCAAGTAGGCCACTTTCCCGATGGAATCGGGGAAAACTAACACCTTCTGCATTGTTGTCGAGAGGGCTGACAATAGTTTGTCAGCCCTCTCGACAACATTTTTTTTGGAAGATTGCAGATTATTTTCTATCTTTGCACAAAACTATAAAACGTAAAGAGCTATGACCAAGAAATTCTTCTTCCTCGTCATTGCCATCCTGATGGGAGGCATGACTGCCGTAAAGGCCAAGATTAACTATGTACCCCTCTATATCATCGACACTCATGCCGATGTGAAAACGGTGAAACGCACACCGGCTGTGCAGCTGTTCATCACGCAGGATGACCATAAGCTGATACTGCCTGAGATTGAGCCCGAAGACAGCCTCACAATCTTAGTTCTTAAAGACAATGAGAGGGTTTACTCAGTGCCTTATGAGCGTTATTATCCGATTGTATATCTGCCCACTGCTCTTGTCGGCGACTTTGAGGTTCGCATTAGTGCCGACACCTATTATTACTTTGGGTACATTACGTTGGAAAGCAGCATGGAGAATGACAGTATTTCAAGCGCAACAACTCCTTGGGACAATATTTCACATGTAGGAAGCAATACTATACAACAGGATTTTTTGGATAGGGTCATGAGGTTAGAAGTGGTTGAATACGAGAGACAGGAGCCAGGCAAAGAAGATAAAACCTATCATATAGGGCTGGTGGGCAGCAAAGTTTATGAATACTTTCCTCAATTGGTAACTCCTTTCGAAGATGGCACGTATGCACTTCATGTTTTCGACTTTATCCCTCTTTTAGTTAGTTGCATTCAGGAACTGAAGATTCAGGTTGACACCCGTACCGAGAAGATCGTTGATATCATGATGTCGCGTGGTAATCCCACTACCGTCAGCGAAGTCCGTGCCGCCATTGGCAATACCCTTCTTTCAGTCTCTCCCTCGTCAGTCAGCGAGTCAGCCCAGGTGCGCTACATCCTTGGCGACGATGCCTCCAATGCCTTTATCACAGTTACCGATATGGGTGGTCGTGTGATGACGAGAGTGCCCGTATCACCTACCGAAACGAGCACCACCATCGACAGCGGCATTTTGGGTGAGGGCATTTTCCTTTGCACACTCTACGTCGATGGCAAGAATGTTGGCACCAAACGGTTGGTGAAGACCAAATAGGGATGGCAGCAGAATTAAAAATGTGAATAGCTCCAACAATTTTTAACTGTCATGACGATGTTACTTGTGAGATTATTTAATAACTTTGCAATAAATAACTAAAAGGAATTACTGCTATGCGAAAGTATCTGCTATTTACGCTGTTCGTTCTTTTACCATCACTATCAATCTGCCAAGAGATTTACAGACCATTCTTAGAGGATGGTAAGGTATGGACGTATCACTATTACAATGACTTTACGGGAAAGGAGTTTTATAAGGCTTTGACTATAAAAGGTGATACGATTATAGCCGACAAGAGCTATAAGACGATAGCCGATGTGGAAACAGGAAGAACCGAGTATGTTATGCGTGAAGAAGGGAAGAAAGTGTATAGCAAATACTTGGATTGGGACGAATATGTGCTGTATGATTTCGGGCTGAATGTAGGCGATTCTTTTAAGCTTTACGATGATGATAATGGAACAGATCCCTCCGCACGGGCAACGGTTGTCTCAGTGGATACTATTGTTGTAGGAAACCGTGCCTTTCGTGTTATGGACGTTCGTCCAAACGACATGATGGGGTGGTCAAATTTGTGGGTGGAAGGCATTGGTGGTATGTACAGCCTGACTGCCAACTTTTTAGCTGTGGGCAATTTTTATAATTTCTCTATATGCCAATTAGATGGAGAGACCCTTTTTACTTGGAAGGATTTTGGAACATCAGGCATAATTGGTCAGCCACAGATGAGTAACAAAGGCATTTCATCAAACATCTACGACATTCAAGGTCGCCGGTTGATGGAGCAGCCTCGGAAGGGCGTGTATATCCGTGACGGCAGGAAGGTGGTGGTGAAATAGTAACTAAAGAATAATGAATGAAATAGTAATAAAGAAAAGCAGATTATGAGAAATGTTTTATTAAGCTTGAGTTCGCTCTTGTTCTTGGCATTGATGCTTGTGTCTACAGGGTGCAGTAATGATGATGAAGTGCGCACTGTATTATTTGAGGCTTATGAATACCAGCCATTTTTGAAAGAGGGCAAGGTATGGAACGTAACTCGCTGGTCACCAGAAAGAGAGACAAGTAAAGAAGTTACTTTTATTGTCAAAGGCGACACAATTATCGGTGATAAACAATATAAGAAGTTTTTTGAAGAGGATAAATATATTTATGCCTTACGTGAAGACGGGAAGAAAATCTATGCCGTTGCCAGAACAGACAAATATGGTAATCCCAATACTAGTGAAAAACGGTGGTATGACTTTAACGTGAACGAAGGCGATGTTTTAGAAATGGAAATGTCTTACATGCATGTAAAAAAGATAGACTATATTGTAGTTAATGGTGTGAAACGGAAATGCTTTTATTTGTTCGAGACAGACAAGAATTTTCCTGAAGACGGACATGCTGATGGCTTATGGATAGAGGGTATTGGAAGTTGCTGGGGACCTACACGGTATAAGGGATGGTATTATGACGATGGTTGCACTCCAGATTCTTTATATGATTGTTTCGAGAATGGCGAGTGCATTTACACAAGTGCCGATCAGCAATCGAATTCATTAAGCATTGGCAGTACCGCGATTCTCAGCGCTCACACGCCTACAAAGTTCTGGAATTTATAGGGCCACCTAATGACAAAACAGCCACGGAAGGGCGTGTATATCCGGGGTGGCAGGAAGGTTGTGGTGAAATAATGTCTTGCGTCCCTTTCGGTAGCAAGCGTCTCCTTCGTCGCCGAGCGCGCCAAAACGGAGTGCGTCAGAACGGAATAATCAGGGAATAATATCGACGGTTGCATAATTGCGTACATATCCTAACTTTTCCCCCACAAATTTTCTTTGAAAATGCCAAAAGCCGTCACTCGGTGAGTTATCCTTTTGTATATCAGACGCTTAGAATATGATGGCTTGAAAACGGAGCCATCACTATTTGAACAGCAGGCGAAAGTAGGGGTAACCGACGGTTCCCTCGGTGGGAACTGTTAGTTCCCTCAGAGGGAACTGGCAGTTCCCACAGGGGGAACTATCGGGAACCACTATGCTAAAGTTGTGCATGAGTAGGGCTGAGTGGAAGCGTGAGGGCATGATGGTGGCCAAATAGTGATGGCTTAGTGATGGCTTTTTAGGCATGCCATCATAATATATCTTGCAGAATAACAGCAGGATAGCATCAATAGTGAAGGATTTTTCCATTTTTCATCATTTTTTCTCGGAGAGAAATAGGTGCTGCATCGCCAGAGATTCTCGGCACTCGGTTTGTAAAAATTTATCCATTAGGCCTTTTTCCCCGATGGAACGGGCAAAAATGCTTTTCCTCCTGTTTGTCGAGCCTCTTGACAACATTTTGTCAATAACCTCGACACGGTTTTATTTGGGAGGCGTAACATAAATTCCTACCTTTGCGCCAATCAATAAAACATGAACAGCAATGAATAATATTGACAGTCATCTTTATTATCCGAAGAACTTGGTTGAGGCTCCGGCTTATATCTTCGGCGGTGTTGAAGAAGGTAGTGATTTGGTGTTTGTCCCAGATTTCACGCGACAACCCAAGGCGTTCGTCCGCAAAGTACTGAAATTCTTGTTTGTCGGGCGCATACCATTGAGCGGCCGTCTGACAGAATGGATTACGGGCTACAAGGGCTATGCTTGGCTTTCGACTCTGAAGCCGGGTGACCGCTTGCTGCTGAACGGCGTTACAAACCTGCGCACGTTGCGAGCCGTGGCGTGGCTCACGAATCCTGCGGTGACTCGTTACCAGTACTTCAACAATTGTCTTCATTTTATCTACCCCAAGCACCTGGTGGCTCAGCGGACGGCGAGCATGCAGGCTATGGGCTATCATTTAGTGACATTCGACCCGCAGGAGGCTGCCGAATATGGAATGAAGTACGCCGAGCAGTTCTTCCGCTTCCCATCCGATGCAGGAAATACGGAGGAGCCGAAGTACGACTTTTTCTTTTGCGGCGAACGGAAAGACCGTAGCCAGCGGCTGGTCGACCTGGAGCGTAAGTTGAGCATGATGGGCTATCGTTGCATGTTCATCGTTGTCAGCTCAGATTCACAGCGCATCACCTATCTAAAGTATCTGGAGTATGTCAGGCAGAGCCGTTGCCTGGTTGACGTTCAGCAGGAGGGGCAGACCGGGCTGACGCGACGTCCCATCGAGGCATTGTTCTTCAAGAAGAAACTGATGACCGAGAATCGTCATATCACCAGCTATGACTTCTATCGCAAGGAGAACGTTTTTGTAATGAACAGCGACGGACCAGTGGACGCTGCCAGCATGCATCACTTCTTGGACGAACAACCCTTGGTGGAAGTGCCCATAGACATTGTAGCGAGATATGAGGTGAACCACTGGCTCCATTACTTTGACTGACAGACTGAAAAAATGGAAAAGAGCCTAAAGGAGAAAGCAGCCAAAGGGCTGGCGTGGAGTGGCCTGAATAACGTCATGCAGCAGTTGTTGAACTTGCTGTTCGGCATCGCGTTGGCGCGTATGCTCTCACCTGCCGACTATGGCATGGTGGGGATGCTGATGATTTTCTCATTGTTGGCAGGGGCGTTACAGGAGAGCGGTTTTACGGCGGCCCTCATCAATCGGCGGGAGGTGCGCCATCGTGACTACAATGCGGTATTTTGGTTTTCTTTGTCGGCAGGTCTGTCTCTCTATGCCATTCTCTTCCTAAGTGCCCCTCTTATTGCCATCTTTTACCACCAGCCCCAGCTCACCGCCTTATCACGCTTTGCCTTCCTCAGCTTCGTCATCGGCAATCTGGGTATCGTGCCCAATGCAATACTGATGAAACAGCTGAAGGTGAAACAGAATGCCTTGGTACAGTTGACGGCACTCACGCTTTCGGGCTTGTTGGGCATCATCATGGCTTGGGCGGGTATGGCTTACTGGGGACTGGCTACACAAAGCGTTGTATATGCTACCGTGGTCATGGCCGGCCGCTGGCTGTGCTGCAAGTGGCGCCCCACGCTCCGCATAGACCTTACTCCCCTGAGGGAGATGATGGGATTCAGCGTGAAGGTGCTGGCGGCCAATATGGTTACCCATATCAATAACAATATATTGACCGTCCTGCTGGGCCGTTTTTATACACCCTACGAGGTGGGCAACTTCAATCAGGCCAATAAGTGGAACAGCATGGGTTACTACACCATTCAGAGCATGATGGGCAGCGTGGCTCAGCCTGTGCTGCATGAGGTGGAGGAAGACCGTCAGCGGCAGCTGCGCGTGTTCCGTAAGATGCTACGCTTCCTGGCCTTCATCTCCATGCCATGCATGCTGGGGCTTTCTGCTGTTGCCCCTGAGTTGATAACGCTGGCCATCACCGACAAGTGGGCTGCCTGCGCCCGACTGATGCAGATTGTTTGCATCGGCGGTGCGTTCATACCGCTACACAATCTGATGTACAACCTGAACCTGAGTCGGGGGCGCTCCGATATCTGTCTGTGGTGTACGCTCGCCTTCGGACTGGTGCAGCTGTTGGCAGTCGTCCTCTGCCGTAGCTGTGGGGTAGAGATGATGGTGTGGGTGTTTACGATTGTCAATGTGCTGTGGGTTCTGCCGTGGTGGTATCAGGTGCGGCGGCTCATCGGCTTGACTTTGCGTGAGTTCTTGTCGGATGTGCTCCTCTTTACTGCCATTGCCGCCCTTAGTATGCTGGTGGCCTGCCAGGTAGCTTCGTTGGCAGACGGGCTGGCAGCCACCTTGGCAATAAAAGTGGCTGTGGCAGCTGTGTCATATTTCGCCATCCTCTGGCTAATCGGTGACCGTATCCTGCGTGAAAGCATTGAGGAATTGCTGGTGCTTCTACGGAAAAGGTGAAAAATACAGGCTCTATGACAGTGTAGATTTTAACAGATTTAACAAAAAATACAAAGAAAAGGAAGAGTCATGGTGACGGTTCTTCGCAAGCGAAGCGGCATAGCCGAGCGCTCATGATCATTTTTCGTGCGAATAATTTGGCAGTTTAGAAATATGTTATTACTTTTGCATAGTCTAACAAGAAAACGACGTACGATGCCACGACAAGCAAGAAAGCTTAGCGGTACTGGGATTCGCCATGTCATTTTGTGTCGGCATTCGCCAGCTTGCAAGACTGACAGGTGCCTCTTTCGGAGTAATACAATAATTGTAGCAAATGAAATGATCACAAGTCCCCATGATTCCCAAAACCTTCTGAAGGGGGATTACGGGAAGATAGTTATAATTGTATTTGCTAATG
>CAMVLT010000061.1 GCA_947168395.1 uncultured Prevotellaceae bacterium | reverse complement strand
CAAAATGTGGGGAAATATTCAGTCAGCAGTCATTTTTCAACCGTACAGGTCGAAGTCGTTTCTGACTTTCTGAAAACAACCAACGTGCTATGACTGTAGAAGAACTGCTGGCACGATGCGAACTTGTTAGCGCTTCAGAGAAAAGGCTGGCTGAATGTCAGCCTTTCAGTTGTGGTGAAAATGACCTTGACGAGCGGACATAATAATAAGTCCGTGTTAGTCCGATGCAAAAGAAGACATGCATGAATAGGAAATGTTATGTGAGGCCTGAGTGCCTGATGCTATGGTTGGAGGACGCGGCGGCACCATTAGCCGCTTCGCCCCCCGACCACTACATCCCCATCGCCACTGACGAGGAGGGTGTGCCGTCGACTGACGGAGAATGACTGTGAAGGTAAAAAGGATTGAATTACAAACAGAGCTTATCGGAAGCTGTCGGTGAGCAGTTTGATTTCTATTTGCGGACTGATGCGCTCGTAGAGGATGTTGTAGACCGCATCAAGTATGGGCATGTTGACGTGCCAGTGGCGGTTGATTTCCTTCATGCACTTGGTGCCGAAGAACCCCTCGGCAATCATCTCCATCTCTATCTGGGCCGACTTCACCGAGTAACCCTTGCCAATCATGGTGCCGAAAGTGCGGTTACGCGAGAAGTTGGAGTAGCCCGTTACCAGCAGGTCGCCTAAGTAGACAGAGTCGTAGGGGTTGCGGTCGATGGGATGGACAGCCGTGAGGAAACGTGTCATCTCCTGCACGGCGTTCGACATGAGCACCGCCTGGAAGTTGTCACCATACTTGAGTCCGGAGCAGATGCCGGCAGCAATGGCGTAGACGTTCTTCAGCACGGAGGAGTACTCAATGCCGATGACATCATCGGAAGTCTTGGTCTTGATAAAGTCGCTGGTGAGGATATTGGCGAAAGCACGGGCTTTCTCAACGTCGGCACATCCGACTGTCAGGTAGCTCAGTCGCTCAAGAGCCACTTCCTCGGCATGGCTGGGGCCTCCCAGACAGGCCAGGTTTTGATGGGGTACGTCGAACACTTGGTGGAAATACTCCGAGCAGATAAGGTTTTCGTCAGGCACGATGCCTTTGATGGCTGTGACGATAAACTTGTCCTTGATGCGCGTCTTGAGCTTCTTCAGGTGATTCTTCAAATAAGGTGAAGGGGTCACGAACACCAGCGTGTCATATTGCTGGGCTATATGGTTGATGTCGTTCTCGAACTGTATCTCCGACGTGTCGAAGTGTACGCTGGTCAGATAGCGGGGGTTGTGCCCCATACGGCGGAAGTCCTCTATTTGGTCGTCACGGCGCATATACCAACCAATGTGGTGCGTGTGTTGCACCACAATCTTGGCAATGGCTGTCGCCCACGAGCCGCCGCCAATAATGGCTATACGACCCAACCCACCCCCTGCCCCTCCCGAAGGGAGTGGAGTTTGGTTACTTTTGCTGTTGAACATCTCCATCGCAGAACTATCTAAACTCCCCTCCCCTCGGGAGGGGTGGGGGGTGGGTTTTATTTGTTATGCTTTACTAATCCACTCGGTCACTTCGTCTACAGAAGGCTTCTGGAGGTCGAGCTTGAACTTCTTGACGATGTCGCCAATTTTCTGCTGCAGGCCCTGGGGCTTCTCGTCACGGATGTTCGAGATGAGATTGAAGCCGGCCTTGCGCAGCACGTAGACCCAATCCTCGGCGACTCCGATGGCAGCCCATTCCTGGATGGACGACTGGGGAGCCTTCTTCTCGGGCTTCATCTGGGGGAAGAACAGCACTTCCTGGATAAATGTCTTGCCCGTCATGAGCATCACGAGGCGGTCGATGCCGATGCCGATGCCCGAGGTGGGAGGCATACCGTACTGTAAGGCACGCAGGAAGTCCTGGTCGATAATCATCGCCTCGTCATCGCCCTTGTCGGCCAGTCGCATCTGCTCCTTGAAGCGCTCCTCCTGGTCTATGGGGTCGTTCAGCTCGGAGTAGGCATTGGCCAGCTCCTTGCCGTTGACCATCAGTTCGAAACGCTCGGTGAGTCCGGGCTTCGAACGGTGCATCTTGGTCAGGGGCGACATTTCGACGGGGTAATCGGTGATGAAAGTGGGCTGGATGAAGGTTCCCTCACAGAACTCGCCGAAGAGTTCGTCAATGAGCTTGCCCTTGCCCATCGTCTCGTCGACATCCATACCCTTTGAGAGACAGAATGCTCGGATTTCCTCTTCAGTCTTGCCGTCGCAGTCGAAGCCCGTCTTCTCCTTGATGGCATCGAGGATGGGCAGTCGGCGGTAGGGTGCCTTGAAACTGACGATGTTGCCGTCAATCTCGCGCTCAGGCTTGCCGTTGACGGCTAAGCAGATGGTCTCAAGTAGTTTCTCGGTGAACGACATCATCCAGTTGTAATCCTTGTACTGCACATACAGCTCCATGCAGGTGAACTCCGGATTGTGGTTGCGGTCCATGCCCTCGTTGCGGAAGTTCTTGCCTATCTCGTAGACACCCTCGAAGCCGCCCACGATGAGGCGCTTCAAGTAGAGCTCGGTGGCTATGCGCATGAACATATCCTGGTCGAGGGCGTTGAAATGGGTAATAAAAGGACGGGCGGATGCACCTCCGGCAATGGATTGGAGAGTAGGAGTTTCGACTTCGGTGTATCCGGCCTCGTCCAATACCTTTCTTAATGTACGTATAACGGTGGCACGCTGCAGGAATGTATCCTTCACGCCGTCGTTCACCACCAGGTCAACATAGCGCTGACGGTAGCGCAGTTCGGGGTCGTCAAACTTGTCGTAGGCCACGCCGTCCTTGTACTTCACGATGGGCAGTGGTTTCAGCGACTTCGACAACAGTGTCAGCTCCTTGGCATGTACGGATATTTCACCAGTCTGCGTGCGGAACACTGTGCCGCGCACGCCGATGAAGTCGCCAATGTCAAGCAGCTTCTTGAATACTACATTATATAGGTCCTTGTTCTCGTCGGGGCAGATGTCGTCACGGGTAACGTAGACCTGGATGCGTCCTTTGGAGTCCTGCAATTCTACGAAGGAAGCCTTGCCCATAACACGGCGGCTCATCATGCGGCCGGCAACCGATACTTCACGGGCAGGGGCATCGTCACTGAAACTGTCAAGAATTTCGGTGGAAAAGGCGTTGGTGGTATACTCTGCGGCAGGGTAGGGGTTGATGCCCATCTTTCGCAGTTCGTCAAGCGACTGGCGTCGCAGGATTTCTTGTTCGCTGAGTTCTAAAATGTTCATTATTATGTTCGAATATAAATACTAAAGTGGCTGCAAAGTTACGAAATATTCCCGAAATATCCTACTTTTGGGTGAAATATTGCAAAAAAAGTTGCAAAGATTTGTGTGATAAAGAAAAAATCTTTATATTTGTGGCATAATTTTGGTATGGTAACCAGATAAGATAGTACAATGAACCAAACAGCAGTAAAGAAAAGAGTCGTAGGTGTGGACATCAGTTTGGATGCGACGACCTATGCCATTGTCGACGTTCGAGGTAACATTCTTGCGAAAGATAGTTTCCCAACGGAAGATTATCCAGAAATCAATGGGTATGTGAAAAACCTATGTGAGAAAATAATTGAGTTGGTGGAGCAGAACGGTGGTTATGAGAGTATCCGTTCCGTTGGAATCAGCGCCCCCAGTGGCAACTATATAACGGGTTGTATTGTTAATTCCCCCAACATGCCTTGGAAGGGGGTTATTCCCTTGGCTGCCATGATGCGCGACCAGTTAGGTTTGGCCGTGGCTTTGGCCAACAATTCGCATGTGGTGGCGTTGGGGGAGCATGCTTTTGGGTCAGCTCACGGCATGCGCGACTTTATTGCCGTGACTATGGGCTCGGGACTCGGAAGCTGCATTTTCAGCGACGGTGACGTGAATTTGGGCTTCAATGGTCATGCCGGTGAGATAGGCCACACGTGTGTGGATATCCACGGACGTCAGTGTGGCTGTGGCAACTGCGGTTGCTTGGAGGCTTACACCGCCACCAAGGGTATCATCCGCACAGCCAAGGAGTTGCTGGAAGAAAGCGACGAGCCTTCGTTGATGCGTGGTGAGGAAAAACTGACGCCGAAGAAAATCAGTCAGTTCTGCGATGCAGGCGACAAGCTGGCCATCGAAGTGTTCCGTCGCACGGGCGAGGTACTTGGCTTGGGACTTGCTAACTACGCATCGTTGGTCAATCCCGAGGCTCTTATCTTCACTGGTGGTATTGCCCGTGCCGGCAAGTGGCTGCTGGAACCGGCCAAGAAGTCGTTCGAGGAACACGTGTTCCATAATATACAAGGTAAGGTGAAGTTCCTGCAGTCGGAGCTTGGCGAGGACGAGCGCAACGTGCTCGGTGCCAGTGTGCTGGCTTGGAGGGTGAAGGAGTATTCATTGTTTATAGATTAAAGTACCGTGGGAGAAACAGTAGACCAAATCAAAACGCGTGTCATCGGTGTTGACATCCGTGAAACCAAAACGACGTTTGCTCTTGTGAACATCAGGGGTGAAATCATTGCCCAGGATTATTTCCGCACGTCGGACTATGCCGAGGTGAGTGACTATGTGACAGCACTCAGTGAGAAATTGCTTGCGTTTGCAGAGGAGAACGGCGGTTATGAGACTATTCGTTCCGTAGGTATCAGTGCTCCGAGTGCCAACTTCAAGACAGGGTGCATTGAGAATGCTGCCAACTTGAAGTGGAAGGGAGTGGTACCCTTAGCCGCTATGCTCCGCGACCAGTTGGGACTGGCAGTGGCTTTGGCTAACGATGCCCACATTACGGCTTTGGGAGAAAAGGCCTTCGGCTCCGCTCACGGCATGAAGGATTTTATCATTGTCAGTATCAGTCATGGCGGTCTGGGCAGTTGCATTTTCTCCAATGGCCAGCCTCACTTGGGCGTCAACGGCTTTGCCGGCGAGGTGGGGCACACCTGCGTAAAGGTTGGCGGTCGCCAATGCGGCTGCGGCCGTAAGGGCTGCTTAGAGACCTACGTCTCGGACAAGGGACTCTTGAAGACCGCCCAGGAGGAAATGGCCAAGAGTCAGGAGCCTACGATGCTGAGCAAACTTCACGAGTTGAACATCTATACCATTACCGATTGTTGCGAAAAAGGCGACAAAGTGGCCATTGAGACCTTTAGACGTGTAGGAACCATGCTGGGGCTGGGCCTTGCCAACTATGCCTCGATCATCAATCCCGAAGCCATTATCCTGACGGGTGACATGATGGTGGCTGGCAAGTGGCTTCTGAAACCCATGCGGGCATCTTTCGACGAACATGTGTTCCACAACATCAAGGGTAAAGTGCGCCTTTTGGTGTCCATCCTGAAGGAAGGCGAACGCGACGTGCTGGGTGCCAGTGCGTTGGCATGGGATGTAAAGGAATACTCATTATTCAAATAACAAAGCACAAAAAAGACGAGACGATGGATGAATACGGAATTAAATCACGGGTAGTTGGTGTAGATATCAGCAACGGCCGTACCACTTATGCGATAGTTGATATTCGGGGTAACATATTGGCAGAAGAAACGTTCGACACCTCTGAGTATCCAAATGTCGACCAGTTCGTGTCTGCATTGAGTGAGAAAATCATTACATTGGTAGAGGCCAACGGCGGTTACGAGAGTATCCGTTCCATAGGCGTCAGTGCGCCAAGCGCCAGCTCTACATCCGGTTATATTGTTAACGCAGCCAACCTGCCCTGGAAGGGCTCCATACCCTTGGCCGTGATGCTGCGCGAACGTATCGGGTTGGCCGTAGGCATGGCCAACGATGCCCATATCACGGCTTTGGGCGAGCATGCTTTCGGCTTGGCTCATGGTATGCGTAACTTTATCATTGTCAGTTTGGGCGTGGGCATTGGCAGTTGTTTCTTTACAGAGGGACGCGAGCATCTTGGCAACCTCGGCTATGGCGGTGAGTTTGGCCACACTTGTGTGAAGGATTATGGCCGTCAGTGTGGTTGCGGACACAAGGGTTGCTTGGAGACCTATGTGGGAGCCAAGGGCATTGTCATGACGGCACGTGAGCTGATGGCGGCGTCAGACGAACCTTCGCTGATGCGCGACATGGAGAACTTGACTCCGCGTCTCATAGCCGACTGTTGCAATCAAGGCGACGCTATGGCTATCGAGGTGTATCGCCGCACTGGCTATATGTTAGGTATCGGTTTGGCCAACTATGCCTCGGTAGTCGATCCCGAGGCTATCATCCTGACGGGCGGCATATCGCATGCCGGCAAGTGGCTGATAGAGCCTACCTGCGAGTCGTTCGAGTCGCACGTTTTCGGCAATCTGAAGGGTAAGGTGAAGATACTGACTTCCGAGCTCGACGACCGTGAGCGCGATGTGCTGGGTGCCAGCGTTCTGGCTTGGAGTGTACCCGAATATTCGCTGTTCAAGTAATAAGTAACCAATGAACGTAGAAAGAATAAACGAAATTATCAACGCAAAGCCTAACTTGAGTACCGCCCTCGGAATGGAGTTTATCTCCACCCCCGAGGACGATACGTGTTTGGCCCGTATGAAGGTTGACGAGCGCAACCGCCAGCCTTTCGGTTTCCTCAGTGGCGGAGCTTCGTTGGCACTGGCCGAAAACGTGGCCGGAGTCGGCTCGTCAGCCCTTTGTCCCGGCTGTGCCTGTGTGGGTATCGAGGTCAGCGGCAGCCATGTGAAGGCTGTTGCCGAGGGCGACACCGTCACGGCTTACGCCCGGATGTTGCACAAGGGAACGACGCTCCACGTCTGGAACGTCGATGTCCGCGACACCTCAGGCGACCTAATATCTAATGTCCGCGTCACAAACTATATTATCAAGTCTAAGAAGTGATGTCAGCATACGCCCTTTACCGTTTGCCTCATGCCGACCAGTACACCCAGATAGAAGGCGAGACTTGCGAGTGTCTGTCGTGTACCCAGCTGAACGGCCAGTCAGGTTTTGTCGTTGCTCCCTTTGAAGTGAAGGAAGAGCAGCCGATAGTATTGATACGACCCGATAAGGTGACCTCCCATCCCTCACCTCTCACCTCTCACCCCTCCCATCTCACCTCTCACCTCTCACCCCTCACCTCTTCTTATTCCATCGACTTTGCCAATTACCATTCCCAGCTTCTGCAAGGGACGTTCCGTAAAATAGTGCTGGCCCGCCAGGCCGACGAGACGACGCTACAGCCCATCGACCCAGTAGAACTCTTTCACTGTGCCTGCCAACTCTATCCTCGTATGTTCATAGCCTTGGTTTATACGCCCCAAAGTGGCACGTGGCTTACTGCCACGCCCGAGATTCTGCTGGAGGGCAGCGGGTGCGACTGGCGCACCATCGCTTTGGCTGGTACGATGAGACTGGAGGACGGACAGCTTGACGGCGAAGGCGAAAACACCACTTGGAGTACCAAGAACATTGAGGAACAGCGCGTCGTGGCTACCTATATAGCCCAGTGCCTGGAGCAGTTTGCCAACGATTTCCGGGAAGAAGGGCCTCGTACCGTCCGTGCTGCCAATCTCGTTCACCTGCGCAGCGACTTTACGTTTACGCTGCCATCCGACGACCGTATCGGCGACCTGCTCCAACAGCTTCATCCCACCCCCGCCGTCTGCGGACTTCCCAAGCGCGAGGCCTTCCAGTTCATTATCCGTAACGAGTACTCACCCCGCCGCTACTACAGCGGTTTCATGGGACCGCTGCAGACCCCATCCACTCACCTTTACGTTTCCCTCCGCTGCATGAAAATCGAGGGCAATATCTATCACTTGTATGCTGGAGGCGGCCTGCTGCGCGATAGCACCTTGGAACAGGAGTGGCAGGAGACTGAAGCTAAGCTTGAAACCATGCGAAGATGTTTAGTAACAAAGAGAATGTAAACATATTGACTGCCTTGCTCCAGACCCACGGCGTTCGTCATGCTGTGGTCTGTCCGGGTAGTCGCAATGCCCCCATCGTCCACAATCTGAACGAGTGTTCCTGCATTAAGTGTTATCCCGTCACCGACGAGCGTTCGGCAGGCTTTTATGCCCTTGGCATGATGCAGGCTCTCCATGCCCCCGTTGTTGTCTGTGTCACCAGTGGCACTGCGCTGCTCAATCTGGCTCCCGCCGTCGCCGAGGCTTGGTATCAGCATCAGCCCCTCATCGTAGTTAGTGCCGACCGTCCGCCACAATGGATTGACCAGCTCGACGGTCAGACGTTGCCGCAACCTGGCGCCCTCGGCCGCTTTGTCAGCTGCTCCGTCTCTCTGCCAGAGTCTGATGCCTGGCATTGCAGCCGCCTTGTCAACGAGGCTCTGCTTGCTGCCACGTCCGACGATGCCCGTCCCGTCCATATCAACGTTCCTATCACCGAACCGCTCTTCACCTTCGATGTTCCTCATCTGCCTGAAGTCCGCTCTATCATCCGTACCTCGCCGACCCTCGACTATGGTTGTCTGAACGAGGAGTTAGTCGGGGGACTGTCCTCGGCTCGCCGTCCCATGATTGTCTTTGGCCAGGTAAATCCTCACGACTTCGAGGGCAACGGTGTTGACTTCCTGTTCAGTCATGTCATTGTGCTGCACGAGTCGCTTTCTCCTTTCCCTTCGGTCAGCCATTTCGATGAGGTGCTCTGCAGGGAGGAGATGCTGCCACCCGACTTCATCCTCTACGTTGGCGACACCATCGTCAGCAAGCGTCTGCGCCATTTCCTGCGTACTGCCACCGATGCCGTAACGTGGCGCATCAGCCGTTCGGGCAGTGTGGAAGACACGTTCCAGAACCTGCGCGGCATCATCGTCGGTGACCAGGAACAGGTGCTGCAGTCGCTGAGCCAGAAACTATCCCACCGCCACTGTCGTGGTATGGAGTATCGTCGCCAGTGGCTCTCCGCCCTCACCGCCGCCGCCCGTCATGCCGACGAATACCAGCCCCCCTATTCCCAAATGGCTGCCGTAAAGTATTTCGAGGGAAAAACGTTCAATGGGCAACGAGCAACGTGCAACGTCCATTACGCCAACAGCTCTGCCATCCGTTTAGCCAACATCTACGCACGTCACCACGTATGGTGCAATCGCGGCGTCAATGGCATTGAGGGCTCGCTTTCTACAGCGGCAGGTTTTTCCGTTGTTACTGACGAAAAGGTGTTCTGTGTCATCGGCGACCTCAGCTTCTTCTACGACCAGAACGCCCTTTGGAACCAGAACCTTCTCGGCAACCTCCGCATTCTCCTGCTCAACAACGGTCGCGGCGGCATCTTCAGCATGCTTCCCGGCCTGTCGCAAAGCCCCGTTGCCGACAACTTCGTGGCTGGTGCCCACACCACCACCGCCGAGGGCATCTGCCGTCAGAACGACATCGTCTACTTGAAAGCCGAGGACGAACCACAAATGCAGCAAGGCATCGACACCCTGCTAACCCTCGACTCCCCCCGTCCCGTCCTCCTCGAAGTCCTCACCGATCCCCATGCCGACACCGCTGCTTTGCAGCATATCAGCAGGGTTAGCGAAAGGTACGGGGCTAAAACGTCTGAGCTACAATTGAGAGCTGCTTACTGATATCTTGAAGGGCGGCGCGGAACTGCTTGCGCTCATCCTCTGTGAAGGCAGCCTGCTTGCCATTCACCATATTGCCGTTCACCTTCTGCATAAGCCATCCACGTGACTTGCCGAAGTATTTCTTGGCAATATAGCTGAACGATATAGCTTCTGGCACGTCCCCCAGTTTGGCACGTGCAATCATCTCTGCTCCCTCAGCAAGAACCTTGTCAAGGCCGTCAATGAACTGGTTGACACCTTCCTCAAATTCGTCACCTGACAATTGCGTTGCATGTGGCCTCTTTTTTGTTATTTCCTCGAAATATGACCTGACTTTCGGGTCTTTGATGTTGTTAACGGGATTCTCCATAATGCTTCTTTTTTTAGTCCAATCTCAGATTGGGGATTGTTTTCACCTTAATAGTTCTTCTATCGTATCGATGCTTTTCTGGAATTCAATTATTCTGTCGAGCAACTTGTCGATAAGTGTCTGTTTCCTCCATTCGGGAATTTCTTTGTTATTTATCACCTCTTGCAAAGACAGTTTGGCGTATTCCAAACATCTGCGGTAGAATTCAAGTCCTTCTTGCAGTTCCATTTACGCTGTTTTTTACTTCATCATCTTCGTGACTTCCATTGACAGGGCAAAGGTAATAAACTTTTGTTTAATAGCAAAACGTGACGACATGTTTCTTCCTCATTGAGCAAAAGTTTAACGTTTCTTTGGAAGTCGGAGTATTCACATCGCCGTATCACCATGCCTATGGCCAAGCGCCTTCACTCCCAACTCGGTATCAGTGCCGACATCATTCTGGAGTATGCGTGAACGATAGATGAAGTCTTATAATGTATGGCCGAAGCAAATCAATCCTTGCTTCGGCCTTACCTTTAGAAATGATTAAGAGCCCCGTCTCGCTATGATTAAAGCAGAGATGATGCAGCAATCACTTCACATAAACCTTCTTGACAGAGCCATCGTTCATCACGACGATGTTGACTCCTTTTTGTAGCTTACTGATACGTTTGCCATTAGGACTATAGATGCACCTGACGCCATGTAACGCCATGACATCCATTATGCCAGTCTCGAAGTCAGCGTATACAATCACGTCGTGTGCTGGCATCGTCTCTGGTACTCCGACCCATTCAAATCGTACATAGTCGCCATCAGGTTGCGGCTCAGTCGGGATAGTTGAACCATACTCAATCTCTACCTCCTTGTAAGTCTCATCGCCTATCATGTAAGTCAGCTTGTACTTGTTGACGGTAAAGTAGCCGGAAACGGTAACATCCTCGTTGGGCATCTTCTTAGGAATCCAACTCCAACCTGAGAATGTATAACCCTCCTTGACGGGATCTGCTTCAGGAGTGATTGGAGTGCCATACTCTACTTCGTAGGTTTTGTATTCCTCACTGTCTACAATATATATCAACTTATACTTGTTGACAGAGAATGTTCCAGTAACAGTTACATCCTTTGCAGGCATCGTTTCTGGAACCTCACTCCAGCCTGAGAAGGTGTAACCGTCCTTCGAGGGATCTGGCTCTGGCGTGATAACGGAACCGTAGTCATAATTGACAGTTTTGTAGACTTCACCATCCACCATATATGTCAGCTTGTATGTTCCTTTAGAGAATGTTCCTGTAACAGTTACATCCTTTGCAGGCATCGTGGTAGGAATGCTACTCCAGCCACTGAAAGAATATCCATCTTTAGTGGGGGCAGGCTCTGGGGTAATCTTCGAATCATACTCTATCTCGTATGACTTGTATACCTCGCCATCAACCATATATGTCAACTTATACTTGTTGATAGAAAACCTACCTGTTACTGTCACATCTTCAGCGGGCATGGTCTTAGGCGTCCAACTCCATCCAGAGAAGGTATATCCTTCCTTTGTCGGCTCTGCCTCTGGCGTTATCGATGAACCGTACTCTAATTCGTATGACTTGTACACCGTACCATCAACCATATACGTCAGCTTGTACTTGTTGATGGTGAATGTTCCTGTCACAGTTATGTCCTTTGCAGGCATGCTCTTGGGAAGCTCAGACCATCCTGAGAAGGAATAACCCTCTTTAGTGGGCTCAGCCTCAGGAGTGATTGATGCGCCATAGTCGTATGTGACAGTTTTATAGACATTGCCATCAATCATATAGGTCAGTTTGTAAGACCCCTTGGAGAACGTGCCATTCACCGTTACATCCTTCGCTGGCATCGTTGCAGGTATATCACCCCATCCAGAGAAGGTATAACCCTCCTTCGTCGGCTCTGCCTCAGGCGTTATTGCTGACCCATACTCAACTTCGTATGACTTGTACACCGCGCCATCAACCATGTAAGTCAGCTTATACTTGTTGATGGTGAACGTTCCTGTTACGGTCACATCCTTAGCTGGCATTGTCTTTGGAAGCCCAGACCATCCTGAGAAGGTGTAGCCCTCTTTGGTGGGCTCAGCCTCAGGCGTAATTGTAGTACCATAATCGTATGAGATTGTCTTATAGACTTCACCATCAATCATGTAGGTCAACTTGTACGAACCCTTAGAGAATGAGCCATTAACAATAACATCTTTCGCAGGCATCGTTGCTGGTATATCACTCCAACCAGAGAAGGTGTATCCTTCCTTTGTCGGTTCTGCTTCTGGCGTTATCGATAACCCATACTCTATTTCGTATGATTTGTACACCGTACCATCAACCATATACGTCAGTTTGTACTTGTTGATGGTGAACGTGCCTGTTACGGTCACATCCTTAGCTGGCATTGTCTTTGGAAGCCCAGACCATCCTGAGAAGGTGTAGCCCTCTTTGGTGGGCTCAGCCTCAGGCGTGATTGTAGCACCATAGTCGTATGTGACTGTCTTGTAGACATTGCCATCAATCATGTAGGTCAATTTGTATGAACCCTTGGAGAATGTGCCGTTCACCGTTACATCCTTTGCAGGCATCGTTGCAGGTATATCACCCCATCCAGAGAAGGTATAACCTTCCTTCGTTGGCTCGGCCTCAGGCGTTATCGCTGACCCATACTCTATTTCGTATGATTTGTACACCGCGCCATCAACCATATATATCAGCTTATATTTGTTTATGGTGAAAGTGCCTGTTACAGTTACATCCTTAGCTGGCATGGTCTTGGGAAGCTCAGACCATCCAGAGAAGGTATAGCCCTCTTTGGTGGGCGCAGCCTCAGGAGTGATTGATGTGCTATAGTCGTATGTGATTATCTTGTACACAGTACCGTCAACCATGTAGGTCAGTTTGTAAGACCCCTTGGAGAACGTGCCATTCACCGTTACATCCTTAGCAGGCATCGTTGTAGGTATATCACTCCATCCAGAGAAGGTATATCCTTCCTTCGTCGGCTCTGCCTCAGGCGTAATCGCAGAACCGTACTCTAATTCGTATGATTTATATACCGCGCCATCAACCATGTACGTCAGTTTGTACTTATTGATGGTGAACGTTCCTGTCACCGTCACATCCTTCGCAGGCATTGTTGCAGGAACACCAGACCATCCTGAGAAGGTATAGCCCTCTTTGGTGGGCTCAGCCTCAGGAGTGATTGATGCGCCATAGTCGTATGTGACAGTCTTGTAGACATTGCCATCAACCATATAGGTCAACTTGTACGAACCCTTGGAGAACGTGCCGTTCACCGTTACATCCTTGGCAGGCATCGTTGTAGGTATCTCGCTCCATCCAGAGAAGGTATATCCTTCCTTTGTCGGCTCTGCCTCTGGCGTAATCACGGATCCGTACTCAATTTCGTATGATTTGTACACCACGCCATCAACCATGTAAGTAAGTTTGTACTTGTTGATGGTGAACATTCCTGTCACCGTCACGTCCTTCGCAGGCATAGTCTTTGGAAGCTCAGACCAACCTGAGAAGGTATAGCCTTCTTTAGTGGGCTCCGCCTCAGGAGTGATTGATGTGCCATAGTCGTATGTGACAGTCTTATAGACATTGCCATCAACCATATAGGTCAACTTGTACGAACCCTTGGAGAATGTGCCATTTACAGTTACATCCTTGGCTGGCATGGTTGTAGGTATATCACTCCATCCAGAGAAAGTATAACCCTCCTTTGTTGGCTCTGCTTCAGGCGTTATCAATGACCCATACTCTAATTCGTATGATTTATATACCGCGCCATCAACCATATACGTCAGCTCGTACTTGTTGATGGTGAATGTTCCTGTCACAGTTACGTCCTTTGCAGGCATTGTTGCAGGAACACCAGACCATCCTGAGAAGGTATAGCCCTCTTTGGTGGGTGCAGCTTCAGGCGTAACTGTAGCCCCATAGTTGTATGTGACTGTCTTATAGACATTGCCATCTACCATATAGATCAATTTGTACGAACCCTTGGAGAACGTGCCATTCACCGTTACATCCTTCGCTGGCATCGTTGCTGGTATATCACTCCATCCAGAGAAGGTATAACCCTCCTTTGTTGGCTCTGCCTCTGGCGTTATAGCTGACCCGTACTCTAATTCGTATGACTTGTACACCGTACCATCAACCATATACGTCAGTTTGTACTTATTGATGGTGAACGTTCCTGTTACTGTCACATCCTTAGCTGGCATTGTAGTAGGAACACCAGACCATCCTGAGAAGGTATAACCCTCTTTGGTGGGTGCAGCTTCAGGCGTGATTGTAGCCCCATAGTCGTATGTGACTGTCTTGTAGGTATTACCATCAACCATATAGGTCAATTTATACTTGTTGATGGTGAATGTACCTGTTACTGTAACATCCTTGGCGGGCATTGTCTTAGGAATATCACTCCATCCTGAGAATGTATAGCCTTCTTTGGTTGGCTCTGCCTCTGGAGTGATGCTTGTCCCGTATTCCAATTCATACGATTTATACACCTTACCATCTATTTTATATAATAAGGTGAAGAAATCCGTTACCTTTACACCAACAGATATTCCACTCTCATTAGTGACATTGCCTTCATAGTCGGAAAATGCAACATTATCGATTGCAACGGTATAATTGCCAAGCGTTTGAGTACCATTTACTTTCAGATTGAGACTCATCAGGCTACCGCCTTTCAACTTCTGCAAGGTAGAGGAATAAATTACAAATCGATATGCGCCATCACCCAAATCCAAATCGCTGCATGTCAAGTCACTGGCTTGGCTACCAGACATTTCATATATCTTCCCATTGCTTCCCTTTACCAACAAGAACCCTTTTGGCAGGGTTACATCAAACTGGATGCCATATTTGTCACTTATGGAACTGGACAACGACACATTCAAGGTCTTTGTCTCGCCTGGCTTCATTGTTATATCGTTAGCGATGATATTTCCAGCATAACCAACGATGATGCATAACAATGCGCTTATAGTCAATAATAATCTCTTTTTCATCTTACCACTATTTTTATACCCTTCTCAATGTAAATACCTTTTCTCAGACCTTCTACTCGATTCTGCTTCAGTCCCTTCAAGTCGTAAACTGAGCGATGAGCATTCTGCCTTTCTACATCAGGAATTACGGTCACTATTGGCATACTTTCAAATCTCTCCGTCTCACCATTTGGTTTGGCAAGTACTACATCCTGAATTGTCAGATTGCCAGAATTTGCATTTTCTGTATTCACCTCGATTATGCCACCTTCCTCAGGCCTGAACAAGCTGTTTGTAAGCGAATAGACAACAACAGCATAAGTACCAGGCTCTATTTGCCTACACATCATCTGGTGAGTCTGCGATACGCCCTTCACCAAACAAATATCCTGTTCGCTTATATTATTAGGCACATTCAGTACGAACTGAGCTGCTGTATATTGGCTAAGGTCAGGAGCCGCCATTTCCACTACGGCCCTCGTGGCCGCACTCTTGCTTGTGCTATTCAACACACTCCTTACAACAAGAATCAGATCGCCAATATTCAGCTTACCATCATTGTTCATATCGTAGAGAGCAAGGTCATCATTTCCTCCCATACCCGTAAGTATGATGTTCACCAAACTCACCACATTACCAACATCATAATGACGTTCAAAACTACCTATTACCGTCACATCATGAGCAGGCATTGTCGATGGTATGTCACTCCATCCCGTGAACGTGTAACCATCCTTCTCAGGAGTTGGTTCTGGCGTTACTTTGACTCCAGCCATTAACTGATAAGTCTTATAAACCTGACCATCCACCTTATATGTTAATGTGTACTTTGTATCTCCGGATATCGCCATTATTTGTCCAAACTTACTCCATGGCTCCTGTGACTTATATTTATTGACAGAGTTTTCTGGAACAAAAAGTATTATATGTTCAATATATGAGTTCTCAAATGCATCGTTATTTGCCGAAGGTGCATTTTCTGCCAAACAGGTGATGTTTT
>CAMVLT010000060.1 GCA_947168395.1 uncultured Prevotellaceae bacterium | reverse complement strand
AAAATGTGGGGAAATATTCAGTCAGCAGTCATTTTTCAACCGTACAGGTCGAAAAATTTTGAGGAGAAGGTTGGGGGCTTACTGACGGGTGACGGCGATGATTTTTCCGCCTGTCAGGTAGAGGCCGGGCTTGGTGGGGTGGGGGACTTTGAGGCCGAGAACGTTGAACATTGAACGTTGAACATTGAACGTTGAACATTGAACGTTGGAGATTGAACATTCTTGCCTTGCAAGCGTCCTCCTCGGAAAAGCGTATCTCCTTAATCATAGCTCTTCGAGGTGCTTGATAGCCTGCTCTACCGTCAATTTCGGTGCAGTCTCGGCTTGCTTCATGCTGCGCTTGATGGTCTGGGCCAGTTTGTAGGCCTGCTCCAGTTGCAGCATCCTATTCCAGCGTCGGGTACTCATGCTGACGGTTATCCGTCGCGATGTTCTCTCTACTATAGCTTCCATAATTGTACTTTTTTACGTTTCTGTGTGCAAAGTTACGATTTAGCGAGAATAAAACAAAGAAAATCTATCTTTTTTTTGTCGAACGTGAGAAAATTTCGATTAACCGCAGATTACGCAGATTATACAGATTTTGCATCAGACTGGCACGGAATTGTATTTTTTGTCCGCTTCAGTCCGTGCCAGTCCGCTGCATTCACCTTCTTACTGCCGTTTGACGGCGATGACCTTGCCGTTAGTTATGTAGAGGCCGGGCTTGGTGGGGTGGGGAACCTTGAGGCCGAGAACGTTGAACATTGAACGTTGAACATTGAACGTTGGAGATTGAACATTCTTGCCTTGCAAGCGTCCTTCGGCCGAGCGGAACGTTGAAGGGGTGATGCTGGTGGTCTCAAGGTACTGGTCGACGTCTTCCACGAAGTTGATGTCGAGGATGTCGCTTTGGCCGGTGGTGGAGGTGAGGCCGAAGATGGTCTGGCCCTGACAGATGTCGGGACGGTCGCCGGTGAAGTTGGTGTAGAGGCCGCTGCGGGTCATGTCCCATGCGATGACCTGCTGGCGCTGGCCGTCGATGGTGATGGTCTTCTGGATAGTGGGGGCTACTTGCGACCCTTTGTTGGTGCCGTTGAGCCACCACAGGTAGCTGTCGCTGCTGCCCGTGCGCAGGTTGGTGCCACGTACCAGAAGGTAGGTCTGGGCCTTGTCGATGGTGTATTCGACATGGCTATAATCAAGCATCAGGGCAATGTTGTTTTGCCCTGATGCTTTTACGTGAATAATGTTCTGCTGCGTGTCGTAGTTGATGTTGGAGGCCGAGACGCGCCCTTCGTCGCCCGTCACCCAGTCGGCTGCGCTGAAGCGGTAGTGCCCTTGGTTAGGGTCGTGTCCTCTGACGAGCCGCATGTAGTAGAGGCCGGGAATGAGGGTGTTCGGCGATGCCGTGAGTCGGACGACGAATTTGTCTTTCGGGCGTCCGTTCTTGTCGACGGCCAGTTCGGCGGGTATGGCGTATTCTACGTTGAAGAAGCCGTTCTGTGCCCCCTTCACGTCGGCGGGTATGGTGATGTCGGCTATCTTCACGCCGTCCACCGTCAGCGTACCCTTACGTCCCTTGTCGGCTGTGGTGAAGCGCAGCATGATGGCGAGGCTGTCCTTTATACCTTGCTTATTATAGAGCGAGTACTGTATATAGCCATTGGCCTGTGCGTCGCGGTAGGATTCGCCGTTGTAGTTGCCCTTTGAGGAGTTCGACGAGTAGTTGTACTCATGGCCAGCCTCGCTCTGCTGTTCGCCTGGTGCCACGAAGTCGAGCGTGCGCTGCTGCAGCTGCTCGGCGGCGCGCTCGTCGGCTGCCATCGAGCTGTTGCGGAAGTTCTGCTCTGTCTGCTGATACCAGTAGCACACGTAGCGGTCGTGGTGAATCTGGTAGAAGGGCTGTAGCGTCAGCGTTGTCCACTTATAGGTGTCCACACCCGGACGGCTGGCATCGATGGTGAAGGTGAGCGCTGCGAGGTTCTTCGGCTTGATGCGGCTCAGCACGTCGTCGCGGCTTCCGATGAGCAGTGGTGCCGACATGAGGCTCAGCTGGCGGCCCATAGCGCCGGGCGAGTGGTCCATGCGTCCCTCGCCGCCGTACTCGTTCTGCAGCTTCTCGCTGCCATTGGTGGAGTTGGCGGCCAGCAGGATGGGGCCGTACTTGAAGGCGATGTAATCCTCGTAGTTGGGGCACGCTTCGTAGCGCAGTTCCATTGGCAGGGTGATTTCCACCTTGTCGCCCTTCTTCCATTGGCGGGTGATGGCTACGTAGGAGGCGGTGCCCTTCTTGACGGCTGAACCGTCAAGCACGCTGCCGTTGACTGCGATGGAGAAGGCATCGCCTGCCCATGCGGGATGGCGGACGGCGATGGTGTACTGGCCAGCCTTGCCGACTGTCAGCGTGGTCGTCGGCTGATTGGGGAACTGGGTCTCTTGGGTGACGGCAAAGTCGTCAGTTTCAAGGGAAGAGGGGGTGAAAAGGTTCACGTAGAGGGTTTTGTTGCCATCGTGGGTGTAGATGAAGTGACCGTACTTGGAGTGGTTCTCCATGCCGGTGCCCACGCAGCACCACATGCCCTTGTTGGGCTGGGAGTAGATGCGGTAGCCCTGAGGGCGCAGAGTGGTGAAATAGACGTAGCCGCCCGTCTCAGGGTCCTGGGTGGAGAGGATGTGGTTCCACATAGCCTGCTCGTAGAAGTCGGCATACTTGGCAGCGGCTTGCACATCGGTCGCAGCCGTGCGGTCGAAGAGCATCTCCGAGAACTTCAGCATGTTGTTGGTGTTGCACGACTCGGGGCCGTCGGGCTGGTCGATGTAACGGTTGCCGTTGGCTCGTGCCAGGAAGTGCTCATTGACGGAGTTGCCGCCGATGCAGACGGTGCGGTTTTGTGTCACGTCACGCCAGAAGTTCTCGGCAGCGACTTTGTAGCTTGTGGCTGCGGCGTCCTGCTCGAAGATACGTTCGAACCCTATGTATTTAGGTACTTGGGTGTTGGCGTGCTTACCGTCGAGGAAGCTGGTGTTCAGTATCTGCATGCCGTTGAGCATGGCTTTGTGCGAGTATTTCTTGGCGGCCGTCAGGTATTTCTTGTCGCCAAACAGCTGGTAGGCATCGAGCAGCGACTCGTTCATGCCGCCGTGCTCGCAGTTGAGGAAGTCCTGGAAGTCGGTCTCCGACACCTTGGCAATGAGGTTGACGCTCCAGTCGCTGAGCTTGCGGAACATGTCGCGGGCCTGGCTGCTGCCGCCGTAGATATAGGCGTCGCGCAGTCCGGCCAGTACCTTGTGCTGGCAGTAGAAGGGCACCCAGCCCCAGTTGCCCCGAATCTTGGAGAGGTCGCCTGCATAGAGGGCTTTCCACGAGTCGTTGATGGGCTGTCCGCCGATGAAGCCGTAGAGTCCCTCGGTGTTGTTGTCGTACTGGTCCTGGCAGTCCTTCATCACCTGCAGCATGTAGTCCATGCGCTCCTTGAGCCTGGCCCGTTGGGCTTTGTCGTGCGATGCAGCGTAGGCCAAAGCCAAGGCCGACAGGTAGTGGCCGCCTACATGACCGCTCAGGTCGAAACCGGCATCGCCACCCCAGTTTTTGAAGTTAGGGTGCTTCTGCTCCCAGCGGTAGTAGGCACTCTTGGTGTCGGTCGTGGCCGACAGACCGGCCTGCCGCACGAAGGGTGTCAGCAGGCGGTCGGTGTCGTACTGCATCAGCATCTCGATGTTCTTGTCCATCGCGGTCTTCATCGGACCGTCGAGCAGCGTCACTTCCTGCAGGTCGAAGTGGCTCGGGTAGAGCAGACTTTGCGCTCCAGCGGTGCTAAATGACAGTGAAAAACAAATTGTGATAAAAAGCCTCCCCAAGCCCCTCCGAAGGAGGGGATGTTTGGTTACTTGATAGGGGGCATTGATTCTTTTATTTTCCATTTCCATTTGAATTGTCTATCTAAACACCCCTCCCTTGGGAGGGCTTGGGTGGGCTTTTACTTCTTTACCTTATATATACGGAAGGTCATGGCGGGGAGCTGGTCATTGAGCACGGTGCATTTCTTGCCGGCTTCACACTTCATGTCGCTCTGCATGGGGGTAATCTTCTCGGGGTTGTCAAGCGTGTTCTCATCGTCCATCGAGCCTTTGTGGTTCAGGGTGATGATTTGGGCGTTGCGCTCGCCCTTGATGCCCTGCAGGTTGAGGGTGATGGGCTGCGGTTGCTTAGACGTGTTCACCACCTTGACGATAATCTCGCCCGTGGCCTTGTCGAATACGGAGGATGCAAACAGACCGTCCTGACCATCCTGACCGGCTACTGGCTTACCGTCCATCGTGAGCGCGAGCACGTTCGTTCCCTTGTTCATGGCAAAAAGCTGCTGCACGTAGTAGCTGACCGACTTGAACGAGCGCAGGTTGTCGTACCAGATGGCATCGGGACGCCACTGCCAGCCCTCGACGTGGGCGAAGAGCGGGGCGTAGGTGGCCATGTGGACGATGTCGGCGTTGCGCTCGATGCCCGTCATGTGGGCAGCCTCGTAGAGTGAAGTCTCGAAGTGGTTCCATTTCTTTCCAGCCCCGTGGCAGGCATATTCGCCGGCAAACACTTTCGGGCCCTTGCGGTCGTATGAGTCATAACGTAAACCGTGCGAGAGGAACCACTTCTCATTCCGGTAATAGTGCTCGTCGTAGAGGTCAACCTTCAGCTCTTTCATGCGGGGCTGCAGCAGGTCGAAGTCCCAGCCCTCGCTGTTCGGGCCGGTGGTGCCGATGAGCTTCAGCGTCGGGTACTTGGCACGCAGGGCGGCATTAAACTTCTTCAGACGCTCGGTGAAGACGGGGCCGTAGCCGCCGTGCTGCTCGTCGTAGTCCCACTGCTCGTTACCTACGCCGAGGTACTTCAGGTTGAAAGGTTCGGGGTGGCCCATGTTGGCACGCACCTTACCCCACTTCGTCGTGACATCGCCGTTGGCGAACTCCACGAGGTCGAGGGCATCCTGGATGTAGTCATCTAACTGGTCGACGGGTACGTGTACGCCGGGCTTCGTCGGGTCGGGGTTCTGGAACTGGCAGCTGAGGCCGCAGGAGATGACGGGCAGGGCTTCGCAGCCGAAGTCCTCGCAGAGCTGGAAGAACTCGAAGAAGCCCAGGCCGTAGCTCTGGTAGTAGTTGGGGAAGTAGCGGCTGGTGAAGGTGTAGTGCCAGCGGTTCTCGTTCAGCGGACGGTTCTCGACGGGGCCAACGCTGTTCTTCCACTGGTAGCGGGTCGCCAGGTCAGTACCCTCGACGATGCAGCCACCGGGGAAGCGGAACACGCCGGGGTGCATGTCGGCCAGTGCCTGTGCCAAGTCCTGACGCATGCCGTTCTCGCGGCCCTTCCAGGTCTTGACGGGGAAGAGGCTGATGTGCTCCACGTCCGTTGTGGTCTTGCTGTCGCCCCAGAGGCGTAGGTGCGCCTTGGCGAAGGTGCGGTTGGGCTTGATGGTGGTGGTGTACTTCTTCCATTCCTTGCCGCTGACTTCCACACTTGCGTTGCCCAGTTTCTGGTCTTCGCCCATTGTGGCGTTGTCCACCAGGTCAACATACAGCTTGGCCTTGCCGCCATCGACGACACGTGCCCATACCGAGAAGCGGTACTCCTCGCCGCCCTTCACGCCCATGCCGAAGAATCCCTGATTCTCAATCATGGTGTGCTTGTCGCTGTGGCCTGAAGGAGCCAGCCGCACGTAGTGGGGGTTCTTGTCGAAAGGACCGTCGTTCTTCAGCGTCACCTTGCCCGATATGTCCCATCCGGCAAAGGCGTTGGGGAACTCGAACGAACGGTTCATCACCAGTTCGGCATAGAGGCCACCATCGGCGGCATAGTTGATGTCTTCGAAAAAGATGCCGTACATCGTTGACTGTACGGGAGCCCCCGGTTTCGCCGTCTTGATGTCCATTACATGGCTTTGAGCCGAGGCGTTGAGCGCAGCCGAAAAGGCAAGTGCGCAGGTAATCATTTTGAGTGTCATTGTCAATTAGTTTTGGGTGTTAATAGCTTATTTGGTGCAAAATTAGTTAAAAAGTTGGTAAAAAGCAAAGTTTTTCGGATAAAACTTGTACTTTTGTACCGATTATAATCAAAAACGCATAAAAACATAGTACGATGAAGACAATCTTAGTAGCAGAAGACAACGACAGCAACTACATCCTGATGACTTATATTCTGAGACGGTCGTACCAGTACCTGCGGGCCAAGAATGGTCGGGAGGCTATTGAACTTGTCGAAAAGGGAGGCATTGACCTGGTGCTGATGGATGTGAAGATGCCTGAAATGGACGGCCTTGAGGCAACGGCCAAAATCAAGGCGAAGTATCCTGACCTGCCCATTGTTGCCCTAACCGCCAATGCTTTTGAGAGTGACCGCCAACTGGCTTTGGAGGCTGGTTGCAATGATTTCCTGTCGAAGCCCGTCAGTGGCGAGAAGTGCTTGGAAACTATCGAGAAGTTGATAGGGTAGTAAAGATTCAATCTGCAAATTAGATATTTCGATTGACATATAAAAGCAGGCTGCATCGATGATGGTGCAGCCTGCCTTTGTGTAAGTACAGAATTATTCTGCGTAGTTGATAGTCACACCAGTACAGCGGAACTGGGTCCCGCCGCCATCGGAGGTGAAGTCGTTCACAACTTTCAGCGTGGCGTTGTTCACATTGCTGAAGGTGACGGTCTTGTCATCCTTTGTCGGGGTAATCTTGTTGCCGCCAGCTTCGCCGTACATCTCATCGTTCCCCTTGTAGGCCGTATTATTGTAGGTGTCGTAATTGAAGATGACTGAAGCCATCTTCTTGCTGGCCTTGATAGTTACGGAATTGCGGGCATACATACGGATGATATTTGTGCCGGCGTGATAGGCTGGTGCGCTCTTTCCGTCTTCTTGTGCGAAGGTCAGCGTAGTGCCGTCTGACAATGTTATCGGGCTGTTCAGATCAGTAATCCCAAGATCAGCATAAACAACAGTAATGGAATTGCCGCTCACCTCGCCGCCACCTTCCTGGCCACCACCTTCCTGACCACCGCCAGCCTCTGTCTTGCCGTTGAGCGAGTAGAGGTAAGCCTTGGCCTGGACGGTCTCAGGTGTGTTGCCCTTATAGTTGTACACCTTGCCGCAGACGATGACCTCGTCATACTTCTTCAGCAGGTCGCCGGTGGTGTATTTCTGGTTGCCCAAGTAAAGGGCACGGTGGACATAGAACTCGCCTACCGGCTCGCCATCGTCAGAGATGCTGAAAGAGCCGTTGCCGTATTTCGTGCCGTACTGTTCTGTGATAGATGACACCTTACCTTTAATATATACTTCCTTGTCAGACTCCTTTTCGCCTACTTCTTTAGCGTATGCTATGGCTGCTGCGGCGTTGAACGGATCTTCCAGCGTTCCGCTACCCTTGGCCTCGGCAACAGGCTCCTGGCTGCCGCCGCTATCCGTCACGCCGTTGAGCGAGTAGAGGAAGGCCGCGCCTTGCACGGTCTCGGGCGTGTTGCCCTTGTAGTTGACAACCTTGCCGTAGATAATGACCTCGTCGCCCACTTTGATTTGGGTGTCGCCGTTGACGAACTTCTTGTTGCCTAAATAGAGGCAGCGCCAGAAGGTGAACTTGTTGCTGCCATTCTTTGTGTCGGACATGACGAAGGAGGCGGTGCCGTGCTGCGCGGAGAACTCATCGGTGATGGATGTGATGAAGCCCTTGACATAGACCTCAATCTCCGACTCTTTCTGTCCCAACGACTTGACGTAATGGATGGCATCGGCGCAGGTGTAGGGCGACTCCAGCGTGCCATTACCTTTATAGGTGTATTCGATGTTGCCGCCGCTGTCGGGGGTGGGGATTGGATATGGTTCCGGAACGTCTTCACACGCGGTGAATGTCATGGTTGCGATGGCGAGTGCCATGATGCTGTACAGTATTTTCTTCATAGTTGTATGGTTTTTGCTTAATAATTCAATACTTCTTCAAATCTTCACTTCACTATCTCAATGTCGCTCTCCTTGCGAATGAGAATCTGCCAGGTGTCGCTGTTCTTGAGGTGGCGGGTGGCAATGCCTGTGATGTTGACGACCCGGGGGCGTTGGTTGACCTCATCGTAAGGCAACTTGTTAGCCGCAAACTTGGCGTATGTGCTGGTACGGACGACAACCTCCGACTCCATATATTGGTTCAGCGTACGGTTGACGCATCCGCCGAGAATGGTGACGCTGCTGTCGCCGGGTGCAAAGGTGCTCACTCCATCGGCATCGGCAAAGCTGACGTTCTTCAGAGTCACCAGTTTGCCGCAATGCTCATCTTTGTCCATCTTCTCGTCGAAGAGGATAGGCTGGACGGGCTGGACGGGACTTTTGGTCAACTTGAAGTGCTGATGGAATATACTTCTGCTCATGCGTCCTATGCCGTTGCCATTGAAGGGAAATCCTATTTCCGGCTGTTTGGCGTTACCGCCGATGTACAGTCCCTTCAGGGCAAGTATCATTTCCTGGCCTTCTGCCAGATAACCGCTCATGCCGTTCTCGTTGACATCAACTACAATCGCTGCAGTCTCGTCCTGGATGACGAATTGCTTGTGGATATTGCCACGGATGTCATTGCCAGTGATGCGTCCTTTAATCTTGATGTCTTCCTCAATCTTCACGTTCTGGTCGGTAGTGTTAAAGACGTTGGGGTATTTCTCCTTCAATTGCCTGATGGTGATGATACCGTCGTCGGTGATGCTATTGTTGCCGTATAGCTCATCGCCTTTGGGGGTAATCACGTCCCATTCCGTATCTTGACAAGCGGCAAACAGCAGGGGAATAACAGCGAGTGCTAAATACTTGATTGCTTTCATACGATGGTTCTCCTTTCTTTAGAATTGGTAGTTGATCAGCAGCATGCCGTTGATGCCGTTGGCATAGAACTTACGCGGACTCTGCTGGAAGCGGTAGGCATTGTTGGTGCGCTCCTGCTCCTGCTTGGTGTCGAGTCGGTTTTGCTCCATACCGCCGTTACATATTTTGATGTTGTTCAGAATGTTTGTCACCGCCAGGTTGAAGCCAATGCGTCGGCCGTGCTTCAGCCGGAATGTCCTTCTGATAGAGGCATCGAGCATGAAGCCGCCGTCGCCCTTACACTGGTCGGGACTGTTGTACACCTTCTTGCCATTGACGGTGGACTTGGGAACCTCAGTCTCGCGACGCGAGATAGGCGCAAAATACATATAGATGTTGTCATAGTAGTTGCCGATGAGGTCGATGTACCAGTTCCTGTAGTGACAGTTCAGGTCGATGCTTCCGGCGGTGAGTGGTGTGCTGCCTTCCCGCATGCCGTCGGTGATACACAGCTCGTCGACGTAGCTGCCGCTGTTGGAGAGCAGCATGCGCAAGTTGGCATTGTTGGTGTACTTGGCCTCGCTGACGGTTCCCAGGGTCTTGACGTTGAGCCACTCGGTAGCCTTGATGTTCAGTCCTAACTCCACGCCGTAGTATTTCTTCTTGATGTTCGACAGCGACACGTATGCAAACGAGCTTTCTATGTCACTGTAGAAGAGGCTCTGCTCGGTGACGTCCTTCATTTCGGCGTAGTAGGCATTCAGGTTCAGGCTCAGCAGCGAGTTCTTCCACTGGTAGCCGAACTCGGCCGAGACAATCTTCTCCTGCTTCAAGTCTTTCACGAAGTCGTTGTTGATTTGTGCGGCAGCAAAGGCTATACGCGGAGCGGGTGTCTTCCATTCGTAGCCGACGCCGAGGGTGACGGCTTGGCCGTAGGGCAGGGTGACACTTATTCCCGACTTGAGTCCACCGTCCAGGAACTTCGCCGTACCGCTCTTGCCGTAGCTGTTGTCGGCGGCCATGCCGTTACGCATCTTGCCGTCGCGCTGCATGGTAGTACCTGCCAGGCGGCCTGCAGCGAAGAAGTGCGTGTAGGTGAAGTCCTTGACATAGCTGGCCCAGGCCTGAGCCTTGTTGACCAGGATGCGGTAGTCGTAGCCGAAGGTGTCGCCTACCTTTACCTCCTTGGGCGACGTGCCTTCGTTCATGTCGTAAAATACGTTGGGCGAATTCGAGCCGTAGTCCTTCACCGCGTAGGTGTTGATGTTGTGGAACTTGGCATTGCCCAGCAGGTCGTCCATCGTCTGGTAGTGCATGCCGACGTTGCGTATCAGTTGCAGACCGCCGTTCAGCGACGAGCTGTTCGTCAGTTGCTTCTCTATCTTGCTGGCCAACGAGATTGTCAGCTGGTCGTCGTGGGCACGCTGGACGTAGTACATGGCGTCCTGTCCTTCGGCAGCCATCAGGCTGTTGGCATAATACAGGCGGTCCCAGTTTATCTGTCGGTTCTCCTCCGAGGCACTCAGGTAGTCGTAGGCCGCCTGCCAGCTCTCCAGTGCGGTGAGGTCGCGGAATAAGTCTGACTCGGGGTTCCATACGTTGAAGTAGTAACTCGGCATCAGCGAGTAGTAGTCAGGGTCGGGGTTGGTGCCGCCGTTGTAGGCCAGTCGGCTGTTGCTGTACATCGTGTACTTGCCCAGCAGCGAGGTCACCAGCTTCGTTTTTTCGTCCATCTTCCAGTCCCATGTCAGCAGGGCCGACGGTGAGAAGTCGTGGACAATGCGTGAGTTGCGCTTCTTGCCGTCCTGGTAACCCCAGTTGGGATTGTAGTAGTGGGTTCCGGCTATCCAGTACATCTCGTCGGTGGCACCTCGCTGTGCGCCGCGCTGCGTCTGGTTGCCCCAGGTGACGAAACTCACCGAGTGCTGGTCGTTGATGAGCTTCTCGGCACCGAGGAAATAGCTCAGCGAGTTGTACGATGTTCCCTCGACGGTACCGATGCCGTTGCCCCAGCGGTAGGTCAGGCTCCCGGTGAGTGCCCATCCGTTATCCATGACGCCCGAGTTATAGGTGTACATGGCTCGGATATTATAGCTGCGGTTGGCGAAGGCCAGTGAGGCCCGCTGGCCGGTAGCGAAGTTTGACGGGCGGAAGTTGTAGTTTCCCGAACCGCCGAGTGCGCTCATGGAGTAGTTGTTGTCTTCGAAGGGTAACGACGATTCGCGGCCACGAGTCTGGTTGTTAAGACCGCCAACGAGAGAGTAGCTGAACAGCCCGCGCTCGATGTCGTTTACGGGATTGCCGTTGACGTACATCTCATTGTACTTCGCACCGTAGGCACGGTACTTGAAGCGCGAGGGACTAAACCTGTAGCCCGCCTCGTTCGCATACACATTTCTGTTGGACGAGATGACAGTGATGTTCTGCGTTGCACTCTCATTATCCTCCAACTGCGCCTCTGTGAAGGTGAATGCCGTCTCGTCCTGCAGTTCGATGGCAGCAGAGTCAAGAGGCTCCTGTGCCATCGCCGCAGTCGAACAGCACAAAGCCATCACTGTTAGTTTTAGCGTTTTTCTCATAGATAGTTGTTTTTGCGGTTGATATTCTTTGTTTGGGGCAAAGATACGTAAAATGTGCGAGACAGCAAAAAAAAATCCAATAAATCTGCAATGCTTTCAAAAAAAAGCACTATCTTTGCACAAATTATTACTGACCGCTTATGAAGAAATACATTGCTTTTGTGGTGCTTGCCCTTTTGCTGGGCACGAACGCAGCCCAGGCACAGAGACGGTATTCTGTGTACGGTATAGGTTTCTACAATCTGGAGAACCTGTTTGATACCTGCCACGATGCTGGCAAGAATGACTACGAATATCTGCCCGACGGGACCAACAAGTGGACGGGGCTGAAATATTCGCACAAGCTGAAGAACATGGCGAAGGTGCTCGCCGAAATGGGCACCGACTGGCTGCCTGGGGTAGGGTGTGCCGCCATTGGCGTGGCTGAGGTCGAGAACGCCAAGTGCCTGACCGACCTCTGTGATCAGGCTCCGCTGAAAGCCCGCAACTTCAAGTTCGTCCATATCGAGGGTCCCGATCAGCGCGGCGTCGACTGTGCTTTGGTCTATAATCCGTCGCTCTTCAAGGTTCGCAGCCAGCAACTCGTACCTTATATATATAAATTGTCAAAGGACGCCCAGCGGGCAACCCGTGGCTTCTTGGTGGTGAAGGGCGTGCTGGGTGGCGAGGATGTGGCCATCATCGTCTGCCATCTGCCCTCGCGTGGTGCCGAGTCGTACTATCGTGAAGAAGGTGGCCGACAAGTCAGGGAGGTCAAGGAACGGTTGCAAAAGGAGGACCCCAACATCAAGATTCTGATTATGGGCGATATGAACGACGACCCTCAGGACAAGTCGATGGCCGTAGCCCTCGGAGCGCAGCGTAAAATCAAGGATGTGCCAAAGAATGGGCTGTACAACCCGTGGTGGGACGTGCTGGCCTCGGGTACGGGTACGCTGCAGTACGACGGCAAGTGGAACCTCTTCGACCAGATTATCCTGAGCGAGAACCTGCTCCACCAGGAAGGTGCCAATGACTATGGTACGCTGAAGCTCAGAAGACACCAGATTTTCCGTCGCGACTATCTGTTCCAAAAAGAGGGCCGCTATAAAGGCAACACCTTACGGACCCATGCCGGTGGTGTCTGGCTCGACGGTTACAGCGACCACCTGCCTACAGTAGTATATTTGATGAAAGAACAACGATAACTATGAGCAAACGAATTCTAACTACTATTACAGCGGTAATCCTCTTGGCAGGGTTACCGCTGAATGGCATTGCAGCCAACAAGAAGACGAGTGTGACACAGGTGACGGCTCTAGTGACCGTTAGTGATGACGAGGATTTCACCGTGACATCGGCAACACCCTTTGCCGAAGGTGGCTCCATCGACATTGCCAATACCGACCATGCTGTGGTCATCCTGAGCAGCGTCAAACCCTCAGCAGCCATCAGGTTGCTGTCCAACATCACCATCAAGGGGAAGAAGGCCGTCAACAACTCCAACTGCCAGGTGAAGATACACAACCTCGGGGCTATCATCCTGCCATACGGCAACAGCGTGAAACCGCTGACGGTCTATTCCGAACCCGACTTCGGAGGTACGGCAGTCAGCGATTTCGGTACCGAGAACAGCGGCGGCTACATGAACACGCTGACCGAGGCCAAGCTGAACAACAAGATACGCTCGTTCCGGCTGAAGCGCGGCTATATGGTGACGTTCTCAACCCTGCCCGGCGGTCGCGGCTATAGCCGCTGCTTCATAGCTGCCGACAAGGATGTGGAAATGGCTTCGCTGCCCGATGTGCTCGACCAGCGCATCTCGTCCTACCGCGTGTTCAAGTGGTACGACGCCGGTAAGAAACAGCTGGCCAACAACACGCAAACCGCCGCACTCTCTGCACTCAACGTGCAGAGCTGCTACGACTGGGGACAGGGCAATGGTAGTCTGCTGCCCGACTACGAGTGGGTGCCCAACCACATCTACGAGGACTGGCCCTCGTCGGCCACCATCGGCGGCGTCTCGCAGTCACCCCACACCAAGAACAACAACGAGCCGCGCAACTCGGCCGACGACCACCCGCAGGACTTGGCTACCATTCTTGGCAACTGGGAGAACATGATGCGCACTGGCCTGCGTCTCTGCTCACCGGCTTCATGGGATGGCAGCGACTATGACAATGCAACGGGATTCCTGGCTGAGTTCCTGGACTCTATCGATGCGCGCGGATGGCGTTGCGACATCATCGACCTGCATTGCTACTGGCCTGAAAGCAAGTTCAATAACATCCACAACTGGAGCGATAAGTACAAGCGCCCGATATGGATTTCAGAGTGGTGCTGGGGTGCTTCGTGGAGCAATAACGGCTCCTTTGCCAGCGGCGTTACCGAGGCCCAGGTGAAGTCGGCCCTACAGCGCATCTGTTCTAATCTGAACAGCTGGAACTACGTGGAGCGCTACTACTACTGGAACAGCGAGCGTGACCCGTCGAAGCTTTATAAGAACGGCAAACTGACGCCTGCCGGCGAATACTATGCCTCGATGAACTCAGGCCTGGGCTACAACGGCAGGTACGACTTCGTGCCCACCACGCCGCGCCAGTATCCGCCAACCGACTTCAAGGCGACACCCGACGGCGACAAGGTCAGTATCTCGTGGCGTGAGCTCAACGGTGAGTACAACCGGCTCATGCAGATAGAGCGCAAGCTGAAAGGCGGCCAGTGGGAGACCCTCCAGGATGTGACGCCGAAGGAAGCCGGCGGCACCTATACCGTCACAGCTGCTGGCCACGTCGAGGGTGCGAAGTACCGACTGCACTTGGTCGACCTGAACGGCAACAGCCATTACTCTAACAACGACCTGGACCCCGGCGACGAGGTGAAGAATGCCGATGGCGAGACCCGCTATGTGGGCGGCAACCTGCTGGCCAACGGCGACTTCCGTTTAGATGCCTTTGGATGGGTTAATGGTACGGGCACGGCCCTCGGCCAGCCCCACTTCCAGGTGGTGCCTGTGGGCGGCTTCGGTGGCGGCAGTTATCTGCAGGCCTATACCAACGTGGGTACCAATGCCGCTGGAGCATTGAGAACTTACGTTGCCGTCCAGCCCAATACCGAGTACTTGTTCCGCTGTGCCTCGCGCAACGGTGGCACCAACCAGCGCGTCAGCGTCAGCCCCGACAACACGTCGGCAGGTACCGAAGTGGTGAAGCTGCAGAACTCTACTGACTGGCTCTTGCAGTCGGCTACCTTCAACAGCGGCGACAACAGCTATGCCCTCATATCCTTCCGCATGCTGCAGGCTAAGGCGCAGTTCGACAAGATGGAACTGCGGCCGCTGTTCAAGACCCGCGACGAGGCTGTGGCCGACGGCTGGCAGAAGGTGCAGCTGAAGGCGCAGACGGTCATGGCCTACAACGACAACCCTGTTTTGGCGGCACTGAACACCGAGCTGGAGCAGCGGCTGGCTAACGCTACCCCCGCCACTATGGGCGAAGATGCCATCGCCGAGGCCGAGACGGCCATCAGCGAACTGCTGCAGGCCATCAGCGACTGTAAGGCCATCGACTCGCTGAATGTTGTCATCGCTTCCCTGCACAATGCCGGGGTGACGCTGCCCGACGTTCTGAACAAGGCCTGGGCCGTGTCGCCTGCATACTATACGGCGGCATACTTCACTTCCCACCGGAAGGAGATGCAGCAGGCACTCGACGAGTTCCTGGCTTACACCGATGCCGAGGTGCAGCCGCAGTCGCCCAACTTCGCCAGCACGGCAGGCTGGCAGGTGAAGGTGGGTACCTACACAGGCGGCGACCAGCGCACCAACACCTACGGCGGCCTGACCTGCTGGAATGCCTGGTGGGCAAGTCTCAGCGCCGCTGAGGGAAACAAGAGGTCGATGGAAATACGCCAGCAGGTGGAGGCTCTGCCCGAGGGACTCTATGCCTTGGAGTGCAAGGGGTCGACGCAGCACTACTGCCTGAGCGACCAGCACGGCTATCTCGTCTACCAGGGCGACACGCTGGCTACCCCGTATCTGACCGCCGACTATATGGACCTGCCTACAGTTCCTACAATATGGCAGACGCTCACTACGGCTCCCGTCTATGTCAGCGAGGGCGGCAACGTCACCATCGGCTTCGTCAGCACCAAACAGGGGGCTGTCAACAATGCCTGGCGTGCCTTCGGCGATGCCAGCAACAGCGGCGACCGCCGCGAGGGCTGGTGGTGTGCCACCGACTTCCGGCTGCTCTATCACCCTATGCTGAAGCTTACCGTCACTCCCGGCGAGTGGCGTACCGTCTGTCTGCCTTATGCTACCAGCATTCCCCAGGGGGCTAAGTGCTATCGTATAGCAGGCGTGCTGAGTGATCATTCCTGCATCTGCATCGAAGAGGTGACAAACCTCGATGCCGGTGTGCCCTCCATCTATATCTCCGACGTTGCCCAACTGACCTTCAGCGAGTATGGCGAGCGGGCGAAGAGTCCCGTCAGCTACAAGGAGACCAACAACCTGCGTGGCTACTTCCAGACCACGACGGCCATCAAGGCTCCTGTGGGCAGCTACGTGCTGACCGACGGCAAGTGGGTGAAGGTGGAGTCCGTGCGTCCTTCCATTCCTTCCAACTCGGCTATCATCTTCCGGCTCGACGACATGCCTGAACTCGACACCTGGGATGGCCTTACCATGCCCCTCGTCGAAGGCACTGATGCTATTGATGCTCCTCAACAGTCAACGGTCAACGCCCAACGCTCGACCTTCAACCTCAACGGTCAGCCCACTACCAACCGTCGTGGCGTGGTCATCGAGCGCACCCCCGACGGCAAATCGCGCAAGCTCCTCTTCAATAAATAACAGAGGGAAGCCCTTTCGAATAAGAGTAAATAAACACCCCTCCCGTTCGGGAGGGGCAGGGGGTGGGTTTCAGGGG
>CAMVLT010000059.1 GCA_947168395.1 uncultured Prevotellaceae bacterium | reverse complement strand
CTGTTGCCGTCACGAAGGACATGACGCGGCCTCGCAACCTCTATACGCCGGCGCCTGCCAACGGCATCCTGCGCTATGGCGACCAGCTGGCCATCGAGTTCAACGAGGACATCGTGCCGGGCTATGTCAATACCGACAATGTCATCGTCACCGCCAAGCTGAACCAGCAGCCCGTCGACCACGAGGTGTCGCTGAACGTCTCGCCGTTCTACGAGTTCAAGACGGTGAACCCCGTGTTCCTCAACGGCGACTTCTCATTAGAAATGTGGGTCAACGTGAGCCTGCTCTCCGGCCTGCTCTCTGACGGCATCATCCTGCACCAGGGAGCCGGTACGGACAACTTCGCCTTAGGCGTCGATGAGGCAGGCCGTGCCCGCGTGATGCTGGCCGGCAAGCAGTTTACGAGCAAGGACACCATACCCCAGAACCAGTGGGTATTCCTCTGCATGAACTACAAGGCCAGCGAGATGCGCTTCAACATGCTGGCACTGAGCGACGATAAAAACCTCGACCTCTTCGAGAACGAGCCCGTGACGGCCGGTGAGGTGCAGGCCGTGAACTATGCCACGGACAACCACCTGTATATCGGCGGCTTCTTCGGACAGCTCCACGGACTGGCGCTCTACAACGTCTGGCGCGACGTCCACGACATGGGCAACACCAAGTATCAGGCCAAGGACGGCTACGTCTATGGACTTGCCAACTACTGGCCGATGAACGAGGGTCACGGCACCATAGCCGCCGACGCACGCCACACGCACGACTTCATCGTGCCCGAGACCTGGAGCGTCGACGCGACGAACCACATGCTGACAGTGGGCGACAAGACGGGCGCACAGGCCGACATCACCCGCATCGGTACGGGCATGGGCGACAGCTATGCCTTGGAACTGTGGTACAACTCGGGCGCCAAGGCGGGCGAGGTGGTCTGGGAGACGGCCACGCCGACCGTCGACGGCGACCTGCTGGCCCAGACATCGAAGCTGCGCCTGCGCTACGACGACCAGCAGAACCTGGTGCTGCGCTATGGCAAGGACTCGGTGACGGTGGCCAGCCATGAGGACTACCCGGTTGCCGACGTCTGGCACCACTACGCACTGAACGTGGTGCGCGGTCAGGCTGCCTCGTTCTATATAGACGGCAAGCGCACCGCCGTCATTGCCGAGACCGCCGTGCCCGGCATTGAGGGTACCACGCTGCAGATAGGCACAGGCGGCTACGCTCAACTCGACGAGCTGCGCATCTGGAAGGCAGCACTCTCGGAGAGCCGCCTGCTGAACAACATGTATAACGCCCTGGACACCACCGACATCTACTCGCGCGGTCTGGCTGCCTACTACTCGTTTGAGAAGAAGGAGGACTTCAATGGCATCACCGTCGACGGCTACACGGCTGACAACGTGGCACCCGGTGCCGCCGAGAGTCCCATCACGGGCGAGAGCCTGACGCTTACCCACTTCGGCGCACCGCCCATCAAAAGCGCACCAAAGGAGACGAAGCTCATTGCCTCGCCCGTAGCCTCGGAGCGCAAGGTGGTGGTCAACCTGACGGGTGCCGGCATCTCGCCGCGCGACATCGAGGGTACGACACTGAACATCACCGTCGACCGCATCCACGACCTGCACGGCAACACGTCGCTGCCCATCCGCTGGACGGCCTACGTGCAGCAGAACACGCTGAAGTGGACGAAGGACTCGGTGAACATCATCAAGAAGTACGGCGACGATTATACCTTCGACGTCGATATCGAGAACAAGAGCGGCAGCACGGAGTATTATACCTTATATAATATGCCGCAGTGGCTCTCGCTCGTAGATAGCGAGCGCAGCGACGAGGTGAGCCCGCTCAGGACGAAGGCGCTGCGCTTCCAGGTGAACCCGCTGGTGCCCGTGGGCAACTACGACGTGACCATCGGCGTGCAAGGCAACAACCAGATACTGGAGCCGCTGCGCGTGGTGATGAAGGTGCGCGGCGAGAAACCTCAGTGGACCGTTGACCCCACGTTGTATGAGCACCAGATGAACTACATCGGACAGGTGCGCATCGGCGGCATCCTGATAGAGAACTCGGAGAGCATGGTGGCCGCCTTCATCGACGGCGAGTGCCGTGGCGTGGCGTCACCCGAGCGGGTGCGCGGCGCAGCCTACGTGACGATGACCGTCTATGGCAACGGCGACACCGATGCCGGCAAGCCCGTCAGCTTCCGCATCTGGGATGCCTCGGCAGGTATTGCCTATACGGATGTACGTATCAACGCGTTCAACGGTTCTCCCGTTGACAGCACCTTCCAGCTCAATGCCGTCAGAGGTTCGTTCGACCAGCCCGTCATCTGGACAAAGGGTACCGACGTGGAGCAGAACCTGAAGCTGACCACGAACTGGAACTGGGTATCGCTGGGCGTGAAACCTGTTGACCAGCATCCGGCTGCCGTATTCCCGTTGCTGACACCGTGGAATGTATTCATCAAGGACAAGACGACGGCGATGATTTTCAGCGACGGCAACAACTGGAAGCCGGAGAATGCACAGATACAGGCCGCCACGATGTACAAGGTGAAGATTACCCCCGTCGTGGAGGGTCAGCAGTTGCCGGAACAGGTGCCCGTCACGGGTGAGCAGCTGAAGCTGAAGGAAACGCCCGTCACGCTGACACCAGGATGGAACTGGATAGGCTATACGCCACTGACGACGATGACCGTCGGCGAGGCGCTGGCCGCCGCCAACCCACAGGTGGGCGACTGTGTGAAGTCGCAGCACGGCATAGCCTTCTACAGTCAGAACGGCTGGGAGGGTAGCCTGAAAGCCTTAGAGAGCGGACACGGCTATATGTACAACAGCACGGCCGACAAGGAGAAGTCGTTTGTCTATCCTGACGCTACAGGCACCAGACGTGCGGCGGCAAGAAGGACGCTCCTCAATGCTGAGTCTCAGTCCGAAAGTCAGAAGACAAGACTCTTCGCGCCCACTGTAGGCAACTATCCCGACAACATGTCGATGGTGATTGCACTGAAGGACGGTGAGCAGAGCGTTGACACCTGCGAGGTGGCTGCCTACATCGGTGGCGAGTGCCGCGGCGCCACTCGTGCCAACGGTGGACTCTACTATCTCATCATCGCCGGTGAGGGCAGCGGACAGCCGTTAGAGTTGCGCACCTGTATCAATGGTGAGATGGTGGTCATCGACAACACACAGACCTATATCAGCGACGTGAACATCGGCACACCGTGGAATCCCTACGTCATCGACTTGAGCGAAATGCGAACAGATATCAGCACCATCGCTGCTGACGATGCCGACAACGACTCAGACTGGTGGACGTTGCAGGGCTTCAAGATAGGCCGCAAGCCTACCCAGCCCGGAGTGTATATCCACCACGGAAAAAAGGTCGTAATTAAGCAGGTGAAGTGATAAACGAACCACTGTGTATGATAGCGAACATTATATATAAATAAGATATGAAAGAACTGTATTTTTTTGATGAGACATTCTACTGGGGCCGCTCCGGCAGGCGGGCCACGGTGATAGAGGCTGAATGTGAGTTGACGCAGGACGTGCGGCCCGATGAACTGCGGGCGGCGGTGGTGAGCGCCCTGAGGGTACACCGCAATTTCAGGGCACGTCCGGTCATCGTGGGGCGGCGGTTCCTCGTGGAGGACTCCGAGGCGGAGCAGGTAGCAGTGGTGAGTGAAGCCGACGGACTGCCTCGGAACGTTGGTACCAAGGAGACCGGGGGCCTGATGCTCTATGTCAGCTACGGCGAGCGTCGCTTCACGCTCCATGTGTTCCACGGACTGGCCGACATGCGGTCCATCTGCGGATTCCTCGGGACCGTGCTGAGGTTCTATTGTCAGGCGGGCGGCGACAATCTGCCTGCTGCCGACAGCATGGACACCTTCCCCTGCCACGAGCACATCCTCGGGGGAGGCGCCCCCGGAGAACCCCAGGGTATGTTCGTCCCCCAGGAGCACGACATCTTCCACCTGCCCGAGAGGCTGTTCAGCACGAGGACCACGCGGCAGCACATCATCGACATCGACGTGCCGCTGGCGCCGCTGCTGGCCTTCGCCCGCGAGAGCGGCAGTTCGGTGGTGCCGGCCCTGAATGCCGTCATAGGGCGGGCCATCCGCCAGCGCTACGACGTGGGACAGAAGGAGATAGTATGCTACACGCCCAAGGACCTGCGCCCGGTGTTCCACTTCGAGACTGGCGGCAATGGCGCCATCCCCTTCTCGCTCCCCTATACCGCAGAGACCGACCGCCTGCCATTAGGCGAAAGGGCCAGGCGGCTGCGCGAGGAGATGATGGTGCAGACCCGTCCGGCGAACCTCTACGCCACGGTGGCCCAGTGGCGGGCTGACTACGACCAGATATTCGCCGCGCCGCTGCCCGTGACAGAGGTGTCGCCAATGGTCGTCAAGAGCCGGCGGCAGAACGACTCAGCCTTCTGCACCTACGGCATATCCTACGCAGGACATCTCGACTTCGGCGATGGCATTGCCAGGCAGGTGCAGGCCGTGGGCGTCAGTGCCGGCTCCTATTCCTATCCGCTGTGGATCATAGCCTGCGAGTACAAGGGCATCCTCCGCATGAGGCTCGTGCAGTCGTTTGAGAGCGACCGCCTGGCCACCGTCATCCACCAGGAACTCGCCGCCCTCTTCCCCGGCACCACCTACACCGACCGCGGACATCACGACTTCGACTCGTTCCCTCTGGGCAGCGTTCCCCGTAAAGACAACAAACAAGTATAAGCATTTAAACAAAAACATTCATGAAAAAGATGATGAATTGGGTGCTCGTCGCCACCCTCTGTATCTGCGGCGCAAGTGTATTTACGTCGTGTACAAGCAGCAACGACAACCCTGTTGACGCAGAGACCGGTGCCTCGGGTATCGTCATGATTGGCAAGCACGGCCATGTGGAATACTGGCAGCAAGTGGAGAGTGCCTTCCGCACTGCCTGCGAGGAGGCCGACGTGGAGGCCCTCTATTACACCACGACGACAGAGAATGCCTATCAGGAGCAGGTGGCAGCCGTGGAGCAGTTGAAACAACTCACTGGCAAGCGGCTGAAGGGAATCGTCTATGCTCCCGCCCACGGACTCAACGGCGAGAGTGCCGATGCCGAGGTGGCTGCCTATGCCCGGCAGCGCGGCATACCCGTGGTCATCCTCGACACGCCCGTCAAGGCCGGCAGTCCATTGGCCGGATGTCCCTATTTCGGCACCGACAATGCCGCCTCGGGGCGCGCACTGGCCGCAGAGGTGAAGGCCGACCGCGTGGCCGTATTCGCCATGCAGAACGGCGCGGCTACGGAGCGAGCCGAAGCCTTCAAGGCCGTCAAGACCGGGGCCACGGTCTATCCCGTCAGCGAGAATGCCAACAGCGACGTGGAAGCCGTCATCAACGATTACGACGACTTCGTATTCTTCAATGGCAGCGTCCTCAGCAGCGTCCTCAACCTGCTCAAGGAGAAAGGCAAGAACGTGTACACCTTCGACGTGTACGGGGAGTTCCTCGACGAACTGATTGCCGGCAACGCCCACTTCAAGGGCATCATGGCGCAGAACACCTTCGGCATGACCCGCAAGGCCGTGGACGCTATCATGGCCGGGGTCCAGCAGGGTGAGACGGTGCCCGCATTCTTCATCACCTGGGCCAACCTCGGCGACGACGCCGTGAAGCCCTTCCTCGATTTCTACGGCAAGGAGGCCTATCCCCCCATCGACGGCCTGGCAGAGGAACTGGTGGGCAAGTGGATGCTGGCCGACATCAACGGCAAGCCCGCCCCGACCAACAACAAGTTTGTCGTCACATTCACCTCAGCGGGTAGAGGCTATAAGAGTGCATCGTTGTCCGAATATGCCGACACCGAACTGAAACCCCTATGGAGCGACCGGCAAGAATTCGACTACGCCATCGCAGACAATGTGGTAACGATGACCAGCAAAATCGATGACCACCTGACCGTTGTTGATGAACTGACAGTCGCCTCCATCAGCGATGCCGTAACCAATGGCATTCTCAAGATAAAATGGATCATAGACGGCACGGTGGTCAAGAGCGTCGAAGAGACCGTCCGCACCCTCAAGGTGACCGACGACTACTCGCAGACTGCCCTGGGCCTGTGGGAGGGCCGTGTCACCAGCGAACAGTCGGAGTACGACGACGGCGAGGAGCACCGCTGGGAATTAAAGGCCGACGGCACCTATACCTATTACAGCCGCACCGGCGACGGGCAGTGGGTGGACAACGTCAACTCGTCAGCAGCCTACTTCATCGCCGGCCCCCTGCTCTGCATGCGCTGGAAAAACTTCGGCGACGAAACCGAATACCGCGAGTGGTGGGAGATAGAGAGCATCCAAGACGGCGTGATGAAGTGGAAGGCCCTGCGCCAGCGCGAGGACGGCTCAACCTACACCGCCACGTTCCAGATGACGAAAGTGGAATAACAGTAAACAATTAAAACTAAATGGAAATGAGAAAGATTATGAGTTGGATGCTCGCCGCCTTCTTCATTTGCGGCGCAAGTGCATTCACATCGTGCAGTAATAACGATGACAATCCGGTAGTTGATAACAGCCTCGCCGAAAAGATTGTCGGCAAGTGGATTCATGCCGACACGGACGGGGAGACGGTCACGACTGACATGAAGTCGGTCTATACCTTCACGAAGAACGGCTCCGCGCTGAAGGGCTTCTACAGCATGTCGATGGCGGAGAGCGGCGTGTGGGTCTACAGGCAGGAGACCGACCTGACCATCAGCGGCAACGCCATCACGATGACATCGCGCCTGGCCGACGGACAGCAGTCGGTGGTAGAACTGACCGCTGTCACCGTCAGCGGCGACGACCTGCGCTTCACCGCCAAGACCACGCTCTCGAAGGACGGACAGCTGACGGCCACCTACGGCCCGCGCCAGGAGCACTTCACCCGTGCCGAGGCCGACTACACCGAGGCCGTCGTGGGCCTCTGGGAAATCACTTTCACCAGCGACAATCCCGAGTACGAATCTTCTGAGCCTTACCGCGAACTGTACCGCAGCGACGGCACCGCCAGTTTCTACGACCTCATCGACGGCCAGTGGGTGGAGGAGGAGACGACCTACAACGAATACTTCGCCGACGGCCCCCTGTTCTGCTTCCGCTGGCAAAAGCCGGGACAGGAAGGACGGCACGAGAACTGGGAAATCGTCTCCTGCACGGGCGGTGAGATGGTCAATAAGGCCTTACATCGACGTGCTGACGGCTCCACTTACACCATCACCGCGCACTTGAAGAAAGTAGAATGACAAAACGGATCACGGGGTCGGTTCTACTGATCATTTTTCTGCGTTGAAAATTTGGATGTTCGAGAATAAGTTCGTATCTTTGCCTTCGCATTTGAAAACAATTGAACCAATGCCACTGGGACGGGTGAGTGACTTCTGAAGTCTGACGGAAGATGTATGAGGGTTGATGGAAGATGGAAAAATAAAAAAAGTTGCTTCAAAGTTTGGCGGTTTCAAAAATTCTTCCTATCTTTACACCGTCAGAACAATAGTTTTGACTACGCCGCTGAGTGCGGGGAGCAAGCCTTGATCGACACTACTCCATTTAAAAGTCACCTTCAGGTGGCTTTTATTTTTCATATCTCTTTCGAAATAACTTATGATATTGAGGACTAAGCGTGAAATCTCGGTCAATGGAAAGAACTTTCCTTTGTTTGCCTTTGCTATTTACTCCCCTCTCCCCTTAGAGAGAGGGGCCGGGGGTGAGGCTTCCCAATTTTTTTTTGTAAAAAAGGCGTTCACCATCACCTCACCTAACTTACACGGCGCCAACGTGTTAGACTGAAAAGTGATGGTGAACGCATTTTTTCAAACTTTTTTTCAGGAAGCTATCAGATATACTGTTTTTCCTGCTCAAACGGCATAAAACAGTGAAAATACCATATAAGTGTGATACGGTATGACATAACAAGGGGATTGTGGAGTTGAATAAACAGTAGTACCTTTGCACCCGATAAAACTCGTAACAAATAACAACAGCAAAAGAGATAAGGTATGAAGAGTATTCAGAAGATAACCACCGTAATTGCTTTAGCCATTTTTTACAGTAACGTGGCGTCGGCAACACCTATTACTGGTAAGGTTGCCGACGCCGTTACCGGTGAGGCCATCATCGGAGCATCAATCATATATAATAATAAGGTGGGAGCAGTAACCGACGCTGAAGGGCGCTTCCATCTGGACATTGCCTCATTTCCCTCAGCCATCAGTGTCAGCTACGTGGGCTACGAGAGCCTGCGCGTGAGAATCGGTGAGCGCGACTCCGTGCTGAGCATCCGTCTGCACGAAGACGCACAGACGCTGAACGAGGTTGTCGTGGTGGGCTATGGCACGCAGAAGCGCACGCAGCTGACGGGCAGTGTGACGACCGTCAGTAAGGATGTGCTCAACAATAATGTGCATCCTACTGCCGATGCGCTGTTAGCCGGTTCTGTTGCTGGCGTACAGGTGACGGCTTCCGGTCAGCCAGGCAGCGGCTCGTCCATCCGCATTCGTGGTGGCAACTCCATCAGCGCCAACAATGAACCTCTCTATGTGATTGACGGTTTGTTATATTATAAGGAGAGTGGTACACTCAGCACGGGTGAGCGTGGCACGGGCATCAGCGGCGGCATCAGCCCATTAAGTCTGATCAACCCCAACGACATTGAGTCAATAGAGGTGTTGAAGGATGTCTCGGCAACCGCCATCTACGGTTCGCGCGGTGCCAACGGCGTCATCATCGTCACTACTAAGAAGGGCAAGCGCAACCAGACCAGCATCAAGTATCACTACCAGCTGACCTTTGCCACTCCGTCGAAGAAACTCAGCGTGCTGAATGCTGCCGAATGGGCCCGCTATCAGAAGCAGTACTTCTACAACAAAGGCGGCTATAGCGACGAACAGGTTGACGGGCTGGGAGGGGGAACCGACTGGCAGGACGCCGTACTGCGCTCTACGGCTAGCCATTCCCACAACCTCACCGTGAGCAGTGGCGACGAGAAAACCCGGTTCTTGTTAGGAGCCAGCATCACAGACCAAAAGGGCATCGTGCTGAACACGGGATTCAGCCGTTCGGCACTACGACTGAATGTGGACCGCCGGCTGACCGACAAGCTCACGGTGGAGGCAGCGGTGAATGTCAGCCGTAACAAGCAGGACGGACTGACGACAACCACAGGCGTCGCGTTCAACTCGTCGCCTTACCAAGGCGGCATTACCAACTCGCTGACTTACGCCCTGCTCATGCCTCCCGTAATGCCTATCTACAAGGCCGACGGCTCCTATAACTATAGCAATCCGTACGAGTATGCTTACTTTGCTATGGGTGACATTGCTGCGAACCCCGTTTCAGACTTGGAAGACAGCGTGGCACAGTCTGTTGACGACGACATCATCGGCAATAGCAGTCTGACCTACGAGTTTGCTGACGGACTGGTTGGCAAGGCCAGCTTAGGCTTCGACGTTGACAACCTGACGCAGAACTACTTTGCCCCCCACTATACGGCGTTGGGCCTGGCCAATGGCGGCACAGGCAGCATAGCCAAGCGGCGGCTGGAAACCTGGCAGACAGAGTTTACACTCAACTACCGGCATAACTTCGGCGAGAACCACCAGGCGGAAGCATTGGTAGGCTACACCTATCAGACCACCAACAGGACTTTCCTGACAGGCACGTCAAGCAAGTACACCGACGAGAGCCTGAAGCAGAACAACCTGTCAGGAGGAAGCCAGTTTTCAGCCCCACTGTCGGGCGAGAGCTCGTCGAACCTTCACTCACTCATCGGGCGTGTCAACTATACGCTGCTCGACAGGTACAACGCCACGGCCACCTTCCGTGCCGACCGCTCATCGCGCTTCTCACAGCACCACAACTGGGGTGTGTTTCCTTCACTCGGTCTTTCGTGGAATGTCAACCGTGAACGTTTCCTGGCAGGCAGGAAATGGCTGAGCAGCCTGAAGTTGCGCGCTTCCGTAGGCACAGTAGGCAATCAGGAGATAGACGACTACCAATACTCGACGGCCTACACTACCAGTACCACCGGAGGCCAGGTACACTACACGAAGTCGAACGCTGCCAACAGCAATCTGAAATGGGAGACTACCGTGTCGGCCAACGTCGGTATTGACGCCTCGTTCTGGCAAGAGCGTATAGCCGTCACGGTGGAGTATTACCGGAAGAAGACCCTCGACCTATTACTCAACGTGCCTGTTGACGTAGCCAAATATGGCGTTTCGTCACAACTTCAGAATGTCGGCAACGTCGAGAACAGGGGCTTTGAGGTTTCGGCAGCGTTCACGCCAGTCAGGAACAGGCGTCTGCTCTGGAACATCCAGGGCAATCTGGGCTACAACAGGAATGAAGTGACGAGTCTTGGCGACTATGACGAACTGAACGTCAACAGCTATACCATCCTGCGCAAAGGAGAAGCAGTAGGCTCGTTCTACGGTCTGGTGTTCGATGGTGTGGTACAGGCAGACGAAGACCAGTCGAAACTGCCCACACAAAACGGCAACCGTCCTAAAACAGGACAGGAGAAGTTTCGTGACATCAATGGCGACGATAAGGTGAACGAGGCCGACCGCGTCGTGCTGGGGCACTCGCATCCTGACATTACTTACGGCCTGTCATCGAGCGTGAGGTTCGGACGCTTCGACGCCTTCATCCAATTCCAGGGCACGGCCGACGGCCAGATCTACAACTCACTGCGCCGCACACTGGAAAGTCCCACCGACTGCTATAACGTTTCGTCCGTCATCCTCGGCAGTTGGACGGCCGGCAAGCCCAGCAGCGTCTATCCTGCGGTTACCGATGTGCGGCCCTACAGTTATATCGACAGCCGATTTGTGGAGGATTTCAACTATCTGAAGCTGAAGACCCTGACGGTGGGCTATGCCATTGCGATACGCCAGGTGAAGGCCGAAGTTCACCTGACGGCAACGGCAACGAATCTCTTCACCATCACCAACTACAAGGGCTACGAACCCGAAATCGTAAGTGGTGTTGACATGGGCGACTACCCGGCCTCACGCAGTTTCACGCTTGGCGTAGAGCTGGCTTTCTGACAAAGACAACAACAAACAATTATCAACCATATTATTAACAACACAAAAAAAAGAAAGAAGTATGAAAACGATTAGCAAAACTTTCGCAAGTGCCATTCTGGCATTATCAGTTTCAGGTGTAACAACATCCTGCAGCAGTGACAACGATGACGAGTCGAATACCATCCAGACGGAATCAGAGACGCTGAACGACCAACAGGCGATGGCGCTGGCCGAAAATGCCCTGTTCGAGTATTACCATAAAGCCTTCGGACTGTCGTTCATTGTCGAGACCTTCACCTCGAAGACCCACTCTTTTGAGGGGCCGGAGAGTGCTGACGGTCCGCTGATCAGCCGCCACGAACTGACTCCTACGAATATCTACTTCGTCAATCGCTGGTATAACAAGAACTCTGCCGTTTCCAACGCCAACGACGCTATCGAGAAGATAACAGCAGCAACAGGCGTCGGCGAACAGACCAAGAAAGAAGCCATTGCACGAGCCAAACTGGCCCGCGCCCTGGGTTACCACGTGCTCGTCAGACTGTGGGGTGAAGTTCCGCTCTACACATCGACCGACGGCGATACGAAGACCCGTGCCAGCATCGACGCCATCTACACACAGATAGTAAAAGACCTGGAGGAAGCTGCCGAGGGACTGCCCGCATCGGCCTCATTGCCCTCTGTGCCGACAAAGGCTGCCGCCTACGGCCTGCTGTCACGCGTCTATCTGGACTGGGGCAGCAACCCGCTGACCTACGACCAGCTCAATGCCATCAAGGACCAGACGACCGACCCGGCACCATCTTACACCCCTGCCAGACTGGAAAAGGCCGTGGAGTATGCCAACAAGGTGACAGGCTACAAGCTGAACAGCAGCTTTGCCAGCATCTGGGGTAAGGACAATGAAGCCACCAAGGACGAGAAGATCCTGACCTTCGTACACGACGGTGACGCCGTAGGTACGGGCAACCACCAGGTACACTGCTCATGGACCTTCGGTTTCAACGTGGAGCAGGAGAACCACCTCTCGCCGGCACAGGACTCCTTCCTCGCCACCTGGGACAAGGCCGACAAGCGCCGCGATGTCAGCTACATCGACGAGCTCTACGACGCATCGGGCGACAGCGTAGCCCTCTTCAAGGCTCCTGTCACACTGCCGCGCTATGGCAAGTTCGTTGACCGTGGCTCCGAGGGTCCCGGCGAGTGCTACAAGCTGAACGACTTGGACCGTGTGGAACTGCGCTATGCTGAGGTACTGCTCAATAAGGCTGAGGCTCTGGTACTGCTTGGCAGGGCTGACGAGGCTAAGGATGCCATCAACCAGATCCGCCAGCGTGCATACGGCGACAACAGCCACAACCTGGCAACGATAACGCTCGACGACGTAAAGCGCGAGTGGGGGCTGGAGTTTGTCTATGAGCAGAAAGAGTGGTTCAACCTTGCCCGCTGGAAGGACGTCATCAAAGACCTTGAAAGTGTGAAGGACAACGAGTACTTTGATGAGAGTTATGCTACTGCCGGCCAAATTGGCAGAAACGGCCAGGTGGTCAACGAGTTCTTTGCCAAGACCTACAAGCACCTGCATGCCAAGTATGACAACCGTCAGGCTAAGTACTATCGTTTCCCCATTCCCGTGGGTAAGAGCGGCGAGAGCCTGGGCATCGCTCCCCAGAATCCCGGATATTAAGCCAACACAAGAAAAAACTCAAAATAAAGCAGCCTTATGAAGAAAGCAAAAGGGTTAATACTGTTTCTCGCCGCTGCAGCCCTGACAGCCTGCAACAGCAATGACGACGTCGTGCAGGATGGTATTGAGATACCAGGTATAACGATAACCAACGATGCTGACTGCTGCTCGGCTGAGGAGGCTCTGAACACCTATAATTTCCTGAAGACCGTCCAGCCCGTTCCAGAGCTGACCACGGAGGTCGATGGCAAGTACATCGTCTATGTCTATACCAAGACGGGCTCCTTCCACACAGGGTATAACGAGCTATACTTCGTATCAACCAAGAAAGAGACGGGCAACTACATCAAGGACCTGACGGTGACCAGCAGCACACCTGTGATGTATATGTCGAAGATGAACATGTATCACAGCACTCCTGTCTCAGACAAGTCGGTGATTGTCAACTACGACTACCTTGCCGTCAAGCGCGTCTGGATTTCGTTCCTGATGAGCACCAGTGACGCCGGCTCGTGGACCTATTCATACGAGGTGAACGTGCTCGGAAAGTTGGGAGGCGTGGAGAAGAAGGACATCGTGGTCAGCGAACTGCCTGAGGAGCAGTCATGGCTGAAGTCGTTCAAGGTGGAGAATGACACCTACTACATCTCGCTGGCGAACGCCAAAGACTGGCGCACCGGTAAGAACGAGGTCAAGGCATACGTCTCGAAGAAGAACACCCCAGCCACCATTCCCTATGGCTTGGCCGAGGAGACGTTCACCATCGACATTGACCCGCGTATGCCGGATATGGGCAACCATACCTCGCCAGACAACACGCCTCTGCTGAAGCAGGAGGACGGCAGCTACAGGGGGACGGTCAACCTGACGATGACAGGACTCTGGCGCATCCACCTGACCGTAACTGACGAACAGGGCAGCATCGTTGCCGGAGGCGAGGAACTCAGCTCACTATACTGGGATGTGACGATTTAACAGGATTGTATGACAGGACTACTTTTAGCAATAATAGCTTTAACAAACGACACACTCACCACCTCGCCACAACACGTTGACGAGGTGGTGGTGGTATCGCGCGGACAAGGAGGCAAGCGGTCGGCCAAGGGACAAGTGGCCACCATCGACGAACACCTCAGGGAACTGGACCACGTAGAGCTGGTGAGACGCGGATCGTATGCATGGGAGCCCATGGTGAACAATATGCAGACGGAGCGTCTGTCGACGACCATCGACGGTATGAAGATATTCTATGCCTGCACGGACAAGATGGACCCGGTGACGAGTTATGTGGAGAGCGGCAACCTGCAAAGCATCAGGCTGAACAGCGGTCTCAACGGCAATCCACAGGCAACAGGAAACATTGGCGGGGCCTTAGACCTGAAACTGCGCAAGGCCGGGTTCCGGAATGATCAGGCGTCAATGTTCTCTTCCCAACTCACTTCTGGCTATGAGACCAACGGCAACGTGCAGGAATATGCCGTCGACGGTGTCTGCTCCTCGCAGCTGTTCTATGCCAACGTCGGCATATCCTATCGCCATGCGAACAACTATAAGGCCGGCGACAACAAGAAGATAGACTTCTCGCAGTTCCGGAAATATAACGTGTTCGTCAACAGCGGTTACCGCTTAGCCGCTAACGACGCGATAGAGACAACATTCATCTACGACCGTGCCACGGACGTGGGCTACCCGGCACTTAACATGGATGTGGCAAAAGCGGAAGCCTTCATCGCGTCGCTGGCCTACAAGCACTTACTGAGCGACAGCAAACTGGAGTCGTGGGAGACGAAGGCATACTATAACCACATCACGCACATCATGGACGACACCAAGCGGCCTGACGTCCAGATACACATGGACATGCCCGGCAAGAGCTGGACAGCGGGAGCCTACTCGCTGCTGACGGCTACAGTGGGGCGACATAACGGCCAACTGAACGTGGATGGCTACTACAACCGACTGTTTGCTGACATGACGATGTACCCTGGTGGTGCGGCACCTATGTATATGGTGACATGGCCCGATGTGGGTACACTGAACGTCGGCGCTGCCCTTGCAGACCATATCACCCTTGGCCGGCACTCCACGCTGCATCTCTCAGGAAAACTCTCGTGGCAGCACCAGCGGCTGAACAACGACGAGGGCTACAAGGCGTTGGGCATCTTCTTTCCCGGCATGTTGCAGCAATACCATCAGACCACTGGTCGCATTGCAGCCAGTTATCATTTATCAATGGCCAATTGCCAATTCGCCTTAGGTGGAGGCTGGGGCAGTAGGGCACCGACGGTGACGGAAGCCTATGGCTACTATCTGAATAACACGTTCGACCAATACGACTACATCGGCAACCCTCGCCTGAAGAATGAGAGTGCGACAGAGCTAAACGGTAACTTCCAGCTGTCTGCCCCCGACGCTCAACTCACCGTCGGGGTCGATGCTAATGCCTTCTTCTTCTGCAACTATATCATCGGACAGTTTGAGAATCGTCTCAGCGCAATGACTGTCGGTGCCGAGGGGGTGAAAGTCTATGGCAACATTGACCACGCTACCATTGTCAACACATCGCTGAAAGCCGAGTGGAAACCGACGAAGGGGCTTCGCTGGACGGCAAAGGCCACCTACAGCACAGGACGCGATGACGAGAACGGGAACCTGCCCCTCATTGCCCCGCTGAGCTACCAGACACGACTCGGCTACACGACGGCATCGCTCAGCTTGCTTGCTGAGCTACTGGGCAATGCCCGGCAGGCTGACTATGGTGAGAAATACGGCGAGACGGAGACGGCAGCATGGACCATCGTCAACCTCTCGGCACAGTACCAGTTCACCGTACACAGTTCGCGGCTTATTGTGAGAACGGGCGTAGAGAATCTGTTCGACCGATACTACGCTACCTATGCCGACTGGTGCCACATTCCTCAGAAGGGACGTAATATTTTTGTTAATCTCTCGTTAGAACTATAGTATATGAAAAAGACTTTGATTTGGATACTGGCACTCGCCGTCGGTGCTGTCCTGGGACTGTTGGGTATAGCGTGGCTCAACGAGGTGATGAACTTCATAGCGACAGTCTATACCCGACTGTTCCAGTTGCTGGCCGTACCGACTATCGTGTTGGCAGTTATTACCACTTTTGCGACCTTCGGGTCCAAGGGGTCAGGACGGATTTTTGCAAGCACGCTGACCTACACGCTGCTCACCACCTTCGCTGCCGCAACGGTGGGCGCTGTGCTCTACGTGATAATAGCGCCTGGCAACTTACCAGTAGAGACTATCAGCAACGCCACTCAGCCTGCGGATACAGTCGCTCATACATCTTATGTTGACCACATCATCAGCGTCATCCCCAACAACATCGTCAAGCCTTTCTTCGATGGAAACGTGCTGTCGCTGCTGCTGCTGGCGTTTGCCATAGGCATCGGACTGTCCAAACTGCCTGACAGCGAGAACAAGACAATCGTAACCAAAGGGCTGCTGGGACTACAGGAATTGCTGTTTCTGCTGATCCGCTGGCTCATCTGGGCACTCCCGTTGGGCATTGTGGCCTTCGCAGCCCAGTTGTCAGCCCAGGTCAGCGCCGGTGTGGTGGCCGACTCCATAGGCAAATACGTCTTGGTGGTGCTGGGAGGCAACGTCATCCAATTCTTCGTGGTGCTGCCGTTGTTCCTGTTGCTGCGCGGACTGAACCCGTTCCGTGTGCTGGGCTGTATGCTGCCCGCCGTGCTGATGGCGCTCTTCACCAAGAGTAGCGCGGCCACGCTGCCAGTTACCATGGAGACAGCCGAACAACGACTGGGCATCCAGAAGAGCATAGCGCGCTTTGTGCTCCCCATCTGTACCACGATCAATATGAACGGGTGTGCTGCCTTCATCCTCGTTACCTCGCTTTTTGTCATGCAGCAAGGTGGCACTCCACTTACCGCCGGCACTATCCTGCTATGGATTCTGATTAGCGTGATTTCTGCTGTTGGCAATGCGGGTGTCCCCATGGGCTGTTATTTCCTCACAGTCTCACTGATGTCAGATATTTGTGCACCTGTCGCCATCCTGGGTATCATTCTGCCTGTCTATACAATCATAGACATGGTGGAAACAGCTGAGAACGTATGGTCGGATTCGTGTGTGGCAGCGATGGTGGACCGGCAGTTCATGGCTAAACAAGTCATAAAGAAATAGGATTCCCGCGTGTATGCGCGAGAATCCTATCTGGAATGACGGTCACGTCTGTGTTTAGTCGAAGAATCCGGGCTGCTTGTTGTCGATGCCCAGCTCGCGGTCGACGGTGGCAAGGATGCCCTGCACCTGTCCGAGGGCGAACAAAGGAAACATGGGGACGGGTTCCTGTTTCATCATTTTAACCTAAAATCCGCAACTAATAGTCATGCGGACTAATTTTGCCGTCTTGCCCTCT
>CAMVLT010000058.1 GCA_947168395.1 uncultured Prevotellaceae bacterium | reverse complement strand
TCGCCCAGGTTGCAGGCAATGCCACGAATGGCGAGGTTCATCTTTGCCAGTTTGTAGGTGGTATTGGTATATTCTTGTCCATAGACAGAGATGTCGCGCTTGTTGCCGTGATGTGCCTCGATGAACTTCATGCTCTGAACAAACATACCGCCAGAACCACAACAAGGGTCATAAATCTTGCCACGATAAGGCTCAATCATCTCGGCAATCAGGTTGACGATGGTCTTAGGCGTATAGTACTCACCTTTACCCTTACCTTCGGCAATGGCAAACTTACCGAGGAAGTATTCATATACACGACCTATAAGATCGTTCTCTGGGTCTTTCAGCGTATCAATTTTGTTTATTTCATCAAGCAGAGCAGCAAGCTTGGTTCGGTCGAGCGACAGACCTGCATAGTAGTTGCTTGGCAAGGCACCCTTCAGTGTAGGGTTGCTCTGCTCTACCTTAGCCAGCGCTTTATCTATCTTGATGGCAATATCATTCTGCTTGGCATTCTCAATCAGAAAATCCCAACGGCTTTCAGGCTCCAGATAAAAGACGTTCTTGGCATTATAGAACACGGGATTGTCGGCAAAAGCCTCCTTACCTTCTGCCACCAGCTCATTGCGTCGCTCCGTAAAACGGTCGTGAGCATATTTCAGGAAGATAAGACTCAGCACCACATGCTTATATTCCGATGGTTCCACAGAACCACGTAGTTTATTGGCTGATTCCCACAGCGCTTCTTCTATTGCCTTTTCTTTTATTACTTTCTTTGCCATATTTTCTTTATTTACCTTGTTTGCACCTACAAAAGGTACGCTTTTTCTCTACCAATACAACTTTCAGTCGGTTTATATCTTCCATACTTATAGTTTTATTCCACAAAGGTAGTGATTTATTTTCAATTGTTATCTGTTTTACCAAAACAATCTGCCAATTTTTGTCGTATTTTGTTATTTTTAACGACTTTACCTCTATTTTGTAACTACTCAGTCCCTGAGCATGGTTGTTTAGGAGAGGCAGAAAGTTTCTCTCCTAAACAACCATGCTCAGGGACTGAGTAGTTACGTCTCTACCTCTACTAATATTATGATATTTATCTTCTAATATATTGATTTACAGTATATTCACAAAGCTTTTCATAGCCATTTACATCTATGTTACCTCTACTTTACCTCTACTTTACCTCTATATAAACTCTATATCACTTCTACCGAAATGTACATATCGCTCCTTCTTTGGTACGACTAAACTGAACCGATAGGCTGCTTTCGCTGCTTACAACCATAGTTATGTCTGAAAAATTCTCTCGAGAATTTTGGAGTTTACCGTAACCTGTCTACTGCTTACCCCTACTGTTAGTGTGAAATTCTCTCGAGAATTTTTCAAAAACTCCGTACCATGCAACTCGTTACCCTACTGTTTTAATCGACTCAGCCGTAGGGTAAGTGTTGTTGAACTTAGCTGGTACTCCCATGACGGCATCACCTTCGAGAAAGACAAGAAGTACTGGCAGATATCAGTAGAGGCATAGTAGAGGTATAGTAGAGGTAAAATAGATGCAATCTTTCATGTATAAGCCTTATAAATAGATGTTTACGCCAATTTAGTAGAGGTAAATCCACTTTTATTATATCTTCGGCTATTCTGCAACCAGTCTAGAGGACCAAATAGCGTATATCACTAAGGTGTCAGGTAACAAATTCTTCCAATTATTTGTTTGTTTAAAATTAAATCCGTATCTTTGCGGATAGATTACACCCCTAAAGCTATACACTCGAAGTTGTCAAGCTTCGACGGCTATTATCATCTTAGTGGCGACACTCAGCCAGTAGGTCGTCAATCGATTTGCGGTCGGCTGGGGCGAGTTTCACCACTGGTGCCACCGTCATTGTGGCACTCTTTCCCAGCCGTTGTTCGAGAATCTTGAATTCAGAGAACTGCGAGAGATATGTTTCCTTTTGAGCGTCCTCCAAGGGCAGCTCCAGTTCTGCTTCCCGCAGCATGAACCGGCTCTTGGCTGCCACCGATAGCTCTACGTGCAACTGCACATAGCAGATGACATCGAAGAAAACCTCTGGTGGGAAGCTCTTTTTTACTGACATCAGGAACTGGCCGGTATTGGTTTCGTCCAGACGGCCTTCCCGAATGGACTGGAGCAGGTTCACCTGAGTATCCAATCCGCTGTCAAGCCAGCTGTGAATCATCTCTTCATCGTACTGGTAAATCCAGATTAGCAGTCCGGCTACTGCCCCTAAGACGGTGACAAACTGCATTAAAGGATTGAAATGATAGGCGTTGTGCAGTACGTGCAGAACGGGGGCAATGATAAGCAGGAACGTAGCCATGACCACGTCGCTGCGTTTGACAACTTGCTTTGCCTTGCTACGCTCCGAAAGCCGCACCGCGAACATGAAAGCAGTCGCAATGCAAGCACTACATCCCATGTGTACGAGTGCCACCTCCAATCCCCTGAACAGCGTGGTACCTAAGCCCAGCGAGTCGCCCAACACCAGATAGAACACATTCTCAAGAATGGAGAAGCCACCGCCCACCGCAGCACCGCATATAACGCTGTCGATGAAGAATACCATCTTTTTCCGCCAGGCAAGTATCAGAAGCGGAATAGCCTTGACCGCTTCCTCCAATACAGGATTGGCCACGTCGGATGTCTTCTCGGACATTAGTTTGCCCGTCAACGTGAACAGACCATAACAGGCTACCGCTGTCAGCATGCCGCACAGTACCAATGTCAGCAGGCGTTTCACACTTAGAAGCGAGAAATTGTCAAGCTTGTAGACAACAAAGATGTAAATGGCAATGGGAAAGAGTGCGGCAAGGAACGAGACGAGTGTTGTCATAGCAGTTTGAGTGAAATCATCCATTCGTTGCCGTGATGTTCTGTGGGGAATCCCTCGGGGGCGAACAGGTGGCCATAGCCGACGGAGAGCGTGGTCTTGAGATAGTTCAGCAGCACCAGTTCGGTGGTGAGTTGTACACCGGTGCTATAGTACATTTGCCGCGACATGCCAGGATTCCAAGTAGAGAGCCCTGCGCCAAAGAACGAGCATTGGATCCAGGTGGGATAGAAGAACAGGGCTCCGAAGTTGTTGAGCCTGATGGGACGAAGGTTGAGTTCAGCCATCGCCTTGGCATAGGAATGCGCCGGAATGGCGTCGATGCTGGCACCTGGCATGGCAGGCGAATTGCGGTACTGGAAAGCACTACGGTAGTCGACGCGGTTGTTGCGGAAACCGCCAAAGTAGGAGTAGCCGAAAACGGTATCCTCGTCGCCGAAGTTATGGCCAGCCGCCGTGCGGAGCCAGAACGAGTTGTTACGGTCGACGGGAAGCAGCACGCCGAAATCGCCTGATGCCTCCACCGACGGATAGAACTTGCCGTCGGCCAGATAGGTGTAGCCCTGAATGCCCAAGTCAAAGCCCTGCTCACCTGTGACGGCGCCTAAGGTGCCGCGAATCTTGGATAGTTTGGCGTTGAGCGAGGCAGTTTGCATGGTATGGACACCATCATCGACGGCAATCTCCTGATACAGCGGCAGGGCATCCATGTCGCCGTAAGTTCCCACCGAGAAGCCCCACGAACGGGTGAAGGGAGCGAGGGTGCTGTTGACATAATTGTAGGACAGGCTGGCCATGTATCCCTTACGGCTCGTGCGCATCGGACCGGCCAGGTCGTAGAAGTCGGTATGGTTCCAGGCACCTTTCAGCGTCCAGAAATAGTATTTCCACTCTAAGTCCGCGTGGAATTGGTTCTTGAGGTCGTTGTTGCTCCAGGGCGAGGTTCCCAGCGCCAGCTTCAGACTGCTCAGGCCCACAGGGTCGTTGAAGATGAGCCGGTAGCCAAGCACAGGCGTCACATGGTTCCATGCCTTGGCATCGGTAAATCCTGTAATGGTGGGGAAGGCCCCCGCAAAACGCATCTCTTTCAGCACGTTGTAGGACGTTATGTTGTTATAAACATCGCCGAACTCAACCTTCGGCAACGGTTTCTTGAGCAGTCCTACCTGCTCCAGCACCTTCTGGTTCTTCTTGTAAGCTTTCTGGCCTAACAGCTCAACGGCGTTGGCATCGTTGACCACCTCACGGGCCAGCAATACAGGACGCATGCCGTTCCGCTCGAATTCGAGCGCCATCAGCTTACCTGGTTCAATCTCCAGTGGAGCAAACAAGCCGATGTCGGTATTGGATAGCATCTCCATCTTGTGGGAGGCGATGTCAATCTGCCAGAGGTTTGAGACACCAGTATAATAGGAGCTGCCAATCAAGTGGCTGTCGTCAAGCGAGAAGCGAAACTGCCCCAGGTTGCAGTCCTCCCAGGTGACCAGTTTCTCGGGTTTGAACTGGGCGTTTGCCAGTTCCTCGGTGCGCAACAGCTGCAGGGTGTGCTCACCGTTGTTGCCCTGAGTGGTCACCGAGAGCAGTTTGCCGTCGTGGCTGACGTCGATGTCGAACACGCTCACGCCAAACGGAAAGGCATAGATGATTTCGGGTTTCTCGAGGTCTTTGTCGTAACGGATGATGGACTGCGTGCCGCGGTTGGAGAACAGACCGTACAAACAGTCGCCTGCGTTGTCGTAAACGATATTGCTGACGCGCTGGTACTTCAGTTTCTTGATCACCCGTTTCTGCTGGAGGTCATAGACGGCCAAACCGCGCATCTTGGCATTATTCCAAGTGAAGATGAGCCGGCCGCCATTTCGGTCGAGTGCCACGAAGGCAGGGTTGTAGAGCTGTATGCCGTAGACGGTGGTCACTTTGCGCTGCTCACCGGTGTTTAAGTCAATCTCGGTGATGTGGGCAAAGCCGCCTGGAGCATTCATGACTGCATAGGCCTTGCCCGATGCCGGGTCATAGACGAAGGGGGACACCGAACCCAGGGCCTCGTCGGTCAGCGGCGTAGTCTTCGTGATGGGGTATTTGCGGATGGTGTCTAAGTTTGCTTGCTGATGGCGCTTTTCCTCCTCCTTCCACTCGTTCCACACCTTCCGGAGCGGGCGACCATAAATCTGCTTGAACTGCCGTCCGAAGAAGGTGCGGCTGTCGGATGTTCGGTTATAGAAGCTAATGAGCTTGTCATAGCCATATTCTGCCACCAAGTAGTTCACGAACCGTGTACCGTAAAGGTAGGCGTTGGCACCCACCTGAAAGTCCATCGTCGAGCCTTCCGTCTCGAGGCCGACCACAGAAAACAACTTGTCGTCCTCGTTGATGATGCTACGGAAGTACATCTCGTCATAGCCGCCAAGAGCACGGCCCACACCGTTGCCCAGCCACGTTTCCATAAAGCAGGCGATACCCTCGTGATACCAGCGCGGGCAATACCAGCGTGGCACACTCAGATAGCTCCACAAGGCCGAAATGGGATGACTCTTGTCGGTACCCACCTTGGTACCGAAGAACTTGCGCCAGTTCAGGTCGCGGCGGTTATACTTATCCGACATCACGATGTGTGTGTACTCGTGGTTAAAGAGCTGTCGGTAGCGCTCAATTGAGGGGTTGATGTAATAAGACATCGACATAGGAGCCATGCCAATTTGTATCATCGAACGTGGCAATGGCGTTGCACCACCGTTACCGTCGTCCTCCCAGTCGGTCAGGAGTAGCAGGGGTGCTTCGGGCACATACAGCGAGTCCGTCGTCCATATCTGCTCGTGACGGGCCTTGCCGTTCTGGTACATTCGTATCATGTGAGGAATATAGCGCGATAGGTTCTTGTCAAAGAACACCAGCTGGGCATCCTCTGTGCGATACTGATAATAAGTCTGTTTCTGCCCCTTCAATGTGCAAGGCAGAAGGAGCAGAAACAGCCAGATTGAGATACGAATGCAAGTTTTAGTCATTAACGGACTTGTTATTCATTAATGCCAGGACGTGGTGCGGCATCGATAAAATCCTCGAATTTACGTGCCATTCCCAACATATTGACGCCACCGGTCTCAACGTTTCCAATCATAGCAGAGTTGAACGAACCCTGGAGATTTTCCAAACCTCCCAGCGAGAGCGATAGTACATTTAGGCTGCCCCTTTCCAAGGCACCCAACTTACCCTGATCGACTACGGCACCTAACTTACCCTGATCAGCTACGGCACCTAACTTACCCTGATCAGCTACAGCACCTAACTTACCCTGATCAGCAATGGCACCTATCATACCACCCTGCTCCATGGATCTGACGAGTATTCCTAAAACATTGCCCAACTCCCCCTGCTGAATAGCGTTTAGAGCATTCTGCTCAACTGCGCTTAACACACCCTGATCAACTGCTCTCAACGAACTCTGTTCAACAGCGTTCAATGAGCCCTGCTCCGTGGCATTCAAAATGTGAATCTTCTGTTGGGCCGACAGCGCAGCATCCAGCGTGCTGAGGGTGTTGGAAAGCGAAAGTCCTTCAACGTTACAAGCAATCCCCAGTCCGGTACCGTAAATAATGGAAAGCTGCTGGGATACATCGAATAAACCGAGAGTGGCAGCACGCTTATCTTCTGACAGCTGATAGCCCTTCTTACCAAGTTCCTTGGCAAGCTGCTCGTTCTTGTCAAGGGCGGCAGTCACCTGCTGGTAGTCCAGCCATTGGTCGCGCACAAACTTGAGGCGGTCGTTTCCACTTTCTTTCTGTAGGTAGTTGTCGGCTACTTCAATAAACTGCTCGGCCAGCTTGTTCTGCTTCTGCAGAGTGCTGTAGGCCAGCGTTGCGTTCGAGGTGTTCTGCTCCAGGTCGCCAGCCGTCTCGCCATCGAGCGCGGCATTGAGGTCTTTACCGGCAGCCTCCATCGAGGTAATTACATTGTTGATCATCGGCTGGATATCCTTCATGTCCTTGAGCACAGACTCAAATTCCGTGATGTTGCCAGCTACTTCGGCCGACATGTCCACGAGGGCATTAAACTGCTCGGCGCGCGTCTTCATCACTAAATAGGCTGTCACAAGACCATTCTTGAACTCCTCGTCGTTCTGCAGCAGTTCCTGCATGTTGCTTACACCGGCATCAGCCAACTGTCGTGAAAAACGGGATGATTTGGCGATGTCACCACTGGCATTGTTGTAATCAATGGGCCATTCCACAAAATATGAGATAGCAAACCCGATAATAACAACTGCTCCCACACATGCATAAATGATACTTTTTTTCTTTTTCATACGAATAAATGTTGGTTTATACTAAGTTCTATTAATGTTTTATCATCTTTTAGTTTCCCTTTTGGCTACAAAAATAACACTTTCTTGGCAAAATTATTGTATTTTTGCCAAGAAAGTGCTTTGAATTAGGAAAATTTAAATATTAGTCGAAGAAACCGGGCTGTTTGTAGGGTAGGCCGAGCTCTCGATCGACGGTGGCGAGTATGCCCTGCACCTGTCCGAGGGCGAACATGCGGCCGAGTAGTGTGTAACCGGCATTATGGCCGTGGCTCGACTCGTCCATGATGCCTCCTGGCTCGTCGGTGAAGGTCATGCCGTGGTCGACGCGCATAGGCAGTTGCGGATTCTCCTGCTCAAATATCTTACACAGTTCGATGATGTCGGCACGTCCGCCTAAGTGGCTGGCTTCGGTGAAGTCGCCGTTAGGGAAGATGTGGCATGAGCGCAGGTGAACGAAGTGGGTACGTGAGGCAAACTTACGGGCCATGTCTACCACGTTGTTGTAGGCTCCAGCCGAGAGTGATCCGGCACAGAAGGTGAGACCGTTGTGCTTGTTGGGCACAGCATCGAGGAACCACTGGATGTCCTCTTCTGTACGGACGATGCGTGGCAGGCCGAGAATCTCGATGGGGGGGTCATCGGGGTGTACGCACATATTCATACCACACTCCTCGCAGGTGGGCATGATGGCCTCGAGGAAGTATTTCATGTTTTCGCGTAACTGCTTCTTGTCTATTCCTTTATACAAATCGAGGAATTCGCGGAACTTCTGGATGGGAGCCTCGTCGTTTTCGCTGAAGTTGCCACTGACGAAGCCTTGTGTCTTGATGACGATATTCTCAACCAGCTTATGGTCTTTCTCGGGGGTCATCGTTTTAGCCAGCTCATCGCACTCGGCCAGCACGTTGCGGCCTTCGCCCCATCCTTCTGGGAATTTGAAAACGGCCCACTCCTCGCGTGCCCCTTCACGCTTCAGGATATAAATGTCGAAGTAGGCAAACTCGGCGTAATTGAAATAGAGGTTTGTAGAGCCGTTGGGGTTGTTGTGGAACAGGTCGGTTCGTGCCCAGTCCAGCACGGGCATGAAGTTGTAGCAGATGCAATGGATGCCTTCGGCCGAGAGGTTGCGCAGGCTTTCTTTATAGACCTCAATCTGGTGGTCGCGGTCGGGGCCGCCGTACTTGATGGTTTCCACTACTGGCAGCGACTCAACCACGCTCCATCGCATGCCGTAGCTCTCAATATACTCACGCAGGTCACGGATGTTCTCTCGCGTCCATACTTCACCTAAGGGTACATCGTGCAGGGCCGTTACGATGCCCTCCACACCGATTTGTCTTAACATGGCAAGCGTAATCTTGTCTTTCTTGCCAAACCATCTCCATGTTCTTTCCATAGTTTTACGTTTTTTAATGGGTTTTATTGTATTTCTTCCGTTGCTTCTTACTCCAGTTGTAGTAGAAGGGTGGTATCTTGGTGTCGCTTGGGGTGAGGGGCCGAATGTTGATGGGCGAGGTGTGAGGAGTGAGCGGTGCTGTAGCGTCGGAGCGGACGGGGCTACTCTCGTTGCCATAGCGGTCGAGGGCCGTGACGGCGTAGTAGACGGTCTGTCCGTTGGTGTGCGGCACACTTAGCTGCGATGTACGCAACCGTGTGGCCACCAGATTACGCGGCTCGTTGGTGTCGACGTCGGGTGTGGTAGATGCGTATATATTATATAATAGGTATGGAGCACGGGAGTTGTCGACGGCTCCGCTCCAGGTGAGCATGTCGGTGGTGTTGGTACGTTTGACGTCGAGTCGGGTAGGGGCACCAGGGGCTTGGCTCCATGCCCACGTCATGGGCGGAATCAGGGCTGGCGTCTCATCGAAATGGCGCGCAAAATCGAGGATGCCGCGATGGTTGTCTAACAGGAACTTTGCGCGGAAGTAGCAGTGGCCGAGGCCATTCTGACGGGCGAAGTGCATCTCGCGGCTCACATCGTCAAGTGTCCAGTTGCCTTCACGGGGCGACAGGAAGTAGATGCCGAGACCGCTGACGATGGTACGGCCGTAGGAGCGTTCCTGCCAGTCGAGGGCAAAGGGGTAGAAGTTGTTGCCCCGAAAGTACATCATCGGATAGAGCTGGTCCATCAGTCCGTCACGCAGCCATCCCTGTGCATCCTGATAGACCGCATGATACGAATTCCAGCCGCCAGAACGGTAGCGGGTAAGGTCGCCTGACTTGCCAATAGGCGAGCACGACAGCTTGACCCACGGCTTAAGCGTCTTCACCGCCTGGTTAATCTTGCGCACGATGCTGGTGATGTATAGGCGGCGCTCATGGGGCTTGGCACCCTTTTTCGGCCATGTCTCAGGGTAGCGTATGTAGTCGAGGTGGATGCCGTCAATGTCGTAGCGGCGCGTCACTTCGGCACAGATGTTCGCCAGATAGTCGCCCGTCTTCGGATTCTCGGGATTCATGTAACCCTCCTGGCCGATGGTTCTGGTCAGTTGCGGATGCTTGCGCTTGAACTCCTTGAAGCGTGGCTCGTTTGTCTTGCCAATGGGAATGGTGACAATCCACGCATGACACTCCATGCCCCGCTGGTGGCACTCGTCGACAATGAACTGCAGGGGGTCGTAGCCGGGATTATTGCCGTGAGTACCCGTCAGGCAGAGGTCGAAGGGCTCGATGGCCGAGGGATAGATAGTCGATGCACGCACACGGGTCTGAATGAGCACCGTATTGATGCCTGCCCGTTTCAGTTGGTCGAGCATTTGCGTCATTTCATGCTTCTGGGCAGCGGCATGATGTGCCCTTGGCCAATCGATGCCCCCGATGGTTGTCAGCCAGACAGCTCGCACTTCATGTTTCTGTGCATGCATCTTGAGGCACAGAAAGGCCAATATAAGGATGATTTTTACTCTCAATTTGTTTTTTGTTCTTAAATCGTGTGCAAATTTACAATATTTTTTCCATTTCTCAAATAAAAGTATTAACTTTGCATCATAAAATCTTAAAATTGGAAATATAATATGATTTCATTTACACTGAGCCTTGTTGCTCTAGTTTTGGGTTATCTGCTCTACGGACGCTTTGTGGAGCGTGTGTTTGGACCTGATAACCGGGTGACCCCCGCCGTCAGTAAAGCCGACGGTATTGACTACATCGTGCTTCCTAACTGGAAGATTTTCATGATTCAGTTCCTCAACATTGCCGGGACAGGCCCTATCTTCGGTGCCATCATGGGAGCTAAGTTCGGCCCAGTGGCTTATCTGTGGATAGTCTTCGGATGTATCTTCGCCGGTGCTACCCACGACTACCTGTCGGGTATGCTCTCCATGCGCAACGGCGGTGCCGGTCTGCCCGCGCTGATAGGCAAGTATTTGGGTAAGACCACCAAAAGTGTTATGCTTGTCTTTACCGTTCTGTTGCTGATTATGGTGGGAACCGTCTTCGTTTATTCACCCGCTGAAATCCTTCATTCCATTGGCGGAGATACAATGATGTGGGTGGTCATCATTTTCTGCTACTACATTATAGCCACAATGCTGCCCATCGACAAGATTATCGGCAAGGTTTACCCGCTTTTCGCCTTCTCGCTGCTGTTTATGGCCGGCGCCCTGATGTTATGGCTATTCATACACTGGCCGACGGTGCCCGAGCTGTGGACGCATTTCTATAATTTGGGTGCCGCTACAAAACCCGATACGTGGACAGATGCTATCTTCCCAGCACTGTTCATAACCGTTGCCTGCGGAGCCATCAGTGGTTTCCATGCTACGCAAAGTCCGCTGATGGCTCGCTGCATGAAGAGTGAGCACTTGGGACGCCCCATTTTCTATGGCGCCATGATTACTGAGGGCATCGTCGCACTTATCTGGGCCACCGTTGCGGCGTGGTTCTTCTATGGAAATCCTGCTCCCGGCTACGAATTGATAGAGGCTGCCACTGCCGGTTTCCATACGTCGGCTCCTGCTGTTGTCAACCTCGTGTGCAAAGACTGGCTCGGTGTAGCTGGTGCCATCCTGGCTATGCTCGGTGTGGTGGCTGCTCCGATAACCTCTGGTGATACGGCTTTCCGTTCCGGACGTCTTATAGTGGCCGACTGGTTGAATATGGACCAGAAACCCATAGTGAAGCGCCTTATGATTTGCGTCCCCATGTTCTGCTGCTCCATCGCCATGCTCATCTGGCAGATTGAGAACCCCGACGGTTTCAATACCATCTGGCAGTACTTCGGTTGGAGTAATCAGGCTCTCTCGGTGTTCACCCTGTGGACTTTGACCGTCTATCTGGTACGTGAGCGGAAATGCTTCTGGATAACGCTGATTCCTGCCCTGTTCATGACCACCGTCTGCTCTACATGGTTCTTCGTGTCGAAGCAGGCTCTCAACATCGGTAATATGGGTTACGGTTTTGGCATTATATGTCTCGGCTTTGCCGTAATCTGGTTCAGCCTCTGGTATAATAAGGAGATGAAACATCAAAGAAAAAACTAAAACATAACCGATTATGAAGAAATTATTGATGACTTTTGCCACGCTGTTGTTGGCAATGAGTGTGAGTGCTCAACAGTATCAGAACGTGTCTGACACGCCTTTCAATAAAGGTAAGATGTACGCCAGTGCAGGCTTCTCAGGGCTTGACTTGAACTACAATTCAACTACCAAGTGGAATCTCAACATCGACGGCAAAGTAGGTTATTTCCTTGTTGACGACGTGATGGCACTGGCTGAGGCACAGTGGGGTATTCATCAGGAATATCCGAATGATTTTATCGTTGGCGCCGGCATGCGTTACTACATTCGTCAGAACGGCATCTACCTTGGCGCTGGTGCTAACTACAAGCACTCCGAATGTTACGACGATTTCCTGCCCAATGTCAATGTGGGCTATGCTTTCTTCATCAGCCGCACCGTTACTATTGAGCCTGAACTCTATTACAATATGAGTACTAAGAGTTTTAAAGACTACTCGGGATTTGGCCTGCGCATAGGCTTTGGTATCTATCTTGACGAAATCTTCTAACCTCCTGTTGCTATGCTGAGTGTTGACGAATTAGTTGACAGACTTATTGACCTGTCGTTTGCCGAGGACATTGGTGATGGCGACCATACTACCCTGTGCTGTATCCCCGAGGATGCGATGGGCAAGAGTCATTTGCTGATTAAGGAAGACGGTATTCTGGCTGGCGTGGAAATAGCCAAGGAAGTGTTCCACCGTTTCGATGCTGAGATGCAGGTCGAGGTGCTGATGGGCGACGGAAGCCAGGTCAAGAAAGGCGACATCGCTATGATTGTCACCGGTAAGGTACGTTCGCTGCTGCAGACTGAGCGCCTGATGCTGAATATCATGCAGCGCATGAGTGGCATTGCTACGATGACCGCCCGCTATGTGGAACGGCTGAAGGGGACTGGTACCCGTGTGCTCGATACCCGCAAGACTACGCCGGGCATGCGTATGCTCGAGAAGCAGGCCGTGAAGATTGGCGGCGGCTGTAACCACCGCATCGGACTCTTCGATATGATACTGCTGAAGGACAACCACGTGGACTTTTCCGGAGGTATCGTGAATGCCATTGACCGCTGTCATGCGTATCTGAAGGAGAAAGGTCTCGACCTGAAAATTGAGATTGAGGTACGTTCGTTCGATGAGCTGCAGCAGGTGCTCGACCACGGCGGCGTTGACCGTATCATGCTTGACAACTTCAGCGTGCCCGACACGAAGAAAGCTGTCGACATCATAGCTCACCGCTATGAGACGGAGTCCTCGGGCGGCATTACCTTCGATACTATCCGTGACTATGCCGAGCAGGGTGTCGACTTCATCAGCGTGGGTGCCTTGACGCACTCGGTCAAAGGTCTTGATATGTCGTTCAAAGCATGTTAAGCACCGTACTAAGCATATTTCTAAGTATATTTACTCCGCCAGTGGATTACGAAATCTCGCTGGCGGGGAATTTCGGTGAACCGCGTCCCAATCATTTTCATGGCGGTCTCGACATCCGAACGGATGGGGTAGAGGGCAAGCATATCTATGCAATTGCCGATGGCTATGTATCGCGTATCACCGTTGGGCTTGACGGCTTCGGCAATGCCGTCTATATCACTCATCCCACGGGGCAAACCTCTGTCTATTGTCACCTGAAGTCCTTCTCGCCCCGCATCAAGGCAGCTCTTCGCCGTTATCAGTATCGGCATGAGACCAGTGTGGCTGATGCCCGACTGTCGCCCATGGAGGTACCTGTTGCCCAAGGGCAGTTCATCGCCCTCAGTGGCAATACGGGCCACTCCACCGCACCTCACCTGCACCTCGAAGTTCACGACACCCGGACGTGGAATATGCTCGACCCCTACAAGTTCCTCAACGAGTTCATCGAGGATACGGTACCTCCGCAGGCCCATGCCTTCATGGCAATCCCTCAGGGTGGCACCTTCAACGGATCGTCGAATAAATCTCAAATCTCGAATCTCAAATCTCAGTTAACTGCCTGGGGGGCCGTCGGCTTTTCCGTATGGGCTGACGATTATATGCAGGGAGCCTACAACCATTACGGCATTCACGAAACAATACTCTATGTCGATGGTAAAATAGCCTTCCATAGTGTGGTCGACGACATCCCTGTACGGCTCAACCGCATGGTGAACGCTTGGGGCGACTACAACCACTGGCAACACTACCGCACGTGGTACATGAAATCGTATATTGAGCCAGGCAATACCCTCGGCTGTCTGCAGGCCGACGCTCATCGTGGCATCATCCAGTTCAATGAGGAGCGCGACTACCATCTGGAATATGTTCTCCGTGATTTCAAAGGTAACGAGGCGCACTATCCGTTTATTGTGAAAGGAGACCCCTCCGCTGCCGCATCAATAGCCTCCCCTAAACAGGGGAGGTTGGAGGGGTCTTCTCTCCGCTGGAATCGCACCAACAGTTACAGCCGTCCGGGCATGCAACTCATTGTCCCATACGGCTACGTAGCTGCCGATGCCCCCTTGCGTCCTATCGTCAAGCACCAGCCTGACACCTATTCCGATGCTTATCAGTTCTCGCCATCGTCGCTGCCTCTGATGTCGGATGCTGAGCTGAGTATCTATGCCCGTCGTAATATGGGTACCGATGTGGTCGACACTTTTGACCCTTCGAAGCTCTACATTACCAATGAGAACGGGCGTTTCTTAGGTGGGGAGTTCCAGAATGGTTGGGTAAAAGGACGTGTCCGCGAATTGTCGGGACTTTACGAAGTTGCCTACGATGACCAGCCGCCAACGGTCAATCCCATCTCGCTCAGTGGTGACCGCCTGTTGCTGAGTGTTACCGACAGCGGAAGCGGCATCGCCTCATGGACAGCCACTGTCGATGGCCGCTTTGTCGTGTTCGATGCCATAGAAAAGTCATCCACCTACGCTTGTGAACTCCGTGAGTCGTGGCTACGCCGCAGCTCCAAGTCCCACCAACTGAAGTTTATGGTGACTGACAACCGCCAGAACACCAATACTTGGGAAGCTAACTTCACCTATTAGTCCTTTTGGGCAGGAGCCTCCGCTTTATAGTCCTTTTCGCTGAATACGGTCTGGAAGATGACAACCTGCGGATTCTTTTGTGAATGGTAGGTATAGGCGAAATTGTATCCAGCATCCTTGTATGCCAGCATGGCGGTGGTGTTCTTAAGTTCCGACAGCAGCAGCGTCTTGGCGTCAATCTGATTCATCACCCCTACCGTGTCAGCCTCGCCTGAGAGCGTGTAGTAGAAATGCAGGGTATGGGTGTTGGCCTCAAACGTCAGACTGTCCATCGTCATGTTCTTGGCTATTAAGGACGGACAGTTCTTCTTGGTGTAGAGTTCGGCTTCGCGTGCCGCTTTCTCTTCGAGTGACTCCTGACAAGCGGCAAAAGTCAGGGCTGCAAGGGCAAATACAATAACTTTTTTCATGTCGATATTACTTTTTGCGTGCAAAGTTACAAAAAAAAGCTAAATTATTCGACAAAAAACAATTTTTGTTGTATCTTTGCAAATCATTTGCATAGATTATTGATATGAATAACATAAGGAACTTCTGCATTATTGCACATATTGACCACGGTAAGTCGACGCTGGCAGACCGGTTGCTTGAGGCTACAAACACTATTCAAGTGACTGAGGGCCAGATGCTTGACGATATGGAACTGGAGCGTGAGCGCGGTATTACCATCAAAAGTCACGCCATACAGATGGAGTATATGCGTGGTGGTGAGAAGTATATCCTGAATCTGATTGATACGCCGGGGCATGTGGACTTCTCGTATGAGGTGAGCCGCAGTATAGCTGCCTGCGAAGGTGCACTGTTGGTGGTTGATGCCACGCAGGGGGTGCAGGCGCAGACTATCTCTAACCTCTATATGGCTATTGACCATAACCTGGAGATAATTCCCGTTATCAACAAAATTGACATGCCCTCGGCCATGCCCGACGAAGTGGAGGACGAGATAGTTGACCTCATTGGTTGCGACCCTTCCGAAATCATACGAGCCAGCGGAAAGACGGGCGAAGGGGTAGGGGAGATACTCGATGCTATTGTCGACCGTGTCCCCCATCCCGTAGGCGACCCCGATGCTCCGCTGCAGGCGCTGATTTTTGACTCGGTCTTCAACTCGTTCCGAGGCATCATTGCCTACTTTAAGATTGTGAACGGAAGCATCCGCAAAGGCGACTTGGTGAAGTTTTTCAATACGGGTATGGAGTATGATGCCGACGAGATTGGCGTGCTGAAGATGGACATGATACCCCGTCAGGAACTGCGGACGGGTGACGTGGGCTATATCATCAGTGGCATTAAGAATTCGAAGGAGGTGAAGGTGGGCGACACCATCACCCATGTGGCTCGTCCCTGCTCGGCAGCCATTGAGGGTTTCCAGGAAGTGAAGCCGATGGTCTTTGCGGGTGTCTACCCCATTGACCCGACGGAGTATGAGAATCTGCGTGCCTCGCTTGAGAAGTTGCAGCTGAATGATGCCTCGCTGACCTTCACGCCTGAGTCCAGTGTGGCTCTCGGCTTTGGTTTCCGCTGTGGTTTCCTCGGTTTGCTTCACATGGAGATTGTGCAGGAACGCCTTGACCGTGAGTTCGACATGGACGTCATTACCACCGTGCCCAACGTCAGCTATATTTGCTACACCAAGCAAGGTGAGGTGAAGGAAGTCCATAACCCTTCGGGATTGCCCGACCAGACGTTGATTGACCACATTGAGGAACCCTATATCCGGGCCAGCATCATTACCGCTGCCGACTTCATCGGGCCTATCATGACCCTCTGTCTCGACAAGCGTGGTGAACTCATTGACCAGCAGTATGTCAGCGGCAACCGCGTGGAGCTGCACTTCATGCTGCCCCTCGGTGAAATCGTCATCGACTTCTACGACAAGCTGAAGTCCATCTCAAAGGGCTACGCCTCGTTCGACTATCACATCGACTCGTTCCGTCCCTCCAAGCTCATCAAGCTCGACATCCTGCTTAACGGCGAGCCGGTAGATGCCCTTTCCACGCTCACCCATCAGGACAATGCCGTCACCTTCGGCCGCCGGATGTGTGAGAAGTTGAAGGAACTGATACCACGTCAGCAGTTCGACATTGCCATCCAAGCCGCCATCGGTGCCAAAATCATTGCCCGAGAGACAGTGAAGCAGGTACGCAAGGACGTGACGGCCAAGTGCTACGGCGGCGACGTCAGCCGCAAGCGCAAACTACTTGAGAAACAAAAGCGCGGTAAGAAGCGTATGAAGCAGATAGGCAACGTGGAAGTGCCACAGAAAGCCTTCCTCGCAGTCCTGAAGCTCGACTAAGAAATGGAGAAAGATTATAATTTAAAATTCAAATCGTAAAAAAGTAAAAATCTCATAGCCTATGCCAACCATAAGTATTGCCCCCCGCGACGTTGCCCGCGAACTGGCTCGCCGCTACAGTACGATGACCCACGAAGAGCTGGATTTGCTGGAAAGCATTCTGGTAGCAAAGAGATATGGCAAGAACGAAAAGATTCTTTCTGAGGGTGAGACCTGCGAGAACATCTACTGGATTGTAAAGGGACTGGTACGCCAGTTCTACTACAAGAACAACAAGGAACTCACCGAATACATGGCCACCGAGAACACGGTGGTGATGTGCATTGAGAGCCTGTTCCGCGAACAGCCCTCCAAGCTGCAGATTATGGCTATCGAACCTACCATCCTCTATTGTCTGCCCAAGGCCAGGCTCGAAGCTGTGGCCATGAAGAGCGTCAACATCCAGATACTTTACCGTAAGATTCTGGAGGAGAGCCTTATTCTCAGCCAGATACATGCCGACATGCTTCGCTTTGAGTCGGCTATCGACCGCTATCAGAAGCTCGTGAAGCGTTCGCCCCAGCTTGTGCTCCGTGCACCGCTGGTCTATATTGCTTCGTACCTGCAGATGACACCTGAGACCCTCTCACGCGTGCGCACGCAAACATTATTAGAAAAATAAAGAACCTTGATTGTTTTCCAAGCCTGAGCGGGATACGGGAATCGAACCCGCCTCCCAGGCTTGGGAAGCCCGTGCACTACCGATGTGCTAATCCCGCTTGAAAAAAGACTTGTGATTTAACCTGGAGCCGATACCCGGACTCGAACCGGGGACCCACGCATTACGAATGCGTTGCTCTACCAACTGAGCCATATCGGCAATCCCTCTCGATTGTGTACACCCGCAGGGGCTCGAACCCTGGACACCCTGATTAAGAGTCAGGTGCTC
>CAMVLT010000057.1 GCA_947168395.1 uncultured Prevotellaceae bacterium | reverse complement strand
CTTCCGAGAGCGTCACTGTGAACGTAGCTGCTCCGGCAGCTATGATGCTCCACTGGGCAGTGGCCTGTCCGGTGTAGTTCTTGGAGTCGGCCTTAGCTGCTATGGTGGCGGTGTAGTTGCCCACGTTGGTGGCCTTGTCGCCGCTCACCTCGTAGTAGGCTGCAGGCACTACCAGATCACCAGCCTTCACACTGCTCACGCTTACGGTCTGCTCGGTGCCGCTGTAGGTCAGCGATGTCTCAGCCAGCGTGGCAATGGTGAGCTGTGCCTTGGCAATGCTTACATCGAACGAGGCAGGAGCCACGTCGTTGTGGTCGGCATCGCCCACTACCTTATAATATACGGTATAGCTGCCGGCATCGGTACCTGTAGGTATGGCGGTAGAGTAAGTCTCACCGTCAAGCGAGTACTGTATCTCGCCGCCCTCGGCACTGCCTGCGCTGATAAGCTCCTGAGCTTGGCCTGTGAATACCAGGTTCTCCTTAGCCACGGGGGCTGTCACGCCGGCTGTCGTCTTAAGCTGCACGGGCAGGGTGATGTCGAGAGGTACGATACTTACTGCGCTGGCAGTTGTAGTCGATATGTTTGTGAATGTCACGTTGCCGTCGGCAGTGAATGTGTCGCCGGCGGTCAGTGTCAGGGTGAACAGCGTGCCCTCGTTTGCGGTCATGCCGCCCAGATAGGTCATTATGCCTGTCGTGGCGTTGTATTTGGGGGCGCTGTTGATGAGCGCTCCCTTGGCTATGGTAGCGGTTATGCCAGCAGGCAGGGCAAGTGTGCCCATAAATCCTGTCAGCGCTACCTCGCTGCTCAGCGTCACGTCGACGGTGGCCGTCTCGCCAGGGTTCAGAATCACCTTGTCAGGACTGAATGCCATAGCCACGTTCTTCTGGCTCTGCACTGTCACTGGCAGCGTCACGTCATCGGCCTGGTAGCTCTTCGCACCGGCATCGGTCACGGCCAGATTAGTCAGCTTCAGTGTGGCCTGACCAGAGAACTCCTCGCTGGCTTTCAGGCTTACAGTAAATACTGTGCCCTCATAGCCAGTGATGGATCCCAGTGCGAATACACGGGCTGTATTAGCGTTGTAGTTCCAAGCGGTCATACGGTCGCCAGGTGTTACGCTCTGGATGGTCAGTCCGGTCGATGCCACCAGGTCTGCCTGCAGACCGGTGGCTGTCATACCGTTGTCCATCAGCACCTCTACCTGCTTCACCTCGCCTGCGGTCATGGTGAGCGTGGCTGGGCTGAAGGCGAAACTCAGGTCGGATGTCTCGGTAGCGGGGGTGCCGCCACCGCCAGTACCGGCCTCGCGGGTCACGGTACAGTTCTGGGTGGTCAGTACCACTGTGCTGTTGTCGCTGGCCTTGGCCGAGAAATCAGAGAGTGTGATGGTGCTCACGTCGGCCAGGTCGGTCGTGGCCATCACCTTGATGTAAGCTATGGCGCCAGTGCCGGCATTAAACGTAGATCCGAAGCCCACTACGGCTGCAGCGCCAGTGCCAGTGTTATACTGCGCGAGCGCACCGTTGGTGCGTGTCGCGTTGGGAGTCATCCACAGCGCACTGCCCGATGAGCCTTGGTTTATCACCGTAAGGCCCGCGGGCATGGTGATGGTACCCGAAAGCTGTTTCAGGTCGCTGCGCTCGCTGTCGAAGTTGACTGCAATCAACTTCGACTCGCCCGTCTTGATGCTGAAGTCGCTGATGTAGACTTTGTCTTCAGCAGCAGCTGTCATCGCGAAGAGCTGAACGAGCAGCAGGGTTAGATATTTCTTAACATTCATAGTATTCAAGTTATATTTTACTTCTTCAACAACTTCTTGCCGGCTACGATGACGATGCCCTTATGAGCGCCGTTCACCTTGCGACCGCTCAGGTCGTAGCAATTGTCAATTGTCCGCTCGGCTTTGCCGCTTGGCTCGTCCAAGAATTGTCCATTTTCAATTGTCATCATGCCAGTGGTCTCGCCGCCTACCTCGATGCTACGCGACTGGGCTGTAGTCATCACTACGTTTTCGAAGCTGATGCCATTGCCGCCCTGTACGTACACGTACATCACGGTGCCGTCGGCCTGCAGCTCTGTGCTGCCTGGCAGACCCAGCACGCGCAGTTTGCCGTTCTTCATGGTGTTGCTGCGCATAGGCATAGCGTCGCTTGCCAGTGCCACGTTCATGATGCTGCCGCTTGTTACCACGTCGGCCTGGAATCCGGTGTAGCTGAAGTTGCCCTCCACGTTCATAGCATAGCGCACGATACCGTTGCCCATATCCTCGCTGACGATGCTCATAGTAGCCTGCAAGTTATCAGCGTTGTCACCACGTGCACCAGCCTTAGGTGTACCGTCGACATTCAGACCCATAGCCAGGTTCAGTATGGCCTGTGCGTCGGCTATGTCGATGCGGCCGTCGCCGTTACCGTCGTAGCGGATGAAGTCGTCGGTGCCGGGATCGGTCGGAACGTTACCCTCCAGAATGTCGTTGATGAAGTTCTCTACGTCGTCGATCTCAACCACACTGCTGGCTGTCACGTCGCCAGGGATAGGACCCTGCGGAGTAGCAGCTACGGTGATGGTCTTCTCTACATAGCCTTCGTAGTTGCCGAAGAATGACAGCACTGCCAGATACTCGCCAGGAGCGGCGTTCATCTGTGCCACGGTCACCTCTTGTCTCTCGGCGTTGTAGTACTTCAGCTCGTAGTCGGTTACTTCCTGTGGTGTAAGTGTGCCCACGGGTGCCTCTACGCTTACGGTGATTACAGGCACTCCGTTCTCGCCTTCCTCGCCCACGGTCACGTTGTCGGCAGTAATCTTTCTTGCAGCCACATTGATAGTATAGCTGATGTCGGCATCCTGCTTCTTGAAGTTACTGTGCTCCTGCATGGTGGCGGTGATGGTGCACTGGCCTACGCCCTTGATGGCAACATCGCCACTGAAGTACTGCACCTCGGCCACGCGTGCGTCGCCGCTCACGTAGCGAACCTCATTGTCGCCGTGTTGCGTGATGGCGTTGGTGAAGTTAGCGTCGCCGTAGGTCAGGTTGTAGTTGGCATTGGTGAATTCCATGGTGGCCTGATCCTTGGCGATGGCGCAGTTCACGGTCAGCGTACCGGTGTTGTTGTGGTTCTTGTCACCCTTCACGTAGTAGCTCACGGTGTAGCTGCCTGCCTCGGTGGCGGTGGGGATGTCGTCGCTGAAGTTCACGCCGTCCAGCGAGTATTGCAGCTTGCTCTCGTCGGTAGTGCCTACCACGGTGATGGCACCGGCGCTAACCAGCTGCTGAGCATTGCGGTTGTAGGTGAGCTGCTGTGCAGCGGGAGCGGTGCCCAACTGTGCGTTGGCCTTCTGGATGGTGTAGGTGGCCTCCTTGGTGAGCTTGTAGTTGCCCTTACCGGTGGCGGTAACCTTGGCAGTACCGGCGTCAACGTTGTTCTCGAATGCCAGTGTGTAGTCCTTATCCACGATCAGCACGTCGTTGCCGTCCTTCACGGTCACGGCTGGCTGCAGTGCGTTGCCGGTAAATACGAACGACTCTGGATTGAGCTCCAGTGTGAATATCTGTGCGTCGGCCTCTACTATGCTCCACTCTGCAGTGGCAGAGCCCTTGAAGTTCTTGGAGTCGCTCTTGGCTGTTACAGTGGCGGTGTATGTGCCCACGTTGGTCTGCTTGTTGCCGGTCACGTCGAAGTTGTCGGCAGCCACATTGATGGTACCTGCGCTTACAGTAGCCACCTGGGCTTCCTGCTCTTCCTTATTATACACGAACGGATCTGTCTGAGCAAGCGTCATGGTGGTGATGTCGGCCTTGCCGATGGTGACACCCAGAGTCTGGGGTGCCACGTCGTTGTGGTTGTCGTCGCCCACTACCTTGTAGTACACGGTGTACTCACCGGCGTCGGTGCCGGTGCTCACGGTGGCGGCATACTCTGTGCCGTCGAGCGAGTACTGCATGGTGCCGCCCTCAACTGTACCTGCATTCAGCAGGGCCTGTGGCTGAGAGGTATACACCAGGTCGGTCTTCACCGTCGGGGTGGCTGTCACGTTCACGTTGGCCTTCTGTATGGTGAAGTTCTTCGATGCAGAACCGCTGTAGTTCGGGTTCTGGGCAGTCGAAGTGATGGTGAGCGTGGCTGTGCCGGCACCGGTGTTGTTCTCGTAGCTCACGGTGTAGTCGGTACCTGCGGTCAGCGTTATGTCGCCGTAGGTCACCACTGGAGCGGGCTGCTTGGCGTTGCCGTCGTAGGTCACGTCGTCGATATTTGCAATCATGTCCTCGGTCAGCGCTTTGGCGTCGATCTGGAACGTCAGATTCAGCGTGCCCTTGAAGTTGTTCACACCGGTCACGGTAGCCTTACCCTGGCCTGCGTCGGTGTTGTCCTCATAGGTCAGGATATAGTCGCAGTCGGCCACGTTGTCCGTTGTGCCGCGCACCAGAGGCGTGCCGTTGAAGGTAATCTCTACGTCGGGATACTGCGGGTTGCCGCTATACACCACTCCGGTCATGGCCGATGCCATGTCCTCGCTCAGGTCGCGCTGCAGTATGAAGAAGTTGCCCTCGTACTCGCCCATATACACGCCCTTACCAGTCAGCTTGTAGTTGGCGGTACCGGCTTTCACGTTGTTCCAGCACTCCACATCATAGTCGGTGCCTTCCTGCAGCACATACTGAGCCGCGCCCATCTCGGTCACGGTGAGTTGTGTCTGGATGGCCTCGCCGGTGTACTGTGGCATCGGGTCGGTCACGGGGAATATCATGAATCCGTTGTTAGTGCTTATCACCTTGCGGATGCTGTAGTTTACGCTGGCCTCGCCAGTGTAGTCGCCCATGGCGGTGATGGTGGCCTTGGCGGTGTTCAAGCCCTTGTCGATGTTGCCGGTGTAAACCACGGTGTAGTCAGTGCCCTTTTCGAGGGTGAACTCACGGTCTTTCACCACCAGTGCGGGCTCAACGGCCTGGCCAGTCCATGCCTGGTCGGCAATGGCCTGTATCATGTCGTTGGTCAGTGCGCGGTGTGCGTAGGCAGCATACAGCTCCACGTTGGCACCTGGCATGGTGAAGGTGTAGATACTGTCGCTCTCCTGTGTCACGGTCTGCCAGTCGAGCACCTGCATGTTGCCTCGAGTCTTAGCGTTACCATAGTCGGTGTAGGCGCGGGCCGTCAGCCCGTTGCCTATCCAACCCTTGCCGCCACGAACCTTCACCGTCACCGTTTGACCAGCGTCGACAGTGGCAGTTTCGGCAATAGGGGCAAATTCGGTAGCATCGCCCACCTTGAATGTCACTGTGCCGTGTGCGTTCTGCCCCACGGTCAGGTCATAGGCGCTCGCGGTGATCGCCACGAGTGCCAATGCTATTATCGAAAATATCTTTTTCATATCAAACAATGTTTAATGTTTCATGTTTAATGTTTAATAACTTTCTTTCCGCTCTTGATGTATACGCCCTTGCGCAGTGGCTTCTCTACCTTGCGTCCCTGCAGGTCGTAATAGTCGCCCTCGAGGGCATCGCGTGTGGTGGCGTCGATGTTGGTGGTGTCGCCTCCGCTTACAATCGAGCGTGTGTTAGCGCGAACGCCGGCAGGCTGAGCTATGATCTCAAGCCAGCAGCGGTTGGCAGCGATGGTGCCTGCATTCTTTACCCAAACAAATGCTTTGCCGGTGCATACGTAGTAGTCGCGGCCCTCGGTGCTTGCAGGCATCTGCACAGCCTCAAGTGTACCCTTGAACTGATCGGCAGCTTTCACGTCGTCGGCCTGATCCGTTGTTGGGATGAGCAGGAAGGTATTAGCCTCAGTGCCCTTGTTGAAGATGAGCATTGGGGTGCCAGCAGCTACCACGTTGATCTGGCTGCTCAGCACGGCCTCGTTATCCGTTACGCTTGCGATGGTGTAGAGCTCGGCGTCGGCAGACGATTCCGAAAGCTTCAGGGCCTTGTCGCTGTAGTAGGTGACGCACTCACCGGCGGCCACCTCTATTGCGTAGCCTGCGGGAAGCTGGCCTGCGTTCTTCAGCTGTGTCAAGAGCTGGCTGAGGGCGGGATCGGCCTCATGTTCGAAGGCTTCGATGTTGGCAGTCATCTTCATGCCGCTCTTCAGGCTCGAGAACTTCACGTCCTTCACGTCGCCGTAGCTGTAGTTGCTGCCGTTCTTGGTGTAGGCGCGGACGTGATAGATGGCGTCTGCGGCGTCGGGCGTGATTTGTGCGCTCCAGCAGTTGTTCCGGTCGAGGACGCTGGCGGGCACCTCGTTGGCCAGGCTGCGGTAATTCACGGCAACTATCGTCTCGACACCTTCAACGCCGATGGTCAGGTTGTCGCCGGTGGCGGTGGTGCTATAGACGAAGCCGGCTTCGGTGAAGGTTCCGTTGGCGACGGCCTGGATGTTGATTTTCTCGCCATCGTTGGAGCGGGTGACGGAGGTGATGCCTGCAGGAGAGAATGCAGGAACGGTGGCCTCGTCATAGAGGGCGCAGAGGGTGGTGTTGGCTTTCATGGTGAACGTCAGCGTCTTGCCGGTGCTGATGACGGAGCCGCCGGCCGTCCAGTACGAGAAGGTCTTGCCTTGCACGTCGGGAGCGGTGACGGTGGCCGTCTCGCCGTAGCCGTAGGCGTCGGAGAGCTGGGCGTTATACTTGCCGTCGGCATAGACCACGAGCTGGGTCTGCGGGGCGGTGATGGTGCTCAGGTCGAGCTGCTCGTCCGTAGGCTGAGGCTCGGACTGGCGCTTCGGAGCCTTGCGTGCGGCTGCCGTGTTCTCGTCGAAGCCGCGAGTCATCTGGCGTGCGCCGGATTCCAGTTCCTTCTTCACGGTGCTTTGGTTCGGGTTGTTCACCGTAGCGGCGACAGCGTCGGTGTAGAGGGTCTTCACGTTGCCGCTGTTGTCCTTGTAGCGGATGTAGCCGACGCCGTAGATGTAGTGGTTCTGGTTGTTCTTCTGTGCGAAGCGCAGGGGCGGCATGGTGGCCACGGAGCCGGAGAGGCCCTTGGTCTGTGCGGTAGCCTCCCAGTAGATGGGGTCGTACTTCTCGACGTTGATGGGCTTGCTGTCCATCATGTGCTTGGCCAGTGTGCGGGGGCTGATTTCGTCGAGGACGCTGTTCTCGCGCTCTGCCCAGTACTTCTCGGTAGCCGACATGTCGGCCGTGGTGGGCTCGCCGTTCAGGATGCTCACTACCGTCAGCATGCTGATGGCTATGGCCTTGGCCTCGGCGTCGTATGAGTAGGTGCGCTCCTTCTGCTCGTAGTAGGATATGCCGGAGTTGTCGCCCATGCGTATGCCTGCGTCAAGCAGCTTGTAGCCGTCGGGCAGCTTGTAGTTCATCTGGTAGAGGATGTTGTCCATCGTGTAGGTCTGGCCGCCCTGCTGAGCGTAGTCGTCGTGCTGGCTGGTGGCCAGTTCGATGGTCGGTGTCTGTACGGGGTTGACGTAGATGGCGCGTGTCTGCATGCTGCAGGGGATGAGGAAGCCCACGATTTCGAAGGCAGCCAGGTCGTACCACGTTGTGCCTCCGTCGGTGCTGTACTGCCACTTCTGGAACTCAAGGTCGCCCCAGTTGTGGAATGCCTCTACGGTCACCTCCTGGCCCTTCGTCGGGAACTCGGGGAATCCGTTGGCGAAGGTGGTGAACGACGTGCCTTCCAGCTTGCCGTAGGCGATGTCGAGCTGCAGTTTCGTAGCACCCGGCTTCTCGTATCCGCAGACGCACTTGCCGGCGGGGTTGAACTCATGTTCCACGATTTCGATGTCGTTGCAGCCGCAGACGGCGATGTGCAGCACGCCGTTATACTTCATATAGCTCTGCAGCGAAGGGAACCTGCTGATGGGGTAGCAGGTGTACTCGTGTACGTGCTTCCACTGGGCGACCAGGTCGATGTCGGCGGTCAGCTTGGTGTTCATGTCGAACTCAGAGCCCCTGCCGAAGAGCACGCCGCTCTCGCTCACGGCCTTGGCCACCGTCCACTTGTCGAAGACGAAGCCCTTGCGTGTGGGTTCACCGCTGAGGGCGAGTGTCTGGCCGTAGTTTGTCTGGGCCTGGGCGTCGAAGCCCGTGCCGCCGTTCATGGCGAAGGTAGTCTTCACCTGTATGGGTTGCCATACGGCGATGAACGTCATGTTCTCGTAGATGGAATACTCACTGCCCGGGGTGTACAGCTGCTCGTTCTTGTCAGGGGCGTTGCCCTCCAGCGTGCGCCATGCTGTAAACACCTTGCCCTCTGGAGCGGTCGGAGCTGCCAGCAGCGTGATTGCGCCCGGAGTCTTCACGTTGCCGTCTTCGTCGGTCTGGCACACGGCAATCTGATACGTCACGCCCGGGTTCTCCCTGTTGTAGTCGATGTTGACCGTCTCGCCGCTGTAGAGCGGTGCCGACTTGGCGTCGGTCACGAATGCGGCCACCTTCGTCGTGGCGTAGCCGCCCACCAGCAGGTACTGCCCGCCGGTGATGTCGTTCCAGTTGGCCGTCGTGCTCACCACGGCGCTGCTCATCGTTGCTGCGTCGTTGGCGGCAGCCTCCTCGGTGGTGAAGAAGGCCACCTTCGTCGGTGCGAACGACGACAGCATCTTCATCGACCATACGTCCTTGTCGCCCATCTGCGAGTTCTTCGACATGCGCGAGTAGGTGAATGACTCCTCGCCGTTCTGCGTCACGCCGAAGCGTACCCATACGTCCGTAGCGGCGTCGGTAGGCTGATAGAGCATCGTGAACGTCTTCTGCTTCTGCATGTCCATCGTCATCGTCAGGACATCCGTATCGACGTGGGGCATGGTCACCCACTTCATCACCGTGTTCGGCGAAACGGCGATGCCCTGCTCCTTGGCGTAGTCGATGTAGTCTTTATATTCGTCCGCGGTGAACTCCTTCATCACGGCCTTTTCGCCCGTGCTCATGGTCACGCCGAAGTCGTAGCCCTCGGTCTTGTCCACCAGGAGCACGAAGCGCTCGTCCTCCTTCACCTTGTCGTCAGCCGTCAGCGGCGAGTAGTCCTCCTTCAGCAGTGTGGCCGTGCCGCCTGCGCTGCTGCCGCCGGCCAGCGTCACGCCGGTCAGCGAGTAGTACAGCATCTGCAGCTCCACGTTGCTCTCCGGCATGTCGAACTCCCACACGCCTTCGGACTCGTTCCAGGTCATCTCGATGGCGGGCTCGGCGGGGGCGTCGCTGTAGGTGTAGAACACCCAATAATTTTGGGCGGTGTTCTGGAGTTCGTTTAAGTTGAACTCAGTCTCATAAGAGGATTTCGTGCCGGACTCATATCTTAACGCCGCGAACTTGTTGCTAGCGTTGATGGCGTAAATCAAGAAGACGATTTCATTGTTGCTCGGTGCGCCGAGTGCGATGGCCTCGTCGTGTGTCATGGCCTTGAAGCCGGGCAGGTCGGTGACCTTCACGGGGTCGGTGTTGCCATTCCACGAAGACTGGATGTCGCTGCTGGTAATCTCCTTCATCGTTACGCCGTCCGCCCATGCGCCCGTGACTGCCGTGAGTAGCAGCGCGAGCGTCATTATATATCTTGATATTGTTTTCATATATTGTATTTCTTTATGTTGTTTATACCTTTTATATTATATACGCGCGAGAGGGGATTACTCCGACAGGTAGAACGCGATGCTTGTCACAGTATCTCCTCCGAATGCATCAGCATCCGTCAGCAGCTTAACCGTCGAGGTGGCACTGCCCTTCCAGGTGACGGTAAAGATTTGTTTATCCATATCAGCATTAAATGCCCAGCCCGTGCCGAGATTTGCAGACTGCCAACCACCAGTGCCATTGACCGTCATCTCGATCTTTGTGAACGCCTTGCCGGTCGGTGCCGTGAAGGTGAAGCCGCCGGATGCGTTCGTGCTGAAACTGATGCCACTCATCGTCGGATCTCCGTAATCATTCCACATGGCATATTTCTGTTCGCCATTATCACTCAGCGTGATGCCCCCCTTCTCATATGATGACTCGCCGGAGCCACTGATAATAATGTTGGTGACGTTCGTGCCGTCCCATACGATGTTGGCCACGGGCTCCTCAGCCGCCGCCTTCTTCTCGGCCTTCACGGCCTTCACGGCCTTCAACATGCTGCGGTCGCCGTCGTACTTCAGCTTCACCTTCGTTCCGGCCTTCACGCCCTTCAGGGGCAGCGACTGGAAGGAGCCGTCGGTTCCGGCCTTCACCGTCCACTTGTCGGACTCTTCGGTGCCTTCGGCGAACTCAACGGTGTAGGTGGGTTCGGGCAGCACGGTGACTGCGAGGCGCTGGGGGTCGGTGTCGCTATGCTCGTCGTCGCCCTTGATGTAGTACCACACGTAGCAGGTGCCGCCTGCTGCGTCGATAGTCTCAGCCGTTGGGATGTCGGCGCTCCATGCGGTCTCGGCCAGTGCGATGGCGTCGGCCTGGGAGAAGTTGGCGTCGGGGGCGACGTAGTACATCACGGTGCCGCCGGTGATTGCGTTCTCAGCCAGAACTGCGAGCGGAGCCTCGGTCTTGGCAGCAGCATCCTCTGCTGCGGTCAGCCCCTTGTCTGCCAGAGTAGCCAGGTCGTAGTACTCCACGCTGACGATAACGTTGTCGCCGGGCATGGTGAAGGTGCCGGTCTTCGTCGCAGCGTTCCAGGCGACCTCGGGGCCGGAGGAGGCGGCAGGCTTCACCTTCAGGTAGCCGCCGTCGCCCGTGTGGGCGTTCGTCTTGTCGGTGGCAGGATTGGTGGTGTTCATGCTGAGTAGCTTCGTGCAGCCTTTGAACATGTCATCGTCCCTGTCCACCTCCACCGCCGCCGTGCTCCAGCCGTCGCCCACGTAGATGTTCTCAAGCTTCGAGCATTTGTTGAACATGGAGTTTGTATTCCAGACCTTTGCCGTGTTCCAGCTGCTGAGGTCCACCGTCGTCAGTTCAGAGCACTCATTGAACATGGAGGCCAAGAATTCCACGCTCGCCGTGTTCCAGCTGCTGAGGTCGAGCGACGTCAGCGACGAACAGCCAATGAACATATATCCCATATCCTGGACGTTTGCGGTGTTGAGGTTCTCCAAGCCGTTGATGGTGGTCAACCCGCGGAAAAAGGCGAACAGACCATGGAGGTTTGTTCCACTGAAGTTCTTGCAACTCCCGTCGATGGTGACGGTCGTGATAGTGGACCTGGTTGTACGCTCATCATCCCAAGTTTCTCCGCCATGCTCCCAATCACCATCACCGAAATAGGGATTGTTGCTCGCATTGCCGTCGTACTTAATCGTCGCCGACGTGCCGTCGACCACGATGTTCAGGACGCCTTGCGCCCACGCTCCCGTCGTCACGGCTAATAGCGCGACGAGCGTCAGTATTGTTTTTTTAATTTGTATCATAATCTTAATGTTTTTAATTATTTATTCTTTCCGTTTCCTTATACATTATATATAATACGCGCGCGAGGGGATTACTCCGACAGGTAGAACGCGATGCTTGTCACAGGTGTGCCGGCGAAATTATCAGCGCCCGTCACTATACCAACCGTCGAGGCGGCACTGCCCTTCCACGTGATTGTATAAATTTCGTTGATGAAATCTCCAACAAATGTCCATCCCTCGCCGAGTTTTGCATTTTCATATGCTTGATCCCAACCACCAGGATCTTGGAGTTTCATCTCAATCTTTGTGAACGCCTTGCCGGTCGGTGCCGTAAAGGTATAGCCGCCGGATACGTACATTTCGAAATAGATGCCATTAGTCCACCAGGCTAGCATCTCTTCGGCATTACCACTCAGCTTGACACCATCCTTCTCATACTCTTGGGTGCCGGAGATATTAAGGTCGGTGACGTTCGTAGCGTCCCATATGATGGCCACGGGAACCTCAATGGCCGTAGCCGCAATCTCGCTGTCGGAGTGCGTGTCGTCGCCCTTCACGTAATACCAAACATATACCGTGCCACTGGCGGTGATGGTCTCAGCCGTGGGCACCGCGTCGCTGAAGCCATCCGTCGAGGCAGGCTTCGTGTTCGTCGTGGTCACTGCATACATCAGCGTGCCGCCGTCGGCCACGCCACCGCTCACCAGCGCCGTCGTCTTGCCAACGCCAACAACCGCCGCACCCGTCGGCGCCGTCGTCACCGTAGCCGCGGGCTTCGCCGCCGCCGTCGGGTCGTAGATAAGCGGGCTCTGAGCCAGATAGGTGTCGCCGCCGTTCACGGCAGCATCGTTCTCCCAATATTTCGTGCCGCCGATGGTGATGGTGCCGCAGGTGCCGTCGGTGCCCTTGCCGATGCTGTGGGGAGCATTTTTGCCCGCCGTGGCGGTCACTTTGGTCACGGTGTTGGCAATCGTGATGTTGCCGCAGACAGCTTGTTCGCCATCACCATTACCAGTACCGATACCGGCAGCGTCGTCGCCACCTTTAGCAGTTATCGTTCCGCCCGTGATGATGATGTCGCCACAAGTTGCAGCACCATAATCGGTGCCGATGCCAGAGCCACCACCGCCACCCTTTGCGGTGATGACGCCGCCCTCAATCCTGATATTGCCGCAGGTAAAGTCGGCATTCTTATAACCACCGCCTATGCCCGCGCAGTAATATCCGCTTGAGACGTTCAGCACGCCCGTGGAGCCCTGTATGGTCAGCGTCGTATTAGCGTCGCCAATCGAGAGGGCAGGATAATCCTGACTCGAACTGTACAGCGTATTCGTCGAGCCGTCCTTCAGGATGATGGTGGCGTCGCCCAAGCACCTGATGCAGCCTCCATTGCCGCTGATGTCCACGCCGTCGAGCGTCACCGTGGCGCCGGCGGCTATGGTCACTTTGTAGGATGATGTCACACCCGTCAGCACATCGCCATTCTGCGCCTCGTAGTCAGCCGTCAGCGTCGACAGGTCAACGATGTTGCCAGTCGCCGGAGCGCCAGCCTCGATTGTAGCCTTCACGCCCTTCACCTTCAGGCGTCCGGTGTACTGCAGCGTCACGGTCTCCGAGCCGTCGCCCTTCAGTCCGCCGATGGGCAGCGCCTGGGCCTCGCCGTCGCCAACCTTCACCGTCCACTTGTCGGCATCCTTCACGCCGTCCTTCAGAGAAACGGTGAAGCCGGAGGAGGCGGCGGCTGCATACTCCAATTCAATGTCGTCTATATAAAGATAGTCATTAGCCTTACCCTTGCCAGGATAGGCATTGGTATAGGCATTGATAAGGATGTAGGCAGGAGCGACATCGTTGTCCGTGTAATTGAAAGGAATAGTTATTTGCTCCCACTCGCCATTATTATAGGCTATTTCTTGCTCGGCAGATGCTACGACCAACGCTTTATTGTCATCGTTGTCATGTTCAGCCAGGTTGTATGCTACATAGTCTGCATCGCCATGAATGGTGGCAGAGAATTTGGCAGTGGCATAGTCGCCATAGCCGGTGCCTCCCTGCACATACTTCACCCATACCTTTATAGCCGTAGGCTTGCCTGTGAATGGCATGGCGCAGGGATTGGTGAAATTATTTTTGGTATTACTGCCATCGCGATCAGAATAGATGTAGTTTTGATTACTTGTAGAAGACGTAGCACCAAAATGTATGCGTCCTGAGGTCAAAATGCCTATGTTTATCACACCCATTGTACTCTTTGTCCAAATGGAACAGGAATACTGTCCGGAGGAACCTGGGCGCACGTCGGTGGAGCGTTTTAACTGTTTGCCGCCCATAATACCATTCATGCTACCATCAGATGTTGCATTAGAGTTCCAATAATTGGGCATATCTTCTCCATCGTAAGTCCACGTTTCGAAATCACCATTGGGTATCGTGGTGATTTCCGTCTGTGCCCATGCGCCCGTCGCCGCCGTCATCAGCAGCGCGAGCAGAAGTAAAAGTCTAAATTTCTTTTCCATAATCAAATTGTTTTAAGTTGTTAATATCAAATATTTAGAATTCATTCATTAGGTTATTAGTAGGTGTTATATGGTATTGATATCATTAGTATGTAGTAATATGGTGGCAAATATAATAAAAATCTTCGAAACCTGCAAGAGTTTTTTGCCTGCAAGTGAAGATTTTGTAAATTCTGCCACTGTTTTTGTAAATTCTGCCACTCCGCGGGGGCGTGCCTGCCAGAGGGACAGGTCCCTGGCAGACCTGCCGAAAACAAAACCGCCGAGGCACATCATCAAGATGTCTCGGCGGGGGTTATAAAGGGGAAATAAAGTTCGGGCCGTCAGACGGCTACACCCGTCCGCATAACCTCGCGGTAGAGCATCGAGTCCTCGTTGTCCTCCATGAGCACCGGCTCGATGAGCACACTGACCTTGCGGATGTCGCCCCAAAGGTCGGCCGATTGTTCCCAATGGTCAGTGATTTCACTCCCGGGCAGGATGACTGCCACGTCGATGTCGCTGTCGGGATTAGCATGGCCCTTTGCGTAGGAGCCATACATCATGACCTTCGGCTCTGCATGGTAGCGGGACCGTATCACTCGCTTGTACTCCCTTACAGCGTCTAGGGCTTCGTCTCGTGTAAGCGTTCTTCTATCCATTGCGTCAATTGTTTGGTTTGCTCTATGAAATACTGGCTAACTTCCTTGCTCAGCGTGCGGGCCGTAGCGGCCTTCTGCTCAGGGTAGCGGGCCTCGATGTACATCGGCTCGATATGGGCGATGAAGCGCAGTTGCTCCTCGGAGAGCTCGTCAATCAGTCCGCACACGTTCAGCAGCCTGATGTGGTTGTGAGTGTAGGGCGGATCGTCGTCGTGTGTCGCCTGATAGTAGGCTTTCAGCACCTTCTCCAGCGACTGATGGCAGAGGAAAGCTGCGTAGAGCCAGTAGCCGTTCGAGTGGTTCGATTCGGCCACCTCAAGATCTTCGGCGGCAATCTCCAACCAGCGTCTTACAATATCTTCTTTGGCCATAATCGTCGTTTGTTTAAATGTTCTGGGTGCAAAGATACGAATAAGTGAGCGAAAATCCAAATTTTATTTGAGAATTTTTGTAGTAGAGGAACGAAGAACCCTGCCTCGGATTATCGAAGCAGGGTTCCTTCTTTTTCGGCTAGGCGCCTACGCAGCTGGTTGCGCCGTCTGCCAGAGTCTGCCAGAGGGACAGGTCCCTGGCAGACCTGCCGAAAACAAAACCGCCGAGTGCATCGCAATGAAGGATGAACTCGGCTGGGGTTATAAAGGGGAAATAAAGTTCGGAAAAGCTACTTGGGGGCCAACTCCGTCAGGAATTCATTGGCAGTCATCAGAGGCAAGTCGCAGAATTCTGTAAAGTGTCGTTTGTTGCCAGTGATGATGGTGTCGCATCCGGCAGCCTTAGCGCATTGGTATTGTAACATGTCTTCGAAATCCTTTACGCGCAGGCTTAAGGCAGCCTGCAGCTGGTCGCTGTCCATAGGCAGCACGGTGATGAAATCGGTGAGCATCGCAAACATCTCATAGATGTCTGCCTTGCCATGGAGGATATAAGCTATGTTAGCAAAGGTGAGAAACGATGCATATAGGCTTACCTCGCCGTCGTGTCCACGCATAAGCAGCTGCTTGGCATCATCACCTCCCGCACGGGCCTGAATGTAGTCAATCAGGATGTTGGTGTCAAGGAATACGCGTTTCATTTGCTCAGGATTGATTTTAACCGTGGGTCATTGTCTATCTCTTCCTGGGTGAACATAGCGCAACCGCTCCATTTCTCAATGTCGGGCGAAACGTTTTTCACCTTGTAACCTTTCTTTTGTGCAGCTTCCTGCTCAATTTTCCGGGCTACAACCAGTCCCTTTACGTACGCAATGATCTTCTTCATAGCGGTTTCGCTATCAAGCAGCGGATTCATCTCGCGGAACAGTTCTTCACGTAGTTCTATTGCTGTCATAATCGTCGTTGTTTATACGTTTCGGGTGCAAAGATACGATATTTTTCGGATATTGCAAGGGTTTTGCGGCAAAATCATTGTTTATTTGCTTGGAGGGCGGACTCTTGCTCGGCGATCCAGGTGGTGACGAACCTGCCAAGGGACAGGTACCTGGCAGGACTTTGGCGACAGCCAATTTCTAATACCATGCTTAAACACCAAGGGTCTAGGGGCGAGCGCTCGGCTTGGCCGCTCCAAAGGGACGCAAGAAGCCCCTAAAGAATACAATAACCCCTCCGCATTAGCATTGCGAAGGGATTAACGTATGGTTATAGATAGTATGCTAAGATACCTTTGCAGTCTTCAGCTCGTTCTCAAGGAATGAGTACACGTAGCCCGGACTCTGGTAGTAAAGACCAGTAGCATCGTCCTGCAGACGTTGGTAGGTATCGCTGTTGATAACGGTGCTCAAGGCCTGCTCAATCGTGAGCTGCGAGTTTTCATCCATCAGTCGCAGAGCCAGGTGCTTAACCATATCGAGCTTCATCTGTTCTTTCTCGTTCATAGTCGCTTCAGAATTTTAATGGCACGCTCGGTGCCGAAATAATACTGGAAGGTAATACCTTTCATGTTGCGCAGATTGTGTATGAGTGTATGCAAATCAATAGCGCCATTCTCAAACTTCCAGAGTTGAACGCCAACACGGTCATTAGCAATGGGACCGATTACAATATCGTAGTCGTGGGCAGGCTCGGGGTTGGCGTTGTTTCGGTTCAAAAGTATAAACTTTGCCCACTCCTCAGTGTAATCATCGAAGCTAAGGACTTTTAATTCGGCTATCGCTTTGTCGTCGGCCTCATAAGTGAGAACGGTGGGGACGCCGCTTTCCAATTGTTCCACCTTGATTTTTGCCATGGCCATAGCCTGAGCATACTCACGGCTGAGGTAAAAACCTTGACCGAAATCCTTATTTGGTTTAGACTTATGGAGATCGATTTCGCCGAAGTCGGCGTTTGTGCCATGGTAGAGTATCATACTAGCGCCCCTCCTTTCTTGTGGCAGTACTCGGCCATGTCGCTGACCATCGACTGGAACGACTGTGTGTGGCAGTAGTCGTAGTGCTCGTCGACAAACTTAATAGCGCCGAAGCGGCTCAGGTAGTTGAATGCCTGCTTGAACGTCAGTCCGAAGCGTCGTCCGAACTCGGTGGCAAATATAATGGTCCACTCTATCTTGTCTGTAAAGCTATATGCCATAATCGTTGTTGTTTATTGTTTCGGGTGCAAATATACAACAATATATTTATTTTTGCAAGGGTTTTGGGGGAAAATCATTGTTTATCTGCTTGCAGGGCGGACTCTTGCTCGGCGATCCAGTCTTTTACGCTCTGGCCGGTGCGCTGCTTGAAGGCTACGCTGAAGGTGCGGTAGCTGCGGTAGCCGCTCTGGGCGGCCAGCTGCTTGGCCTGGATGGACTGGCCCTCGGCGGCGCCTTGATATGGCGAAGCCAATATCTAATACCATGCTAAAACACCTAGGGGTCATAGGGGCGAGGAGCCCCTATAGAATATAATACTCCCTCCGCATGGAGTGTGCGGAGGAAGTATCTTATGGTTTCAGATATAAGCTTACATAGCAATGAGGAATTCCGAAAGACTCTCCATGTCTTGGAATTCGTACATCTTTGCGTTTTCTACGCCACGCTTGCGTTCGCGACTGCGGCCATCGCGTACTTTCGTCATCATCGTAGCCACGTCGCTGTTCTGATTGACGAGTGTAAATGTCTTGCCGCCCATGTCGTCGATGATGTTGCAAACCTCATCGGCAAACGAGCGCGACATGAAGCCGATGCCCTCGAAATCGAGTGTTACCTCGTCGGCATCGTCGTTAATGCATTTGCGCAGCTCAGAAGCTCTGGAACGTATAAATAGGTCTGCGCTATAGATGTCTAGTAACCTGATCGTTTGGTTCATCTTATGGTTTTAACGTTTCGTTGAACTCATCAAGCGTCAGGACGTTGAGCTGAGGGAAGGGGATCTTCTTCAGATGGTCGAAGTGGCTGTCCTCGGTTACGATATAGTCAGCCCCGGCAGTGATGGCGCAGTCCACAAACTTATTGTCGTCCTTATCGATGTCGCTAAGCAGATGGAAGCGGAAGAAGGACTCGCGATAAACTATCTGCGGATGGTGTGCTATGGCTTCAACCACGTTGTGTGCCACAGCGGGTGAGGTATGTACGGCGAGGATTTCCTCGTACTCGTTTAATATCTCGTTGCTGACGCACAAGCGATACTTGCCCGCCAGGAAGTCAGTCCATATACGATGGTACTGGCTACGCGTGGGCAGGCTCTGAATGAGGGCGTTAGTGTCTAGAACTACAAGTCGCATCGGCTTCATTTATAAGGTGTGCGCAGATGCTGACCGCGCAGTTCGTCGAGTTTCTTCTGATCGAAGGTTCCTTCGTCCCACATTTTGTCGATAGCCTTTTGTGCCCTCTCGGCAAAGAAGAGCGAGAGGGTGAGCCGCAGCGCATCAAGGTCTTCCTGCGAGGTGACGTTGGCTGCTGCGTTCATCAGTTCCAATTTTGCCATTTCTGAGTAACTCATACGCAATATAATTAATGTTTCGGGGGCAAAGATAGTGCAAATCGAGCGAAATACAAAATAAATTTCGATTTATTTTTATTTGCTTTACCTCGCTACGCGAACAGCGACCTTTGGTTCCGAGATGCAGCCTATCTTCGAGGCGAAGCCTCAGAGATACGATATTTTTCGGATATTGCAAGTATTTCGGCGGAAAATCATTGTTTATTTGCTTGGAGGGCGGACTCTTGCTCGGCGATCCAGGTGGTGACGAACCTGCCACGGGGACAGATTCTGTTTTAATCTCCAAATAAAAGAGAAGAAAAATAGAACATATT
>CAMVLT010000056.1 GCA_947168395.1 uncultured Prevotellaceae bacterium | reverse complement strand
CTTGTTGCTCAGGCACTTATAAATAATGTTAAACTAAAGCGCTGCGGAATTTAGGGAATACAAGAATTTCGTGATTATATGGCATCTTGTTTGGTAATGTAAATGTGGTGCAGTTGTAAAAATGAGAAATCCGCAAGCAGCTGATATTCAGTTTTTTGCGGATTTTACAAAGTGATTCCGTCGGGATTCGAACCCGAGACCCACAGCTTAGAAGGCTGTTGCTCTATCCAGCTGAGCTACGGAACCAGCCATGATTTTTCTGAAATCGGATGCAAAGGTAGGCATTTTTTTGGATTCCACCAAATTTCAGACCTTAAATCTTATGTAACTCCTGTCGTCGAAGGAATTATTTCCCTCAACAAAGGCTTTGGTGGCCTTGAATTGGCCGATATTTAGCGGGTCGTTCTTGCGCTGCCACTGGAGCTTCTGCTCCGACTCCTGCAGGGTTGGGCAGAGGAAAGGATAGCCGTCAGAGGCCAGCACCACCTCCCACGGTTGGAAGTCGAGGGTGATGATGCGCACTTTGCTCTGGGGAATGGGGAAACCGTCGATGACGGAATAATCAACGTTCTGCCCCTTCATGTAGGTTATCATCTGGGGGATAATGGAACGGCGGGCCACATCGTCGGCCAGCAACTGGCTGACGGTGGTGCCAGACGCAAGCAACCTGCGTACTTCGGCGGCACGCTGCTCGGCCAGCGGCAGTTCGTAAGGTTTAGGATTCTCAATAAGCTGGTCGCCGATGAGGCACTGGCAGTCGCCTATCATCCATACCTCGCGACGCAAACGGCTATAGACAACGGCTGAGGCACACAGTCGGTCTTCTGGATGGTCGGAGAGGTGGGACATGGTGGGAGGTGAGAAGTGAAAAGAGAGGAGGGAGAAGTGAGAGGTGTAGTGTTTTCTGACTGCTTTTGTAACTTCTTTGCAGAACTGTTGGCAAGACATGTTGGCGGGGGCTTTACGGATAAAGTTGGCAACGATGCGCATGGCATAGCAGCCGTTGGAGCAGGAGCGACTGTAGCGGTAGGCAGACTTGGAAGTGGAGCCATCGATGACGGCAATGTAGTCTTTAGTGACGACGATGCCGTCCTCGCTTTTCTTTGTCGGGCTTTTCGGGACGAGGTTTTGTTCGATTATTGTCATAGGAATTATGGGGCCTATTGGGATTTTTGGACTCATGGGGCTTATGGGGCTTTTGCGACTCATCCTTATACCAGAAGAAATATTGGCGCTGGGCTTGCTTCTCCTGCGGTGTCTTGGCCGAGAATACGGGTTCCAGCGTATAGGGGTCGAAGCCCGTGTACCACATTTCGGTAGCCACCGTCATGGGTGTAGGAGTGAAATCCTGAACTTGCTCCAAATGGAATCCCAACTTGCGGGTGATGTCGGCCAGCTGGGCCATATCCTCCTCACGGCACCCTGGATGGCTGCTGATGAAGTAAGGAATGATTTGCTGATTGAGGTGCTCCTCGCGACAAATGCGGTCGAACTGTCGCTTGAACTCATAGAACTGCTGGAACGAGGGTTTGCGCATGAGTTGCAGCACACGGTCGCTGGTGTGCTCGGGTGCCACTTTCAACCTGCCACTGACATGGCGAGTGATGAGTTCACGGGTGTACTCCTGAGCGGCACGGTTGGCGGCCTCGTCCTTACTTCTATATAATAATAGGTCGTAGCGTACGCCACTGCCTATGAAGCTTTTCTTGATGCCTGGCAGGGCATCGACGGCATGGTAGACTTCGAGCAGCCGCGAGTGGTTGGTGTCAAGGTTGGGACATATCTGCGGATGGATGCAGCTGGGACGCTTGCAGCGTTCACAGGCAGCATGATTGCGTCCGTGCATTCCATACATATTGGCAGAAGGTCCGCCCAAGTCACTGAGGTAGCCCTTGAAGTCGGGCATCTGGATAACCTGCCTGACCTCTCGCAGAATGCTTTCCTTGGAGCGGCATGTGATGAACTTGCCCTGATGGGCCGAGATAGTGCAGAAGGCGCAGCCGCCGAAGCATCCCCGATGGATGTTGACGCTGTGCTTGATCATGTCGTAGGCTGGGATGCGCTTTCCCTTGTATTTCAGGTGGGGCTGGCGGGTGTAGGGCAGGTCGAAGGAGGCATCCAGCTCGGCGGTGGTCATCGGCGGGTAGGGAGGGTTGATAACAACACAAGTGGTGAGAGGCGAGAGGTGAGAGGTGAGGGGCTGGATGAGCCGGTGGGCGTGCATCATGTTCGACTGTTCCTCTACATGTCGGAAGTTCTCGGCCTGCGAGCGCTTGTTGCTGAGACACTCTTCATGGCTATTGAGGACAATGTCGTCGGGAGTGGGGGTGATGCCGGAGGCGAGGTAGACGGTCTGAGGAATGTCGCGGATGTCAGCAATGGCAATGCCGTCGGACAGTTGACGGGCCAGTTCGAGGGTGGGCTTTTCGCCCATGCCGTAGGTAATCATGTCGGCCCCTGAGTCGCAGAGGATGCAGGGGCGCAGACAGTCCTGCCAGTAGTCGTAATGGGTGACGCGGCGGAGCGAGGCCTCGATGCCGCCAATCACGACGGGTACATCGGGGAACAGCTGCTTCAGAATCTTGGTATAGACAATGGTGGGGTATTCAGGCCGCATGTCGTGACGACCGTCAGGACTATAGGCATCCTCGGAGCGCAGTCGGCGGGCAGCGGTGTACTTGTTGACCATCGAGTCCATACAGCCAGGAGCAATGCCGAAGAACAGCCGGGGACGGCCCAACTTCTTGAAGTCGCGATAGTCGCCATGCCAGTCGGGTTGTGGAACGATGGCCACCCGATAGCCTGCTGCCTCCAATGTGCGACCTATGACAGCCACACCGAACGACGGATGGTCGACGTAGGCATCGGCTGAGAAGAGGATTACATCCACGTAATCCCATCCTCTGAGTTCCAGTTCTTTCTTCGTTGTCGGCAGGAAATCCGTCAGCTGATACTCCATACTCTCACTTCTCACTTTTCACTTCTCACTTTTCACTTCTCAATTAAACGGGGTTCCTTGGAAGGCGCGGGTAGTCATGCCAAGATTATCGTTGCCACGGTTCTTCCAGTTGATATAGAGCATTACCAACTGCTGCAGGCCGAAAGCCTTCATGTTGGGATGATAGACGACATCGAGACAGAGGTCGAGCAGGCGTTTGTCCCTGCCGGCCTCAGACTCCAGCATGGAGCGGATGTTAAGTTTCAGTTTGTCGAGTACGTCCTCGTCGACGTAGCCAGTCGAGTCGATCAGGTCGCGCAGGAGTTGGTACTCATCAATGGTTTGCAGATGTTCATCGGTCACCTCAATGCTGCGGGTGCCAGAAGAGTTTGTTTGGATTTTTGCCATAGTTGTTTGGTTGTTTTTTAGTTATTTGATTAAGTAATTGAGTATTCCTTGCATAAACGCCGCCTGCATGGATTCCGACTTGATACACTCAAAGGGGAAACCCATAGTGAAGACCCGGTAGTCGCGACCGCCATACGCCACAGCAGCACCATAGTTGTCGGCATAGACCATCGGGATGATGGCTCCCTCGACAGCAGGCTGCAGGATATCCGGATGCTGGGCGGCATAGTGGTATTCGTTCAGGGCGCGATGGAACTCCAGTGTGGTTCCCATACCGCTGACGGCCTCCGAGGGGCTGTTATCCTTGCCAGCGAACTGGCATTTCAGGACATCGGACAGGAACGTGCGTTCCGGCGCTGTCATCATGTCGCTGCCTACGTAAGCCCCACTGACCAGCAGATTGCCGCCACGCTGCGTGTAGGTTCTGAGCCACGACTGCAGTTCGGGTGTGAAGGTCTTATAGGGTACAAGGCTGTGTCCGTCGTTACACTCCAGACCCAGTATCAGGTCAACGGCTGCACATTTGTCGGCATCAATGCTGCCCAGCGCATCGGCCGAGCAACTGATGACGTTGTAATAGCCCGCCTTACGAATAGCCTCAGCATGGGTGCGGATGTAGTTGAAGTCGTTGCCGCCAATGAACTTGCCTGCCAGCTCGGTATAGCCGAAGCCGAGTCCCGTGGAGTCGACGACGCCCATCTTGTCCTTGCCGAAGAAGCGCTGCCTGCCGGTCCATCCTGCGGTACGTCCGTAGCTGACCCCCATGTCGCGGTCGAGCTGGAAGCCCTGTTCAAAATCGTTGTCGATGATGGCAGGCGACGACAGTCTGTGGAAGCCGTTGACCACAAGGACGGTCTTGCTGTTGCGGTGGTTGTAGAGCGCCGACACCACCTCGGAGGGGAAGCTCTCCCCTCCCCTATTGACTGCCGTCACACGGAAGGAGTAGAGCACGCCTGGTTCGAGGCGAAGCGTGAAGGAAGTGCCGCTGACATGCTCACCGTTGTTGAAGCCTCCGCTGCCAGTAGCCGTATAGACGACGAAGCCCGTAGCTTCAGCTGAGGGCTCCTGGGGGTCGTCGACGGACTGCCACGACAGTCGCACGTCGCCCTTCTTCTGGTTGGTAAACTCCACCTTCAGCTGGGCCGGTGCCAATGGTGTCACGACACAGTCGTCGTCATGGACGCTGCTGACGTAACGCAGTATTGTTTTATATATGGAACGCGCGAGGGTAAACCTGAAGTTCGGGTCCTGCCCGTAGCGCATATCGGGGAAACTCTGGTGCGACATGGTCTCGAAAATAGCACTGGGCACCTCGGGCAGTCGTGTCTCGGAATAGTTACGGTCGCGAACCTCGCGCATGGGCCAGCTGATTCCGAAGCGGGCACGGATGTCCTTGTCGGCATTAGTGAGCAGCTCGCTGGCAAAGTCACGCGACATGGAGCGCGGCAACTGACAGTTGAACATATTGCTGCCTTCCTTTTCAGTAGTATGGATGGTCAGGGCACCATAGAGTGAAGTGCCGTCGGGATGATAGCCTGCATCACTGTGGACGGCCAGCGACAGTTCGATAGGCACACTACGCCCCTCACGGTTAGGGACATAGCAGGAGCCGCCAGCCAGCAGATTCTCGGAAAGCGAACGGACATTGATGTCGTCGGCATAGTCGTTCTGCCCGCTTTTCGAGCTGTATACGCTGAAGGGCATACCGGCCCACTGGCCATAATAGCGTGCCGCCTCTAAGCAACGGGGCATGCCGCTGAGCTTACCGCCACGTTCGATGTTGCCCATGCCGCCGCCGAAGCGCACGGCATCGGCTGTCACCACGCCGTTGCGATGGCGGCTCTGGTTGGTCAGCACCACGCAGTTCCACTCGTTGCAGCCCTTGTCGAAGTCGAAGGTTCCCAGGTAGACCCACGTGCCGCCTCCCATCTGCTGGTTCACGCGGAACTCGGTCTGTTCACCTTTGTGCCAGACGGTGTAGTGGGCATCATCGATGCTGCCGTCAACGGTCTGATAGCTGACATAGACGGCATAGCGTCCCGCCTCCGGTATGGACGGCTGGTAGGTTATCATGCTGTGCTTCGATTTGCTGGTAGTCGTTTCGGCCATGCGAGCCGTTCCTGCCTCGAAGGGGTTCTCACCGTCAATATAGTTGCCACTATGAAAGGCAAAACCCTTGGCAGCGGTGGTCGACCAAGGATGCCGATAGCCCGACTCCTGATAGCCTATGAGGCTGTGATGGTCGTCATTGTCGACAATGACCTCATGGCGCTGCCAGTCGCGTTCACGGGGCGTATAGACAACGGCTCCAGCCCGTTCGAGCATGGGTATGAGGTATGGTACGACAATGGTCTGGGTAAACAAGTCTTCGTTGGTGGCAAACAAAGTTGGGCGCTGCCACTGCCACCTGCCCTCGTCTATATCGTAGTAATAGCCGTGACTGGCCCAGACGGTCAGATGGCGGTTATAAAGTCCTTCGCTGATTTTGTAGGGACGTGAAACATTGTCTACCCACGGAGCGCCGTCGTAATGGATGTCGCCCCATGTCTGTGCCGACAGGCTGGCAGCCAACTGTACCAGTATTATTAAGGTTAGTAGTCGTCTCATGCCAAGTCTCCTATCGTAAAGTTCTCAGGATACTTGCCCTTGAACTCCTTAAAATACTGCTTGATTTCACGCATTTGGCCCTCCAAGTCGCCGTTAGGGATGATGGTCTTGGTACACCGGATAAGACGGCGCTCGTAGTCGAGGCCGTACAACAGGACGGGCAACCCGGCCTTCAAGGCTATGAAATAGAATCCTTTCTTCCAGTCGGGATTGGGCGAACGCGTTCCTTCGGGCGTTATGCAAAGGTGGAACTCGTCAGCTGCCTTTGCAGTTTCAGCCATCGCATCGGTCATGCTGGTGTGCTTCTGCCTGTAGACGGGAATGCCGCCCAGACTGCGGAATATGGGCCCCAACGGCCAGAAGAACCACTCCTTCTTCATCAGGAAATTGCTCCTGATGCCGGTGGCTCCGCTGTAGACCTGCCCCATCACGAAGTCCCAGTTGCTCGTGTGGGGGGCCAGACAGATTATATATTTGTCGGGGTGGTCTTCTGTCACCTCAGTTGTCCACCCCCAGTGTTTGTACAACAACCAATTACAAAACTTCTTCCAGATCATTTGATGTACCATTTAATGATGTACGATGTACGATTTTTCACAGATTGTTGATTTGGTCAACGATTTCGTTAACGTCAGCATGGAATTTCTCACGCAAGTCCTTGAAATAGGTCTTTGGCTTGATACCGGGCTCTATGTGAGAGATACGGCTGATGTAGTTACTGTGCATGAGGACGATGCTCGACAGCACGGCCTCGGCGTTACCTGCACGCACATCATTACCATAAAGAGAGGCAGCCACTGCCTCCGCAAACAGTTCCTCGCACACCAGGTTGATGACATGCTTTAGTGATTTCTTGTTAGCCATAATAGTACTCTGTTTGTCATTTCCAGTTAGCAAAGATAGCAAATTATCTTCAAATAGCAAGGACTTTCATCAAAAAAAAACATAAAATGCCATTTTTCTTTCCGTTTCTCAATGAAAATGCGTATTTTTGCACCTCGTAATTTCATTATTCAACTAAAATAACAAAACACAGAGATTATGGAAAAGAGTGCATTGCAGATTGCAAGAGCCGCCTATCAGCCTAAATTGCCGAAGGCGCTGCAGGGTGCAGTAAAAGTAAAAGAAGGTGAACCTACGCAGAGCGTAGCCGACCAGGAAGAAATCAAGAAGTTGTTCCCCAACACGTACGGAATGCCCATCGTGGAGTTTGAGCCAGCCACTGAGGCTAACACGACGAAAATGAACGTGGGTATCATCCTCAGCGGTGGACAAGCCCCTGGAGGCCACAACGTTATCACCGGTTTGTTCGACCAAATCAAGAAACTGAATCCCGAAAACCGCCTCTACGGCTTCATCCTCGGTCCTGGTGGTCTGGTTGACCACAACTATATGGAGCTGACCCCGGAAATCATCGACGAGTACCGCAATACTGGTGGTTTCGACATGATTGGCTCCGGTCGCACCAAGCTCGAGAAGGTTGACCAGTTTGAGAAGGGTCTGGAGATTATCCGTGAGCTCGACATCAAGGCTATCGTCATCATCGGCGGCGACGACTCCAACACCAACGCCTGTGTGCTGGCCGAATATTATGCTGCCAAGAACTATGGCGTACAGGTCATCGGATGCCCGAAGACCATCGACGGCGACCTGAAGAACTCGCAGATTGAGACCTCGTTCGGCTTTGACACTGCCTGCAAGACCTATTCGGAACTGATTGGCAACATCGAGCGCGACTGCAACTCGTCACGCAAGTACTGGCACTTTATCAAGGTGATGGGCCGCTCGGCTTCCCACATTGCTCTGGAGTGCGCCCTGCAGACCCAGCCCAACATCTGCCTCATCAGCGAGGAGGTGGAGGCCAAGGGCATGAGCCTCGACGACATTGTGGACTACATTGCCAATGCCGTTGCTGCACGTGCCGCCGATGGCAACAACTATGGTTCTGTCATCATCCCCGAGGGTGTCATCGAGTTCATCCCCGCCATCAAGAAGCTCATTGCCCAGCTCAACGACGTGCTCGCCATGCCCGAGGCCAAGGAGATTAGCCGCGACGAGCAGGTGGACTTCATCAAGAGCCATCTCACCGAGGAGAACCTCAAGGTGTTCAACAGCCTGCCTGTTGGCGTGGCTCGTCAGCTGGCACTCGACCGCGATCCTCACGGCAACGTGCAGGTGTCGCTCATCGAGACCGAGAAGCTGCTCTCTACGATGGTTTCACAGAAGCTCGAGAAGATGAAGAAGAAGGGTACTTACAAGGGCAAGTTTGCCGCCCTGCACCACTTCTTCGGCTACGAGGGACGCTGCGCTGCTCCTTCCAACTTCGACGCCGACTACTGCTACGCCCTCGGAACGAGTGCCGCCCAGCTCATTGCCAACGGCAAGACGGGCTATATGGCTATCGTGAAGAATACGACTGCTCCTGCCGACCAGTGGATTGCCGGTGGTGTGCCCATCACGATGATGATGAACATGGAGCGTCGTGCTGGCGAGATGAAGCCCGTTATCCGCAAGGCACTGGTCGAACTCGATGGTGCTCCCTTCAAGGAGTTTGCTGCTCATCGCGACGAGTGGGCCCGCCAGACGGCTTACGTCTATCCCGGTCCCATCCAGTACTGGGGTCCCTCCGAGGTGTGCGACAAGCCCACAATGACGCTTGCCCTCGAACAGAAAGGTTGAACATTGAACGTTGAACCTTAAAAATCGTACATAGTACATTGTACATTTGAAACGAAGAGTAGTACGCCGTAAAGGCATCAACACAACGTCCGGACGCCGTGGGCCTGTAGCCCACAAGCGCCCGAACGTTGTTATTCGCCTGTTGCAGAAAGTACCCTCATGGGGCTGGTGGATAGGCGGACTGGCCGTTGTGGCGGGCTACATCTGGTTCTTCTACTACTTCTTCGTCAGCCCCTTCGGCTTCCGCTGGCGGGCTTTGTACGGTGATGTCAGCTATCCCGAAGGCTACGAAATACACGGCATCGACATCTCCCACCATCAGGGACACATCGACTGGGACATACTGAAGGACCAGGGCACCATCGACCGTCACCCCGTCCGCTTCATCATGATCAAGGCCACCGAAGGCTCTACCCAGACCGACGAGAACTTCCGCGAGAACTTTCACCAGGCCCGTGAGTACGGTTTCACCCGTGGCGCCTACCATTTCTACAGCGTCCATTCGCCTGCCGAGAGCCAAGCCCGCCACTTCCTGAGCCAGGTGAGACTGGAGAATGGCGACCTGCCGCCCGTGCTGGACGTGGAGCATAAACCCAAGGACCAGACCGACGACCAGTTCAAGGCATCGGTGCTTACCTGGCTCGACATCGTCGAGAAGCACTACCAGGTGAAGCCCATCATCTATACCTATTATAAATTTAAGATGAAGTACCTCAACGACTCTATCTTCGACCAGTACCCCTACTGGATAGCCCACTACTACGTGGACAGCGTTGAGTACAAGGGACGCTGGAAGTTCTGGCAGCACACCGATGCCGGCAAACTGCCCGGCATCAAGGGACACGTGGACTTCAACATCTACAACGGCTCCTACTACGACCTGCGCCAAATGACCATCGGGTCGCTGGAGACTATCGGCGAGAAAGCATATCAGGAATAAAAGAACAGCAGCATCGACAATGGCAAAAGAGCAGACACAAATACGAGAGCGGCAAAAGACAACCATCAGGGAACCGCGACGATTCAAGGTCATCATCTACAACGACGACTTCACGACAATGGAGTTTGTGGTGATGATTCTCATACAAGTGTTCCTGAAGACCGAGGAGGATGCCAACGCGCTGATGTTGCAGGTACATCATTCCGACAAGGCTGTGGTGGGCATCTACAGTTACGACATTGCGGTGTCGAAGGCCCGCAAGGCCACCAACATGGCACGGGAGCAGGGCTATCCGCTGCGTCTTACCGTTGAACCTGAGCAAGAGTAATCGCAATGGCTGAGATACAACAGACAGAACGGGCATCGAAGATGCTCCACAGGGCGCTCGAATGCTGCAAAGGCTACCGGCATGAGTTTATCATGCCTGAACACCTGCTGCTGGTATTGATTGAAGATATCAACTTCAATTCGGCTCTGAACATATTCTACAGTCCCTCCCGGCTGGAAGAGAGCATCAAGGAGTATCTGGAAAGCGTGGAGTCCATGCCTACAGGAATGGAATACGAGCCAGAGGCATCGGAACAGATGGCAAAGGTGATTGAACTGGCGTTGCAGACGGTATATGCCAGCAGTGCCAAAGCCCTGGACATACCACATCTGGTGAAAGGCATTCTTTCACTTGAAGACTCATGGGCATCCTACTTGCTGAAAGACAGCCTCTACGGCAAGGAGTCCAACTTCATGAGCCAACTGATAAACTTCTGCGACATCGACGACGAACTGCAGGACATGAAGGAGGACTACGCTGAGACTCCTGCCTGGCGGCGCTTGGTCACCTGCATGAACGAACTCTACGGGAAACAGAACCCGCTCATCGGACGGGAAAAGGAGTTGCAGCGCACCATTCAGGTGCTGTGCCGGCGTGACAAGAACAATCCGCTGCACGTCGGAGAGCCTGGCGTTGGCAAGACTGCACTCGTCTGGGGACTGGCACGGATGATTGAGGAAGGCCGGGTTCCCGAGCGACTGAGAGACAGCAAGATTTATCAGCTCGACATGGGGACGCTGTTGGCTGGCACGCAGTATCGCGGCGACTTCGAAAACCGCATCAAGCAGATTATGGACGGCGTGCAGAATGAGGGCGACCACAACATCGTGTATATCGACGAGATACACACGCTGGTAGGTGCCGGCGCTACAAGCGACAGTGCCATGGACGCCTCGAACATGCTGAAGCCTTATCTCGATGCGGGCACCATACGGTTCATCGGCTCCACGACCTACGAGGAATACAACCGGCACTTCGCACGTTCAAAAGGCATGATACGCCGATTCCAGCAGATTGACATTGCCGAGCCTACCGTAGACGAGACTACGCATATACTACAGCAGCTGCAACCCAGATACGAGGAGTTTCACCATGTGAGTTACGACGATGAAGCCATCAGGTTTGCCGTAGAAGCCAGTGCCAAGCATATCAACGAGAAGTTTCTCCCCGACAAAGCCATTGACCTCATCGACGAGGCTGGTGCAGCTATGGAAATAGAGGACCGACGCTCAACCATCGGTAAAAAGGAGATTGCCGATGTGCTGTCGAAAATCTGCAAGGTCGATGCGCTGTCACTGGCCGAGGAGGACGACTACCAGCAACTGGAAAGCCTCGCACCACGCATGCTCTCACAGATATACGGTCAGGACGAAGCCATCCGGCAGGTAGTAGAGTCGGTGCAGATGTCGCGTGCCGGACTGCTCGACGACAACAAGCCGCTGGCCTCACTGCTCTTTGTCGGACCAACTGGTGTAGGCAAGACGGAAGTGGCACGGGTACTTGCCAAGGAACTGGGCATCGAGCTGATTCGCTTCGACATGAGCGAATACACCGAGAAGCATGCCGTAGCCAAACTCATAGGCTCGCCTGCGGGCTACGTGGGGTACGAGGACGGCGGACTGCTGACCGACGCCATACGCAAGTCGCCCAACGCCGTATTGCTGCTCGACGAGATTGAGAAGGCACACCAGGACATCTACAACATTCTGCTGCAGGTAATGGACTATGCCCGACTCACCGACAACAAAGGCCGAAAGGCCGACTTCCGCAACGTCATACTCATCATGACCTCCAATGCGGGAGCACAATTTGCGTCACAGAGCATCGGATTCAACAGCAGCGTCAGCCGAGGCGAGGCCATGATGAAGCAGGTGAAGAAGACCTTCAAGCCTGAGTTCCTGAACCGGCTGTCGGGTGCCGTCGTATTCCACGACATGGACCGTCAGATGGCCGCGCTCATCCTGCAAAAGAAGCTCAGGGAGCTGGAGGCCAAGCTGGAGGCCAAGCAGGTAAAGATGACCCTTACTACAGAGGCCTTCGACCATCTGCTGAAGGCCGGATTCACCGCCGAATACGGAGCCAGAGAGATGGACCGCGTCATCGCCCAGCAGCTGAAGCCGTTGCTGATGCGCGAACTGCTGTTTGGCAGTCTGAAGGACGGCGGCAGTATCACCATTACCCTATACAACGGCAAACTAACAAATAGCACATTGTAAAAACAGTACATTGCACATCGTCAAATAGTACATAACTCAATGGTTTGGCATTTAGACGAAAAGTTGTGGTTCCCCAATCCGCACTGGGGCGAGGACGACGGACTGGTGGCTATCGGCGGCGACCTGTCGGTCGACCGGCTGCTGCTTGCCTATAGCAACGGATTCTTTCCCTGGTACGCCTTCAATATGGAAAAGGAGCCGCATTGGTATTGTCCGCTCGACCGCTATGTCATCTTCCCCAGCGACATTCATATCAGCCACTCCATGCGCCAGCTGCTGCGCCAACATAAATACGAAGTAACCGTCAACCGCGACTTTGATGGTGTCATCCAGGGTTGCTCTACGGCACAGGGACGCAACGAGATGCAGGGCGCATGGCTCGGGCCGGATATTATTGAGGCTTTCACCCGACTCCACCGCCTGGGCTATGCCGCAAGCGTAGAAGTATGGGAAGGAGCAAGGCTCGTCGGAGGTCTCTATGGCGTTACGCTACGCAACGCCTTTTTCGGCGAAAGCATGTTCTCGCTGGTGCCCAATGCCTCAAAGACAGCCCTCATCCACCTGGCCAAGGCACTTCAGACCATCGGCGGGCGCTTCATCGACTGCCAGTTTGAAACTCCGCTGTTCAGGTCAATGGGCGGCACCCACATTCCCTACGACAAATACATGGAACTGTTATCACTTCCTACCCTTTCGTGCTGATAGGCAGGGATTTAGGGACTTCCATAAGCAAACACAAGTTAACCCACACGGAACTTCATAGAGCCGAAGCCCCTGCTATCAGGTTCCAAAGCCCCTCTAAACCCGTACCAACTGCCGTACAAACCCGTACCAACTGCCGTCTAAACTACCGTTTGCGTATACGCAAACAACCGTGCGCGTATACGCAAACACCCGTGCGCCTATACGCAAATGACCGTGCGCCTATACGCAAAATAAAACGCACAGTCCGAAAGTGGCATCAACAGGGGTTCAGAGCCTGTTTTTCTCAGAATTACCAGCGCCAGTACCCTTGTACTTCGACGGGGTGACGTTGAAGCGGTATCGCAGGGAGAGGGTAACGCAGCGCGAGTCGTTGTCCTCGGTCTTCGTCATCTTCATGCGGTTGAAGTAGAACGTGCCGTGGGCCGCACCTTGGTTGAATAGGTCGTTGCCAGTTAGTTTGATGTTGAGGCGGCGCCTGAACAAATCCTTGCTGACGCCGAGCGAGAGCAGGGCATTGGTGGTCTCGATTCTGAAGTTGGAGCCAGTATAGCCGTGAGTGTGCATATTGAAGTCGGCCTGCACGAGCCAGTCGTGGGGCAGCGAGACGACATTGCCCAGTTGCAGCGACAGCATCGGTGTGTCGAGACGCTTGTCCTGCCCATTATAAGTTGTCGTGAGCCATTGCTTCATCAACGTGGCATTATATTGCGGCGTCCATGTCACGCCGCTCGCCAGACTGACACTCTTCTGTGTGCCCAGAGTGACGATGAGCCAGTCGCAATCGTTGTAATTCTTGGTGGTGGCGACGTTTACCTTGCTGTCCTGCTCCATGCTCTCCACCACCCTCAGGAACGGGTCCACACAATGTACGAAGTTGGTCGTCAGATAGAGGCCTTTCCACATAGCCATTACGTTCAGATTGTGATATTTGACAGGACGGAGATAGGGATTTCCCATCTGCATGTTCAGTCGGTTCTCGTATATCACGTCGTTGTCCAACAGCCAGTAGGCAGGTCGGTTCGTACGCTTGGCATAACTGGCTGAGAGCTGTACTTTCTTGACAGAAGTGGACAAGGCGACGGATGGGAACAGGTCGTCGTAGGTGCGGCTCTGGTCGCTACGATGCTGGCCGCTTACATAGTAGTCTGACGCCACATGCTCATAGCGCAGACCCGCCTGCAACCGGAAGCGCCCTAACTGCTGCCATAATTCCACGAAAGGAGCCATATTGCTCTCGTGCTGCTCATTGTTGCTGTTTGCGATATACCCCTGCGTATTCTCGAAACTGCTGTTCCAGCGTGTATTGGTATATTCCTCGCCCACAGACAACTGGCCTTTCCACAGTGGATGACTCACAATGAGTTTCTCAGCCACCATACGGCCGCGCGTCTGAGTCTCGGTGTTCACGTCGCGGTTCTCGTAGTTGCGACTTAGTTCCCGCTGCTCGTTACGGCTCAGTCTCTTGTAGGTAGTGTAATCAGCATTGAAGTCTATAGAGAGCTGCCCCACTTTTCCAATATAGTAAAGGTTGGTCTGGTGCTTAGGTGCATTGCGGTCACGCCGGATGCCGCTGTTGTGCAAGTGGTCGTAGGGAGAGCCGTCGGCCAACAGGTCATCGGCGTTGTCGTTGAAAGTCTTCACGTAGTCGTAGGTGTGCTGATAGAAGCCACCGAAGGAATTGCTGTCGTTCAACTGGTAGTTGAACCCACCGCGTCCCTCCAAATAAGGGTTGCGTACTGAAGAATGATGGCGGTTGGTGACAGACCACAACGTGTCGGCAAAGACGGCCTGCTCAAAGCCGCCACTACTCCATAGTTTGTTATAGGCTCCAAAGAGATTGGCAAACAATTCCAGCTTTCCTTTGCGATAGGTCAGATTTATGCGCTCATTGTTGACATAGCCGTGTCCCTTGCTACTCCATGAGGTCAGTTCCACGCCGAGCCCTTCGCCTGCCGTGCGCTTGGTGTGAATGATAATGACGGCATTGACCGATGCGTCATATCGTGCTCCAGGATTCTGGATGACTTCTATGTTCTTGATGTTGTCCGACTGGATGTTCCTCAGTTCCTGCAAGTCGGTCAGCTTACGGTTGTTCAGGTAAATCAACGGCACACCTTTTCCCAGGATTTCAAACACATCTCCTTTCTTGGAAATGGTAGGCACCCGCGAGAGCACATCTTCAGCGGTGCCCATTCGTTCCATCACCGTGCCCTCTACATTCATAACGAGCGAATTGCCATGCAATTGTACCTTTGGGCGCTCGCCTTGTACGACGACACCTTTAATGGTCATCGTTTCAGGCTTTATCTGAATGGTTCCTGCTTGTTCATTATTACATAGACGATAGGTGGTCTTATATCCCACGTATGAAATGCGGGCAAGAACTGTAGGCTGCATTCCCGACGTTCCGTCGCCTACCCGTAGCCTTTCGTATGGAATGACGAAAACGCCAGCCTCGTTACTCACGCCACCACCAATGACTGTTGAGTCTGATGGATGAAGCAGGTAAACATTGGCGTAGGGCACGGGCTGGCGGTTCTCGTCGATGATGGTTCCTGTCAGATGGAGATCGGTTTTGTGCGTACATTCCACATATAGCTCATGCCCTCCACGCTTCACGACACGGATAGGATAGAAGGCGACGACCTGCATGACAGCATCTGTGAAAGACTTATGCCTGATGCTGGTAGTCACGCGGAAGTCTTCCAACTCATTGTACATGAAACTGATATTGTATTCAGTAGACAGCCCGTTGAGGTCTCGCAAAGCCTCAGACATTGAGACGTTCTCATAATTGCGAGTAACATGCTGGCCATACATGTTGGTGCAGCACAGGGCGATAAGAGGAATAACGAGGTGCTTCATCATCTGACCATCAGTTTACCGTCCTCTACAGCCAGATTGACCTGCTCGAACATATTCAACTTCTCGATGACCTCTTGCAAACTATCTTCCTGATTCCATACAAAATAGAAACGGAGTTGACTGGCCTGCTCGTTCTGCAAATCCATATCAAGATGATGATAGGCAGCAATGTCATTGGCAATGCTATCGAGTGTGACATCATCGAAAACGACAGACCCTGTCTTGACGATGGTATCGGTGGGGAGGGCTTGAGATACGATGACTGCAGATTGAGGCTTTTCTACTGCCGTTACTGGGCGTTCCTCATGGTGCGACTGGCGCACGATGTGAACTGCCGCAATGGCAATACCTGATAGCGTTAATATGCCAATAAGTATGGCTGCTATCTTACGCCACGTGTGCATGGGGCGAACCGAGGATATATGCTGCTGGGCGAACTGCTGCCATGCTTCATCTATATCGGGCACTTGGTCAAGATCGTCCATCATGGCCTCTATCTCTTGGTCGGAATACTTGTCGGGCGCTTCCTGCATATCGCGGCAAAGCTGTTTGTTGTGGTCGTTTGTTTTCATAAGCCTTTCGGATTAAAACGGTTCCTGATTTCTTTCAAGGCGTGTGAAAGATGTTTCCATACGGCCACGCGGCTGATACCTTCCTTAGAAGCAATCTCCTCATAGCTATACCCTTCGGTGAAACGGAGGCAGAAGATGCGCTGCTCTTGTTCTGTCAGATGGCTGACGACAAACTCGACGATGTCGGTTATGCGCTCGTCTTCATCCTCTGCATCAGACAGCTGCTCTGCAGGTGCAGTCTCCATGCGGAGTCTCGTTTCCTGATGGCGGATACGCTTCAGACACTGGTTGCGAACGCTCGTCAGCAAGTAGCGTTCCTCTGTGTCGGGCCTCAGCATCGTCTGCCCACGGAGCAATCCCTCAAAGATGTCGCTGACCACATCCTTGCTCTCCTGCTCATCGTAGAGGATCGTGCGTGCCACCCTCAGCATCTTGGCGTAGTGCTGTTTGAACAGCCTTTGGATATATTGTCTTTCCATCACGTCTTTTTATAGTAATACCCTTCAGCCATTCGAAATGCTAACCTCATAACAATTTTTTTCGACCTGTACGGTTGAAATATTTCGTATCTTTGCAACCCGTACCGTGGTACATAAAAAGGACAACCCGCCAACTTTGATAGTGGCGGGTATTCGGAAACTTGGTTACGTACTTTCTAACTCGCTTTTGTTCATTTTGAATTTATTGTTATCGTTTGACTCTTTACCCCATTAGTCGCACGACAATCAGAAAACTTACATTAGAGGAACGATTTATTGAAAAAAATGGGCATCAGCCGCTCTTTTGGCAGGCCAATGCCCTTTTGGATGAACTTGCTAATCTTCTGCAAGCTGTCCATCACAATTTCGCGGTCATACATATACGCCCTCCTTCTGTATGCGTTGTTTTAGAAGACTGTTCATGCCGTCACGCACGCGCACCAAATCTACCCGGCTTTCAAGCAGCTTCTCCAAGTCGGTCTGAATGAGGTCGAGCGTAAGGAGCGTCGGCACACGCCCTTCGTAGCACACGTCCACGTCGTTGTCCTCGGTATGCTCGTCACGAGCAACAGAGCCAAAGATGCCGAGACGTGTCAGCCCATACTTGCTCTGAGCCGTCGGCTTGTAGAGGCTCAGCAGGTGCAGTATTTCATTCTTTGTCTTCATAACTTGCTTCGTTTTATTGTTCAACGCTGCAAATTTACAACTTTTTTGTGAAATATTATTCGTTTTGCCCTTACCTTTTTATATTATTAGGTTAAAAAGACTCGCTTTGCCACATTGCATACTGCGCCGCACCCGTTTCCTATTCCGATTCCAGGAATCCGGGCTATTCTGGCTGTACAGGCGTCACGTCGCTGTCGCCGTCGGGCAGCGCGGCATAGCCGTCGTTGATGTAGCGGAGGGCGGTCATGTAGGCGTCCTGCTGCTTGTCGGCAGCCTCCAGCTGCTTCACCACGGGGTCCACCTGCGACTTCTGCCACACGTCGTCCTCCTGCACGCGGGCCTGATGTACGGCCTGTGCCTTCTGCAGGAACACCTGGTTCTCGGTCTCAAAGTTTCCGACGGCATCGTCCGCTCGGCGACGAAGGAGACGCTTGCTACTGAAAGGACGCAAGAATCTGCTGTGTCGTCCCGTCGTGGTTCTTGCTGAGCAAGCGTCACCCATTGGGATGCCGAGCGGGCGTTGCTCAGCGCAGCCAGCCAGTTGGTAGGTAATGTCAGGTTCTCCATAATCCTTACAGTTTTTTGAAAGTTAGACATAAAGTGAATGGGTCACGAGAGTATTCATTTTTCTATCGGATTATAGTATTGTTCCCACGACTCGTTGAGAGGATGGAAACCGCGGTCGCTGTCGTCCATGATGATGACACGGACGCCTGAGTTCTTGACAAATGCCCCGGCATTCTTATACATATTGGCCTCAAACTTCAGCCATTCCTCTTTTGTCATCTGCTTGTATTTCCAGTCGTAGCGGACAATGGGCAGGGGCTTTTGTGTCAGTCCCTCAGCCTCGAAGATGAAGTTATGCTCTGTGTCGAAGACCTTTAAGATGGTTCCTTTCAGGCCACCAAACTTCCACGGACCGTATGGCACAAGAATGTTGCAGGCATAGTAAGCCTTCCACTTACGGCCTCCGTACTCGCAAGTGGCTGCATGGCAGTGGAAGCCCATCACCGTTGCGGTGTCTTCTGGTATGTAAGTCCACTCGATAGTAGGCACAGGCTCCGTATATTGGCACACATCATCGGTGAACGGTACGCGGTTGCTGACCGTTATGGTTCCCTGGGCTACTGACCGTAGGATGTCGTAGCCCTGCCAACTCGGCTCCGGCGTATCAAACGACATGGTGGTCTTGATGCTCTCGGTGTTCTTCTCGTCAAGTTCGCGCAGGTTCTTACTGAAGAACGACACATAGTTACGTCCGACAAGTAAAGTCATATAGTCTACGGCTTTCAGGGAGTCGTCGGCAGCAGACTCACGGAAGTTATAGCGGTAGGTGATGGCAACACGGCTGCTGTCGAGTTGCTGAAACTTGCTCACATCCTTGTGAGTGATCATAAAGGTTGGTTCGTCCATAGCGTAGGACATTTGTACTTGAGCATTGGCTTTTGTAGTGCAACAGACGATGACGAGTCCGCAAAGCACGATGTTGATGATTCTTTTCATAATTGTAGTGATTTATAAAAGTTTGATTCTGATTCCTGCCATAACGGTACGCCCCCGCAACTGATATTGACTGACATAGCGGGTCACACCGTTGTCGATGATACGGTTGTAAGTCTTGCGGTCGAAGAGATTGATACACTCCAAAGAGAATATCGTGGATTTCAGATGATACTCTATCCGCTCGTTCAAGAACAGGCTACTGCGTCCCTGAGTGAAATAACTGCTATAGTAGTATTGTATCTGGGTATTGAAGGAGAGCGAAGTGCCAGCCCATAGTATTACCGACGTGGCATTGGTAAAAGTACGGTAGAGGTCTGTTCCTTTTATGCCGTCCGTGTAGGGCTGTGAGATAGATAAAGTGTTATTTGTCATGAGGCTTAGCCACTTGGCAAACGAGGCATTGTAACTGACGGATGCCTTCAGATAGTCGGTACGGCTATTGTGCTGCACATCGTCAATGAGATATTCGCCATTGCTACGTCCAATCGTGAGGCTTTCCTGTATCTTGGAATTGAACTTGAAGAATCCTTTAGAAAAAGACTGGTCAGCCTGATATATGCGATTGTCGGTGCCAATGGGTAGCAGATAGCAGTCCGTTACGTCATTAACAAAACGATAGGCGGTTGAGTGTTGCGAATGTGTATTGACATAAGTGAGTGAGACATTGGCAAAGAGCATACGAATAACGTCTTTGTAGGAAACAGAGGCAGAAGTCTTGAATGTCTTTTGCAGCCCGGCCTCTAACAGACAGGTGTTTGCGTATGTCGTGCGGTAGTTCTGATAATAGGTGGCAGTCAGTTGCTGCATGGCCGATGGTAAGGATTCCTCGTATGATGCCAAAAGATTGTAGTCAAAATGACTATTGGGCTTATAACTGAAGTTAGCGTATGGCTTAACGGAGAAACAGGCTTTGCCGTAACCTCCCTGGTTCTTGTCGTTGATGTGGTAATAGCGGATTCCTATAGGCACATAGACAAGCAGTTGCAGCCGTTCGCCATTGTGGAAAAGCAGTTTGGGCACAATGTGGGCACTTGGTTCTACCATATCGATGCGGTTATCCTGTTGGGTTATGCCTGTCGTTACGTGCTGATATTGCATGGCAACCGTGCCGTTGACACTATACATCAGATATGGGATGCGACGGGAATAGAGCGAGAGGGAATTGTCAGTATCAAACTGGCATATATGGATGTCTTGCTGCAATGTCGGAAGCGTGAGCCGGGCATCCTTATCTGTGTAGGTAATGGCAGAAGAATAGTCGGCCACGCTCCCATTGCTGAGATTCCTATGTGCAGTGATGCGGTTGGAGATTTCAAGGGAGTGATTGTTAAGGTGCTGGGCTATATCGGTATTGATGAGGCCATGCTCGCAGTTGAAAGCAGCCGAAACGGACAGGGCCTCTTTCAGATAGAATTTACGGCTGTTTATCTTGTAATTCAGGTTGCCGTTCAGGTAGTTCATCTTGCTCTGGGTACTGTTCTCTTCAAGAATAGTCAGTGTACTATCGGCAGTGATGAAATAGTCAGAGCGTTCGGCTGAGTTTCGCCGTTCCTTATCAAAAAGATAGTTGATGTTGTAAGTCAGCAAGTGGTCTTCATCTATCTTGTGCAGTTGATTGACCGACAGGCTATGGGTATCGTTGCAATAGGAATAGGTGTCCCCGATAGACGGCCTCGACGGTTGCAGAAGACCTGTGCCTGTGTCGCTGTTCATGTCGGCAGGTGCATTGATGTCGCGCCGCAAGTCTGTGCCGACATTGTTGGTCTTATAGAACGATATGTTTTGTCTCTTGGGTTTGAAGTTCATCAGATTGATGGTTGCCCTTCGTGCTAAAGTCGGTGTGCCCACTTCTGCATCGAGTGTGGAAGCCCATACGCCTTTGGCGATATTCTTCAGTTTGATATTGATGGCGGGATTGTCACCTCGCTGAGTGCCCTGCAGAACTTTGGCGTCTTGGTGGTGCTCCATCACTTGGACGGCAGCAACGTCCTCGGCATTGATGTTTGTCGTAGCAATGTTGTATCGGCCACCCAACATGTCCGTGCCCTCAATGTAGAACTCAGTGATCCATTTCCCATTGTATGAGATCTGACCGTCTGGTGAAATGGATATGCCTGGCATCTTCTTCAGCAAGTCCTCCAGTACCTTATCGTTTTTCGACAGATAGGTAGAGGCATTATAACTGATGGTATCTCCAGAATGACGTATCTTCTTGGACTTCACTACGACCTCCTTCAACTCCAAATTCTTGAAGATGGAGTCTAAATCTTGGGCAGACAGGCTCAGTGTGGTCAGCGTGAAAAGTGCAAGCAAAAAATACCTCATTGTCTTTTTTTGCTGCAAAGGAACAAAATAAATAGGGAAAAGACAAATTTCCTATTGTGCATTTATTGTGCAATCTGCCTGTGCAAATGCAAATCCCTTATAAAGAGAGTATTACGTTATCCCAGTCTTTAGGAGTAGCCTTTTTGCCGAAAGCCCTTTGGTAAAGTCGGCGACGTGTTGATGATACTGATTCTGGGCTGTGGTCAGTGAGATTTGCAATGTCTTTTGGCTGTATTCCAATCTTAATCAACAGGCAGACATGATTATCGTGCTGACTCATTTTGCAGAGTTCGGCCAGTCGCGCATTGAAATGTGGAAATACGGTGTTGACAGTTTTGTCTAATTTCTGCCAATTATCTTCGGTAAGGTGTTCGCCTTGCCTGATAGCCACAGTAATTATCTGGTAAATGTCAGATTGTTCTATTGTTTGCCTTTCCGTTTCTTTCTCTTGCTTATTCTTCTGGAGATAATGGGCAATGAGTTCGTCCTTCTTCTTGACCTTGAATTTCAGAATCACTTGTTTCTGCCGATAATGGTTGATGGCCCATAGCAATGAAACAAGGACCAGAAGCAGCAACGTAGAAATAGAGACAATCCACAACTTCTTGTGCTCGTTTGCAATTTTCAGTTCTTCATTACGCTTTTCGCGGATTCGGTAGTCATATACTGACCGCATTTTCAATAGCGTGGCAGACAGGTCATCTTTATGTACTGTATCATCGAAATGCTCATAATGCAGCAGGTCGTCGTATGCCTCAGCCACGTTGCCTCTTTTAAGATTAAGTGAAAGGAGATCCTTATAGACGTCTCGTTTCATTCTCTTTGTCAAAGGAAGTCCGGCCAGCCTTTGGTAAATCATATATGCAGAGTCTCGCTGCCCTATTTTCACATAGAGATTAGCCGCAGTCATCAACAGGTCGCCGTCTTTACTGTTCAGGACGTTCGCCAGTCGGCTCCCTAAAAGATTACGGGCATAGTCATATCGTCCGTACTTTATGGCGACATCGGCAATTGCTGCTGAGGATGTCCTCATCAGACTGGAGTCCTTTTGGGATTTTGCCATCTTATATGTTTCCTGCATATAGTGGATGCAACTGTCATACCGCTCCATTTCACGATAAGTGTTACCAAGAGCAAATAGGTCTATCATCTGTTCTATGGAGTCTTCTGGCTGTTCTCCTTCATAAGCCTGATGGAATGACTTGATAGACATGTCGTATAAGCCTTGTTTCCTGTAAAGGTCTCCCATCCACCAATGGATCTGGCTATTGCTGAGACTTCCTTCAACATTCAGTGCTTTCTCAAAGTATTCTTCTGCCAATGTGGCATCCTGCAGGCTGATATAAGTACGGGCAGCGTAATAATATACCTGTTTCAGCAGTTCTTGGTTATGGTTACTCTCGTAATAAGACACCAGTTCCAGTATTGTGCTATCGGAAGTTTGTGGCTCAAAGTCTCTGTCATTGGCTTTTATCTGGAGTAACTGATAATACTTTTGTACGTGTTCTGGTTCATCCGCCATCTGACTTTCTATCTTCTTCAGCAGTTCTCTTGCTTGATAGGGTTTGTGTATAGCAAGACTATCCGCTTCTAACAAGACTTGCGGATAATGTGCCGATGGTTGACAAGATGTCAACGCGAGGGAGAAAAGGATGACGATGATGATACTCTGCTTGTTC
>CAMVLT010000055.1 GCA_947168395.1 uncultured Prevotellaceae bacterium | reverse complement strand
AGTCGGTGACTTTTCAAGCAAAAGTCACCGACTTAATGACGTGAAGTGACGAATTAGTGAATATAAAATTGATTTGCTTTCACTTATAAACATTTATTTTTCAAGTAAATAGATAAGAAAGTGACAAAGTGAAAGCAGATTTCAAACTTTTATGTATTGATTTGGAAAATGTTGAAAAATCGTGCGGAAATTTGGCGCTTCGATGGAAAATTCGTAACTTTGCCATCAAAACGAGAAAAGGCAATGAAATACTGTTATGAAACCCGCATGGCGGTGCGCGATTATGAGTGCGACATCGAGGGCATCGTCAACAACGCGAACTACCTGCACTACTGTGAACATACGCGGCACCTCTTCTTGAAGGAGTGCGGACTGAGCTTCGCCGAGATGCACGAGAAAGGCGTCGATGCGGTGGTGGCCCGTATGTCGCTGCAATACAAGGTGCCGCTGAGGCCCGACGATGAGTTTGTGTCACGATTAGGACTGACCAAGGAGGGTATCAAGTACGTGTTCCACCACGACATCTACCGTGCCAGCGACGAACAGCTGTGCTTTCGTGGTAAGGTGGAGCTGGTGTGTCTTGTTAATGGACGACTCGGCATGAGCGAGGAGTACGACAGGGCGTTTGCCAACTATATTGACGCATGAACGAGCAGGAAGTATTTTATACGATGGCGCTGACCCGGATGACTGGCTTTAACCAGCAAATGGCGGCGCTGCTCTACCGTAGAGTGGGTAGTGGACAGGCGGTGTATGAGCATCGCGCCGATATAGGTGATGTGGTCAGTGGCTGTTCTCCACGGCTGAAAGAGTCGCTCAGGGACTGGGACGATGCCTTGAAACGTGCAGCGGCGGAGATGGAATTTGTCGAAAAGCACCAGATTCAGGCTCTGACGTTGAACAGCGAGGACTATCCGGCGCGATTGCGGGAATGTGACGATGCCCCTGTCATCCTATATTATAAAGGTAATGCCGACCTGAACCAGCGGCGGGTCATCGACATCGTCGGCACCCGCCATTGCACCAACTATGGCCAGGACCTGGTGCGTAAATTCATCACCCGGCTGAAGGAGCTATGTCCGCAGGTGCTTGTGGTCAGCGGACTGGCATACGGCATCGACATCTGCGCCCACCGTCAGTCACTTGGTGTTGGCTACGAGACGGTCGGCGTGTTGGCTCATGGGCTGGACACCATTTATCCCTACCATCATCGCGATACGGCAGCTGAGATGACCAAGCACGGCGGCCTGCTGACGGAGTACATGACGCAGACGGAGCCACTGCCCAATAATTTCAGGCAGCGCAACCGCATTGTGGCAGGCATGTCGGACACTACGATAGTGGTGGAATCGGCCTATAAGGGTGGTGCTCTCATCACGGCTCGCATTGCCCAGGACTATGGTCGCGACGTGCTGGCCTTTCCCGGTGCTGTTGGTGCTCCTTATAGTGAAGGCTGCAACCAGTTGATACGCGACAACAAGGCCGGGCTTATCACCTCGGCCGACGACTTTGTGGAGGCTGTGGGATGGCAAGAGGACGTCCAGCGGCAGAAAGCCGAAGCTCAAGGCATTGAGCGACAGCTGTTTCCTGAGCTGACAGCCGAGGAACAGGCCATTGTCAGGCAGCTACAGCAGACGAACGACCTGCAGCTGAACATCCTGTCGGTGAAGACCAACATCCCCATTGGTCAGCTCACCGCCCAGCTTTTCCAGTTAGAGATGAAGGGTATTGTCAGACCACTTGCCGGAGGAACGTACCATTTGATGAAGTGAGAAGTAAAAGGTAAGAGTTTTGAAGATAGGAAATATAGATTTTGGAGAGCGGCCGTTGTTCCTGGCACCGATGGAGGACGTGACCGATATAGGGTTCCGAATGCTGTGCAAGCAGTTCGGAGCTGCGATGGTGTACACGGAGTTCGTGTCGGCTGAGGCCCTGATCAGGGATGTGAAGTCGACGGTTAACAAGTTGACTATCAGCGATGAGGAACGCCCCGTCGGCATACAGATTTATGGCCGCGACGTGGAGGCGATGGTTGAGGCAGCACAGATTGTGGAGCAGGCAGGGCCTGACCTTATCGACCTGAACTTCGGCTGTCCCGTCAAGAAAGTGGCGGGCAAGGGTGCCGGTGCCGGTATGCTGCAAAACATACCGAAGCTGTTGGAGATAACCCGAAAGGTGGTAGATGCCGTCAAGCTGCCTGTCACCGTTAAGACCCGCTTAGGCTGGAACCACGAGCAGCTCATCATTACCGAACTGGCCGAGCAACTGCAGGACTGCGGCATTCAGGCACTGACCATCCACGGCCGTACCCGAAGCCAGATGTACACCGGGCAGGCCGACTGGACCCTCATCGGTGAGGTGAAACGCAATCCGCGCATCCATATACCTATTATAGGTAATGGCGACATCACCTCCATAGAGGACGCCGATGCCGCCTTCGAACGCTACGGCGTGGATGCCGTCATGATAGGGCGCGCCACCTTTGGCTGTCCGTGGATATTCAGCCGTGAGCAGCTGACACTCGACCAGAAGATAGACATTCTCGAAGAGCAGTTGCGCATCAACATTGCACGGTTAGCCCTTAGCAGGAAAGCGGGCGAAAGTGACTACTCCGTTGAAAAACGCGCCATTCTCCATACCCGCCGCCACTTAGCCGCCACCCCAGTATTCAAGGGCATACCCAACTTCCGGCCGACACGCATAGCCATGCTTCGAGCCGAGACGGTGGACGACCTGTTACAGATATTAGAAGACTGCCGTAACATGCTACGCACCCAATCATGAGGAAGAAATGCTGCATAGCCGTCATCTGTTGTCTCTTGGCTGTCATCCTGCCTTTACAAGCCCAGCATCCGTGGTTGCTACACCGCTATGACGAGACCAACAGCCAGTTGCAAGGCCATCCCACCATGATGCTGCAAGACCGCAGCGGACTGCTTTGGATAGCAACGTGGAACGGGCTGTGCCGCTTCGACGGCTATGAGTTCAGGCCAATCAAGCCGCAAGCCGGCGATGGTTGTTCCATGTCGAGTGACCGGTTGCGCGACATCTGGTTGGCGGAGAATGGCGACATCTATTGCCGTACCGACGACGGCATCTTCCGTTTCGACATCAAGACCTATCGTTTCAGCGATTTGCCCGCCAACGAAGTTGAGCAGGCCAATCAGCAACGCCATCACCAGCAGACGAGAGGCAACTATAGCGACGGGACGGTGAGCTACGTTGACCAGCAGGGGCTGGAGTGGCAGCTTAGCGATGATGCCCTATGCTGTTTCAACCGGAGTGAGCCACCCACCTGTGATCTCGCCATTAAACCCGAGGCGATGGTACGCTGTATGCATCAGGACAGCAAAGGACGTATCTGGGTAGCCACTAAGGAAGATGCTGCCGTCAGGCTTTACGACCAGCAGCTGAACCTCCTTGGCTATCTCTCGCCCAACGGTCGTATTCAGTCGCAACCAGTGTCTTTCGGTACTGCCGTCTACAGCTTTGCCGAGACTGCCGCCGGTACCTACTGGCTGGGCAGCAAACCCAACGGACTATACCGTCTCCGAGAATCGTCTCCCACTTCTTTTTCCGTCGATTTTATCGATGATTTTGGCGGTCATGGGGTCTATGACATCAAGCCTGACTGGCATCGTGATTTGCTCTGGATTGCCACGTTGGGCGGTGGCATCTGCTGTGTGCAGAATTGCCGGGAGGAACATCCCAAAGTGGTTGGCCATTTAGGCAACTATCCTTCTGATGCCTGCCAGAATGTGCGCTTCATCCATCTGGTGGAAGGAAAGGATGGCGCTACTGACTATTTGGTTGCGGCGACCACCGAGGGGCTTGTTGTTGGTAAACTTGGCCGTGAACTGTCCCAATGCCAATTTCGCCGTCACGTTAAAGAGCCGTTGCGACCCACCAGTCTCAGCTGTAATGCCACGATGGACATAGCGGAAGATCAGCAGGGGTACCTCTATGTGAGTACCGAGACCGATGGCATTTGCCAACTGCTCACCACCGACCTGTGGGCGGATACCCTCAGTTTCCGCAATTACGACATCCTGTCGGGGCACCTGCCCAACGACATGACTCTTTCTGTCTGCACGCAACCTGATGGGCATCTGCTAATCACCAGTCAGACACAGTTCATCTTATTGGATACCCGTAGTGGGCTGTCGCAGAGCTTCGGCCACCGCTTCTTCCACCGTTCTTACCGTTTCAGCGAAGCCCGTCCTCTGACGTTGGCTGACGGTCGATGGCTCTTTGCCACTACGGAGGGAGCTTTCACCTTAGAGCAACGTGCCGCACGGAAGAGCGGCTACCAACCACCCTTGGTCATCACGGGTATTTCCATACAAGGCGGAACTCAGAGCTATGCCAATAATGCTTGTGACACCTTATTGCTGTCGCCTTCGGAACGCAGTCTGACCATCCGCTTCGCCGCCCTCGATTATGCCGCCCCCGAAGCCATCCGTTACCAGTTTCGTATGGGTAACGATACTGCCACATGGAACAACCTGGGTCATGAGCATGCCGTCACGCTACTCGACCTGAAGCCAGGCACCTACCTGTTGGCTCTACGTTCGACCAATGCCGACGGACAATGGACACAGAATGTCCGCATGATTACTATCATCTGCCGTCCCACCTTTTGGGAAACGCCCTGGGCTACCTTGCTCTTCCTGCTTATGGGACTTCTCGTTGTTGGCATAGTTGCCTATACCTATTTATATATAAGGGGCATCAAACGGAAGCAACATGAGACGTTGGAAGCCTATCTTGCGCTGCTCAACAATGCGGCAGAGAGTACGAATTCTCCGAATGAACAGTCCTGTGTGCCCCAGATGAAACAGGAGGACGATGCCATGATGCGGCGTATCATGGCCTTTATCGAGGAAAATATCGGCAACGGTGATGCCAGTGTCGGTGACATGGCTGCCGCTGCTGCCACCAGCCGTTCGGGACTGCAGCGCAAGCTGAAGCAGACGATGGGCATTACGCCCCAAGACCTGTTGCGTGAAGCCCGCATCAAGCATGCCTGCCAATTGCTGCGGCAGACAACAAAGACGGTTGCCGAGGTGGCCTATTCCTGCGGTTTCAGCGATCCGAAATACTTCAGCCGTTGTTTCAAACAGAGCATAGGAATGTCTCCTACAGACTATAAAAACACAATTTGACGCATTTTTCCCCCTCTTTGATGCAAATTTCACCCCATTCCATCGGTGAAAAGCCCTAATTTTGCAGCCGTAAAGTTTAATGAACTAAAAACTAATTTACAAATGAAAGCCAAATTACTAACTATGATTGCCTTGGCCCTGACGCTCTGCTTAGCAGCTGTCAATGCCAAAAAAGTGCACACGTTAGGTGACTCAACGATGGCACCTTACGATGAATCAGCCACCGTCACCCGAGGGTGGGGGATGTATTTCGGAATGTTCCTGACGGACGGTTGGACTTCTGTTAACTATGCCAAAGGCGGGCGTGACTCCCGGGGCGGCTACAATGAATTGTGGCAAGCGGCCAAACCAAAAGTCGAGGCTGGCGACTATGTGCTGATACAGTTTGCGCACAACGACGAGAAGATTTCGGGCATGGACCGCGACGAAGTCTACAACTACTATATCAGCAAAGGCATGACGACTGAGGCAGCCGCCCTCGACACCCGAGGCACCACACCGTCGACCACCTACAAGGCGTGGTTGGGCAAAATTGTAGACGAGGTGAAGGCTCTGGGTGCCCACCCCGTGCTGGTTGGAGCCGCCTGCCGCAGCTACTTCTCAGGAGGCAAAATCAGGCGCAACGGTCGTCACGACCTGGGCGACTCGTTCTCGAAGCTGACGGCTGATGGCATACTGGAGAAACAGAGCGTGCCTGCCAACGACCACCTGATGGACTACACTTACCACATGGAGCAGCTGGCCAAGGAGAAGGGCGTGCCCTTCGTGAACCTGACGGAGGCCACCGCCGAACTCTATGAGAGCTACGGTGATGCCAAATGCCACGAGCAGCTGTTCGATGGACAAGGCTCTACCCACTTCAATACGACAGGCGCCCTGCTCGTGGCCCGCCTCTGTGCACAGTTGATGAAGGAGCAGGGCATCCTAAGCGACAACATTGCTGTGCCAGTGGACCTCTCGGTGTCGCCTACGACAGCCGAAATGGGTGAAGCCTACAAAGGGCAGACGCTGACCAAGGAACTCACCATCAACGGCTTCGGACTGTCGCCTGCCGAGGGAACTATCAAGGTTTCGGCCACAGAAGGCGTGGAAGTATCGGCCGACAAGAACAACTGGGCGTCCACCGTTCAGATTGACTATAAGAATGGTACGCTCGTACAGAACATCTATGCACGTGTAGCTCTGACCAACGCTGGTGAATTCAACGGCAAGGTCATCGTCTCGTTAGGCGAGAAGAGTATTGAAATACCCGTCAAGGCCCAAGCTGTAGAGTTGGAAGGTGGGGCTCCGTTCCGGGCTTTCTGGCCATTGCTGGCTGATGACAAGTGTATAGCGGAAGGTGGCGTAACGGTGCTTGACGAGCAGTGGAGCAGTATGTTGGTGAAGAACTACGCCGCCCTGAAGGCCGACGGCACCACATGGCCGGAAGGAGCTACTGACGATGCCAACCGCAAGACACAACGAAATGTCATCGTGGGCGAAAGCTGGACGAAGGCCGAGGACGACGATCCCGGACGCTATATCAGTTTTGGTGTACAGGCCCCGAAAGACCAGACGCTGAAAGTGAATAACATTTCCATGTATGTCGGTGGTGCCGGCGGCAGCGGCATGATGTGCCACATCTACTATAGTACCGATGGCTTTCAGACAAGAAGCACCATTTTCGCCCCCACATCAATGGCTGGCAACACCATGTACGAAGTGAAGGCACAGCCGGTAGTGACCCTTGAAAGCGGACAAAAGCTCGAAGTGAGGATTTATCCGTGGTACAACAGCGATGCCACCGGTAAGACAATTTGCCTGGCCGATGTTTGTATCAGTGGCATCGCCGAGAGTGGCACAGCGCTGGAGAACGAGCCTGCTACGGTGAGTTTCCCTTTCCATGAGGGACGCGAAGGACAGACGGCAACCTTCGGTCCCGACGAGAAAATGGGAGTCTACTTCAAGACCAGCTACGTGGAACTCGGCTCGTCGCTAACCTATAAAGGCACGGGGAGCGTCAACCAGCAGACATTGGTGCAGCCAGCCCAGCAGGACAATTCCGCCAACGAAGATAACGCCGTCAACTTCTACTTCATTCCCAAGAAGGGTATGATATTCACGCCGACCAGGATTTCCTTCAACATGACCCGCTACGGCACAGACGGCGGTAAGGTTGATGCCTCCTGGGTAGCCTCCGACGGCAGCATCACGGCCATTGCCTCGGGGCTGATACCCAACCGCAACAACAAGACACCCAACGTGACTGAGGTCAGCCAAACCGTCAAAGGCGCCAACGGCAGCGACGGGCTTTGTGGACTGCGTCTCAATCTCTATAGCCTTGGCAACACCAAGCAGGTGGGCTTCGGCGACATTGTCGTCGAGGGAACCCTGTTGGGAAGTCCTCAGGACACCCGCCAATGCCGCTTCACCGTCACTGTCGATGACGAGAATGCCGGCACGCTGACCGTTACGCCCAGTGCCAACGTCTTCGATGAGGGCGACGAGGTGCTGCTGACAGTTGCCGAGAATTTTGGCTACCATTTCGCAGCTTGGGTCGATGCTGATGGCAGGAAGGTGTCGACAGAGAACCCCTATCGGTTTAACATCGCCGACGATACCACGCTGAAGGCCATCTTCAACAAGAGCAACACCTACGCCCTGAACGTTACGTTGACAGAGGGTGCCCGCGACAATCTGGTACAGATTACGCCTGTCGGCACGATGATTGACGGCAAGCGCATGTATGAAGAGGGCACCGAGGTGAAGCTGACCGCCCAGAACAACAAGATACTGACCTTCACGGGCTGGGAGGACAACTCGACCGACGCCGAGCGCATCGTGAAGATGAATGCAGACCAGAGCCTGACGGCCAACTTCTCAGCCGTGGACTATATCGTGGGCTGGGATCTCTACTACGACCAGCCCGGCAGCAACCGTGCCGCCGACTACATGGCCGACACCGAGAACGCCGGCATGCTGTCGTTGCGCAAGCCTGACGGCACGACAGCCGGATGGCTCACCCGCGGCATCACCAACGGCTTCGAGAACGGGCGCTCCGGTGCCCGCGTCTGGAAACTGCGCTCCGAGGGCTGGTACTTCGAAATCTCGTTCTCGTCGAAAGGCTACACCAACCTGAAGCTCTCCAACGGCATGGGCGTCAGCTACAACACGTACAAGAAGTTCGATGTGGAGTACTCCGTCGACGGTACGAACTATGTGAAGTTCGGCGAGTTCCCGCAGTTGGCCAGCGGCTGGACCGACGGTGAGTTTGCGTTACCTGCCGAGGCCGGTGAGCAGGACAAGGTGTACATCCGCTGGATGGGCGACAAGGACTCTGGACTCGTAGGAGCCGATACCGACTACGATGGCCTCTGCATCGGCAACATCTTCATAACGGCCGATGCCGGTTCGCTGGCCGACGAGCAGGCCATACTGGTCTCGAGCAATCCTGAGCAGAACGCCAACGGCGTGTCGCGCAACGGCAGCATCATCCTTAACTTCGACAAGAAAATCAAGGCGGGCACAGGCACCGCCACGCTCGACGGCGAGGAGATAGTCCCCATCATCAGCGGCAAGAGTGCCGTCTTCAAGTACAGCGGTTTGAAGTACAACACCACCTACAGCTTCACTATGCCTGAGGGCGTGCTCACCTCGCGCAGCGGCAAGGCTGTGGCAGCCATTAACATCAGCTTCACCACCATGCAGCGCAGCCAGCCCGAAGCCCGCTTATACGACGCCGTAGTGGCACAGGACGGCAGTGGCGACTATACCACGCTGCAGGGTGCCATCGACGCTGCTCCCGTTGGTCGTGCCAAGCCCTGGCTCATCTTCGTCAAGAACGGACAGTACCACGAGCACATCGACATTCCCGCCACGAAGCCCTATCTGCACATCATCGGACAAGACCGCGACAAGACCGTGGTGCTCGACAGCCGCCTCTCGGGTGGCGACAATGCCTACAGCGTCGACCCCGGCGCAACGGTGGTCGTCAAGGGCAAGAACACCTTCTTCGAGAGCATCACCCTCGAGAATCAGTGGGGACATGAGAAGCAGGCTGGTCCGCAGGCCCTGGCCCTGAACACACAGGCCGACCGAGTGGCCCTGAACAACGTTGCCCTGCTCAGCTATCAGGACACCTGGATTACCACCTCGACCTCGAACAACCGCCACTACATCAAGAACTCGGTCATCGAGGGTGCCGTCGACTTCATCTACAATAGCGGCAACGTCTATCTGGACGGCGACACTTTGGAAATCAACCGTCCGTCGGGTGGCTACATCGTGGCACCCAGCCATGCTGCCGACGTGAAGTGGGGCTATGTCTTCATGAACAACGTCATTCGTCCCCGCAAGGGCGTTAACGTTACCGATGTATGGCTGGGACGTCCTTGGCACAACTCGCCGAAGACCGTCTTCATCAACACACAGACTTTTGTCAACATCCCTGCTAAGGGCTGGTACGAACACATGGGCGGACTGCCCGTGCTATGGGCTGACTACAACACCGTCGATGCCAACGGCAATCCCTTAGACCTCAGCCAGCGCCAGGACACCTACTGGAATGAGCAGAATGGCCAGCGTGTGGAGAAAAAGGCCAAGAACTACCTAACCGACGAAGAGGCTGCACAGTACACTGTCAAGAATGTGATGGGTGGTGATGACAACTGGCAGCCCGACATGCTCTGCGAGGCTTGTGACGCTCCTACGGTTAGTGTCAGCAATGGCAAGCTGACATGGCAGCCCGTGCCCTATGCCATCTGCTATGTGGTGACGAAGAACGGCGTGGTGGCCGGCTTCACCAAGGACACCTCCTTCGGCGGCTACACAGCCGGTGACCAGTGGCAGGTGCAGGCTGTCAACGAATATGGTGGCCTTAGCCCGAAGGCTACAGCCACCACTACAACGTCCATCACTCCCTCTTACATTGGTCAGATAGAGTCCATCTATAGGCTCGACGGCCGTAGTTGCAACCAGTCGCAGAAGGGACTGAACATTGTCCGCTATGCCGACAACTCAGTAAGAAAAGTTATCCGATAATATCAGAACCATTGCATAAGCGTGCGAAGATAGGCGGTCAGTTCGGCCGCCATCTTCTCATGCTGCCACAGAGAAGGATGCCAGTCGGCGCCATGCTTTAGGGCGCCGTCCTGCGGCGTGAAGTCGAAACGGTAAATCTGGCTGTCGCCAGCCTTGTGGGCCTCGTCGGTCACCTCATTGAGTATAGTCTTGCAGATTTCCAGTTCCTTGCCTTTCAGCATGGAGCCACAGAGGAATACTATCTTGGCCTGAGGGTTGTTCGAGCGAACCTGTCCCAACAACTTTTTGTAGCCCTGCTTAAGGAGCTTCGTGTCGTAGTTGTTGGTTGACAAGTCGTTGGTGCCCAGGTTGATGCAAACCACGTCAGGTCGGAAGCGGGCGAAGTCCCAACGTTCTGAATGGTCAGCATAGAGGGTGTATTCATACTGTGACGGCATGTCCCATTCGGGTGTTCCTGTCTTTGGTCCGCCATAGTTGCGATAAGCACCGATGCCGCTTCGAGCCACGATGTAGGTCTCAGCCTGTAGGGCTCTGGTGACGAGTTGGGCATAGGAATAATAGTGGTTTTCTGTCTCAAACTCGAAGTGGTCGGCAGGGTCGGTGCTCTCGTTGCCATATCCGCAGGTGATGCTATTGCCAATAAACTCTATACGGCGGCCTGACAGAGCCGGTGCATCAACGACACGTCCCTCACAGCCCAAGATGAACCCCCGGAACTCAGGATGGTACTCATAGCCCTCGATGCAGTACATCACACGGGCCGTATGCCGTGCCATAGGCAGTGCCGTAGCCAGTGTGACTACAGAGTCGCGTTCACCACGGAAGGCCACTTTAAAGGGTTCGGCTTGGTCGATTTGTACCATGAAGTAGCCGCTGCCCGGCTTGGCCTTCATCTTCAGCTGTGTGCCCTCGAAAGCCAGGGTCATCGATGTTCCTGGATAAGAGAAACGATAGCTGTCGGGATTGCTGGTTACTATGCGTCCCACATACTGGATATGGCTATCATTCGGTTTTACTAACTTTCCCTTGAGGGGGAGGGTGGTGCTGGCTGTTGCCGACAAGGCAAATGCAAGTGTTGCAACAATGGAAGGAATTGTTTTCATCATATTGGTTATTTAACGGGGATGATTATTTGCTCGGTTAACTTATGGCCAGCATCGCTGACCTTGAGGGTCAGGTTACCTGACAGTTTGGCGGCCTGTACCACAACGACAAGCTGACCATTGAACAGTTTCATCGTCGGCTCCGTGAATGGCTCAAGGCTTTTGGCATCGCCGTTGCAAACGGCACGGAAGGTTCCGGAACCTTCTACTTCGAATGTCAGTTGGTCGGCAGCATCAGGGATGAGCGTGCCGTTTTCATCGACAAGCGAGACGGTGACGAAGGCCAAGTCTTCGCCGTTGGCGGAAAGCACGGGTTGATTCATTTGGGAAGACTGTGTCCAAGCGTCAAGCATAAGCTTGGCGGGCTTGCCGGCGGTGCGGATGGTATGTTCACCGCAATTTTTGCCCATTTCATCGTAAACTACGACACGCAGTTCACCTGGTTCATACTTGACGTTGTTCCAGCGCAGGCGGTAACGGTCGAGCCGTTCAGCGGTGTTCTTCTTGATGCGTCCCTGGCTCTTGTTGTTGACGAAAAGCTCAGCCTCCGGGTAGTCGGTGTAACAGTAGACGGGTGTTACCTTTCCCTTGCGGTCAGGCCATGTCCAATGTGGCAACAGGTGGATGGTGTGTTGCTGTGTGTTCCACTTGGAACGGTAGAGAAAATACCGGTCCTTGGGCAGTCCTGCCAGGTCGCAAATGCCGAAGTAGCTGCTGCGGCTGGGCCAATATTCGTCGTATGGGGTCGGCTCGCCTAAATAGTCGAAGCCCGTCCACACGAACTCGCCGATGACCCAGTCTTTGTCATCCTGCCAGACCCAATCGTCGTCGGGCAGGTTGCTCCATGAGCACCATTCTACATCGTAGCTGGAACACTGACCGTCTTTGTGGACAATTCCCTTGCCATTTGGCTCCACCGGAAAACGGTAGAAACCACGCGACGAGACAGTTGAGGCTGTCTCAGAGCCTAAGAGGAAACCCTGCGGCAGCTGATCGTAGTTCTTCTGATATTTATGTACGCGATAGTTAAAGCCTGGGACATCCATCGCCTGCGCCATGCCACTTTTCAAGGCTGCCTCAGCTCGGTCCATACCCTGAGTTACAGGACGAGAGGGGTCGAGCTGATGGCAGAGATTTTGTAAGCGGACGGCAATCTGGCGACCTTCCTCACTGCCCTGTTCGGGAATCTCGTTGCCTATCGACCACATCACAATACTGGGATGGTTGCGATTGGCCAGTACAAGATTGGTGATGTCCTTGTCGGCCCACTCACGGAAGAAGCGGGCGTAGCCATTCTTGCACTTAGGATAGATCCACATATCGAATGACTCAGCCATGACCATCATGCCTAACGAGTCGCAGACTTCCATCTGTAACTGACTCGGCATGTTATGGGCAGTTCGGATGGCATCGCAGCCCATTTCCTTTAATATCTTAACCTGACGGATGAGGGCTGCTTTGTTGACGGCGGCACCCAATGGGCCGAGGTCGTGGTGCAGGCAAACCCCCTTTAGCTTACGTGTATGGCCGTTAAGCTGGAAACCTTTATCGCGGTTGACGCTGATGGTGCGGATGCCTACTTTTTCGTAGATTTCATCGACAACTTTACCATTGTCCATCAACTGCACACGAAGAGTGTAGAGATAGGGATGCTCAGGTGACCAAAGCTGTGGGTTTGCAACCTCCATCGTGGTACATGTCGGTCCACCTTTCTCTATGTCGTTGTGGGCAGATGCCAAGGTCTGCCCTTTGTTGTCAAGGATGCTCACCTCGATAGCGTTGCCTCCTTCGGCAGTGGCTGTCACCTCCACCTCTGCCTTGTCGGCCTCGATGCTGAGTGTTCGGAAGTAACATCCCCAACGGTCAAGATGCTGTTTGCCGGTCAAAACGAGTTTCACAGGGCGGTAGATGCCTGCGCCAGGATACCAGCGTGAACTCTCTTCCAAATTTTGCAAGTCTACCTCCAGTGAGTTCTGCCCTTTTATTATAAAAGGTGTAACATCTACGCGAAACGTATTGTATCCGTAGGCCCAGTAGCCTGCTTTCCGGCCGTTCACTTTGACTGTCGGCTCGGCCATAGCACCATCGAACACCAATTCGGCGTGCCCGGAAAAATCCGATGGAATCGTAAATAATTGCTTGTAATGCCCCTCGCCAATCCAAGGTAGGGCTCCCGAACGTCCGCTTTTTTCTGTGGCCTGCGTTTCGCCGTTCTGCTCAATGGCCACCACCTGCAAGTCCCACTTTTTGTCGAATGGTCCGCTTATGGCCCAGTCGTGAGGCACACTGACGGTCTGCCAGGAATGGCCGTCGCGTGAGAATTGCCAACCTTCATTTAACGTCATTTCCTGTCGGGTTTGAGCTCCTCCAGAAGCGGCACAGAGCAGTGCCAAAATAGTCAGTAAGTTTGTTTTCATTGCTTATTTTAGGTTTTTTGTGTACAAAGATACGCATTTTATTTGGAAAAATGACTATCTTTGCACCAAAATTTTACAATGAACGAAGATTTTGACATTAGAGAGGAGCGTTACGGTGGAGGTGAAAAGGACTTCGAGAATGCGCTGCGACCGTTGAGTTTCCGTGACTTCAGCGGTCAGCAGAAGATTGTGGAGAACCTGGAAGTCTTTGTCGAGGCTGCCAAATATCGTGGTGAACCGTTAGACCATACGCTGCTGCACGGTCCTCCCGGACTGGGTAAGACGACGCTCTCGAATATCATTGCCAACGAGTTGGGGGTAGGTTTCAAGATTACTAGCGGTCCCGTGCTTGACAAGCCGGGCGACTTAGCTGGTATCCTCACATCGCTCGAAAAGAATGATGTGTTGTTTATCGATGAAATCCATCGGTTGTCACCCGTTGTCGAGGAATACCTGTACTCGGCAATGGAAGACTACCGTATTGACATCATGATTGATAAAGGACCCTCTGCTCGTTCGATACAGATTGACCTGAATCCCTTTACTTTGGTGGGTGCCACGACTCGCAGTGGACTGCTGACAGCACCCCTCCGTGCCCGTTTTGGCATCAATATGCACCTGGAGTACTACCAGCCCGAGACGCTGCAGCGTATCATCGAGCGTTCAAGTAATATATTAGGTGTGCCTATTACCGAGGATGCTGCCTTGGAGATTGCTGGCCGAAGTCGTGGTACGCCCCGTATTGCAAATGCCCTGCTTAGAAGGGTTCGTGACTTTGCTCAGGTAAAAGGTGACGGTCGCATCGATACAAAGATTACGAAGATTGCACTGACGGCACTGAACATCGACCAGTACGGACTCGACGAGATAGACAACAGGATACTGCTTACCATCATCGACAAGTTCCGTGGAGGTCCTGTCGGACTAACCACTATTGCTACTGCTATCGGTGAGGATGCAGGTACCGTGGAGGAGGTCTATGAGCCGTTCCTCATTATGGAAGGTTTCATCAAGCGTACCCCCCGCGGGCGCATGGTCACAGAATTGGCTTATCGCCATTTCGGTCGGAACCCATATACAGGCAATATCATGGAACCGAATTTGTTTGATTGAGCGCTTGTACAAATAATTGTGTCACAGAACATTAGATAAATAAAATTATCTTCTACACATTTGCTTGATTTAATTTATTTTCACTAAAATAATAATAGACTTAACGTAATTATTCGTATATTTGTACCGCAATAGATGCTAATATACGATGAGAACGTAACAGAGCTATGAATCAATTTAACAACGATTAGTTTTATGCACATCGGACAACGAATCAGAGAGGTGCTTTCACAGAAGCACAAACCAGTAACATGGCTTGCAAGAGAAATCGACTGCGAGCGCACCAACGTCTACAACATCTTCAGTCGAAAGGAAATCAGCACAGGACTATTACAGAAAATCTGTATTATTTTGGAGCACGACTTCTTCAAGGAGCTGTCTGAAGACATTTTCAACGAGGGAAAAGCGAAAAAGTAACCAGATTTTTTGTACTTCCCACGTTTTTTTCGTAACTTTGCCCACAAAATATGAGAACAGGAATATTTGTGGGCACTTTTGACCCATTTACCGTTGGGCATGATTCTATCGTACGCCGCGCCTTGCCACTCTTCGACCGGCTGGTTATAGGGGTGGTAGGTGATAATGTGAATAAGCCCAACATGCGGCCTGCACAAGAACGATTAGCAGCGATAGCCGCTCTCTATCGTGACCAGCCTGCCATTGAGGTGAAGACTTTCTATGGATTGGCTATGGACTTTGCCAAGAGTGAGGGCGCACAATTCATCGTTAAAGGAGTCCGCTCAGTGAGTGATTTTGAGTACGAGCAGTGGCAAGCCGACTTCAATCGCCGTCTGGGTGGCATTGAGACTATCCTGCTCTATACGGAACCACAGTTGGCCAGCATCTCGTCCAGTGCTCTTCGTGAGTTGAGCCACTTTGGCGTGGATGTCAGCCCATACCTGCCGAAACCTCAATAAAGCACTATGATTACCTATAATACTGAAAACGTCAAGATGCCTGCTATCAAGCGTCGCGAGACCACAGCCTGGATTCGCCGTGTAGCCGCTACCTATCATAAAAAGGTGGGAGAGGTGGGCTATCTGTTCTGCGATGACGAACACATTCTCCAGGTGAATCAAGAATACCTTGGCCACGACTACTATACTGATATCATCACCTTTGATTACAACGAGGGCGACATTCTTAACGGAGACCTCGTCATTTCGCTTGACACTGTGCGCACCAATGCCCAGAAGTTCCGTAAGGAGTACGATGAGGAGCTGCATCGTGTCATCATTCACGGCATTCTCCACCTCTGCGGTATCAACGACAAAGGACCAGGTGAACGCGAAATGATGGAACAAGCCGAAAATAAGGCATTAGAACTACGCTGACAAATAAATGCCGGAAAGCTTGGCTGACCTGCATTTTTTTCGTACCTTTGCATCGCAATTATAAAATAAGGTATAAAAGATGAATATTGAAGCATTGATTAGCAAGGCTGCGGGTGAAGCCGTGAAGGCGCTCTATGGTATGGACGCTACGGACAAGATGCTGCAGCTGCAAAAGACGAGGAGCGAATTTGAGGGTAACCTGACATTGGTGGTTTTCCCCTTTGTGAAAGCGGCCAGGAAAAGTCCTGAACAGACAGCCAATGAGATAGGACAGTACTTGGTTGAACACTGTCAGGCGGTGGAGAAATACAACGTGGTGAAAGGTTTCCTGAACTTGAGCATCGGCGACGGTGCATGGCTCAGTCTGCTAAAGGCCATCGATGAAGATGAGCATTTCGGCACCAAACAAGCCACCAATGACAGCAAGCTGGTGATGATAGAATATTCATCGCCCAACACCAACAAACCCCTGCATCTCGGACATGTACGCAATAACCTCTTGGGGTGGTCGCTGGCTCAGATTATGGAGGCAAACGGGAACCGTGTGGTGAAGACAAATATTGTCAATGACCGCGGCATCCATATTTGTAAGTCGATGTTGGCATGGCTGAAATACGGTAACGGCGAGACTCCCGAAAGTAGCGGCAAGAAGGGCGACCACTTGATAGGCGACTACTATGTGGCCTTTGATAAGCACTACCGTGAGGAAGTGAAGCAGTTGGTGGCACAGGGCATGGACGAGGAGAAAGCCAAGCAGGAAGCACCTCTCATCAAGGAAGCCCATGAGATGTTGGTGAAATGGGAGCAGGGCGACCCTGAGGTTCGAGCCTTGTGGGAGAAGATGAACGCATGGGTGTATGCCGGATTTGACGAGACCTACAAGAAGATGGGCGTTGGGTTCGACAAGATATACTACGAGTCGCAGACTTACCTGAAGGGTAAGGCCAAGGTGGAGGAAGGCTTGGAAAAGGGACTGTTCGAACGCCACGAGGATGGCAGTGTATGGGCAGACCTAACTAACGAGGGCCTGGACCAGAAGTTGCTGCTCCGCAGCGATGGCACAAGTGTCTATATGACGCAGGACATTGGTACGGCTGAGATGCGTTACGAAGACTTCCCTATTGATAAGATGATTTACGTGGTGGGCAACGAGCAGAACTACCATTTCCAGGTGCTCTCTATACTGCTCGACCGACTAGGATTCAAGTGGGGTAAGGAATTGACACACTTCAGCTACGGTATGGTGGAACTGCCCAATGGCAAGATGAAGTCGAGAGAGGGAACGGTGGTGGATGCCGATGACCTGATGGAACTGATGGTGGAAGATGCCTACAAAACCTCGATGGAACTGGGTAAATTTGACGACATGACAGAAGATGAGCGTCATGAGATTGCCCGCATCGTAGGTATGGGAGCCTTGAAATATTTCATCCTGAAAGTGGATGCCCGCAAGAACATGCTGTTCAACCCCGAGGAGTCGATTGATTTCAACGGCAATACGGGACCTTTCATCCAGTACACTCATGCCCGAATCCGCTCAATTCTCCGCAAGGCTGTACAAGGGACCATGAGTCCTGTGAGTCTTACGGGCCCCATAAGTCCTAAGGAAGTGGAGCTAATCCAGAAGATGAACGAGTTTGGCGCCGTTGTGGAGCAGGCAGGCAAGGATTACTCACCCAGTGGCATTGCCAACTACTGCTACGAGCTGACGAAGGTGTTCAACCAGTTCTACCATGACTACTCCATCCTCAATGAGCCTGACGAGCAGAAGAAGGCCGTCCGTCTCATGCTGGCTAAGAATGTGGCGAAAATCATCAAGACGGGCATGGGACTGCTTGGCATCGAAGTGCCTGAGAGAATGTGATGCAGAATCCTCCCGACTATAGACACGACACAGTACTTCCGTTGCCGATGGAGGTGACTGCTGATGCATGGGCTGTAGATGCGGCCTGCTCTGGCAATCCTGGGCCGATGGAGTATCAGGCCATAGACCTGCAGACGGGCTATCGAGTGTTCCACTTTGGCCCCATGCATGGCACCAACAACATCGGCGAGTTTCTGGCTATTGTCCATGCCTTGGCACTCTGCTGGAATCAGGGACTGCACACGAAGACCATTTACTCGGATTCGTACAACGCCATTCTGTGGGTGAAGAAGCGCAAGTGCAAAACACAGTTAGTGCGTACACCCCAGACCGAGCACCTCTACCAAATCATAGCACGCGCCGAGACTTGGCTGAACACGCACAACTACCAGAACCCCATTGTGAAGTGGGATACCCAGAAATGGGGTGAAGTGCCTGCCGACTTCGGACGGAAATAGTGAAGAATAGAAGAAGTAAGAATATGATACAATCAATGACGGGCTACGGCAAGGCTGTCGTAGTGTACAAAGAGAAGAAAATCAATGTTGAAGTGAAGTCGCTGAACTCGAAACAGCTGGACTTACAAACACGCATCGCCCCCATCTATCGTGAGAAGGAAATGGAAATCAGGCAGATGGTGGCGGCAGCGGTAGTGCGCGGCAAGGTGGATTTCAGCCTGTGGATTGAGAAAGATACGACCGTTGACGCTACACCCATCAATGCGGCATTGGTGGAGAACTACTATCGCCAGATGAAGGACATTGCTGCGAAAACAGGCATTCCCATGACGGAGGACCCGTTGTACACCTTGATGCGTATGCCTGACGTATTGACCAAGACCGAGCTGGAGGTGCTGAGCAACGAAGAATGGGTTGTTGCCAGGAAGGGTATCACTGAAGCCCTCGACGCGCTGGTCAGCTTCCGTACACAAGAGGGCGCCGCATTGCAGAAGAAGTTTACGGAGAAGATTGACAATATTGCCCAGCTATTGGCCGAGATAGAACCTTGGGAGAAAGGCCGCGTAGAGAAAATACGTCAGCGCATTACGGACGGACTACAGCAGATTCCTGGAGTAGAGTACGACAAGAACCGGCTGGAGCAGGAACTTATCTACTACATAGAGAAACTGGACATCAGCGAGGAAAAACAGCGTTTGGCTAATCACCTGAAGTACTTCCGCGAGACGATGGCCGAACCTGCCGGACAGGGTAAGAAACTCGGATTCATTGCACAGGAAATGGGACGTGAAATCAACACCACTGGCTCGAAGTCGAATCAGGCAGAGATGCAGAACATTGTGGTGCAGATGAAGGACGAGTTAGAACAGATCAAGGAACAGGTTCTTAATGCATTATAAGATGAAAGGTAGGCTTATTGTTTTCTCTGCCCCCTCGGGCAGCGGCAAGTCAACGATTGTGAATTGGTTGATGGAGGAGCATCCTGAGTTAAAGCTCTATTTCTCCATCTCCTGCACTTCCCGTCCGCCACGTGGAACTGAGCAGAACGGAGTTGAGTATTTCTTCTTGACGCCAGAAGAGTTTAAGGCTAAGATTGCTGGCGACGAGTTCCTGGAATATGAAGAAGTGTATAACGACCGTTTCTACGGTACGCTCAAAGCTCAAGTGGAACGGCAGCAAGAGGCTGGACAGAATGTTGTATTCGATGTTGATGTGAAGGGCGGAATTAATATCAAAAAATACTATGGTGACGAGGTCTTGAGCCTGTTTATCCAGCCGCCGTCTGTTGAGGAATTGCGTCGTCGGCTGACGGGACGTGGCACAGATACAGCCGAGGCAATAGAGGAACGGTTGGCTAAGGCCGAATATGAACTGACGTTTGCTTCTCAGTTTGACCGCATTATTGTCAACGACGATTTGGATACGGCCAAGCAAGAGGCTTTGAAAATCGTTTCCGAATTTGTGTCACTTCACTCCAACGATGATTAAGACGGGCATCTTTGGCGGCTCGTTCAACCCCATTCACAACGGGCACATTACTTTGGCACGCTATATCCGTGAGGCTGCGGAACTTGATGAAGTGTGGCTGATGGTATCGCCTCAGAATCCCTTGAAGCAGCAGGCGGGACTCTTGGCTGATGAACTACGGTTACGGATAGCCCTACAGGCCGTTGAGGATGAACCGCACATTACGGTTAGTGACTATGAATTCCATCTGCCGCGGCCTTCTTATACGTGGAATACGCTTCAATCTCTTCGCCGTGACTACCCTGACCGCCAGTTCGTGCTGATGATTGGTGGCGACAACTGGCAGCACTTTTCACGTTGGTATCATGCCGACGATATTCTCCGTAACTACCCGTTGGTGGTCTATCCCCGTCGTGGCAGCGACATCATTTCATCCCCCCTACCACCCAACGTCCAGATAGTGGAAGCCGACCTGCTTGACATCTCAAGCACCGACATTCGTCGCCGCGTCCGTCAAGGCAAATCAATAACAGGTATGGTGCCCGACTGCATCATTCAGGCCGTTACCACACATTACGCATCCATCGAGTAGGAAGTGAACACCGCAGGGCGTCACTTTTCCCATGCAAACGCAGACAGCAGTTACCGTTATTAGGCCACACTGAGGACTTGCCCCCGTTAGATTATGCCCATGTCGGACGAACATAATATGGCCGGAGCAATGCAAATCCTTGCTCCGGCCATGCTTGTAGAAATGATCACGAGTGCTCGGCTATGCCGCTTCGCTATGCGAAGACCCGTCCCGCCTGATGGTGAGAGTCCCGACTGACACCACAGTTCTGCCAGCGGCGCATCACTTCACAATCACTTTCCGACCGTCAATGATATTGATACCCTTGCGCGGCTTCTTCAATCTTTGGCCGGAGACGGTATAGACAGGACTATTCGAAATACTCTCAGCCCATGCGTTATTGATTCCCGTAGGAATAATACTTACACGAGCACTGTAGTCATCAAGTGTAAGACCAGTAACATCAGTACGTGACAGTGTAATGTTGCCAATCCTTAGATTGTAGTTACCTGCTACAGCATTGTTAGCTACATGCAAAGTCACTGTCAGAATATCTCCCTGTTCACCACTAAATGTATTATTATTGTTCGAATAGCACACCACACGAGTAGCGCCGTCTGGCTGTGACGATGTAGAAACGGTATGCTTGCGCGAGTTGCTGCGGCTACCAATATCTACTAACGCATAACCGTCCTCTTCGACTATACTGATACCCTTGGGCAGATAGAGGTCGAACTGGCACCCGGTAAACGCATCGCCAGGGTTATTGAGGTTTACCTTGACTTCCTTCGTTTCGCCAGGTACGAGGTCTATGTCATCTATATAAAGCGAGGTCTTATTGGCAGACGGAGCGAGGAGAATGGCTCTTGAATTGGCTGGCTGGCCCAAGATGATATTCACCACACCTGCCACATCTACGACATTGACGATGTTGTCGCCGTTGATGTCTGCTGCCTTCTTGTTCAGGCCTGTGATGTTGTTGCCGAGAATCAGGTTTACCACACCAGCGACATCCACCACGTTGACCGTCTTGTCACCGTTGACGTCACCCTTCTTGTAGTCTTCAACTGTCAGCTTCGAAACAACTGCTGAGATGGTATAGTTGTTCATGGTAGGCGTAGTCATAACAACATCTCGTAGGTATATTGGATATTCGCCGATGGCAATACCTTTATCCACTTTAAGCTTGACATTTAAGACTGCACCATCTTTCCCGCTGAACGTATTGTTGTTATTGGAGTAGCAGACCACACGAATAGCACCATTGCTCTGTAAAGATGTAGCCACTGTATGCTTCCTGCTGGTGGTGCGGTCGCCACTCAACTCTATCTGGTAGAAGCCGTCTTCATCCTTTGCCACACTGACTCCTGTCGGCAATGCAAGGTCGAACTGGAATCCCATGATACTATTATCAGTGGCATTTTTCATCTTGACAGTCAAGTCTGCTTCGCTTTCAGGCGATACTGTTATTGCCTCAGGGTAGATAATGTTGGAGTACTTTGAAATATCAGTTGGCGTAGATGAATCCTTAACGGTAATAACACAAGTAGCACTCTTGTTGCTGCCGTCCGTTGCTTTAACGGTTATCGTAGCCTTTCCAGCAGCAACTGCCGTCACTTTTCCGTTTGCGTCCACCGTAGCAATTGAGGTATTACTTGAGTTCCAAGTTAGAGCCTTGTTCGTCGCATTCGAGGGACCAACTGTTGCCGTCAGTGTGAGGGTTCCGCCGACTTCTAGTTCTGCCGTTGTCTTGTTCAATGTAACGGAAGTCACAGATACGGTCGCGGCCTTGACAGTAACGGTACAGGTGGCACTCTTGTTGCTGCCGTCCTTGGCCTTGGCGGTTATCGTGGCCTTTCCGGCTGCTACTGCCGTCACCTTTCCGTTACCGTCCACCGTGGCAACCGAGGTATTACTTGAACTCCACGTCAGTGCCTTGTTCGTGGCGTTTGACGGAGCAACCGTTGCCGTCAGTGTCAGCGTTTTGCCGACTTCAAGTTCTGCCGATGTCTTGCTCATAGTTACAGAGGTTACGGAAATCACAGGATTTTTCACTTTAATTTCTATGAGATAATTACCAGAATAAACCCCCTTTCCATCTCCCCAATTTCTGGAGTAAAAAACTGTTGCGTAATAATCGCCTTCAGCCACATCTTTCAGAGAATAATTATAATCGATTGCCACTTGTCCATTCGACGGGAATTCTCTCGTATCAGTACTGCTTTGATACAAAATCTTCGTCTTTTCTTTATTCATGATTCCAAGATATGTAGAAACATTGTAGGTTTTCCCTGAATTCTTAAATACAGCGTGGAATTTAAGATTGTCATTTGGTGTCAAGTCAGTTAAATTGGTATTGTCACAAGAAACGGAAACAAAACTGATATTTGGATCTGTCACGGGTGCCTTGACGGTCACGGCACAGGTAGCACTCTTGTTGCTCCCGTCCTTGGCCTTTGCCGTTATCGTAGCATTGCCTGCTGCAACTGCCGTCACCTTTCCGTTTCCGTCCACCGTAGCTACTGACGTATTGCTTGAACTCCATGTTAGAGCCTTGTTCGTGGCGTTCGACGGTGCTACCGTAGCCGTCAGCGTGAGGGTCTTGCCAACTTCAAGTTCTGCCGTTGTCTTGTTCAGTGTAACGGAGGTCACAGATACGGTGGCAGCCTTGACGGTTATGGCACAGGTGGCACTCTTGTTACTCCCGTCCTTGGCCCTGGCCGTTATCGTGGCCTTTCCGGCTGAAACTGCCGTCACCTTTCCGTTACCGTCCACCGAAGCAATTGACTTGTTGCTTGAACTCCACTCCAAAGTCTTGTTCGTGGCGTTCGAAGGTGCTACCGTAGCCGTCAGCGTGAGGGTCTTGCCGACTTCAAGTTCTGCCGTTGTTTTGTTCAATGTAACGGAGGTCACGGATACGGTCGCGGCCTTGACGGTTACAGCGCATGTGGCACTCTTGTTACTCCCGTCCTTGGCCTTGGCGGTTATCGTGGCCTTGCCGGCTGAAACAGCCGTTACCTTTCCGTTACCGTCCACCGTGGCTACTGACGTGTTGCTTGAACTCCATGTTAGAGCCTTGTTCGTGGCGTTCGACGGAGCTACTGTTGCCGTCAGCGTCAGCGTTTTGCCGACTTCCAGTTCTGCCGTTGTCTTGTTCAGTGTAACGGAGGTTACGGATACGGTTGCGGCCTTGACGGTCACTACACATTTTGCAGTTTTCCCGCTTCCGTCGTTGGCTTTCGCGGTTATCACCGCCT
>CAMVLT010000054.1 GCA_947168395.1 uncultured Prevotellaceae bacterium | reverse complement strand
AGAGACTGAGGACGTACCTCAGTGTGTCCTTTCCTCTGAAGAAGATACAGATAAATTCAAAGTTCGGAATGAGGATGCACCCTGTGTATCATAAGTATATCATGCACAACGGCATTGACCTTCATGCACGACATGAGGATGTCCTGTCGATGCTGCCAGGCAAGGTGCTTAGGGTAGGATATGACAGCCGTTCTGGGAAATACGTGACAGTACAGACGGCTAATTACACGGTCAGCTATTGCCATCTGTCAGAACAATACGTAAAGACCAATGACTACCTCCATGCTGGAGAGCCATTGGGATTAACTGGCAATACTGGAGCATCAACTGGTGAACATCTGCATCTGACAACAAAAAAGGATGGCAAGGCATTTGACCCGACCATTCTTTTGGAATATATTCGTTCTGTTAAAAGTTCATGTATGACAGATTTATTCTAAATACAATGATAAAAGGATGGTTTGTAGAGAATAATAATGAAGGGGGTAGAAGAGAGAATAGTTACAACGAGAGCCGGGGCGGTGAGCCTCGGCTCTCGAAGTAGATAGAGGATTAGGATTCGTTAGAACGTGTAGCCGTTCACGCTGTCCCAGTCGGGATCGGCGGTGAGGCGGAAGGTGCCGTTGGAGGTCTGGCCATTGCCGCCATTACCGAAAAAACTGCCTGTGTAGCGGGTAATCTGGTTGCGAGTGACGGGGATGTTCTCGAAGATGCGCTCCTTCACGGTGTTGTCGTTGGCATCGAGGGCGGTGACGGTGAGTTTCGTCAGCACGTCGTCCTCGGTGTGGGGCAGGGTGAAGATGTCGAAAGTAGTTACACCGTCGGTGACGGTACGGATTTCAGTTTGTTTGGAATTGACGCAGCCATAGCCAGCCGAGGGGCTGAAAGTGGAGGAGCCACCAGTGTAGTAGAACTTGAACTTTGTCACTGTGGACGGGATGTCCTCGTCGGTTAGCACCAAGCGGAACATGGCAACGGCACGGGTCAGCGTGAGGTCGTAGGACTGCACTTCTGAGGTCACAATCAGGTCGCCGTAGTAGTAGAATGTGTCCGTCACTTTGTTGTTGGGGAACGTCACCTTTTCCGTCGAGGTAATCGTGGCAGAGCCTTCACCATTGTGGGCGATGACCACAAGTTGGTATGTCCCGGCAGCGAGTGTCAGGGCGACGGTGCCGTAGCTGGCATCTCCTTCTTTCTGCGCTACCGTTTTGACTTTAGTGCCGTCAGCGTCGAAGATGGCTACATTCAGGCGACTGCACAATTCCGTGATGTCGGTGGCAGCACGGGTTCCAAACGATTCCTGCTCATACTGCGTCATGTGTAGGATGACGTTTGCCTCCTTCATAGATACAATGTCCTCGTCGAAGACAGGCTTCTCGCACGCTGCTACCAGCAGGGCGAGAGCGATTAACAAGTACTTTTTCATGATGGCTCAGTCTTTAGTTATAGAAACTGTTGTGACGGGACGAATGCGAGCTGTTGCACCAAAGTTGTCGAACCCGTCCGCTGTGGTCTGGGAGAGAATACGAAAGAGAACGGTGCCGCTGGCATCATAGAGGTATTTCCCACTGGCGCTTACATCGGATTCAAAAGCCTCGTTGATAGCATCAAGTGAGGCGTAGATTGAATTAAGTACGTCGTAGGTGGGCAAACGCCAATCGCTGATGCCATCCACGTCTGCCTCGGCCAGTTTCTCGTCAATGAGGGCTTCGAGGACTTCGGGATGGCCTATGAAACTGGCATCATTATAAGCCTTGCCTATCGTCGTTTCGTTAGGCGAGAGCAGCGTCAACTCAGCCGACTGGCCATCATCGGCAATGGTCGAGACTAACACATAACAGCCTTGATAGATGGAGCCGACGGAAGGGAAGTCTTCTGTATCGTCCGGGGTGTCGTTATTCCCATTATCACCGCCATTGCCATCATCAACCACACTACTGCCGTTCTCGTCAAACTCAAAGCTAATCGTCCTTTCTCCGAGCCACGTTGCTCCCGTGATGGTGCCAGTCAGGTTAACGCCTACCGCCTCGGTGTAAGTACCGTCAATGTTGATTATATACCCAGCTTCCAACTGGTCGCTACACGAATAGGTGTAGGTCTTCGTCGTGCCACCAATAGTGATGTTTACACTCACGCTGGCGGGCTGACTGCATGGTGGCAGCAGATAGACACTGGCGGCATTCTTCCACGTTCGCCCGTCCTCCTGCTTTGTCAACGCAATGGTGCTACTGCCGTTAGTTGTGCTATATGTACCACTTACGTTGAGGGCTTGCCAAAGCGGTGCTATCGTAACACTCACCGCCGTTGCCGCCGTTGGAATCTTCTTGATAGTCACGTCCTGAATGAGCATCGTCTTCCTCGTCATACCCAGCGTGACGGTGTTCGTGCCACCATCTACAAGTGCCGCCGTGGCCGATGCTGCCATCAAGTCACTGCGCTCATGCCCCTCGCGAAGCGCAATCGCCGAACTTGTCAAAGCATCCGAAGCATCTGGCAGAACATAATTGTCATCCGAAGCACCTCCAATGGCATACACCGAGTACGTCCCCTCCGTAAGTGGAATGTTCAGTGCCTGCCCTTCGTCGCCGATGGTCTGCACAGCCCGGCATTCATCACCTTGAAACACATACACCGTCACAGGGTACGCAACCGTTGCAGCGTCGCCTGAACTGCCGCCAGAGCGCGTCCGCACCTGTAGCACCGAGTTCTTCACTTGCCCGTTTCCGACATCCTCAATGTCATCCACGAGCGTTTTCTCACACGCCGTCAGCCCCAGCACAGCCAGAGCCGACGCAATCAATGATAATCGTTTCATTGTTGTAATTGATTTGATGGTTATTTGGGACTATTCCCATCAAAAAGGCACAAAGGTACAACTGGCAAAGCCAAAACGAGTTCGAAGAAACCCACAAACAGCCCGTAAATGGTGCAACTCTAAAACTAGTTTAAGAAAAAACTGCAAAAAAGACATAAAAATGTGCTCTCAAACAAACATTTTATCACAATGTTTGGCCAATCCGAATAAAAGCCGTATCTTTGCACCAACAGAACCCGCCACGCTTCCCGAAGACCAGCGAACCAGGGCGGGGCGTTTTTTTAATTAGGAAATGCTTTAATAACGCAAAAGATAAAAGCCATTTCCTATGAGCGTGCCTCCTCGTTTGTTTCGCTGCAGCGGACATCGGGGAGGTTTTCTTTTAATTTTGAAGCAAAAACTGCAAAAAAGATGTAAAAATGCGCTTAAAATGAGCATTTCCTCGCAAATTGTTTGGCCATCTCAGAAAAAAGCAGTAATTTTGCACCACGAGAACCCGCCAAGCCTCTTTACAATGCTTAAATCGGCGGGTCGTTTTATTTTTTTTATGGCACGATATTCAAAAACATATTCGTCACCAGCACAACTGGTAACGCTGTTGCAATCTCGTGGACTGTTCATTGAGAATGCAACACGAACGGAGAACTATCTTCGTCATATCGGTTATTATAGATTTAGCGCTTACCTCTATCCACTTCTGACAACACCGAAGGAGAATCATGTATTAAAGCCCGGTGCCACGTTCAATCAAGCCTTGGACATGTACCGCTTTGACCGTCATCTGCGGCTGTTGATGTTCAACGAGATTGAGAAGATTGAGATAGCTGTCCGTAGTGCCATTGTCAACATCACAAGCCGTGAGACAGGTAATCCGTTCTGGATGACCGACCCATCATGTTTCTATGATGCCCACACCTTTGCAAAGACAAAACAGCTCATAGATGCAGAATTGGCAAAGTCGCGAGAGGATTTTATTGAGCATTTCCGCAACACCTATTCAGACACATATCCTCCCTCTTGGATGTTGGTCGAGATACTTCCCTTAGGCGTTTTGACCAAGATATACGACAACATCAAGAGCAATCAGATCCGAAAGAAGATAGCCCAAGAGTTCTCGTTAGGCATACCTGTATTCAATTCATGGATGACCATCATTACGGTTGCACGAAATAATTGCGGTCATCACGCCCGCGTATGGAATCGCACATTTGCATTGCAAGTGCTTACTCAGCGGAGATTGACCCAACCTTGGATTACAATTCCAGTCAACCAACGTAAAGCCTATTTCAGTCTTTGCATCATCAAGTATTTCCTAAACATCATTTCTCCCAATAATGACATGAAAGCCAAGATCGATGCGCTTCTTGCCAACTATCCAGCCATTGATACCTCAGCCATGGGCTTCCCCCGTGGATGGGAGAACGAGCCGTTATGGCAATAAAAGTAGAAAAGAGCATTATGACACACCAACAGAACAAGCACTTCAACACCTACAAGGAGGGACTCGATTTGGAGTTTCTGCGGGAGTACTGCATGGAGCATGGGGAGCGGCGCGTGATGGAGCGGGGCGAGACGCTGGAGGAGGCGGGCGAGCCGGCACAGTGGGTGGCCTTCGTGGAGCGGGGCTGCTTCAAGTACATGGTTCACAACGACGAGGAGGGCAAGGACTACTGCACGGGCTTCGCCTTCGAGGGCGAGTTCGTGTCCGACTTCCCCTATTGCCTCGACGGCGACGTGTCGGAGGTGAGCATCGAGGCGGACATGCCGTGCGAGGTGCGCGTCATCAGCGGACAGGAGCTGCAGGCGCTGTTCGACAACGACCCGAAGATGGCGAAGATGGACGTGAAGATACTCAAGAACCTGTTCAAGATGGTCTATGGGCGCGACCTCGACCACTACCGCTACACTGCCCGCAATCGCTACCGTCGGCTCATCGACCGCTGTCCGCAGGTGGTGCAGATGCTCTCGCTGAAGGACATCGCCTCGTTCCTCAACATCACGCCCATCTACCTGAGCAAACTCCGCAAGGAGATTACATTCGGAAAGACATAAAGCCAAACAGTCTTCCCATCATACTTTTGGCTCAAAAGACGCTCAACTGAGCCAAAAATTTCTTGAATTTCTAAAACTAGTTTTAGAGTTGCACCCTCGGCGACCCGTTTTCGGGCTTCGCCGAGTTGTTTTTTACGCCTTTTTTTGTTATTTTGCAGTCCGAAAGCGGCAAGTTGATACACCACACACGCCAGTTCCTATGAGCGTGCCTCCCCGTTTGTTTCGCTGCAGCGGGCACGCGCTCAGACGGCCTCTCCGCACCGATAAGTAGCGCCCCTACGCCCTCAGAGGCACCCGCCTACAGGCTCCGAAGCCCCCTCCAAGCCCTCAGCGGCCCTACTTACAGGGCAGGAGCGCATCGCTACACGCTCAGCGTCGCTACATACAGAGCAGGAGAGGTTCGCTGGAGGCACAGCGGAGAAACAAATTGAATACGAATATATGAATCTACTCAAATAACAAAAATATAAAAGCATCTTCTTCATAAAATAAATAGTTTAACCTGATATTTGGGATAGAATAATACAAAATCTCTTCAAAAATTATATTTCAACAATTATTTCTGTTAAATAAACGTTAAATTGTTTGGTCAAATCAAAAGAAAAGTCTATCTTTGCATCGAAATCAATAGAAAACATTGTTAATACGCATCTTAAAATAGTTGAATTATGGAAAAACTTACAAGCAAAGAAGAAGAAGTGATGGAGCTGATTTGGCAACTTGGCCAGTGCGCCCCAAAGGATGTTTCATCGCTCTATCCCGAACCTCAGCCCAGCGCAAATGCCATTGCCCAGGTGTTTCAGGCACTGGAGAAGAAAGGTTACCTGACGCATGAACCGAAGGGGCGTGGCTTTGTCTATCGGCCTATCGTGGACAAACAGGCATACGGAAGAGGGAGGTTGTCAAGTGTTATCAATCGCTTCTTCAGTGACTCGTATATGAGTGTAGTGTCGGCACTGATGCAGGAGGAAAAGGTAACCGAGGCAGATTTGCTTCAATATCTTGCCGACCTAAAGCGTAAGGAGGGCTGACGCATGGCTACATTCATTATCTATGCCATCCGGTGGGCGGTGACACTGACGCTGCTCTACTCGCTCTACAGACTCTTGCTCCAACGCGAAACGTTTCACCGAGTGAACCGTTCCGTATTGCTGGCAATCCTTGTGGTGAGTCCGCTCCTGCCGCTTGTGCCGCTGCATACAGACGAACCGACGGCTATGGATGCAGTGCTTACAAGAATTGAGGAGCCGCTGATGAGCCTGTCGACTGATGCGAATAATGCTGATGCCACGCTCGCTACAAGCGAGAATGCCGTATCGGGTCTTTGGGTGCGCTATCTGGCATACATATATATAATAGGTATTGCCGCCGCACTCGCAGTTTACATGTTCCGTTTACTGACTCTGATGCGTGTCATACGTCGTAGCCGTCGCATATCTCATCCGATAGTTCCGAAAGATGTACATCTTATGCTGGACATGAGAATCAAACAGCCCAGCAGCTGGATGCACTGGATTTTTATCGGTCCCATTGATCTGATGCAGAACGCTGAGACTGTACTTCGACACGAACTGGCACACGTGAGGATGAAGCATTCGTGGGACGTGATTCTTTGCGACCTCACGTGCCACCTACTATGGTGTCTGCCCTTCGCCTGGATGTTGCGGCAAGATTTGGTGGATGTACATGAGTTTCAGGCAGACGAGGCTGTATTGCAAAGCGGCGTGACGCTGGAAGACTACGAACATCTGCTGGTACGCAAAGCAGTACAGACACAGATTCTGCCCATCATGAACACGCTACGTCGTGGAGCCGTGAAGAAACGCTTTGCCATGATGTACCGTGGTCGTTCGTCCCGTTGGTCACGGCTCAAACTGTTGTATCTCCTGCCTGTTATAGGCGTAGCACTGGCTATGAATGCCAAGACCGTGAACGAACCGGTCTCCTTGCATGTCGTCACGGACGACAGTGGGCGCATCGTCGGGTTCTCAAGCGAGGGTGAGCCTTCCGCTGACCTGCCTTTGGAATTTCCTGTAGGCTACATCTATATTGACGACCGTGAAGCAACCCGAGAAGAAGCTATCAATTATAAGTCGCTCGACATTGTATCATACGAAATTATCCATCAACCAGACGGAGAAGGAACTGCAAAATGGAGCTATAAAGACAAACAGGGCATCCTCGTCTTTCACCTAAGGAGATAGAGGACTTCTAAGCTGTCATTCTTATGGAAATCTTTGTTTTCGATGCGGATTTTTCCGCATCCAGTCCTTGCTATGCCTTTTCTGGAGGCTATACAAACTTTATAAAACCAAATGTGATAACAAAATGAAGAAAACATTCTCGATGATTCTATTCCTGCTCTTGAGTGCTTCTCAGGCATCGGCACAGCAGCAGATGTTCCGCTTGTCAGGCTCGGTGGTTGACAGCTTCACGGGCGAGGCCGTTGACAGCTGCTTAGTGGAAGTCTGGAATGCAGACAGCACCAGCGTCGTGGGGAGCACTTACAACGCTGGCTGGGGCTGGCGTATTGACCTGTCTGCAAGTGGCGACTACATCGTCAGCTACTCCCACGTGCGCTATCAGCCTGTTTCGCGTCGTGTCAAACTGAATTTCAGCCGCCATCGCCGCCCGCGTATCACCCTCGACCCTGTGAAACTGCGCAAGAGGCCCAAGACTACTGCCGATGATTATATAGAGGGCAGAAACCTGGGTGAAGTGGTGGTGACCGCCTCCAAGATTAAGATGGTAATGCGTGGCGACACCGTTGTCTATAACGCCGATGCCTTTGAACTGGCTAACGGCTCGATGCTCGATGCGCTGGTGCGTCAGTTGCCGGGCGTCGAACTGAAAGGCGGGCGAATCTACGTGAACGGCGAGTTCGTGGATAACCTGCTCGTCAACGGCAGGAACTTCTTCCGTGGCAATCCCAAGATTGCGCTCGACAACCTGCCAGCCTATATGGTTGACAAGGTGAAGGTCTATCGGCGCGAATCGGACAGCGATGTAGCCCTGGGCATACAGCGACTGAACAACCGCGAGAAGGAACTGGTGATGGACGTGGGACTGAAGCGCATCTATTCGTTTGGCTGGTCGGTGAATGCCGACGTGGGCATGGGCACCGACAGCCGCTACCGTGCCAAGCTGTTCGGCCTGCGCTTCTCGAACTACACGCGCTCGGTGGCCTATCTCAACAGCAACAACACCAACGATGCCTCCACGCCCGGCACGTCGGGGCAGTGGAGCAGCCAGTACAACCTCACCGTGCCGTCGGACTACACCTCGGCAGGACTGATGCACACCATCGACGACCGCCAACGCCGTTTCACCTACGAGGGCGAGATCTCGGTGGACTACAACAGTCAGGACATACAGACGCGGCAGTCGTCTGAACGCTTCCTGACCACTGGCGACACCTACTCGCGCTTGCGGGCACAGGACAAGAAGAAGTCCACGCACGTTGTCACGCGCCACACGCTGGAACTGAAACGTCCGGGCAGCGGATTCCACATGACACTGAAGCCGAAGGTGGAATATACCGACAACCGCTCGGATGCCGCTTCATGGCTGGCAGAACTTTCCAATCCCATAGACGAAAGGATGGGCACAGTCATCGACAGCATCTTTTTCATGTCCGACCGTCCTTTCTCTCAGCAGCCGTACCTCATTTCCACCCAAGCCATCCAGCGGCACATGAACGGCCATCTATGGACGGGCGGTATGGATGCCAGTGCCTCGTTCAAACTGTCTGAGCTGGGCGACGTGCTGCACCTCAGTCTCAGCGGAAACTTTGCCGACGGACGCACCAGGACAGGAGAACTCAACAACGTGCGCTTCTTCCAGTCGGCTGAGACTCCCGACATCGAACGCCACACACAGGGAACCGCTCCGCTACGCACGGCCAACGGGACATTCGCGGTGGATTGTCCCGTGACGTGGAACGATGTGGCCGGATGGATGCTCACGCTCACACCGTCACTTACGCTCGACATGAAATACAACCGTGCGCCCCGTATGCTCTATCTGGTAAGCGACTCGGTGAGCCAGACCTTGCAGACGCTGGATGTCATCAACTCCTACCATTCCACCCAGCGCACGCTCACGGGTACACCGAACTTGAAGCTCAGCCTCTTCCGGCAGTTGAAGTCCGGCCGTCGGCTCAATCTATCTGCCAATGCCTTGCTGCGGATGGAACGCCACCAGCTCGACTACCAGCGCAACGTCATCGATACGTGCCTGACCAAGCGGTTTGCCTTCGTCGAGCCACAGTTGCGCATCGGTTATGAAAAGCCCAACGTGTGGCTGCTCCAGTTTGAGTATGACATGAAACAGCAAGCCCCGTCCATGACCGACTTCATCCCCTACAGCGACAACGCCAACCCGCTCATCGTCAGTCTGGGCGGCAATGCCGACATACGGGGTATGATGACACACAGCGTATCATTGTTCTACCGCAACATGGATTTCCGCTCGCGCAAGATGTTCCAGGCATCCATCGCCGCCAGTACGCAGCCGCGACAGATAGCCCGTGCCATTCAGTATGACACCGCGACAGGCATACAGACCGTGAGCCTGATGAACATGCACGGACGCAATGCCGTAAGCGGAATGGTGAACTACCGCACACCGTTCACGAAGAAACGCCGCTTCTACGCCAACGCCACAGCCCAAGCCACATACTCCACCTCCACGGAGTTCGTCAACCACAAGCGCACGGTCAATACTTTCATGCCGTCGGCATCGCTTCATGTGTCCTACGAGCAGTCGCATACGCGCATCGAAGTGGGAGCCAATACCGAATATGCTCACATCACCTCGGACGAAGTGGGCTTCCAGCCATTCAACTTCTTCAACATCACCTACGGAGCAGAAGGCCACACCCGACTGCCCTTCAAGATTGAACTGACAGCCGATGCGAAGGTCTATACCCGTCGAGGTTACAACGATTCGTCCATGAATACCGACCGCTTCGTGGTGGGGGCATCGCTCTCTCGCGGACTGATGAACGACCGTCTGCTACTGCGCCTCTCCGCCTACGACATTCTGAAGCAGCTCGATGCCGTCACCCGCACCGTCAACGCCTACGGTCGCACCGAGACCTGGCAGAACGTCCTCGGACGATATGCCATGCTGAGTGTATCATATAAGTTCAACAAACAACCTAAAAAAAGACAATGAAGAGCGTATTGAAGATTATTGCCGTTGTGATTTCATTCGCAGCCGCGTCGTGTGCCGATGCCAACAAGACATCGCCCGACGGCATCAGGACTACCGTTATCGACCAAGCCGTCTTAGACAGTGCCACCGTGCTGGTGGTGGATAGCACAGACCAACGGTTTGCCCTCATCACGGATGCCAACACGATGCTTGTCTATCAGGACAGCCTTCTCATCGTCAGCCACAGCGAACAGGTGTATGGCGAACCCATCATTTCGCTCTATGACAGGGGCAATCCTTTGCGCCGTCTGGCCAACTACATCCCGCGTGGCTCCGACACCGACGAGATGGTGGCTTGTCGCATCCATATTGCGGGCGACAAACTGTTTGTCAGCGACTGCTACTACACTGGCCGCTATTGCACCATCCCCCTTCGGCAGCCCCTGCCTCCTGCCGACGAGCTGCGGCTGTCCGTCTCGGGCGTTGAGGAGCGCGGCGTGGCCATCGCTCCGTTCCGCGACGGCTTGCTGGTCGAGAATCCGCAATGCTTTTCCGACGACGAGGCTGGCATACATAACGACGTGCCGCGACTGCTCCACTTCAGAAATGGCCGCTGCCTTAACCCACACGAGCCTGTCACCTACCAAGTGGCCGATGTCAACACTGGGGCTGACATCCACTACAATGAGTCATGCGAGCGCATCTGCTTCGTCTCCCACCGCCAGCCGCTTGTGGAGTTCTACGACGACTCTTTACGACTCGTCCACAGCCTGACGCTTCAGTCCGACGACCTCCAGAAGATACATATCGGAAAGCCGCAGACCACGATGCATCAGAGGCACAGTCGTGGAGAAACAGGCAGGGGAATCAGTGCCACCTTCGACCAGACGCAGCGGGTGGTCGGCGCAGGTAGCCAGCTGCATGCCTTCCTCTGCTCGGCAGCCAACGACAAGCACATCTATCTGGTCTATTGCGGCAAACTGTTTGGATACGACTACCACACCTTCCCGTCCTATATCCTCGTGTTAGACTGGGACGGCAACCTTGTGGACACCTATCGCTACGACCGCTGGATTCAGGCCATATCGCCCAGCCAGACACCAGGCAAGTTCTACCTCACCGTCTATGCCGACGACGATTGCAACTCAGCACGGATGAAGTTGGTGAAGGTGATACCTCTACTGTCTGAAGAAACAGACTCGCTTGCGTACGAGAATAAAGACACTGTAAGATAATAAAAACCACAAAACGATATGAAACTACTCCAATTCATCCGCAACGTATTCCACTGGCTGACGAGTCCAGAACGTTTCTCGCTCATCAACGGCCCGTTGTTCAAAAAAGAGAACCTCAGTAACGATGAGATCAAAGAAATCCTGCAAATCATCGACCAAGAAGAGCAGAAATAAAACACGTTGTTTCTATGATGTGTCCTTCCCGCTTGCCTGTTCGCGACGGGCGGCGGGGAGGTTTTTCTTAGTAACGGCTTGAATAGTAAACAGATTGTTTAACCCTCAAAAAAGAAAGAACGGTGCAAGGCACAGAAAGGACTCATTGCAAAACCTCGGCTCCCATAGACGGAGCCATCGACACATCAACATTTAGAAACAACAAATTTATTCACATCAAAACAAGAAACAACTATGGCACAGAAAACTTTAACGACGAGCTATCTGGCTCGACTGTCGAACGCCAACCACGACGGCGTGACACAACAGATTGACGACCGCTTTGCGGCCTTCGAGACCGACAACACGATGTTCCTCAACGCCGCCACAGCCGTACACACGGCACGGCAGGCTGAGGACATCGCCTTCAAGCGATTCAGCGGCAAGGACTTCGCCAGCGACGACCTGAAGCGCGAGGACAGGCTGGAGGACCAGTACATGAGCACCATCCGCGCCATGCTCAACGCCCTGACGATGCTGCCCGAGACCGAGCCCCTGCGCCGCAAGGCCGAGGTGGCCGTGCAGGTGTTCAAGGACTTCCAGTTCCAGATCAACGACGGCTTCGAGGCCGAGGCCCGCAAGACGGTGAACATGGTGCAGGAGTGGCAGACGCCTGACAAGTACGACCTCGCCGCCCTCGGCATCGAGCCGTGGATTGCAAAAGCCCGCCAGCAGGCCGTGAAGGTGCTCAACCTCGTGGCCGTGCGCGTGGACAACGAGAGCGCAAAGGTGAAGGGCGAGCTGGCCGAGGCCCGCAAGCAGACCGACACCGCCATCCGCCAGGCCTACGACGTGCTCAACGCCCTGGCCGTGCTGCAGCCCACCGCCGAACTGACGCAGCTCATCCAGACCCTCTTCGGCATTGAGGAGCGCGCCAAGCTCTACTACATCAGTAGCGGCAAGACCTCTGGCGACGACCCCAAGCCCGAGCCGGAGCCTGAGCCGAAACCCGACGAGGGTGGCGATGACGACGGCGGCGGCGAGGTGACGCCCGTCACGCCGGAGTAGTCACGCGATGCACTCCGCGAGGCTCGTGTAGCCGATAGGCAGTCACACTTTCGGCTCCGCGAGCCTCCTGTACCCAAACAGTAGCGCCACGGGGCGCTCCGCGACGCTACTGCGAGGCCACAAGACCGCCACGGACTGCTCCGCATCGCTTCTGCGCGATGACAAAGCCCCCTCCATGCGCTCCGCGACCCTTCTGCGAGGCTACAAGACCGCCTCAATCTGCTCCGCAGGTGCTCTGTAACGGTTACAAGCCCCCCTCAATGCGCTTCGCGGACGTTCTTCAAGAAAACAACTACCTCAAAATATAGAAAGTATGAAGAAAAGACAAATCATCACCATCATCATCGCCCTCGTTGCCGTGGCGGCAGGGGCGCAGACTCAGAGAGAAATAGAACTATCGGGCAACGTGGAAGACGGATTCCTGAAGATTCCGCTGAGCCACGCCAAAGTGTCAATATGCCGTGCCGACAGCAGCGTGGTGGTGGATTCGGCAGCCATATTCACGGCCTACAACCGCGACCTGAAACCGCTGTTTGCCAAATACACGACCAAGGTGACGACGGACGCGAAGGAACTGTTGGTACACGCCAGATTGAAGGGTTACGACGACGTGTGGCAGCGGGTGAGCATCGGCAAGCAGACGGAGGTGGAAGTGCCGACGCTGGAAATGCGCAAGATGCGGGAGGTGGACTTGGGTGAGGTGGTTGTGAAAGCCACCCGTGTAAAGATGTTCTATCGTGGCGACACCATCGTCTATGATGCCACGGCGTTCAAACTGCCGCAAGGGTCGATGCTCGACGACCTGATACGCCAAATGCCAGGCGTGACGCTGAACGAGGCGGGGCAGATATTCGTCAACGGGCGCATGGTGGACGAACTGATGCTCGGCTCGCGCTCGTTCATGAAGGGCAACAAGAAGGTGCTGATGGAGAATCTGCCTTACTACACGGTGAAGGACATCAAGGTGTACGACCGCCAGAGCGACAAAAGCAAAGCACTGGGTTACGACGTGGACCCGAAGAAGTTTGTGATGGACGTGAACCTGAAACAGGAGTACCAACGCGGATATATAGCGAATATTGAAGGGGCATTAGGAACGGAAGACAGATGGCTGGCCCGTGCCTTTGCCCTCGGGTTTACCGACCATCTGCGCCTGACGCTCTTAGGCAACGTGAACAATGTGAACGAGAGCCGACACATCGGCGAATCGGACCACTGGACGCCCGCCTCAATGCCGCAGTCGATGGTGACGACACGCAGCGCGGCTACCGAGATAGACTACCACACGAGAGGCGACAAGGTGAAAGAGACATTCAGCGCCGACTACACCTCGACCACCGACGAACAGGAGATGCGCCAGCGCTACGAGCAGTTCCTCACGGGCAGTACGCCGCTATCGCTGTCGGCCATGCGGAACCGCACGGGCAATCGTCAGGTGAAGCTGCACAACACGCTGAGCATATCGAAACCGCTATACCTGGGTACGGAACTTGAATTTAACTACGCCACACGCGACGGCTCGTTCAACTCGTCGTTCGACCAGTGGAACGACACGCTGACCGCCTCGAAACGCGCAGTAGGCATGAGCGAGGGCAAGGTCTGGAATGTGAAGGCCGACATTGGCGGTGCCGTCAACGTGGGAAAGAACAAGCAGCACGTGGATTACCACTTTACGTTTGCGCATGACTACGACGAAAGCCAGCAAGCGAGCCGCTACCAGACGGAACAATTCGCCTCGAATTCGAGGCAATTGACGCACAACACCAGCGACATCTACAACCGCCAGACAGGAGGCTTCGTCAACCTCGGCTACGGGATGCCGCTCGGCAAGGACGTAAGGCTGAGCGTTATAGAACAGGCCCAGATTGTGAACAGACAGACGCACGACTACCTCTACCACCCCGACTCGCTGCTGCTGCCGTCGGAGATAGACATGCTGACAGCCATTACCGACCCCTCGAACTCCTACGACAGCCATAGTCACATGTTTGAGAATTCTGCCCGCGTGTCGTTGTATCAGACTGCCAAGTGCAAGCCCTATCCCGACCTGCCGATGTCGATGGAGTATCAGCGGTGGAACATTGCCCTGAGCCTGCCCGTGCGTCACGAACGGCTGGACTACGAGCGCGGCGCGATAGACACGGTGGCCACGCAAAACAGCGTATTCCTGAACACCTCGGCCTCGTACCGACTGGTGAGCAAGGACGGCAAACACGACCTCCGCCTCAGCGCAAGCCACAACCGCAGCAGCGCACAGCTGATGAGCCGCATCGGATGGCGCGACGACAGCCAGCCGCTCATCGTCCGCGAGGGCAATCCCGGCCTGAAGGGCAACGTGACCACGAATGCCAACATCGACTACTTCGACAAGAACGCCCACGGCCATCAGCAGTCGTTCCACGTCGGCACCTCGCTCAACTACCAGCATCGCAGCACGGCGCAGTCGGTGGCATACGACCCTGCAAGCGGCGTCTATACCTACCGTCCCCAGAACGTCAGCGGAGCCTACACGCTGAAGGGCGTGTTCGACATCAGCCGCACCATCGACAAGAACCGCTACTGGTCGTGGCAGACCAACGCCGATGCAGGCTATCATCACTCCATCGACCACGCCATGCTCACGGGCATGACGGCGAGCGAGGAGAACATTGTCAACACCCTGACGCTGCACGACGGCGCCTACATACAATATAATAAAGGTACGCTGAACATCCGCGCTACGGGCGACATCCGCTGGCGGCACTCGGAGGGCAAGATGCAGGACTTCGAGACGTTGAACGCTACCGACTTCCAATACGGCCTCTCCGCCCGCTACACCCTGCCGCGCCTAAACACCACGCTATCTGCCGACGGCAACATGTACAGCCGTCGCGGCTATGGCAGCAGCGAACTGAACACCGACGACTTCGTGCTGAACGCCTCCATCAGCCAGCCGTTCTTCAAGGGCAAGCTCATCGCCCGCATTGAAGCCTTCGACCTGCTGCACCAACTCAGCAACACCCAATACTCCGTGAACGCCCAGGGTCGCACCGAGACATGGTACCGCTCCCTCCCGCACTACGTCATGGCGCATTTAGTGTATCACTGGAATAAGAATCCGAAGAAGAAGTAAATAACCCCATAAAACAGTGAAGAAGTTTTTAGTGATGATGATAGCCTTGGTGCTGGCGATAGGAACACAGGCCCAAGAAACCGTTACCCTTGTGGGCCAAGTGCAGGATGTGTTTCTGAAAAGGCCACTCGTGGCAAAGATTTCTGTCTATGAGACGGACAGCACGACGTGTGTCTTGGATTCCGTCCGTGTTGAAAGAATTGAGGATGTTAATGGCGACATTATCATTGCCCCCTATTATGCACCCGTCAAGGCCATTCAGCATGACTACCTGATACGGGCTGAACTGCAGGGCTACGATGTGGAGTGGCTGAAGGTGTCGGTAACGAACACTACGGAGAAAGAACTGGCAGTGCCGCTCATCAAGATGCGACGGGCGCGGCACGTCACGCTCAATGAGGTGGTGGTGACGGCCACGAAAGTAAAGATGTTCTATCGCGGCGACACGCTGATCTATGATGCCACGGCCTTTAACATGCCCGACGGCTCGATGCTCGATGACCTCATCCGTCAGATGCCGGGTGTGACGATGAACGACGGGGGCGAGATATTCGTCAACGGCAAGAAGGTGGACGAACTGCTGCTGAACTCTCGCTCATTCTTCGGCGGCAACAAGCAGATACTCTTGGAAAATCTGCCTTACTACACGGTGAAGCATATCAAGGTGTATAACAAGAAGGACAAGCGGGACGAGGTGTTGGGGCGCGACGATGGCCCGAAGCTATATGTGATGGACGTCAACCTGAAGCAGGAGTACCAGCGCGGATATATAGCGAATGTGGAAGGGGCAGCGGGGACGCATGGCCGCTGGTTGGGGCGTATGTTCGGACTGGGCTTCACTGACCTGTATCGCTTCACCCTGCTTGGCAATGTCAACAACGTGAACGAGACGCAGCACATCGGCAAAACTGGCAACTGGACGCCCGACCGCAGACCGAGGTCGCTGATAACCACGCGCAGTGTACGGTCGGAGATTGACTATCAATCAAGAGACCAGATGATTCAAGAAACGTTCCGAACGGAGTTTGTTTCTACAAGCGACAATCAGGAGATGCGCCAAAGCCGTGAGCAATTTCTCATGGGTAGCAATCCGCTATCCGTCACTGAGCGCACAGTCAAGTCGAGCAACTGGAAGCTTGCATTGGAGAACATCTTTACCATGTATGTTCCTTTCTACATGATGATTAACACGGACTTCAACTATGGAAGCGCGATGGCAGGTCCAACTCCATGTTCCAACAATTTGGCGAAAGGCTACGGGTAGGCGACGGAACGTCGGGAATTCCGCTCACGGCCTCTATGCGTACCGTAGGGATGAGTGAGGGCACTTCGTGGAATGGTATGATGCAGGTGCTGGGCGACATCAAGGGCTATACATACGTTGTCAAAGTAGAACACAGCGACGACAAGTCTGAGAATGCCAGCCACTACGACACGAGGAACTATGTAACGCCGTCGTTTGAGCAACGCTACAACGTCGGCGACTATGACAAGCGGGTGACGGCAGGCGAACTTTTCCTTGACCATATCGGCAAGCTGACGGAGAGGATGCAGTTCAGAATCAAGAACAGGACGGGGCTGTCACGAACCACTACCCACGACTATCTCTACCACCCCGACACTTTGCTGCTGGCCTCGCAATTGGATGCGCTGGCTGCTATAACTGACGTGAACAACAGCTATGACAGCAAACTGCGTTCGCTGACGAACACGACGGAAATCAGTATTTATACGCGCAACGAACTACAGCCCGACAAGAAATCGAGTACCAACTGGCAGCTGGGCCTGCAAGTGCCGTTCACCCGCCACAGTCTCGACTATCAGCGAGGCTCCATCGACACGCTTGCCACCAACACGACGCTGTTTGTCACGCCGTGGCTGTCGTATGGCAGGAAGACGGCAAAGAACCATGAGCTTCACCTTAACATCAGCCATACGGAGACCACCGCCAACATCTACGACATGATCAACTATCGCGACGACAGCAATCCGCTCGTGGTGAAACTTGGCACGCCGGGACTGAAAGGCCACGCCAGCACCAGTGCCGGAATGGAGTATTTCAGCCGTGGCAGCGGGCATAACCAGAAGCAGTGGAACGCCTCGGCCTCGTTCAACTACCATCATCGCGACGTGTCGCAGTCGGTTATGTACAATCCTGCAAGCGGTGTCTATACCTACAAGCCGGAGAATGTAAGCGGAACGTACATCGCCAATGCCAAGTTCCAAATAACCAACTTCATCGGCGAGAAGCGATTCTGGACGTGGCAGAACATCACCGATGCCAACTATCACCATTCGCTCGACCACTCTATGCTGGCAGGGGATACCGAGAGCCATGTGAACGCCGTCAACACCCTGACCCTGCACGACGGGGCCTACATACAATATAATAAAGGTGCGCTGAACGTCCGCGCCACGGGCGACATCCGCTGGCGGCACTCAGAGGGTAAGATGCAGGACTTCGAGACACTGAACGCCACCGACTTCCAATACGGCCTCTCCGCCCGCTACACCCTGCCGCGACTGAACACCACGCTGTCTGCCGACGGCAATATGTACAGCCGTCGCGGCTATGGCAGCAGCGAACTGAACACCGACGACTTCGTGCTGAATGCCTCCATCAGCCAGCCCTTCCTCAAAGGCAAGCTCATCGCCCGCATCGAAGCCTTCGACCTGCTGCACCAACTCAGCAACACCCAGTACACCGTGAACGCCCAGGGCCGCACCGAGACATGGTATCGCTCCCTTCCGCACTACGTCATGGCGCATTTAGTGTATCACTGGAATAAGAATCCTAAAAAGAAATAAAGCAATATGAGAAGGAAAATCATCACTATCATTATCGCCCTCATCGCTGTGTGCGGTTGTCAGAAAACGGAGAAGACCATCTACAGGGTGCAGCTGAGTGAGCACGCAATGGAGTTGGAGCGGCAAGAGAAAGCCTACAATGACTCGCTCGAAAAGTACAGTGCGCTACTCGACACTGCACAGGTTCGGTATTATTTCGACCTCCACAAAGCAGTCTTAGACACCCTGGGCGTTGTCATGCGGCAAGAAGTGGATGCCTTCATGGCAGCGAAGGACAGGGAAGCCGCCAACGAGGAAAACAGCAGCATGACCACAGAACTCATCCTCCTCGGGATAGCCATCATCCTGCTCATCGCTACAATTATCTACGTCAGCATCACCACCTTCTTCTGGACCCGCATCGGCTGGTTCTTCGAGGATGTTTGGCACTGGCTGAAGCGTCGCCGCATCATCCGCAGTCTGTTCACCCCGAACTATTTAACGCTCGCTAATGACTCCTGCTTTGGCGAAGAAGACCTTACCGACGAGGACATCCACGAAATCATGGCCCTCATCCACAAGGGTAATCCCCCGAAGTATGAAATAAAAAGGAAAGAAGAAAGTAACTAAAAACTCAGTAATATGAACACCTCTGAATATGACAAAAGTATAGGGATGCCCGATATTGATAAAGAAAGGGCTAAGTTTGAGAATGAAGTCATTAACTCTAAGTCGGTACAGCATAAAATGCCGATCCTACCAATAATAGAGATAGAAGATGACCGAACATAGACTTCCAAATATTAAAGCAGTTAGCAATTAATAAAGAAGATTAGTTAAACAAACAAAGTAATTTTTGTTCAAAAGTCCTATAGGCACCTAAGCCCCGCCGCGTCGTGATGACGAGACGGGGCTGAAAATTTGTACTAAGTCTTTGTTTATATAAACATCATTGAACGTAAAGCAGCATCAATTCAGCATAGCGTCTTCTCTCAATAGACGGTATTTTTCTACCTTTCCAATGACAGAACTGTACATAGTCCCCTTCAAAATCACGGTTCCCTGACTCGATCTTCTTCAGCAAAGTGCTTTTAGGGTACTTGTTTCTGTAACCGAGAATCCTATAAGGCCCGACATTGTATGCCAGTGCAGCGAGCAGGAGGGAGTCTTTTCCATACTGCTGAAACATGGTGCATAGTTCCGTCAGGTCTTTGCGAAGGAGAGCATCAGCCTCTCTTAGGGACATATTGGATGAATAATGCTCACCAGCTCTGAGCTTATGGCCATAGCCAACATAGGGGTAATCCTTCTTTCGATGAATGCCCTCATAGTATTTGATGCAGCAGACGGCACGCTCAAAGGGTTGAAGCTCAAAGATGGATGCTTGTTTGGGTGACTCATTAGCCTGGGCATCCATGCCCAGACAAAGAGTAAGGAATAAGGTCGTTAATACTGTTTTGAAAATCATTTGGTCTTGAATTTATTGATTTCGTCTATCATGTTCTTTACGTCAAGATTAACCTGGCAGAAGTTCTGATATAAGATGCGCTCCTTGGCATCCTTTGACGGGAATTTGTAGAATTTGGGAAGTTTGAAGTTCTCATAATCTGCCTCTTCTGCCTGTATCTCCTTCATGTCGAAGTCGGTCTTGCAGTAGAACTTGGAGGTCTGGAACTCGGCAGACTCCTGAATGTTCATGGAGCCGTTATGACCAGTCTTGGTCTTAATGAAGTCACGAGCCGTCTGACCTGCAATCCAGCCTGTAGGCATATCGGAAATCTTGGATGCAGGAACAAGACTATCCATATTCTCATTGAGGTTGATGGATGTCTTATCTCTATCAATGGTCACACCTTTCTTCAGCTGAACTACCTTGCCAAAGATGTCATTGGATAACCATTCGAGTGTTTCCTTAGCACGGGCAGAGCCGGAAACGACATTGCCTACAGTTGTAATAACCTTCTGCATTCCTACCTTTCCATAGTCAGATTCGAGCTGGGGAAGCTCCTGAAAGCCGAGAGCTACACTAACCTTGTTGCTTCGGGCAGTACCGATAAGACGGTCAATCTTATGGAAATAAAGCGTAGGCAGCTCATCGACGATGATGCTTACAGGAATGTTCTTTCCTTGACCAGTATTGACACGAGTGACCAATCTGTTCAGGATAAGGGCGTTCAATGCGCCAATAATGCTCTCCATTTCAGGGTCATTGGCAATAAGAAGATAGCTTGGATTCGCAGGATCACTGACTTTCAAATCGAAATCATCACCATCCTTGTGAAAAATCCAATAAGATTCTTTGGTGGCCAGACGAGAAGTATAGACGCGCAGCGTACCAATCATACCTTCCAACTGTTCCATCGCATTATTCTTCATGGCTGTCTGGAAAGGCCCAAGAAGTGGCGCAACCTCTGGGTCTGTCTCTAACACCTCAAAGATTATTTTATAATCCTGATTGAGGAAAGAGAGGATATGAGGCATGTCACTGTATTTGCCAAGCCAGTAGGCTGGTTCCACCTCCCTGCCTGAATGGTCGAAAACACGGCCTGTTGGCTTCGGTCTGTGTGTTTTGGGTTCTTCCGTCATCTCTGCAATCAAGGGATTACCATCCTTATCGTATGGCACCTTCTTGTAAGACACGAAGAAATAAATGCAAGCAGCCAAGAAGTTGACAGCTGATGTCTGGAAGAACTGGTCACTGCCACCACCACCTTCCTTCTTTCCCTTCTGTAGAGATTCAAGCAATGTCTCAGCTGTTTCACTGGCAGCAGCAAGATTGCCTATGTACTTCTGTTGGATTGGGTTTACACGGCGTGAATACTCCACATCCACGAAGTTGATAATATTAAATTTGAAATCTCTGCCCGCCTTTTTATTGGCTGCAAGGTTCTTGCGATAATGGTAGTATAGCTTCTGGGCAAGTGTAGGAAACTTGTAGTCGTACACTACCATAGCAAACCCCTTAGCACTATGCTGACGGATAAACGGCTCTATGATGCTGAAGGTCTTACCAGATCCAGGAGTACCGACAACCCAAGTGCCACGGAAGGGATTCACAATGTTAACCCATCCTTTACGGAACTTCGATTTGTAGTAATAGCGCATAGGTATATTCACGCTATACTTATTCTCTATCAGTTCCTGGCACTGCTCGAATGATTCGTTCTCGAAGTTGAATCTGTCTTTCAGAAGCCCTTCCTTTAGGAACTTCGAGATATTATCAAGTGCAACATGAATTAGAATGGTTCCAAGGATGGTAGCTGCCATGTAGAGCCAGATGTTCAGCGGAATCATGTAGAACCGCATGTCCATTCGATAGCCGAACAGCCAAACGGACAGGATTGTAATACCTACACCACTGACAAGGGGATAGAGAACCTGCCGTCTTGCATCAAACTCCAAATGCTTCTTATTCCTGGTTCCAATACAGGTGATACATATAATCACGAATGTTGCAATCTTACTCCAGATAAGATTCCCATCCAGATAGATGAACCACCGCTTGATTCGGTCATGAACATCGCAAACTATGCCGCCCCAGTAGTCAAGCAGCTCCGGGTCAATGGCATACTCGAAAAACTCCAAGAGTAGCGACACATAGATGACCGCGCGAAATATCTTATAGGCAGTTTGAAGCTCTTTGGTTTCTTCCATTTCTTACTTAAATAGTTATAAACTCTAATTGTATAAAGTGATGATTGGACGTACTTTATGTGATTGTTCTTTAGGTGTTTCTTGAAGTGCTCCAGAAGCAAGAGAGAACAACCATGCCTTAGCCGATTCCATATCTTTCACCTCAGTTGAAGTCCAATACCAGCACTCGTCAGGATCGTCAGATATGACATCGCCACCACACTTTTTGATATAGTCATTTACCGTGTTCTTTGCCCCATAAAGCAGGCGTATCTCGGCCACTGATGGTATGTAGGCACTTTGTCCATATTGCCACATGTCAAAGACTGCTGTGGCAGCTGGAGATACCCCAGAGGAATACATGAAGTGAGTATTCATGTTCCCGTCAAAAGCGGTAATGTTAGCCGAAGTATTATGCTTAACACCGATACTGTCACTGTAAGCTTCAGGCGCAATGTCCCAAAGATAAACGGCATAACCAGTTCCCTGTGTCTCATTGTTCTGGTTGATATGAAACACTACGGCAATAGGCTGTTTCCCCTGACTCTTCATGTCTTCATAGCGCACAACCTTTCCGTCTGTACATAGTATGTCACAGGTCTTCATTGCCGTGTCAGGAAACTCACGGTGTTCGTCGCAACTTGTTATGGCCACCATCATCAGGGCAGCACAGATAGTATGTAATAGCTTCATTTTACTCTGTATTAAGTTAGATTATCTTGTGGGAATTTTGAATCCAAGGGTAACTCCAGTACGGAACAAGTCTTTTCTGTCAGGCAGCATCAGGTCACATTTAGCTTGCCAATACAGAACCCATCCGTGCCTAAGTGCATAATTATGTTCGTAGCCAACATGGATGCCACCCAAGAATTTATCCGTGTTGCTTCCTGCACTGGCACCGATGCGTAAATTCCCATAGTTGTTACGACCGCGCCAAACACAGGGTTTGTAGGCAACGCCAACACCCCATGTACGGTAGTTCTTCCAGAACGATTCTGGACAGACATGACCGCAACTTTCGCACTCATCCCATTTGAGATAGCCATTAACGAAGTATTCCCAAGCGTTATGGTACTTGGTTTCGTGTTCCCATGCAAGTGTAGCATCAAGTCCACGCTCATAAAGTAGTCCCATGCCAAAGGTAATCCTGTCACTATGTGACTGAGCAAAGGATGAAAGGGAAATAGAACCCAAGATGGCGATAATAGCAAATAACTTCTTCATTGTTTAGTCCTCCTTCAGTAAAATAGCGTTGAACGAATCGGCGTAGAGAACATCCTCATAGTCAATGTTGAGCATGATGGTACGTCCACTAATCTGTTTCTCTGAAATCTCGATAGACAGCACCTTGTCATTGGGGAAGGTCATCTTCTTCAGAACAACGACGTTACGATAGCCATACTTGAACGTCTTGCTTTGGTCGAGGACAAAGGCTGGAGTAAGCTCGATAATCTGCGAGTTAGTAGCCTTCGACTGCTTTTTGTCTGCCAGTTTGAAGCGCATTTCATCAATATCAAAGCGAATATTCGTCTTGTTCTCCACAGAGAAGTCCAGGAAGAAATATTCTCCAACGGAATAGATGTTGTTCAGACGTATCATCATACGATGCTGCTTGGTACTGACATTACGGATTCGGGCAGTCGAGTTCCAGATGGAACGAGCATACTTTGCCATATCCTCAGTACTCATTGATACGGATGGATTGTTATACGCAATTCTCTCTTCCGGCTGGATTTGCTTGTCTGTAACAGCCTCCTGAAGCCTTGTGGTGTAGAGAAGCGCATATTGAGTTCGGTATCTTTCTGTGACAATGGTGACAATGGCAAGCACTTCACCATCGGCATGTGCGCCCTCCTTGGGCTTCAGTCGGATAGTGTTGTTGATGGGCTGGTCACCAACCACCATGTCGGTACTGATGTCAACGAAACGGATTGGCTCAGAAGCCGTGATGACAGTAGTCACCTGTTCGTTGACAGTAAGTTGTTCCATCTCTTCATACGTCTGCTGTGCCATCAGAGGCATTGCAAACAAAGCACAGATTAGTGATGTGCCGATTTTCTTGAAAGTCTTCATGTTCATTATATTTGAAAATTGTTTTAATCGTTTTTCTTCTCTTTGCCGTTGACCAGATAGACAAACGTGCCATATTTAAGCTTTGCTGAGTTCTTCTTGATGGACTTGCTAATGGCATTGCTCGTTTTCTGTACGGCATTTGTGATGGCTTGGTTGCCCCATTGAATGAGGGAGTTTCCTGCTGTGGTTGAACTTGACGTTAGAGCTGAAGAGTTGTTCATGGCTCCACTTGCTACGTCCTTCGTGGTCTCTCGGAAATTACTGCTTGGGACATACAGACCTTCCAATCCGTCTGTGTCGTAAATCGAAAGGTTGACCTTGATGATGTTATCATTGATAAGTATGCTCTTGATGTTTCCTTTGACACGCTGACTGCCAAAGCCACTCATAAGTGCATAGATGTACGTTCCCTTTGGAACTACAATGTCATTGATTTCAATGTCATCAAGCAGACGAAGCCTTACACGAGAACCATCTACAGCCTTTACGTTCTCATCAATGATGGCTTTGATAAGGTTCGGCTCAGGGTCATTTTCAGTAAGAGTATTGAAATAATCGGAAGTGACTTTGACCTTCTTCACTACCTCCTGCGCTTCATCATCATCAGAGACACCTTTAACAGCTCTTTCATTCACACTGATTTTGCCTTCCACTTTGTCCG
>CAMVLT010000053.1 GCA_947168395.1 uncultured Prevotellaceae bacterium | reverse complement strand
CCACGGTGGTCAGTACGATGCGGAAGCAACATTTATAAACTTCAAAACATTCCAAGTTATGCAACAGCACATTTATTACACGAAGTATGCTCTGCAATTCGCAGACATGCAGATTCCTGAGTTAGTAACCATTTTCAACGCCCAGGTGCAAAGCCGAAGCTGGTCCAGTATGCGAGCCTATCATGACCAGGCACTCATCGACGAGTTCCAACGTCGCGGCATTGACGTCTCTAACATCTATGACGGCAAGTCTGTCACTTTCGCCCGTCCTGTCAGATATGACTTACCCGACAACAAACTGATTGCCATCGGGTAACCCCCTCTCAATATCAAGACTCCACCCTTGCCGTCAGCTCTTGGCAAGGGTGTGAAACATGTACCAGTCCCCCCTTCCTCTTATATCAGATGGTTTACTTTTATCTTTTTCCACTTCTTGCCAATACCAAGGATATCGGCATTGCTATCCTTGATAATCAACTCGCCTTTTTGTAGTCCTGCAATAGCAGCTTTTAAGTCAAGAAACTCCTTTCCTGATACTCCAAAGATATCCTTTAGTACTCCATCTGATATGCTCTGCTGTTTCATAATCAGCGGATATTGGGCATTGGCATAAAAATCGAAGGACTTGCTCTTGAAGTCATCCATATTCTGTGTAGCCAGAATAATACTCAATCCCTTGTTGCGTCCAACAGCAATCAGGTTTCTTAGCGGACGATTATCAAAACTCAGCATATAGTGAGCCTCATCGATGATGGTAAAGTGACGTATCTCCACATAATCCTCGCTGACAGCCTGCTTCTCTAAAGACTCATAGATGTTATTCAACTTCGATATCACGAAATAAACCAGTCCCTTGGCTATGGGTCCGTCTTTTGGATAAGCATCCATCTTGACTATAAACGAATCCTTTACAAGATTGATCTTGTCTTCTTCCGCAAACAGATTGGCTCTCACCAGTTGTTCCAATACAGAAGTCACACTATCATCATTATCAGGGTTGGGCATTCCATCACGATATTTGTCTAACATCAGTTTGAAGGTAATTGGTGCGCCTTTTGTCTTCTTATAAGCCTCACTAATGGCAATACTCAGCCGGTTACTCATCTTCGAGCTGATAGTGGCCCTGTCAAGCGCACACAAGGCACTGGCCATTTCTGTAGCATAGAGATTGATTTCCTGAATGGCCTTGTCCCTAAAGTCCTTGAACGGAGTAAATGGCAATGGTGACAATATGGGATCAAGAATACAACTTCTATCTACTTCAAATAGTTTCAGCCAGTGATTATTCATAGGGTCAGAGAACTCGCCCTTATAGTCGAACAGCAGGAAGTTCACAGGAAAAGGAGACTCTATCGAAAGTGTCCTTAGCTGATTAATAAGTACAGCCAATAAGTTCGTCTTACCAGAACCAGTAGTACCTGCAACCAATATCTGTGTGTTGGAGATGCTTCGACTATTGATGTCAAGCAGAGCCTCCATATCTTCGTCATATTGGCCTATCATCAACTGCAGTGCAGGAATACCACCCGTACGATTTCTGCCACCAACAGTCTGTGCCATCATAAACGTGTCCAGATTCTCGCCTTGTAGCAGATAGTCCCTGCCCCGATACATCTCTGAGGCAATAATTCTTGAAACTGTGGGACTGTCATTCCAGTCAATCTCGAACTCTTGATAGCGCAGCTTCAGCAACGCGCCAAACAAGTCCTTTAGTTCCAGATAGGTGAAGAAGCTCGATGGAATACGGATACTTGACTTCGAAAGTTGTATCTCTGTCAGGCAGTCCAAGTTGCGCTTTTCTGAAAGATATAGTCCAACGATGAGACAGATACGCATAATCTTGTTACCTGTCAGCACAACACGCTTCTCGTCAGCAGCCTTATATTGTAAGTTGATACGCTGTTCTATCTTCTCCTTGATTTCATTCAGGTTATCAAGGATGCCTTCTGCTTGTCTTAGATTGTCAAATGAAATATCCATAGCTCAACCTTATTTATATAATGGTATTCCGAAATAGCCTTCTTCCACACTCGTATTCTGCTCCTCCACATTACGGTGGAGCGTATAGGTCTTAGAGATAAAAGGCTCCAATTTCTTGTAGTCAGAGTCTTTACGTATTTCAGAGGTTGTACACAGCAGAATGGTCTGCTCTGCCAGTTCTGGGAAGTACTCTTCCATCAGCACATCACGGCTGCTTTCGTCCAGCACGCCCATTACCGTATCAATCATTACTGGTGGATTATAGTCTCCAAGGTTTCGCAGCACCTTTAACAACACCTGAATAAAAATCTGTTTTGATGCTGCATTCAACTGATTCAGAGAAATCTCGTTGCCTGATGTGTGATACATCTTGATAGAGAAGTTGTCCAGCTTGTCTGAAAGTTCCACCCTGTCTATATGTCCTTGATAAGACAACAGCAACTTGTTCAGTTGCTCTTTCATCTGAGCCTCTATCAGTGTCCTTTTATTCGTCAGCAATGTGTTGGCAGCTTCTTCAAAGAACGGTACCAACTTCATCAGCGTGTCGTACTTCACGTCAGGTTCCTGCTGTATCTGGACGTCAAAGTTCTTAATCTGTGCATCTATCTTTGTAATCTCTCCATTCAAAAGGTCCACATCTTTCTTCAGACCATCCAGTTCACGTTTATTTTCCTCGTATTCCTTGATGATATTGGTACTACCTTGAGTCAGTGTGCTTTGCAGACTGTCGCGTTGTATCCTCAGGTTGGGTAGTTCCTTGATATCCTCATCCAGACTTTTGCGTTGATTATCCAACTGCACAAAGTTATTCACAGCATTCAGTTTCTTCAGCCCCCTTAGTGCTTCCAGATCAATTTCATCCAAGAAGGCATAATCATCTTGGGCCACAACATCCTTTTGGGTTGCCATAATATGACTTGATACATTCTTGGAATCCACATCCTGTGCTAATAGTGCAAACTCTTTGAGATAGGCAATCACCTGCTGGGTGATGTCTTCTACTTCTTCTGCCGTATAGCGTTGTTCTAAGACCTTGCGCAAATCGTCCTTTTTCCTCAGTATTGCATCTATCTCTGGCGCAAGACTGCTTGATAGTCTTGGAAGAAACACGTTCATCTCAATCGTATCAATAAAGTCCTTCATCTGCTCCACAAAGTCTGAAGCCTTCTTTTCCGTATCCTTGATGGTATTACCCAACTGCTGCACCTGCAATCGGATATGCTCTTGGTCTTCTGCACCCTGTTTCGCTTTGTCGTAGGTCTGCTTCATCGAAGTGAGGTACTTGAAGATGACGTCCTGACTTTCCTCATTATATTTCAGATTATCCTCCAGTTTCTTCTTGTCTTCACAAAGTTGGTTGTATTCCTGCACCTCTTTCTCAGCTTTCAGTCGCTGCATGGAGCGTTCCTGCAACAGTTTCTCCGATGCCTTTTTCAACTGCACATACTTATTGAAGCCCAATACATTCTGGAAGTTGTCGCGAATAATCTGAGCAAACACATTATCCTCCAACAATTTGCTCGACTGCATAGCGTCAAACAGGAAATACTGGCTCAGTTCCTGTGGCAGATTGGCCTTGATGATTTTATTCACCTGTTGTTCGCTGTGGGCACGTTGAGCCGCTGGTGTGGCAGTACCATACGAGAATACGCTGCCATTCATGTTCAGATAGACAGACTCCACAGGTTTGCCTGCCGGATTCAGGATATAGCTTCGTCTGAGCACGTATTTCTGTGTCTGATGAAGCACCTGACCCGTAAACACCAGTTCCAGTTCTATTTTGGGCTCTGTCTTTCCAACAGCACCATTGTTCAACAGCTCTCCAAACTGCTGTCTGTTCTTGATGTTCAGTCCATATAGTGCACCATAAATCGCTTCGAAAAGTGTAGTCTTACCTCCACCGTTGTTACCACCAATTAAGATGATTGGACATTCATCTTCTACCTGTAAGTCCAAATTCAGACTGAGGTATGTCTTGAAGTTTGTCGCCTTGATTCTTTGTATCTGCATAGCTCTAAACCTTCATCTTTAAACTCTCAACTCCTTAAGTGCCTTGTCAATCACTTTCTCCGTAGCAGCGTCGTCCATCTCTATTCTATCCACCTTGGCCTCATGGTAGCGTTTCAGCACCTGCTCTTTCAGCCACTCCGCGTCCAGTTCATGTTTCTCGCATAGTTCAGCTATTACTTGCAAGTCTGGCTGTCTTATGCCAAATTCCAGGAAAGCCCTGTCGAGTCCTTTCTTCATACTCTTCTTTCAGTTATTCGTTAAACATATTTGTCAGGGAAGAATGTGTCCCATCCTCTCACGTCTTCTGTGCTGTCTATATGAAGAGGTGAGTAGTACCACACGTCATTCTTTTCTACGATTACACCACCCAGCAACTGCTTGTCTGCCATATAGTCTATCAGGGCATTGTGCTTATTGGGGGCTTCCGAGTCGCTGTTTTCCGTCTTGGTGTCAAAGAGGAACACCTGTCCGTTCTTCATCCTCACCACGAAGTCCACATAGAATAGTGCCTTCTCCTTTTGCGAGTTCTCGTAGGGGATGCTGTAATGTTGCTTGCCCTCATCGCCATTCTTATACCACCAGTCGATATATGCCTTGTTGCTCTCCAGGAATTCAGAGAAACGTCGTTCTGGTGTCGATACGGTGTTCAACTCAATAAACGGCAACAACGCATGCTCTTCCACCTTTGGCATCACGTGGTGAGTACTCTCCTTGTAAAGACGCTCCGCAGGCACCTCCCACGTATATTTCTCAAAGGCACGCTCCTTTGCCTGACGCTGACGTTCCTGCAGCTTACGTTCGTAGTTGGCCAAAGCCTTTTGGATAATGTCTGTAAACTTAGGCTTGTTGGCATAATAGAGTATGACCTTCATGGCGTCTGTCTCGAACAGTTCAAAGAGTTCTTCCATGGCCTGCAACAGATAGCCTGCCAGCACATCTGTACTATGTGCCTTCTCGAAGCTGCCCAACAGCGAACGACAATAGTCAATATAGATGCGGCGCACCTCACCAGCACTTCTGGCAAACTCGTGCTTATTCTTTTCTACGTCAATGATGCCTACCTCGTTTTGGAACACGATATTCTCAGGCACCTCAACACCCAGTCGTAGCACGTCAAACTTGATATGCTGGTTCTGCTCTATCTGTTTCCTGTTTTGTGCTGCAACGTTCTGTGGAGGTTCAGTTTCTTGCGTTTCCTCTTCTTCGCCAAAACTGAAACTGAACTGCTGCCACTTTACTAGCCAGTTACGGCTAAAGCAGCTTATCAGTTCCTTCTTGAAGTCAGGTCCCAAGCGATTACGGTCTGAACTCTTATAGACGCTGTAGTACGACTGCAAGGCCACGTTCTGCAGATTCTCCCTACGGATAGCCTGCAAGGCATCCTTGTTCAGATAGTCCATATCTTCAGCCACAATCTGTATTTGGTCTTTGCTGATGTCCGTATAGACATAACCCACATTCAGCAGGTCGTTCTTATAGAACTTCTGTTCTGGCATACGCAGGATTCGCCCTACTGTCTGAATGGTAAACTGGTTGCTCTGCAGCTTACGGAATATCAGCAACACAGCAGCACGAGGGCAATCCCAGCCAAGGGCAATGGCCTGCTTGAACAACAACACTTCCGTCATGTTATCTGGCTCTTCCAAACCTTCCAGGTTTTCCTTCTCGCCAGACAGCCAAACGGCCAGTTTCTTGTTATCTGTTGTGATGTTCTTAATCTCTCGCAGATAGGTCTTCACTTGTTCAGCAATAGCAAGATCCTCTGAGGACATGCTCTCGCTGGTATCGTTAGGCAACTGAATCAGCAACAGCGGATTAATGTTCGTGCCCTCTTTCTTATACGCTTCCGCCAACAGTTTACGCTTCTGTAGGGCACATTGAATCAGATGGATGTTCAACTCGTTCTCGTCGGTATAACCCTTGGTGATATCAGGATTCAGCACCACCTGCTTCTTGATCATCTCTTCCCCCACCACCTCTTCGCGACTTACTGTCACCTTATGGTCAGAATTGGTCTTGGGTGTTGCCGAGATACGAATCTCCACCTTGGGGTTAATCTTCTGCAGCACCTTTGCACTCTTGTCTGCCGACTTCGACCAGAACAGGTGCTCCTCGTCAATCACCACAACGATGGGCAGACCCGCTTCTTCCTGCGTTCTGCGAGTTATCTCATAGAGCGAGGCGTTCTGCTCAGATTCGCGCACCATCACGTTCTTCTCCTTATTGATGCTCTCCCAGTTCACAAACAGGATTTCGCCCGCTTTTATCGTGCCCTCGCTTTGGTCTATCTCGTCGTACATCACAGGCTTCAGCAGTCGGGTCTCCGTAAAGTAGTTCTTCATCTTGAAGTAGCTCTGCTGGTGCAGCTTGTTCGGAGCTATCCAGATGAATGCCACCTGCTGGTAGGGACTGTCGCCACGACTTTGCAGCTCTTCCGTCAGCTCAGCCAGCATCTGCGATGCCATCACCGTCTTACCAGAGCCTGTCGGCGCCTTGAATATCAGAGTTTTCCTGTGACCCGTCAGTCGCAGCAGGTCGATAGTCATATCCACCAACTGGCGCACATATTTTTGCTGATACTTTATTTCTTTCATTGTTTTCTTTGTTTTATTCAGATATTATTCTTAACTTTGCGGGCAGAAATCAAAACGTTATGAAGTAATATGACTCAGATTATATTGAATATTGAAGATGCCAGTCTCGTTCCAAGTCTGAAGCAGATACTGGGAGCTATCAAGGGAGTAACCATCGACAAGTTGGTTACTGCAAAATCTGATATTGAGGCAGAGAAGGCTTTTATAACAGAGACCATTACCAAAGGCTATCGTGAAATGCAAGAAGGTGATTTCGCTGGCGAGGGACTTACTTCTCTTGACAACTTGGTTAATGAGCTTCGAGCAGAAGCTTAAAAGGCTATGGTAACTTTCAATTATACTAAAGAGTTTCTTCGACAAGCTAAGCGATTGGCCAAGCACTATCGATCTCTTCCTGATGACATTGACATTCTTCAACACGAGTTGCAGGCCAATCCTAATATTGGAGTATCTCTTGGTGGAGGCAAACGCAAGATTCGCCTTGGCGTTCAAAGCAAAGGCGGTGGCAAGCGAGGTGGACTTAGGGTCATCACGCTGAACATTGTTGTTGAAACCACAGATACCAGTGTCAACCTTCTTACCATTTACGACAAGAAGGAAATCCAGAATGTATCTGAAGAATATATTGACCAAATTATAAAGAATCTTTAGCATAAGCATTTATACTCTCTGTCCCTCGCGCTCGAACTCAAGGTCGCTTCGCTCTGCGAAGAACAAGTCGGCGGAGATTTTTGTTTCAACCTGTTCCTTTTCTTCTTCAAATAGTTTCTCCTTGCGCTTGGGCAGCACTTTCTGATAGGCATCATAGATAGCTGCTGGCAGAGCAACCAGTTCCACTTTGTCTTCCACTTCACGGAAGTTATCCGTAAAGGGATAGCGGCCAGGTGAGAATACATAAATTTTCAGACGCATCTTGCCAAAGTCCATCGTTTTTATTTCAGCCGCTATCTCGTCTATCAACTCTTCTCGATAGATAATCAGCATGTGCGCCTTCCCATCGTTCTTGCCTTGCAAGCCAGCAGAGCTGGAGCGAAAGTAGCGTGCCAGTTGAGGCTTCAACTTAAACCGTCCAAAAGTCTTCTGCTCCTCATACAAGTCCTCCTTGATGCAGAGCAAATCAGTAGCAGCAGCCACCAAATCGCGCATATTCTTCTGAGTCCTGTCTCGAGAGATGTAGTCCGTCTTGTAATAGCGCAGCTTGTTGGCTTTCAAGCCTGCCACCTTAACACCCTTGGGAGTGGTATAGCCCTTAATCACTCGCTTGTTTCGTTCGTAGGTTACTTCCTCACAGATATTATTCTCGTTGTTCGTCACAAGGATGCATTGTCTATGCCCTCCGTCCTCTGCGTTTAGTTGCATCGTTGCATGGAGGGTGGTGCCGGAGCCGGCGAAGAAGTCGAGGATAGTAGAACTCGTTTTAGAAGCATGGAAAAGTAATTTGGAAATTAAACTAACAGGCTTAACGGTATCAAAACCAACTGGTTTCCCTATTATAGTATTTAACACTTCCTTGCCTGTTTGTGCCGTACCATAAACATCTGCTGTAAAATGAGACCAGAAAGGTTCATAACTTTTCTTATCAATTTCATCCTCAGGATAAACTGCGCGCTTTACAATCCCTTCAACAATCTCTATTCTTCCTCGTTCTACAAGTTCTTTTGCTGTGTCTATCCCTATTTGCCATCTTTTACCAGACCTTGGATAATGCCCCAATATTGGAAATTTCATAGATTCTCTATTGTATGCACCTGCATCAGATTTCTCTATAATTTCTAATCTACAAACTCCGAATTTTCCTTGATGTGGATAGCTAAGTCCATTATCTAATTCTTTAAGATTATAACCTGTTACATTTGCTTTACATTTCGCATACATAATAATAGACTCTGTTTTTTGTTGTAGGCCAAAACGTGCTGAGCCTGCATTTATAGGTTGAGTTGTTGATTCCCACGTTAAATGACCAACAAGATTTCTTTCCACAAATACTTCATCACATAGCATTTTCAATTGTGAACACTCTATCGTATTAATCGAAATAAAGATAACACCCTTGTCCGACAGCAACTTCTTCGCAATCTTCAATCGCTTGTTCATAAACGAGAGCCATTTGCTGTGACGATACGAATCTTCTGAATCCACAAATGAGTCGTTATAAACGAAGTCCTTATTGCCCGTATTATACGGCGGATCGATGTAGATGACATCAATCTTTCCCTCATGGGTATAGCTGAGGGCAGTAAGAGCCTCCAGGTTGTCACCCTCAATCAGAATATGATTGGGGGCATCTGGCTCGTCACTCAATATCGCCTTGTCCTTCACTTCACGCAGAACGGGCAGTGACTCACGCAGCCGTTCTTCTACGTCTTCTGGTTTATCCTCCCACACCAGCCCATACTTCTTATGCTCACGCAACAGCCCGATAAGGCTACTGCGCTCGTCGTTGGTCAGACCCTCCAAGGTCTGCAACTTGCTGATGAGTTCAGATTTGTCTATTAGATTCTTCATGCTTGGTAGGAGCTTTAAATCTGTTAGCAATCTGGTTTTTAGTCTCTCGATGTCACACGCAGGCACAAAAAGAAGGCGTAACATCTTTCCAATGTATTCGAAGTATAGGCCGCTCCTACCACAGATAGCCCCAAAAACCAACACACGGAAAGAGCACGCCTATACAGACGTGACTCTCTCGAATTGCGGTTTTTGGAATTTAGTACAATTTGCTTTGGTAGGAGCCTTTATACTTCAAACGTCATTCGACAAGAGAACACGAGTTCTTCTCATTACCCACGATGTCTTGCAAAGCAGCCTTTCGTGCCACACACTTGTCTCTACAACATGAGTAGCAGCTACAATGCATCTGCAAAGATACAAAAGATTTCTGTTATCCTATTATAATTGAGAAACAATTTAAGAAAATTTTAGGGTAAATCGCAAAGACACCTCATAACCTCATGTAATCTTCTGAAAGGCCTTTGTATACTGGGGTTTCGGAGCATGAGGTATGTTTTGGATACCTCATAGAAACCTCATGTGAACCTCATCAGTCAACATGAGGTGTATATGAGGTGTTTATGAGGTGTCTCGGAGAAACCTCATGGGCTGAAACCATGATAAACACAGGGGTTTCAGAAGATTATATGAGGTTATGAGGTTTTTTCGCATATAATCTCTTTGTGTGGATTGGCTGGGAGTTTAGGTAGGGTAAACCCAGGGTTTACCCTACCTAAACCCGAGGTTCCCTTAGGGGAAACTATTGCGAGGTTGACGTCAATTATTCACCGAGAAGGCGAGGGCGTAGGCCCGCATCTGCTTCACCATAGCCAGGAGACCGTTGGAGCGGGTGGGCGACAGGTGCTCACGGAGGCCGATTTCATCGATGAAGTAGAGGTCGGCATCGAGGATTTCCTGTGGGGTGTGACCGCTGAGTACGCGGATGAGGAGGGCCACGATGCCTTTCACAATCAGCGCGTCGCTCTCGGCACGGAACAGGACTACTTTCTCCCTCCCGGGGGAGGGCTGGGGTGGGGCTTCATAGTCGGCCTGCAGCCACACGCGGCTCTGGCAACCGTCGATGAGGTTGCTCTCGGTCTTGTACTGTTCTGGCAAGGGCTCCTGTTCACCGCCCAGGTCAATCAGTAGTTGGTACTTGTCCATCCAGTCGTCGAAATCGGCGAACTCTTCGATAATCTCGTCTTGTATTTCGTTAATCGTTGCCATTGTCGTTTACCAATTTAAACAGTTTATCACTTGGCCGCACTTTGGAGGGGACGGCGATGGAGACGCGGGTGCCCTGCTGGGCCACCTGTACAGGGCCGTCATCGTCGTGTATTTCGTCGGCCGTAACGTATATCACTCCCGTTGTCGGGCCGGTTATCAGCAAGCGGTCGCCCACCTGGAACGTGGTGGCCTCGACAGTAAACTCAGCCACGCCGAGCTTTGAGTAGTACTTGGTTCCTTTTCCTATATATACCTTGCGCTCCGTAGCGTTCGAGCCGTAGTTCTTGTTCCACTCGCCCATGAGCTGGCCTTGGTAGTAGCCGTCCCAGAAGCCTCGGTTGAACACGGTGGCCAGCCGCTGGTCCCACTCGTCCTTCCGTTCTTCGGTGAAGGTGCCGTCGAGCACGGCACGTATGGCTTCTTTGTAGCACTTTACCACCGTATAGACATACTCCGGCCCACGGGCACGACCCTCAATCTTGAAGACTCGCACACCGGCTTTCATCATCTTATCGATAAAGCGGACGGTCTTCAGGTCCTTGGGCGACATGATGTACTTGTTGTCGATGTCCAGCTGGTAGCCCGTTTCGTTGTCGGTTGCGGTATAGCTGCGACGGCACACCTGGATGCATTCGCCTCGGTTGGCACTACGGTTGGCGGCGTGCAGCGACATGTAGCACTTGCCGCTGATAGCCATGCACAGGGCGCCGTGGCAGAACATCTCGATACGAATCTGCTGACCTGACGGGCCGCAGATGTGCTCCTCGCAGACCTGACGGTAGATGTCGGCCACCTGCTCCATCCGCAGTTCACGGGCCAGCACCACCACTTCGGCAAACTGGGCATAGAACCGCAGCGCCTCGATGTTCGAGATGTTCAGCTGGGTCGATAGATGCACCTCCTGCCCCACCTTATTACAATAAGTCATCACCGCCACGTCGGAAGCGATGACTGCCGAGATGCCCGCTTCTTTGGCCGTATCTATAATCTCATGCATCAGGGGGATGTCCTCGCCGTAGATGATGGTGTTCACCGTCAGATAGCTCTTGATGCCATGCTCGTCACACTGGCGGGCAATGTGGCGAAGGTCGTCAATAGTAAAAGTAGAAGCCGAGTGCGCCCGCATGTTCAGCTTCTCAATGCCGAAATAGACGGAGTCGGCCCCCGCCTGAATGGCTGCCGCCAACGACTCGTGCGAGCCGACGGGTGCCATTATCTCAAAATCTGTTATTTTTTCGTTCACGGTTGCAAAATTACGAAATATTTTGTAATTTTGCAAGCGATACAAACAAATAACGACGAAAATGAAGAAATTGAATCTTTTGTTTATGGGCGTGGTGCTGTTGGCCGGCTTGCTGACGGGAGCCTGTAAAAGCGATGACGAGCAAGACATCAACGACATTCTGCCCGGAACGTGGGTGCTGGATAAGAGCGTGAACCCTAAAGGCTATGAGATAGAGCCAAACGACGGTACGGAAATCATGATTGACCATTTGGAGATGAAGGCCGACAAGACGTTCAGCCTCGTCTATGACGAGTATGATTCCGACAGCGGCACCTACGAGGCCGGCAATGCCTACATCCGCTTTAATTATTCGGATGTGAACAAGCAGGAAGAGGTGTTTCTGTGGCAAGTGTTCTCGTTCACCGACAACACTTTGCACGCCAAGTACAAAGACACCGACCGTGACCTGACTGTAACCGTGTGGCTCAAGAAACGTTGAACGTTGAACATTGAACATTGAACGTTGAAGCACGCTGTTTTACTATTGACCTTTGCGCTTTGCATTGGCTGTAGCCAGAAGCCGCCGAAGCACTTCACCCACGAAGTGCTCAACCCTATGACACCCGTCAAGAACCAGGGTAAGAGCCAGTTGTGCTGGGCTTACGCTATGCTGGCCGCCATCGAGACAGAGCATCTGCGGTGGGGTGACTCCGTCAATCTGTCGCCAGTATATATCGAGAAGATGCTGGAGCAGGAGCCGGATGCTCCAGAAAGTAAACGCGGCATGGGTGCCACGCTGATTGACCTTATCCAGAAGTACGGCATTGTAGGCTACGATGCCATGCGAAGTGCTGAAACTCCGGCCCCCCGCTTCGTCTTTATGCTCGGAGCCGAGTACACGCCTCAGGAGTTTGCCCGCAGCGTCTGTGCTCCTGGTGAATACGTAGCGCTGACCAGCACCGACGATGCCCCATATTATAATGAGGTGGACATTGACCTGCCCGACAACTGGCGGCACAACCGCTTCCTGAACATCCCGATGGACACGTTGCTACGGAAGACCATCCACGCCGTCCGCCGCCATCACGGCGTCTGCTGGGAAAGTGAAAGTCACGCTATGGCCATCGTGGGCATAGCCCACGACGACGATGGCGAAAAGTACTTTGTGATGAAAAACTCGTGGGGCACCGACCGTCCCCACCGCGGCCTCGACTACCTCTCTTTCAAGAAATTCCGGAAGTTGACATTAGCCGTTGAGATGCCTAAAGAGATATTCCTAAGGTAGCTTCCACGTGACGCCGTCCTTGGTGTCCTTTACCTCGAAGCCGGCAGCAGCGAGTGCATCGCGAATCTGGTCGGAGGTAGCCCAGTCCTTGGCAGCCTTGGCCTTGGCACGTAGTTCGAGCACCATATCGACGACCTTGCCGAAGGACTCTTCCCTCCGTGCGTTGGACGATGAACGCTGAACGCTGAGGCCGAGGATGTCCTCGGTGAAGAGGTGCATCACCTCACTAAGCTCCTTCAGGCAGTCGGCGCAGATGGTGGCCTTGTGGTCGACGAGCTTGTTGATGGTGGTGCAGGCTTCGAAGAGATAGCTGATGACCAGCGGTGTGGCGAAGTCGTCGTTCATGGCGTCGTAGCATTTCTCGCGGAGGGATTTTACGGTGCGCTCCGTTTCGGGGTCACATTCAGGGGAAACCTGAATGCGCGAGAGGTCGGCGATGGCATTCAGCAGTTTCTCGAGTCCCTTCTCTGCGGCTACAAGGGCCTCGTTCGAGAAGTCGACGGTGCCGCGATAGTGGGCGCTCAGTACGAAGAAGCGGATGGTCATCGGCGAGTAGGCTTTCTCCAACAGCGGATGGTTGCCCGTGAAGAACTGCTCAAGTGTGATGAAGTTGTTGTACGACTTGCCCATCTTCTGGCCATTGATGGTCAGCATATTGTTGTGCATCCAGTACTTCACGGCCTGATGCCCCATCGCAGCTACGGCTTGCGCAATCTCGCACTCGTGGTGGGGGAAGACCAAGTCCATGCCGCCGCCGTGAATGTCGAACTCCTCGCCCAGGTACTTGCGGCCCATCGCCGTACACTCGCAATGCCAGCCAGGGAAGCCGTCGCTCCAGGGTGAGGGCCAGCGCATGATGTGCTCGGGCTGCGCCTTCTTCCACAGGGCGAAGTCAGCCTGATTGTGCTTCTCGCCTACACCAGCCAGTTCGCGGCTCTCGTCCTTGATGTTTTCAAGCGAGCGGCCACTCAGGATGCCGTACTTATACCGCTTGTTGTAAGCTTCAATGTCGAAGTAAATGGAGCCGTTCGACTCGTAGGCGAAACCATTGTCGAGAATCTGCTGCACCAACTGCTGCTGCTCTATGATGTGGCCCGTAGCGTGGGGCTCAATCGAGGGACGCAGCACGTTCAGCATATCCATATACTGATGGTAGCGGTTGGTGTAGTACTGGGCTATCTCCATCGGCTCCAGCTGCTCCAAGCGTGCCTTTTTGGCAATCTTGTCCTCGCCCTCGTCGGCATCGTGCTCCAAGTGGCCTACGTCCGTAATGTTACGCACGTACCTTACTTTATATCCTAAGTGCTTCAGGTAACGGAACACCAGGTCGAAGGTGATGGCGGGCCGGGCATGGCCCAGATGGGGGTCGCCGTAAACGGTGGGACCGCAAACATACATACCCACATTGGGGGCGTGAAGGGGTTCGAAACGCTCTTTCTGTCGTGTCAGCGTATTGTAAATAACCAGTTTTGACTCCATTTTCTTCGCTTTTTTAGTAATCTGCGTGCAAAGTTACGCATTTTTTTCGTAACTTTGCACGCAAATTCAAATAATTAAAGTAAAAATGGGAAAAGTAATTCTTACTGGCGACCGTCCTACTGGTAAGCTCCACCTGGGCCACTACGTAGGTTCGCTGCGTCGCCGCGTAGAGCTGCAGAATGCAGGCGACTACGACCGCATGTTTGTTTTCATGGCTGACGTACAGGCACTTACCGACAATGCCGACAACCCCGAGAAGCTGCGCCAGAGCATCATTCAGGTGGCGCTCGACTACCTCTCGGCAGGCCTTGACCCCGCTAAATGCACCATCTTTATACAAAGTCACATTCCTGAGCTGGCCGAACTGACCACCTACCTGATGAACCTCATCTCGGTGAGCCGTGTACAGCGCAACCCCACGGTGAAGACTGAAATCAAGATGCGCGGCTTCGAGGGCGAGAGCATCCCCTTGGGCTTTTTCTGCTACCCCGTGTCGCAGGCTGCCGACATCACGCTGTTCAAGGCCACGACGGTGCCTGCTGGTGAAGACCAGGAGCCGATGCTCGAAGTAACCCGTGAACTGGTGAACCGCTTCAATAACATCTACGCTCCCGTTTTGGTGGAGCCCAACATCTTGTTGCCCGAGAACCTGACGGCCCGCCGTCTGCCCGGTACTGACGGCAAGGAGAAGATGTCGAAGTCGTTAGGCAACTGCATCTACCTCAGCGACTCGAAAGACGAGGTGTGGCAGAAAGTGCGCTCGATGTACACCGACCCCACCCACCTGAACGTCTCGGACCCTGGCCACGTGGAGGGCAACGCCGTGTTCACCTATCTCGACGCTTTCTCCTGCGACCAGGACTTCGCCGACTTCTGGCCCGAGTACCAGAACCTGGACGAGCTGAAGGAGCACTACCAGCGCGGCGGACTGGGCGACATGAAGTGCAAGAAATTCCTGAACGAGGTGCTGAACAAGCTCTTGGAGCCGATGCGCCAGCGCCATGCAGAGTTAGAGACTGACATCGCCGAGATTCAGAACATATTAAAGCGCGGTACGGAGCAGGCCCGCGAGGTGGGCGCCCAGACGATGGACGAGGTGCGCCGTGCCATGCGCATTGACTATTTCAATGATGCAGAAATGTGGAGACTTTGAGGCGCTACTGGTAGCGCACGACATCAAGCCGACGGCAAACCGCATTGTCGTGGCTAAGACATTGGCCGCCGCTGAGCGGCCAATGTCGTTATCGGAGCTGGAGTACAAGATTCTGTCGATTGACAAGTCGGGTGTATTCCGGGCCTTGACGCTGTTCCGTGAGCACCACTTGGTCCACGTCATCGAGGACGGTGGCGACGGCGTGCGCTACGAACTGTGCCAGAGCCACGACGGCCACGAGCACGACGACGACCAGCACGTACACTTTTACTGCGAAGCCTGCCACCGCACGTTCTGCATCAACGACGTCCCCATACCCGGCGTCGAACTGCCCGAGGGCTACCAGCTGTCGAGCATCAACTATATGGCCAAGGGCCTCTGTCCTGAGTGTACAAAAAAAGCCGCACCTCGCAATCCCTGCGAAGCGCGGCGTCATCGTATTAGATGACATGGACAAGAATTAGTAAATATATGTATGAAAAAAGGTCCCTACCTCTCCACTAAGAGGTAGGCAGTTCCACGGTTTGTGTGCTTGCTTGTCACGCTGAACAGCTTGCTGCTCAGTGTTGAACCTATCTTTGCCAACGAGACGTTCTTCACGCCGGCACTATGGTATCGGCTTTTCAGCAACGTATGGATGTCGCTGACTAACCACCAGCGTCCGTGCTCACCCTCCACGGGCTTCCGGAACAGGGCAAACAGCATCTCCTCCAGGCCGTCGATGCGCTGGAATCGCTGATTCTCGCTCATCAGCAGTTCCGTTTCGTCGTCTTCTAACCAGTAATGACGGCCTTCGGCAATCTCCTGCACCAGCTGGGCAAACAGCTGGCTGTGGTTCAGGTCGTCGGTGAAGTTGATGTCGTCCGTCACGTTGACGCAGATGAAGCGGCGGCTTCCTGACGGGTCGGTCAGGGGCTTCGGATTATTGGTCGTGCCAATGAACGAGGCGTAGCGGCGGTATTGCCGGTAGGCCTTGCCGTAAGGCGGACGGAACTTCACGTCGGCCGTCGATAGCAGGTACTTCAGCAGCACCTGCTGCCGCTGGGTGGTCTTGTCGAACTCGTCGATATTGATCAGGGCGAACGAGGTCAGTCCGAGGTTCAGGTCGGTCTCGTTCTTGAAGTTGATACGGTCATTGTAGTAGTCACGCAGTTCACGAGGCAGCAGGATGCGGCAGAACGACGACTTGCCACAGCCCTGCGGACCTATTAGCAGGGGTATGAGGGCATTGCCCGTCAGCGAGGTCAGACCTTTCCAGTGGGCCACCATGCCGAGCATCCAGGTATGGAAGAACTTCGGCCACGACTCAGAGTCGCAGGGCACCCGGGCTGCCAGTTCGCCTATACGGTCGCGGCCGTCCCATCGGGGCAGGTGGTCCAGAAAGTCGTTCACGGGGTCGTACTTTTCGATACGCGGCGACTCGATGAAGCGCTCTATGTCGCGGTCCCACGACTTCAGTCCCATCTCCTTGGCGCGGATGGTCATCTCGTTGCGTGCCTCGCTGTCCAAGTCGTGGAAGTCGAACGAGTAGGCCGCCCGGTCGCGGTACTGTGCCACGCCGGTCATGATGTTCTTGCGCATCTCGAAGTTCGAGTTCAGGAAGATGTCGGTCTTCATCATCAGGATGGTGTCCTCGGGCACGCTCTTCAGCGGCTTCACCTTGTGACGTTTGCGGTATTCCTCCACGTTCTTGACGGCATACACCGCCTCGAAGGTTTTCTTCACCATCAGTTCATCGCCGTTCAGCACGGGATGCAGTAGCGTCATGCCCTGGGCGATAGCCATAGGGATGCCCTCCTGCATGCAGCGGCTTGCAATCTGCATCAGCAGCTCGGCCACGCGGTCCTCGTCGGGCAGGTCGAAGTAGTAGCCCAGTACGCTGTTCACGATGTAGAGGTAGTTCATCCTGTACGTCTGCCGCACGGTGCGGCCCGGCATCAGGTAGAACTCCTTCATGCGGTCGAGGTCGCTCAGCTCCTTCTCCTTCAGCGCAGGCGTCACGGTCGGCTGCTCCTCTTCGCAGTCGGCATAGAACGGCAGCGCGTCGGGCCGCCAGATGATGCCTGGGTCGGCCGACATGTAGATGACGCGGTTGAGCAGCGGCTCCAGCTTCTCGACGGTGACATCGAGCTGCGCATTCAGCGCCTTCCTCGCCTTGTTGTATAATTGATAGTGGAAACGGCGGATGTTGTCTTCGCCCGTCGGCAGGCTTCCTGCCTCGAGGTTGGCAGGTGTGGCTGCCACAGCGTTACGCTTGTCGGGGTACAGCTCGCCGCGACAGACGATTTTCACCGAACGGCCCGAGGCTCCTAAGAACGCCATCAGCGTCTGGGGCATACGGCCGGCTGCATCGCGGACGGCCAGTGCCTCGTCGTAATCCACCAGATTGTTCACTTCCAACACCACTAAGCCGTTGTAGGCATTGAGAACGCGCTGCTGCTTCTTGTGCTCGAACTCAGCCGAGAAGCAGATGCGCGGCAGTTCCACCTGCACGTTGACGTTGCTCTCCACCGTCCCGTCCTCATGGTACGACACGCGGATCAAACGGAAGACCTCGCGCAGCCTGTGCACTTCTTCCATTTCCTCGCAGCCACCAATCATATTGGCCAGTGTTTCAAGATCTATCCGGCGGATTGTCTCTTGTTTGCGGTAGTTTTTGAGCAACGTTATTTTCATTTCAGTTTCTCAGTCGTTGGAATGCGGTGCAAAGTTACATAAAAATATTTATTTTACCAAAAGTTTTTTATAAAAAATGCCTTCATTCTGTCACTTTTCTTATTAAATCTTTGATTTTCAATAAAAAAGAAGTGAAAGTTTTTTGCCTATTCTTCCATAATCTTCTCACTATCTTTCACTTTCAGCCATGTTTTAAACAAAAACTCACCGACTTTTGCTCTAAAAGTCTGTAACTTAATCACATAAAGTCATACGTATTTTGTGACAAACTTACTGCTATTCACCCCAAAACCTTCATTTTCCCAGAAAGTGACAGAAAGTGAAGGTGTGGTGAATGTTAACAAACATTTAATTAGCTGAAAATCAGATGTGATTTTCAGCTAAGTGAGCGTGAGGGAAGTTTTCAAACATTTTCCTGTAGATTACTGCTTTGAGCAAACTGAAAATTCCTCCTATGGGAACCCTGGGTTTACCCTACTGAAACTCTGGGTTTACCCTACTGAAACCCTGGGTTTACCCTACTGAAAGTCCGAGTCCCCCTATGGGAACTAAAACGTTAGAACGAGAATGCTATGGTGTAGCGCATGCCCCACTTCGGACTCGTCGGCAGATTGTTGTAGGTCAGTCGGCGGACATACTCTACGTGGAAGAATTTAAAGATGTTGTGAACGCCTAATATCAACTCGGCGTAAGGTTTCTTGGAATCCATGATGTAGGAACCTTCGGGGAAGTACATCAGGAGGTTGCTGCCCTGGTTCTGCTCCAAATAGGGGTTGTTCTTGTCGGTAAGCGTGCCCCAGAGCATGCGGAGCCCGACGTATTCACGCCAATGGAACTTCTTGATGATGGGCGTGCGGTTGAAGAGTCTTCCGTTCAGGTCCCACGACACCATCAGTGTGGCATAGCGGTCGTTCAGGAACTCCATCGTGTTGATCAGGTTAAAGGCCTCGCGCTGGATGATGTACGACTGGTTGGCCTGAGGATGGATGAGAAGCGGGTAGGGCACCTGGTTCCACTGGATGCCGCCTTTCAGCGTCAAGTCCACCTTGCCCCAGCTGCTCAGCCAGAAGCGCTTGAAGATGTGCAGTTCCGTAAAGTTGTAGTTGTACTGGCCACCCAGCAGGCCGCTGAAGCCGACAGTATGCGACAGGCTGAACACGGGGGCGTCGAGATTGATGACGCGGCGGCTTAGCTTGTTGTTGATATAGGTCTCGCCTGGAGCAAAGCGCAGTCGGGCCGTCACCTCGGTAGTCTTCATGAACTCGTCGTTGCCCAGCTTTTCGAAAGTCTCGCGCTGGGGCATGTCCAGCGTTCTGAACGACATTTCGCCGCAGGCCTCGTCCTCCTCCACCTTGGCGTTGATGGTAGCCTTCAAGCCCCAGTCGGTCTCGTAGTCGAAGTTCACCTGCTGACGGTTGTAGAACAGCATCTTGTTGGCCTTAGCCCATTTCATGGCCACCATGAGGTTATCCTTATCGGTATCGAGGAAGCGGTCGCTGGGCGAACATACATCCCTCGCCGACTGAATGGTCACCGTCCGGCGCGGGAACTCGTGCGGCAGGTACTTCTTGGCATTTATCGAATAGGTGGCCTCGGCGCTGTAGTAGTTGTTCTTGCTGCCCCAGCCGTGGCCATAGTAGCCCGACAGGAAGAAGTGCTTGCACAGGTTGGCCGTAGTCTTAGCGCTGAAACGGCTGCGCCAGCCGTCCACATAGTTATGGGTCAGGAAGGTGTTCACGGGACAGATGTCGATGTAGTTGGGGTCGCTGGTCTCCACGGAGTTCTCGAAGAGTGCTTTCAGTCCGAAAATGACATACTTCATGCCCTTGACGTTCTCAACGTTGTGGATGAAGCGGTCCATCGAACTCTCGCTCTTTGTCAGTTCCACCGAGCGGTATTGCTGCCAGAACTCGTCGTCGCGCATCTCGGCATCGGCATTGGTCACCTCCTTGTTCATGCCCTTGAACCGCTTGTCGGGTATGGGGTCGAAGGAGTAGTCTGAAAGGCGGGTGGTACGGGTGACGGTGCCTGCCTTGATGAAGCTGTACAGTTCCAGTTCGGTAGTCATGTCGTCCTTCGTGAGCACCCACTGGCCGTCCGGCAGCTTTTCGTACTCCTGCATCATCTTCACATTCTCCACGAAATTGACGTTGCTCTGCTTGGGGATGGTCATTTCGCAGCGGCGGACGTGCAGCGTCGAGTCGTCAAGAATATAGAGTTCGCCACGGAATCCCATGTCGTTCTGGTTGTTGGGCAGGAAGTTCAGGTGGATGCAGCGGTCGCGGTCCACCATCACCGTGTCCTCTATATAATAGCGGTAGAAGCCGATGCCCTCTTTCGATATAGGTGAGATGAACGGACGCTGCAGCAGGCGGATATGGTCCTCGTAGAGGTCGATGGCGGTGAAGACGTCCTTGACCACCGTGTTGATGATGTCGCCCGTCTGGAACAGGTCGTTGAGACCCTTCGACGACTGGCCTTCAATGACGGTCTTCTCGGACTGGGGTTCCCGGCGGTAGAATTTCTGTGAGACGGTCTCGTCAACGCTTACCGGCAGTATCAGCTTGCCCGTCACGGGACTGGTTTCCACCTGCTCAACCAGCCAGGGATGCTTCTTGAAGAGGCTCTGCTCCAGCTGTTCCGGCTTCAGGTCGTTGAACGACAGCGTGATTTTCTCGTACTTATTGTACTGATAGTAGTCGTTCAGGCTTAGGTCGGTTCGTTTCTTGGCGGCCACCACCCTGCGCATCAACTCCACAGCGGGGTTGTTGCGGCGGCTGTAACGGCTGCGCTTGGCCTTGACGGTCACCTCGCCCAGCAGTTTCTTGTCGGGTTTGAGGGCAATATCCAGCTTGTTGCCGACCTTGTTGTTGACGTGGACGGTACGCGACTTATAGCCTACGGCGCTGAAGGTGAGGGTCCAACCATCATGGCGGACAATGGAGTAGCGGCCACTGGTACCTGAAACAACAGCCACCTTATGCCCCTTGTAAACCACACTGGCATAAGGAATGCTGTCGCCTGTCTCTTCGTCAGTAACAATACCCTTTATCTGCTGGGCATGAAGCGTCAGCCCGGCCCAGCTCAGGATTATCAGTATCAGTAGCCGGATTGCCTTCACCTTATTATATTATATGGAATGTTCCCATCAGGTAAACCAGTCCGAATCCAAACACCATCGAGATGACACCCATCAGCAGGCCAATCTTTGACATGTCCTTCTGCTCAACCAGGTTCGTGGCGTAAGCCAGCGCATTCGGCGGGGTCGAGATGGGCAGCACCATAGCACTCGAGGCTGCAATGGCCACACCGATGAGTACCGTCGGAGTGCCGCCGATAGGAGCCAGCTTGTCGCCCATTGCTCCGCAGACGATGGCCAGGATGGGCATCAGCAGGGCTGCCGTAGCAGAGTTGGAAATGAAGTTCGACAGCATATAGCAGATGGCACCACCCAACAGCAGGATGAGCAACGGCGAGAACTCGCCGAAGGGGATGCTCTCAACGGCATTGGCGGCCAGTCCTGAAGCATTCAGACCGTAGCCGAGGGCGAAACCGCCTGCCACCATCCAGATGACGCTCCAGTTGATCTGCTCCAAGTCGCGCTTGTTGATGACACCGGTCAGGGCAAACACCATGAACGGTATCATGGCAACGGTGTAGGAATTGATGCCTGTTACGGAGTCGAGCAACCAGAGGGCTACCGTCACGAAGAACGTCACGATGACGATGTAGCTATGGGTGTCCTTCTTCATGCCACCGTCAATCTTCAGCTCGATGGTTTTCTGGGTGAAGGGGAACATCAGCAGCAGAACGCGCCAGCTGATGAGCAGCAGCAGGAACACCAGGGGCACCATGAACATCATCCACTGGCCGAAGCCCAGTCCGAGGTTCAGCCCTTCAGGGTCGTTCAGGTACTTCAGGGCAATGGTGTTCGGCGGAGTGCCGATGGGGGTTCCCATACCGCCGAGGTTGGCAGCAACGGGGATGGAGAGGGCCAACGCAATACGGCCCTTGCCCTCGGGCGGCAGCTGGCGGAACACGGGTGTCAGGAACGTCAGCATCATGGCTGCGGTAGCCGTGTTCGACACAAACATCGAGAACAGGCCCGTAATCATCAGAAAACCTAACAGCACGCTCTCGCTCCTGCTGCCGAAGGGCTTCAGCAGCACCTTGGCCAGCTGGGCATCGAGTCCCGTTTTGGTAGCGGCAATAGCCAACACGAAGCCGCCGATAAACAGCATAATGACAGGGTCGGCAAACGTTGCCATCACAGCCTTGTACGACAGCAGCTTGCCTACGGCATCCTCGTTCACCATCGGCGCTATACCGCTATCGGTACAGAAGAGCAGCATCAGCACGATGATGGCTACCGACGTAGCCCACGACGAGACAATCTCAAGAATCCACATCAGCGTGGCAAAGGCAAAGATGGCAATGATACGCTGCTGCACAACGGTCAGGTTCTGAATACCAAACCACTCCGAAGGCATGTTCCATAACAGCAAAGTCACCAGCGTCACGATGGCAATCTTCACAAATCGCTTCATCGTGTTACTGGGATGATACTTGCGCTCATGGCGAAGCTGCCGTGCTGCATCTACAATATGCAGGTTTCTGTAAGTACTAAGCATTTTTCCTTAATTCTTTTTACGTTTCTTTTTTTGCGGGTGCAAAGGTAGCAATTTCTTGAGAATTAAGCCCCTGCCAAGAAGTAATAATTTGGATATTAAGTGTATTTGTACACGAATTTACGCCCAGTTCCTCCCTTTTCCAGCGCAAAATGCCAACTGGAGTTTGCAATTAGATACTACCCTTATTCTGGGTGAGCAGCCCTTTTGTAGAAAGGCATTCTGAGAGATTTAGGTAGGTGGTTAGGTGTTGATGAGTTCCAGCAGACGGTCGACGGCCTCAGCCTCGGGGATGTTCTTGGCTACGCACTCCTTCTTGCGATAGAGAGAAATCTTGCCACGTCCGGCACCGACATAGCCGTAGTCGGCATCGGCCATCTCACCGGGGCCGTTGACGATGCAGCCCATGATACCAATCTTCAGTCCAACGAGGTGGCTGGTGGCAGCCTTGATGCGCTGTATGGTGTCCTGCAGGTTATAGAGGGTGCGGCCACAACCGGGGCAGCTGATGTACTCGGTCTTGGTGAACTTGATGCGGGCGGCCTGGAGGATGGCGTCGGATAAAGAAGTCATGTTCAGCCCCCTGTCGTCCCCAGACTTAGGGGACAAAACAAGTTTCGTAGCCTTGCGGTCGATGAGTAGGGCACCTACTGCCATAGCGGCTTTGAGCTGGAACAGCTCGCGGTCAGGTTCGTCGATGGCAAGGGTGATGGTGTCGTCCTTGATGCTGGCCTCAGCCTCGACACGCAGACGGGTACAATCCTCGATGGAATCGACGATTTTGCGTGCTACGGGAATCTCACACTCCGGCTCCTCACTCAGCGAGACGCGGATAGTATCGCCGATGCCCTCGGTCAGCAGGGCACCAATGCCGACGGCCGACTTGATACGACCGTCCTCGCCCTCGCCGGCCTCGGTGACACCAAGGTGGAGCGGATAGTGCATGTCCTCGGCATCCATCGTCTTCACCAATAGGCGAACAGTAGTCACCATGACTACCGTATTCGATGCCTTGATGCTGATGACCACGTCGTTGAACTGCTCACGACGGAAGATGCGCAGGAACTCCATACAACTCTCGACAATACCCTCGGGGGTGTCGCCGTAGCGCGACATGATGCGGTCGGAGAGTGAACCGTGGTTCACGCCGATACGGACTGCCGTGTGGTGCTCCTTACATATATTGATAAAAGGTACGAGCTTCGCCTCTATCTTCTTCAGTTCGGCGGCATACTCCTCGTCGGTGTACTCCAAGTGCTTGAACGTGCGGCCAGGGTCGACGTAGTTGCCGGGATTGATGCGCACCTTTTCGCAGTACAGGGCAGCGATGTCGGCAGTATGAGCCGTGAAGTGGACGTCGGCCACCAACGGCTGTGGATAACCGTCCTGCTTCAGTCGTTCGGAGATGTTCCGCATGTTTTCGGCCTCGCGGGTGCCCTGAGTGGTAAAGCGCACAATCTCGCCCCCCGCATCGATGATACGTTTGGCCTGCGCCACCGAGGCTTCGGTGTCGTTGGTATCGGTGGTCGCCATCGACTGGATGCGTATGGGGTTGTCGCCGCCGATGGCAATGTTGCCGACGCGGCAGACACTGCTAATTCGTCTTGTACTCATACTTCACTTCTGACAGTTCCTTGTTTGCCTTCTCAATCTTGGCGCTCAGGCCAGCTTTATAGTCGGCCAGACGGCAGGCTATGTCCTCGTCGGCCAGGGCCAGCATCTCGACGGCAAGGATGGCCGCATTCTGGGCACCATTCACGCCGACGGTTGCCACAGGAATGCCCGGAGGCATCTGGACGATGCTAAGCAAGGCATCCAACCCATCGAGCATGCCCTTGATAGGAACGCCGATAACGGGTAGTGTAGTGCTGGCAGCTATGACGCCCGGCAGGGCGGCTGCCATGCCGGCACCAGCTATAATGACTTTCAGGCCACGCTCCTTGGCGGTGCGGGCAAACTGCTCGACGGCATTAGGGGTGCGGTGAGCCGAGAGGGCATTGACTTCGAACGGCACCTGCAGGTCGTCCAACAACTTGCAGGCTTTCTCCATAACGGGCAGGTCACTGGTGCTGCCCATGATGATACTTACTAATGGTTTCATA
>CAMVLT010000052.1 GCA_947168395.1 uncultured Prevotellaceae bacterium | reverse complement strand
ATTGACTATCGGATGGCAAGTTGATAGGGGACTTTTTAACCGTACAGGTCGAAATATTTTTGAAACAGCCAAGGATTTGATTCAAAATTTTCTTTGTTGCCATAATATTTCATATTATATTTTGTTTCCTCATTTTGTAAATTAAAATTCAATTTTTAACTCTCAGCAGATAGTGAGGATTATTACATTATTACATTATTACATTATTACATTTTCCCCCTTTTTTATACCCATAAACTAAAATATTATTTTTATAATAATAGATTTATATATAAATATATTATTATAAACAATAATCAAGAACAAGCATTTTGTAATAATGTAATATTGTAATGTTGTAATGTTTGAAGGTTTTGTCGGCTGTTTCTCCTATCTGGAACTCTTTATGAAGACTGACAATCTTCGTGCGGTCCATGTAGAAGCTGCCACCGTCCCTGACGCTTGCAGCTACCAGTCCAAGTGCGGAGCATGGCCACCACATTGTCACCAATTTTTACTTCTCCCGATGTGCGGGAAATATTTCCCCCACATTCACGTTCCTTCCATATACCTTAATTTACCCAGGGCGTTGCCCTGGGCTGGTGGCTTTTTGGCCTTTCAGGCCGTCTGTCGGATACATGCGGATAATCATAATAGTCAAAAACAAGCATTTTGTAATAATGTAATAATGTAATATTGTAATATTAGAAGGTCTCAGGCATCACCAACTTTGGCATATTCACCTTTTCCGATGTGCGGCCATATTTGGCTCCACACCCCCCACCCGACAGGCCAAGACCCCCCACCCGATCGAGCAAGACCCCCCACCCGACGAAAGAAGAGGTTTTCCCTTGGTTCCATATTTGGGAGTTTTTCTTGGATATATCCATTTTTTTGTGTACTTTTGCACCATTAACAAATGGAAATGGGACGCACGTTCCAAAATTTTAGTATGACACAAAACCAAAAGAAGTATGAAAACGAAGCATGTGCAATACGAGACACGAGGGACCTGTTCGAGACTGATTGATGTAACGGCCGACGAGAATGACATCATCCAGCAAGTGTTCTTTCTTGGTGGATGCAACGGAAACCTACAGGGTATCAGCACGTTGGTGCGCGGACAGCATATAGATGATGTCATCAAGAGGCTTGACGGCATCCGCTGCGGCACGAAGGGCACTTCATGCCCTGACCAGCTTTGCCGGGCTCTTGAAAAGCTGAAGGCAGCCCCCTTAGAGGGCTAACTGCTACAAGAAGAATCGCTGGAACTCGCTCTCGAAGTTGGGGGTAAGAATATTGCAGCCGATGGCTGCACGAATCTCGTCGAGCGTCCAGAAACGGCCGCCGTCCAGTTCGTCGGCCGATGGACGAATAGGGCCGTCGTAGGTGGTGCGGTTGACGTAAACCAGTTCGCGTTCACGACGGCTGTCGAAGATGTACCGTCCTACTCGCTCGGGGTGGAAGTCGGTGATGCCGAGTTCTTCGCGAACCTCTCTTGTCAATGACTGTTCAGGCGTTTCTCCATAGTCCATGTGACCGCCCACGCTGGTGTCCCATTTGCCTGGCTGGATGTCTTTCCACTGAGGACGCTTCTGTAGATAAACTTCACCACGGGTGTTGAAAACATGTAGGTGTACAACAGGGTGTAGCAGTCGTGAACCGTTGTGGCACTCACCTCTGGTGGCAGAGCCGACAACGCGACCTTCCTCGTCGACAATGGGAAAACGTTCCTGTTTATTATCCTGCATCGTATTGTTATTGGTTTCTAAATATGGGTGAAATAATCAATACAGGAATCCGAAGAGCCAGAGGGGAATCTGGTTGTCTTTTCCTATTTCGGTGTTGTAACGGGCATAAATGGTGTCGGGCGTGTACCTTATCTTATTGCGCACATTGGCATCGCAGACACGGAACTTCAATTTGCCGTCGACCAGGTAGGACTGGTCACGCCCAGACTGATTGACCTTATGATCCTTCCAAAGGGAGTTGACAAAGAACGTCTCCATAGCATCCTGCTTCTCCACGTGAATAGGATAGATGGCATAGAGCAGGTTGGAGTTGTGGAGCATCACCTTTGAGGGCTTTTTGGGGAAGCCCTCGCCTATCGGATAAATCATATTCAGCAGACGGGCATCAGTGAGGTACTTGATGTAGTTCATCACCGTAGCACGGCTGGTCTCTATGTCCTGTGCCAGTTTGCTGACGTTCGGCGCCTTCGGGCCTTCCTCGGCCAACTGGTAGAAGAGTTTCTTGATTTTAGGGAGATACTTCAGTTCTATCTGCTTGATGAGCAGGATGTCCACTTCGGTCATCATGTTCATCGTCTTCAACAGGTTCTCAGAGTAGTTGCGACGCTCCTGAAAGAAAGGATAGAAACCGTGATGAATATAGTCCTGGAAATAGCGGCGAGGCGATACCTTTGGCAGAATCTGCTTGACAATACGTTCGTGGTCGGCCAAAATCTCGTCTAAGGAAAAGGGCCGGAAAGTGTTGTCGGTAAGTAAGTTGACAAATTCCCGGAAGGAGAACCCGCGCAAGTTGTAACTCTTCACAATGCCATTCAGTTCAGGATTCTCATCTTTAAGCCTCATCACACTTGAGCCGGTGAAGACAATCTTCAATCCAGGGTAGAGATCATAGCACTTGCGCAGTTCACGCGACCAGTCATACTGCTTGAAGACTTGGTCGATGAGCAGCACCCGGCCACCACGATGGTAGAATTCGCCTGCAAAGTCGGCAATGCCACGCCCCTGGAAATAGAAGTTGTTCATGTTGATGTAGAGACACTGCTTGTCGCCCAAGTCGAACTTCTCACGGGCATACTGCAACAAGAAAGTGGTCTTTCCAACCCCACGCGTTCCCTTGATGCCAATCATACGGTCGTTCCAGTCAATCTCATCCATCAGGGTGCGACGAACTGGAGCATTAACGTGTTCCACCAAATAACGATGCGTTCGGAAAAAAGCCTCCATTACTAAAATAGTTATAAGCGATTGCAAAGGTACAAATAAATCACGAAATTGCAAAGCCGAGATAGCAAAATCTTGCAAAAAAGCCTTATTTTTGCTGTATCTAAATAAATTGAGACAATAAAAACACCATGTATCACGTTACAAAATAGTATGCGAAGAATTGACACCTTATTATATATAGTGGTCGTGGCCGTGCTCCTTGTGGGGTGCGGTGCAGACAATGCTATGAAGAAAGGAGACAAGTTCTACGCACTCGGCGAATACTACGATGCGGCGACACAATACAAAAAGGCTTATACGCAAACGCCAACGAAAGACCGCAAGCTGCGCGGACTGCGGGCCATGAAGATGGCCGACTGCTATCGTCGAATCAACAACACCCAGAGGGCTCTCGCTGCCTACAACAATGTGGTACGCTACAAGCAGCAGGACTCGCTGACTATGTACTACATAGGACTACAGCAGATGAAGAACGGCGACTACAAGGGAGCCGAAAAGAGCTTCGCCGCCGCCGTTGACTCGCTGAGCGGGACGGACAGCCCCTTCCTGCCACTGGCCAAGGAGGGCGTAAAAGCCGCACGGCAGGCTCCCATCTGGAAGAAGGAAGGTTCGAAATACAGCATCAAGCGCGAGGACAATTTCAACTCGCGGCGTGCCGACTTCTCGCCAATGTTGGCAGGCGACGACGACGGCCAGATATATTTCACATCGACCCGTAACCAAGCCCAAGGCGACGAACTGAGCGGCATCACAGGAACCAAGTACTCGGACATCTTCTATGCACAAAAGGACGAAAAGGGCAAGTGGGGCAAGCCGCAAACCATCGACTCGGAACTGAACTCCAGCTTCGATGAAGGTGCCTGCTGTTTCAGTGCCGACGGAAAGACCATGTACCTGACCCAATGCAAGACCGACCCCTCCTATCCCCGCTATGCCGTCATCTGCAAGTCGCAGCGCAGTGATGCCTCCTGGAGCAAGCCCACTGAGCTGGCCATTTCCAAAGACACGCTCTCGACCTTTGCCCACCCTGCCGTCTCGCCTGATGACCAATGGCTCTACTTCGTCAGTGACATGCCAGGTGGACAGGGCGGCTACGACATCTGGCGCGCTTCGCTCACCTCAAACGGCATCGGGTCATTGGAGAACTTAGGCGAGCCTATCAACACGCCAGGTGACGAGATGTTCCCTACCTTCCGTCCCAACGGCGACCTCTATTTCTCCTCCAACGGACATCCAGGATTGGGCGGACTTGACATCTTCATAGCCAAGCCCATGGAGAACGGATGGAAGATGGAGCACCCTGGATTCCCCCTGAACTCGCAAGGCGACGATTTCGGTATGACGTTCGAAGGTCTGCACAACCGAGGCTACTTCTCATCAAATCGTGGTGATGCCCGCGGATGGGATCACATCTATTCGTTCGAGAAATCAGAAGTCTTGGTTACTGTCAAGGGATGGTTGTACGAAATGGACGGCTACGAACTGCCTGCCGGACAAGTCTATATGGTAGGCAACGATGGCACCAACCTAAAGCTTAGTGTAAAGGGCGACGGTTCGTTCACACAAGAAATTGAGACGGGGGTTGACTATGTGTTCTTGGGCACTTGCAAAGGCTATCTGAACCACAAAGAAGAACTGCGAGTTGACACAGCCACCGTTTCGGCCGAATACGTGCTGCAATTCCCATTAGCCGATATCTCGGCGCCTGTGCTCATCGACAACATCTTCTACGACTTCGACAAGGCCACGCTGCGTCCAGAGTCGAAGACGGCACTCGACGAACTGGTGAAGTTGCTGAACGAAAACCCGAATGTCACCATAGAATTGTCGGCACACACCGACTACAAAGGCTCGGCTGCCTACAACGAACGTTTGTCGCAACGGCGTGCTGAGTCAGTGGTGAACTACCTGATAGAGCACGGCATTGCCGCCGACCGACTGACTCCAAAAGGCTACGGCAAGCTGAAGCCGAAGACTGTGAAGCGTAAGCTGACCGAGAAATTCCCATTCCTGAAAGAAGGTGACGTACTGACTGAGGAGTTTATCAAGGCAATAAAGGACGAAGAACAACAGGAGGAGTGCAACCAACTGAACCGCCGCACGGAGTTCATCGTGCTACGCACCACCTACGGCATGTTCGACGAAGAAGGCAAACTGAAAAATCCGCCGAAGCCCAAGGACACGACGGAAGAAGACAAAACAACCAATGCTGACGACGACTGGTTCTAAAGCACACGGAAATGCTCGCGGCGAACGGTGTCGCTGAGTATTATCAATCCTAATGCGCCTGCCAATACGGTGACTATCATCAGGTTAGTCTTTGCCACAGCCATATTGTTCATCATCATTACCAGTCCGTAGACTATCAATTCCCAGCCACGCAACAATACAAACAGCACAACTGCGATGGCGATGCAGAACGCCGTCCACAAACGGCTGAGTTGCCATACGTCACGACGGGGCAGTTGCTGCATCACCCGCTCAGTAAAGCCGTTGTCGGCCAGTTTCATTTCCTTCATCGGCCGGAACAGTTGTTCCAGCATTTCGTTATCTGTCATATCCGTTTTGTCTTAAATAGTCAGCCAATTTCTCCTTGCCGCGTTTCAGGTGCGATTTCACCGTCCCTGTCGGCATTTTCATAATCCCGGCAATCTCGTCTATCTGGTAACCGTCGATGAGTTGCAAGGTTATACAAGTACGCTCTTCCTCCCGCAGTTGGGCGAGGGAGGTGTAGAGGTCCATTTTCAGTGAAGAGTGAAGAGTGAAAAGTGAAGAATTTCCTTCCGGTGTCGCAGGTAAGGCGGCAGCAAATTCTTCACTTTTCACTTTTCCTTTTTCACTTCGACAGTAGTCGTACCACACGTTATACGCAATCCTGGTCAGCCATGTGAGGAAATTCGACGTGCCCCGAAACTGCCCTATGTGGGTATATGCCTTCAAGAAGGTATCCTGTGCCAAGTCGTCGCTCAATGCCTCGTTGCCCATCGTCTGGCTCAAGAAGAACCGACGCACAGGTGACTGATATTCACGAACAAGCTGGTCGAAAGCCCGCCTATTATGGAACACAGCCACCTGCGTAACGAGAGAGAGGTCATTGAGCCTGCCCATCAATCAGAATCTCTTTTCAGGCATCACAATCCACAACACAATGTAGAGCAACAAGCCGCTAAAGGCTGTGAACAACGTCAGGAAGGCATAAGCCACACGCACCAGTACGGGATCGAAGTCGAAATACTCGGCAAGGCCGCCGCACACACCTGCAATCACTCTGTCGTTAGAACGCATCAATTTCTTTTCCATAATCTATTATATTTTGTAAGTTCAATGTTTATTGCTCACGTTTTGATGTTTTCACTATGGCCAACTTTCCCAGTCCTATAGCAGTCACCAATATGCCGATGCCAATGCCCAAGGTACTGCCTACATAGCCGAAGAACGCTAACAGTCCCACTCCGAGGAACGTCTGGCGCAGTCCGTTCTGCCACAATTCGTCATCCGTTTCCTTATGCTCCACAAGCAGCTGGTCGGGGATGGGCTGCCCCTGCTTCATGGCCATCTCTGCCAACTTGATTTTCTGTTTCCTGTTCTTGTAGATAAAGAAGAATAACAGCGCAATGATAATGACGGGGGCGATGACGAAGATGATCAATACTACCATCAACACGAAAGTCATACCCATCAGGCCCTCCATACCCACGTTCTCAAAGATATCACTCACAAAGGAGTTGCCGCTGTTACTATAACCACCGATGCGGTGATAACGGCTGACCACCGTCGAGTCCACCACATCCGTTGTGTCGCTGTATGCCTCTAAGGCATCCTGCCTTGCTGAGTCTACAAGTTCCTGTTCTTCCCGTACCTGCTGGCCCTGGGCTAAAGCCTTCTGGCCCATTCCAAAAGTCAGTAGCATGACCGTTGCTATCAAATACTTTTTCATATTATCAGTCCTCATTTTTAGTTGTTTCTTTATCCTTTAGACGCATTGAGTGTAGAATTAGTTGCAAAGTTCGCTTTTTTTTTTTAATTTTGTAGCCGAAATGCGATAAAACATGCAGCTACCTGATTTATTTATAAGGAACACGCGTGAAATCATGGGTGAACATCGGTTCCAGCAATACCTGGAGTCGTTCAACGAAGCCGCGCCCGTCAGCATCCGTCTTAACCCATTGAAGATAGAAAGTGGGGAGTGGACGGTAAAGGGCGGTGAGCCTGTTCCCTGGTGCCGCAATGGCTACTACCTGCCTACCCGGCCAAACTTCACGATGGACCCCCTGCTGCATGCCGGTTGCTACTATGTGCAGGAGGCGGCATCGATGTTTCTCGACCAAGTGCTGCGCCAAATGGTAAATAGTAAATATAGTACATGTCTCGACCTGTGTGCGGCTCCTGGCGGCAAGTCTACGTTGCTGCGCACAGCATTGCCAGAAGACTGCTTGCTCTACTCCAACGAACCCATCCGCCAACGCGCCAACATACTCTTTGAGAATATCACGAAGTGGGGCTACCCCAACTGCATTGTCACCAACAATTACCCCGAAGTTTACCGCAAGTCGAAACTCATTTTCGACCTTATCCTCTGCGATGTTCCCTGCTCAGGCGAAGGCATGTTCAGGAAGGACGAAGCTACCATCCGCGAGTGGAGCCCACAGAACGTGGAACGATGCTGGCAGTTGCAGCGCAACATTGTTGCCGATGCATGGGGCTGTCTGAGTGACGGCGGACTCATGATCTACAGCACTTGCACCTTCAACACAAAAGAGAACGAGGAGAACATCCGTTGGATCTGTGAGGAATACGATGCCGAGGTGCTCCCCATTGACGTAAAGCCTGAATGGAACATCACTGGCTCACTGCTCCCAGGCTTCAGCGCTCCCGTCTACCGTTTCATTCCAGGCATCACCCGCAGCGAGGGACTCTTCATGTGCGTATTGAGGAAGAGACCCACCCCCAACCCCAACCTGTTGAGGGAGGGGAGGCATAACCCCAAGCCAGTGCCACGCGGCCTATCAATACTCCCCTCCCTAGACAGGGAGGGGACGGGGGTGGGTCTCTCCTACCCCCAAGCCATAGCCTACCTCCGTGGTGAAGCCATCGTCCTACCTCCCGACACCCCACGCGGCATCGTCGAAGTCAGCTTCATGGGACACGGATTAGGCACAGTAAAAAACATCGGCACTCGAGCCAACAACCTATATCCCAAAGAATGGAGAATCAAAACAACTCATATACCCACAGATTATGAAACAATACTTGAACATACTTAACCGCATCCTGACCGAAGGCACCCAAAAGGGCGACCGCACGGGCACAGGCACCATCAGCATCTTCGGAACACAGTCGCGCTATAACTTGGAAGACGGATTTCCACTACTGACAACTAAAAAACTGCACTTGAAGTCAATTATCTACGAGCTGCTGTGGTTTCTCAAAGGCGACACCAACGTCCGATACCTGCAGGAACACGGTGTCCGCATCTGGAACGAATGGGCCGACGAAAACGGCGAATTAGGTCCCGTCTATGGTCACCAATGGCGCTCATGGCCCGACTACAACGGCGGCACCATTGACCAAATAGAGTACGTGCTCAACCAGTTGAAGACGAATCCAAACTCACGCCGCATGATTGTCTCGGCATGGAACGTTGCTGAGGTCAACCAGATGGCTTTGCCTCCCTGCCACACCATCTTCCAGTTCTACGTAGCCGACGGGCGGCTATCGCTACAGCTCTATCAACGAAGTGCCGATACCTTCCTCGGCGTGCCCTTCAACATTGCCAGCTACGCCCTGCTGCTTCAGATGATGGCACAGGTGACGGGGCTGAAGGCCGGCGACTTCATCCACACCACGGGCGACACACATCTCTACCTGAACCACCTCGAGCAAGCCCGCCTGCAACTTACTCGCGAGCCGCGTCCCTTGCCCGTCATGAAGCTGAATCCCGACGTCCACTCACTCTTCGACTTCCAGTACGAGGACTTCCAGTTAGAAGGATACGACCCCTGGCCTCACATCAAGGCCGAAGTGTCTGTATAGAGCAAAGTTTGGTATAACCATTAAAAAAACCGCCCGGCTAAATGGTCGGACGGTTTTTGCGTTGTTCTATCAGTTATATTATTTCAGCTCAGCGAGATACTTAATGGTGCGAACCATCTGAGAAGTGTAAGAGTTCTCATTGTCGTACCAAGCAACAACCTGAACGAGAGAGTTGCCGTCGCCAATCTTGCTGACCATGGTCTGGTTAGCATCGAAGAGCGAACCGAACTTCATGCCGATAATGTCGCTGGAAACGAGCTTCTCCTCGGTGTAACCAAACGACTCGTTCTGAGCAGCCTTCATAGCAGCGTTGATGTCCTCAACAGTCACCTCACCCTTAACAACAGCGTGCAGGATGGTGGTAGAACCTGTGGGAGTCGGAACGCGCTGGGCAGCACCAATCAGCTTACCGTTCAGTTCGGGGATAACGAGACCGATAGCCTTGGCAGCACCAGTTGAGTTAGGAACGATGTTCTGAGCACCGGCACGAGCACGCTGAACGTCACCCTTGCGCTGAGGACCGTCCAGAATCATCTGGTCACCAGTGTAAGCGTGAACAGTGGTCATGATACCGCTCTGGATAGGAGCGAAGTCGTTCAGAGCCTTCGTCATAGGAGCCAGACAGTTGGTGGTGCAAGAAGCAGCCGAGATAACAGTGTCGGCGGGAGTCAGGGTCGTATGGTTCACGTTATAAACGATGGTGGGCAGGTCATTGCCGGCAGGAGCAGAGATTACAACCTTCTTAGCACCAGCCTTCAGGTGAGCAGAAGCTTTCTCCTTAGAGGTGTAGAAACCTGTGCACTCCAGTACAACGTCTACGTCTAACTGGGCCCAAGGCAGCTCAGCTGCGTTAGGGATAGCATAGATAGTAATCTTCTTGCCATCAACCACGATGAAATCCTCACCAGCCTCAACAGTGTGCTTGTTCTCACCGAACTTGCCTGCGAAACCACCCTGAGCGGTGTCGTACTTCAGCAGATGAGCCAGCATCTTAGGGCTGGTCAAGTCGTTGATTGCTACTACTTCATAACCTTCAGCCTCGAACATCTGGCGGAATGCGAGGCGACCGATACGGCCAAAGCCGTTAATTGCTACTTTTGTCATTTTTGCTTGTTATTTTAAAGGGTTTATACCTGTTTTCTCAAAAAATTTAGGTCTTACGGACACTTTTTTTTATTTTCGAGCGCAAAGTTACAAAAAAATTCCTATATTTGCACAGAATTTCTATCTTAAATAAAGTGAAAAGTTAAGAGAGGAAAGTAAATAATGAACTAAATCAAGGCAGAAAGCCAAGATTGCAAAACGAAGATAGCATTTTAAATAGTAAACTTTATACGTTAAACATTTAAATTTTAAGATTATGGGATTTATTAAAGAATTCAAGGAGTTTGCCATGAAGGGCAACGTGATGGACATGGCAGTCGGTGTGATCATCGGCGGCGCGTTTGGTAAGATTGTCAGCTCACTGGTTGACGACATCCTTATGCCGTTGGTTGGTGTTATCACTGGCAACGTGGATTTCACAAAACTGCAGTTCGCTTTCGGCGAAGGCGACATGTCAGCTGTGTTGAAGTACGGTAACTTCATCCAGAACGTTGTTGACTTCCTGATTGTGGCCTTCTGTATTTTCCTGATGCTGAAGGGTATCAACAAGCTGAACCGCAAGAAGGAAGAACCCGCCGAGCCTGCTGCTCCCGCAGGTCCTACTCAGGAGGAATTGCTGGCCGAGATTCGCGACCTGCTGAAGAACAAATAATCTTCTTCCCTAAACACATCCATCGAGTAGGAGGAAAACGAAGTAGTTTTCTTCCTACTTTCGTTTTCCGACCTCTCACACCACCGCTTGCCTTCGATATACTTGGATATGCTCTTCAGGAAACCAAAACTGTGGAACGCTCTACGAATAGTCCATCTGAAATTAGAAAAAAGAGCATGACAACCCTCTTTATATATTATATAATTAATTGATATATAGATAGTTATATATAGTAAGCGGAATTGGGGTATCAAAAAAGCTATTTGTCATGTTTTTCAGCAACACGACGAACAGGAATTCATGAAGTTGGAGGAATGGGCCAAGCTTAGGTAGGGTAAACTGGGGGTTTATATACAGGGTCAAGACCATTACTCCATGGGGAACAAGCCATAGAGCTTGGCATCAATCATGTCAGTCACTTGCTGGAAATGTTCAGGCTTTTCGCCAAACTTGCAGTTGTCTCCATCGATAATGATGAGCTGTCCCTTGTAGGTGGAAATCCATTCCTCGTAGCGTTTCTCAAGTCCCTGCAGGTAGTCCAGTCGCATGGTCTGCTCGTAGTCACGGCCGCGCTTCTGAATCTGTGCCACAAGCGTGGGAATGCTCGAACGGATGTAGATCATCAGGTCGGGCAAACGAACGAGCGACATCATCAGGTCGAACAGGTCGCTGTAATTCTGGAAGTCACGGTCGGACATCATGCCTTGTCCATGAAGGTTGGGGGCAAAGATGCGGGCATCCTCGAAGATAGTACGATCCTGGATGATGGTGTCAGTCGACTTGGATATTTCCACAACTTCCTTGAATCGTTTGTTCAAGAAATATATCTGGAGGTTGAACGACCAGCGCTTCATGTCGGCATAGAAGTCGGCCAGATAGGGATTGTTGTCAACTGGTTCAAAACGTGGTGTCCATCCGTAACGGTGGGCGAGCATTTTGGTGAGCGTGGTCTTGCCACTGCCAATATTTCCTGCTACTGCGATATGCATAATTATATGGAGCTAATGAAACTTATTGAATTTATTGGAGCCTATGTCGCCTCTGGGAAGAGGCCAAAGAGGGTTGCGTCAATACGGTCTACAATCTGGGCAAAGGCACGGGGATGATGTTCAAAGTCAAGCGGGTCTTTATCGACCACCATGACGCGGCCTTTGTAGTGATTGAAGATAAAGTCATCGTAGCGTCGATTCAAGTTCTCAAGATATTCCAGCTGGATGGCCTGTTCGTAGCCACGTCCACGTTTCTGGATATTGCCGACAAGATGAGGCACAGAGGCGCGGAGGTAAATCATGAGGTCGGGCAGATGAACCATCTCGAGCATCTGGCCGAACAGTTCCATATAGGTCTCGTAGTCGCGGTCACTGAGGTTGCCGAGATCGTGGTTGTTTTGCATAAAGACGTAGACGCCCTCGAAGATGGTACGGTCCTGAACAATAGTGTGACTGGCCTGCTGAATGGCGATGAGATCGCGAAAGCGCTCTTTCAGAAAATACACTTCGAGGTTGAACGACCACCGCTTGATGTCATTATAGTAGTCCTCCAGATAGGGGTTATTGTCGACAGACTCAAAGCGTGCCTCCCACCGATAATGACGGGCAAGCATGCGGGTGAGGGTCGACTTTCCGCTGCCAATGTTTCCTGCTATGGCGATGTGCATGGCTCTTACAATGGGTTAAATGTACTCAATTTGATGACAAAGATACTACTTTTTTTCATTTTTTCGCCAATTTGTTTGGTAATTTTAATTATTTTACCTACTTTTGCAGCGACAACAAACATTAATAACTCAATAATTAAAACTTTATTGCCTATCGAAACAAGAATACTTCATAACAAATAAAGAACCAATATGAAGGAATTTGAAGGGATGACCAACGAAACGTTGGCATTACTTTATGTAGGAGGAAACAATAAAGCATTTGATGAGTTATTAGAAAGAACTCAATCAAGTCTTTTCGCATACATTATGTTTGTAGTGCGAAATGAAGATGTGGCAAACGACATCTTCCAGGAGACGTTTGTCAAAGTTATAACCAAGTTGCAGGAAGGCCGCTACACCGACTCCGGCAAGTTTACTTTCTGGATGACGCGCATTGCCCACAATGTCATCATTGACTGGTTTCGCGCCCAGAAGAGTGAAAAAATCATTGACCTCGCTGATGACAACAACTTGAACAACTTGGAAGGTGAACAAGTGCAGGACACGTTCTGCGAGAGTGAGATGGTGAACGCCCAAGTCATGAACGACGTAAAAAGAATGATGGAAGCCCTGCCTGCCGCACAACGTGAGGTGGTTTACATGCGCTTTTACCAGCAGCTGTCGTTTAAGGAGATTGCCGAGATGACGGGTGTCAGCATCAACACGTCGTTAGGCCGCATGCGCTACGCTCTGATGAACCTCAGGAAGATGGCAAAGGAGCATCAGATTGAGTTGGCACTACAATATTAAAGATTGCGTAAATCCTGTATCGTCTTCTCCGGCATAGGGCTTTTGAAGATATAGCTGCCGCTAACCAGCACGTCGACCCCAGCTTTCACCAAGCGTGGAGCCGTTTCACCTTGTACGCCGCCATCAACCTCAATCAGGGCCTTGCTGCCACTCTGGGCTATCATTTGGCTCAGCTGTCTGGCTTTCTTGATGGTGTTCTCGATGAACTTCTGTCCGCCGAAACCGGGATTCACGCTCATCAGCAACACCATATCGACATCGCAGATGATGTCTTCGAGCATGCTGACTGGCGTGGCAGGATTCAGCGTCACCCCAGCTTTCATGCCGGCATCGTGTATTTCCTGTACCGTGCGGTGCAAATGGTCACAGGCTTCGAAGTGGACATTCATCATCATAGCGCCCAGTTTCGCTGTCTGCCTGATGTAGCGTTCGGGCTTCACAATCATATAGTGTACGTCAAGCGGTTTCTTGCACATTGAAGCAACCGCTTCCAACACAGGGAATCCAAACGAGATGTTGGGGACAAACACCCCGTCCATCACATCCAAGTGAAGCCAGTCGGCCTCGCTTCTATTTATCATGTCAATGTCGCGGTCGAGATGTAAAAAGTCAGCTGCGAGCAACGATGGAGAAACTAATGCCATATCACTTTTTTATTTTTGCATCGGACTTTACGGACTTTTCTTTTTTGTCCGTGTTTGTCCGTTGCATTTTTTTCAATTCAGACTATACGCCTGACCATCCTTCACACGATAGGTGTAGGCGAATTCTTTAATGAACTTGAGCGTCTTTTCGCTCGGTCTTAATCCTTCGCTCATAGCAGCGACAGCATCATACAATTGTTGGGTAGAAATTTGCATAGGCGGCGTTTTTTTTTGAAGTTTATATCTATTAAACGCCAGCTTCGGCAAAATATTATGTCAACGCACAAAATAATTTTCTATCTCTTTCATACCATTGAGGAAAGCCACAGCATCCATGCGTTTCTTGCCAGCCAACTGCAGCTCATCTATCTGCAGCAGTCCATCAGAAGCCGAGACGTTGAGATGCTTTCTGTCGGCCACAATCTGCCCTACCCTGCCCGTTGGGCTGTTGCTGGTCTTCGTCGTGCGGAATATCTTCAGCACCATCTCCTTGCCTTCAGGTGTCACCAGTGTTGTCCAGGCTCCAGGGTATGGACTCAAGCCGCGGATGAAATCATAGACGCGCTTCACGGGCTGATTCCAGTTAATCTCACAAGTTTCCTTGAATATCTTAGGGGCCGTCTTGAGTGAAGAGTGAAGAGCTAAGAGTGAAGAGTCACTCTGCTCGATGCTCTCCGGATGGCCGTCGGCGGCGATGATGCGTTCCAGCGTCTGCAGGCAGATATCGGCACCGAGGCTCATCAGTCCGTCGTAGACATACTCCACATCGGCAGTATCGGGAATGTCGAAGGGCAGCTGCATGATAATACGCCCTGTATCGATGTCATGGTCCAGGAAAAAAGTGGTGACGCCTGTGCGAGTCTCACCATTGATGACTGCCCAATTGATGGGAGCAGCGCCACGATACTGCGGCAACAATGCCGCATGCACGTTGAACGTGCCGTAAGCAGGCATGGCCCACACCACCTCGGGCAACATTCGGAAAGCCACCACCACCTGCAGGTTGGCCTGATAAGCACGCAGCTGCTCCACAAACTCAGGGTCTTTCATCTTCTCTGGCTGCAGCACGGGCAGGCCATGCTCCACGGCATACTGCTTGACGGCCGACGGTTGCAGCACCGAGCCATGCCGCCCCACTGGTTTGTCGGGCTGAGTCACCACTGCCACCACGTCATATCCATTCTCCACCATTGCCCGAAGCGTCTCCACCGCAAACTCCGGCGTTCCCATAAACACAATTCTAAGATCTTCTTTCTTCATTTTTGCATTATCCTTTATTCATTGGGCAAGCCCGCAATCAGTCCTCACTCATGTCGTGTACCATCTTGCGGTACAAGGTATAGAGCCGCTGTCGCGAGATGTAACCTTTCAGTCGCTTGTCAGTATCGACTACGGGCAACCACTCAGCTCCCGTCTGTTCGAATGTTCTCATCACGGTAGTCATCGGTGCCGTGTCGAGAAGCGTTGACACAGGGTCTTCCATCAGCTGGCTGGCCTTGAAGTGATGATACAGTTCTATACGGAACAACACTTTCCGTATGTGCATGATGTCAATCTCGCCCATCAGCATACCGCCACTATCAGTCACTGGCAACACGCGGCTGCGGCTGCGGCTCACCTGGTTCACAATCTGTCCCAGTTCCATATCGGGGCTTACGGCCATATAGTCGTGGTCAATCACCGACTCAAGATTCATCAGCGTCAGCACGGCGTGGTCGGTATGGTGTGTCAGCAACTTGCCTTCCTTCGCAAGACGAGAGCCGTAGATGCTGTGCGGCTCAAAGATGATAATGGTCAGATACGAACTGACGGAGACAATCATCAACGGCAGCAGCAAGCTGTAGCCACCTGTTAGTTCAGCTATCAAGAAGATACCCGTCAGCGGCGCATGCATGACACCCGACATGACACCAGCCATGCCCATCAATGCGAAGTTCTTCTCGGGCAGGTAGACACCAATCTCGTAGATATTCCATAGTCTCGAGAACAGGAATCCCGAGAAGCATCCAATGAACAACGAAGGAGCGAACGTACCACCACAGCCACCACCTCCATTGGTAGCCGATGTAGCAAACACCTTCGTTAGCAGCACCAAGGCAATGTAGGGAATCAACATGGTCACATGTCCTGCAAAGAGCGAGTTGTCGAGCAAGCGGTACCAGTCGGCCTCGGTCTTGCCGTTCAGCAGCAGGTTGATGGACGTATAGCCCTCGCCAAACAATGCGGGGAACAGGAAGATGAGCAGGCTGAGCATCGTTCCGCCAATGGCCAAGCGCACATGGGGCTTGTCCTTGAAACGTGCGAAGATGCCTTCGGCAAAGCTCATTGTTCTGATGAAATAGAGCGACACCAGACCACACGATATGCCTAAGAGCAGGCATCCTGGCACACGCTGCACCGTCCACTCGTTGTCGAGATGGAAGGTGAATAGTGCCGCGTCGCCACTGAAAATATAGGTAAAGCACGTTGCCGTCACACAACTGACCAGAATGGGCAGCAACGATGACATGGTCATGTCAATCAGCAGCACCTCCAGCGTAAACACCAGTCCCGCTATCGGTGCCTTGAAGATACCCGCTATGGCACCAGCGGCACCACAGCCCACGAGTGTCATCAGCGTCTTGCGGTCCATGTGAAACAGCTGTCCCAGATTACTGCCGATAGCCGACCCCGTCAGCACAATGGGGGCCTCGGCTCCCACCGAGCCACCAAAGCCGATGGTGATGGCCGACGCAATGACCGACGACCACGTGTTATGCGACTTCAGGCGCGACTTGTTCGAGGAGATAGCGTAGAGTATGCGTGTGATGCCATGCGAAATATCGTCTCTCACGATGTAACGCACAAAGAGCGACGTCAGGTAGATGCCAACCACCGGATAGACCAGATAAAGCCAGTTGGCCCTCGACCGCTCAAACTGCGATGTCAGCAGCGACGCTATCAGGTTGATGATGCTGTGCAGCGAATAGGCCGCCACCGCTGCCAACAGGCCGACGATGAATGCCAGGATGAGCAGAAACATCTTATCGCTGACGTGCTCCACACGCCAGTTATGCAACCTTACTATCCAACTATCTTGCTCCACAATCAGTTATTATCTTTTTGCATCGGACTCTCACGGACTTCTTTTTCTATCCGTGTCAGTCCGTGTTTGTCCGTTGCTCTTTTACTTTTTCGTCTATACTGTGCGCCACCGTGTAAGCTGTTGTCCATGCTGCCTGAAAGTTGAAGCCACCCGTCACGCCGTCGATATCGAGCACCTCACCTGCGAAATAGAGGTTCGGTATATAGCGGCTCTCCAGCGTAGCGGGATTCACACTGCTCAACGACACCCCTCCACAAGTAACGAATTCATCGCGGAAGGCGGCACGTCCCGACGTCTGATAAACATCGTTAGTCAGTACGTTCGTCAGCCGGTTCAGTTCCTTTTGGTTCAAGTGCTGCCAACGGGTTGTCGCCCGCTGTCCCAGCGTCTTTGCCACCAGATAGTCCCACAGCCTTGTTGGCAGGCCAAAGGGGCGCACGTTCTGCAACTGCTTCAGCGGCTGCTGCACCATGATAGTCAGCAACTCCTGCTGCACCTCGGCATCCTTCCGTCCTGTCCAGTTGATGCTTAGCGGCACCTGATAGTCAGCCTCGCTGAGCAGCCTGGCAGCATAGCTCGACAATCTCAGCACAGCAGGTCCGCTTACGCCCCAATGGGTAATCAGCAGCGGCCCCTCGCTGCGCATCTTCTGCCCAGGTATCATCACCTGCACACCGTCAGCTACCGTACCCATCAGCTCCGTCAGAGCCGTGTCGGCAATGCTCAGCGAGAAGAGCGACGGCACCGTATCCACAATCTCGTGACCAGCATCGGCCAGCCACTGCAGTCCAGCTGCTTTTGGTGAACCACCCGTACACACAGCCACATAGTCGTAGGCACTCATCAGGTCGGCTACTGAGCCTACTTTTTCGCGCGTACATATATTTATATGTTGGCGCTTTGCTTCGTTCAACAGGCATCCCGTAATACTATGCGAATCCTGCGAGGCAGGGAACACGCAGTCGTCCTCCTGCGTTACGAGCTTAACGCCTCGGTTCTCAAACCACTGATAGGCAGCACGATAGTCGAACTGCTTGAAGAGCCGCTTCAGCAGCCGATGCCCGCGAGGATATACCTGCGAGAGGTCGGTAACATGTGCAAACGAGTTGGTGCAGTTGCAACGGCCTCCACCCGAGATTTCCACCTTGGCCAGCACGCGCTCACTGCGTTCCAAGATGGTCACTTCCATCTCGGGCACCATTTTCTTCAGGTTCACGGCCAGAAAGAATCCCGCAGCTCCGCCGCCAACAACCGCCGTCCTCATCACTTCCTGATAATCTGCACCTCTCCGCCGCGTCCCAGCTTGATAATGCTCGACGGCGTATGAGGCTTATGCTCCTGCCGACGGCTCCAGCACACATAATCTACAGCTTCGAGCACACGGGGGTCGATGTCGCAATAGTTCTGTGCCGCAGGCTCGCCACTGATGTTGGCCGATGTCGAGACTATCGCCTTCTGGAATCGGTAACACAGTTCCTTCGAGAAGGGTTCCTGCGTAATGCGGATGCCTATAGAGCCGTCCTCGGCTATGAGGTTGGGTGCCAGATTGACAGCCCCGTCGAGTATCAGGGTCGTCGGACGGTCACAGCAGTCGATTATCTGCCACGCCACGTCGGGCACATCGCGGACATAGCGCTGCAGGCGGGCATCGCTGTCGACCAGACAGATTAGAGCCTTCGAGTCGTCACGCTGCTTGATGCCGTACACCTTGCGCACGGCTTCCTCATTGGTGGCGTCGCATCCGATGCCCCACACCGTGTCCGTCGGATAGAGTATCACCCCACCCTTCCGCATCACGTCCACGGCCTTCCTGATGTCTTCTTCTCGTGTCATCTTCATTATTCTTTTTGCGCTGCAAAGTTAATAACATATTCTTAAACGGCAAAATTATTCGTCAACTTTTACGTCATCCCAACGGCAACGCAAACGATTACGTTCAAAAAGAATGGCTCCCAAGTCAAACGCAACGGATTATTTCTTATCTTTGTAGCAGATTTCACTTATTAACCAAAAAACAATTTAAGTTATGATGAAAGTATTCTATTCAAGAATGGCGGCAATGTGTCTGCTGCTGATGCTCGCAACCGTTGGTCGGGCTGGCACATTCAAGGACTTTGCCGTCATTGTCAACAATCAGGAGGGGACGCTCCTGACCAGTGACGAACAGGTGCAGGGCACCGACATCAACTTCGGCGTGGCCGTTGCCGACAATGGTACGGTGAGCCGAGTGGCTGCTGATGACGCATCGTCAGTGGCCACCGTCAGTGGCAAGTACCACAGCGACCACGGATGTACAGGCCTGAAGGTCGTGGTACCCGTAGAAGGCTCGGTCAAGATCTTGGTCGGCCAGTGTACCTACAGCGGCAAGACCATTTATGTGACCAACAGCGACGGGGCCACCGTAGCCTCGAAGACTCCCGCACAGGCCTGCTGGAAGAACGACCGTTCGAACGTCACGGAACTGATTTACAGCGGTCCCGCCACCACGCTCACCATCACCGGTATGGACTACTGCCCCTACGTGGCTGTGAAGACGTACGTGGAGCCTGCTCCCTACAAGGACTTCGCCGTCATTGTCAACAACCAGACTGGCACGCTGCTCACAGAGGCAGAGATGGCTACTCAGTACACCCCGTTCATCTTCGGCGTGGCCGTAGCTGAGGACGGCACCGTCAGCCGTGTGGCTGAAGGCGATGCCAACTCCGTTGCCACTGTCAGCGGCAAGTTCCACAGCGACCACGGCAGCACCAACCTGAAGGTGGTGGTTCCCGTTCCTGGAGCGGTAAAGATTCTGGTCGGCCAGTGTACCTACAGCAGCAGCGACATCGTCGTCACCAACAGCGATGGCCAGACTGTAGCCACTACTACACCTGCTACCGCCTGCTGGAAGAACGACCGTTCGAACGTGACCGAGCTGACCTACAGCGGCCCTGCCACCACGCTCACCATTACTGGCATGAGCTACTGCCCCTACGTGGCATTGGTGAAGATTGCCGACCCCATTCCCGACATCACGGCCACATGGGATTACGGCAACACAAGCGTAATGAACGAGACGATGGCTCTCTCAGGTTCGTCTGAGGCTGGTCTGGTGAAGTCTATCGAAGATCCTGAAATCACCATGACCGTCGAGGCCAACGGTGCTTCGTTCCGTAACAACGGCAACAACATCCAGGTGGGTAAGGGTGCCTCGTTCAAGATTCCCGTGAAGAACGCTGGCGACCTCATCACCATCAAGGGCTACCCTGGTTACTCCAAGTACACCATCGGCACCAGCAACGAGATTATGACCGACGAGAACACCTACAAGGCCAAAATCAGCGACGCCGAGGCTGGCTACGTGGCTGTGACCTCTGCTGACAACAACAACTACTATCTCAGCCTCTCCGTCGTGCTGTATGCGCCGAAGGAGAAAATCACCCTCGACAACGAGGCTGTCGCCATCAATTACCCGTTCGGCGAGGGCACTGAGGGACAGAAGGCTACGTTCTCGAATGACGACTACTTCATGAACAGCAGCGTTTCACACGGCAGCAACTGGAGCATTCAGGACAGCCAGACCTACGCTGACACAAAGGAAACCCGCCTGACTCCTGTTGACCAGCACAACGACAATCTGACTGATGATGATGCCGTACGCTTCCTCTTCACTCCTAAACCAGGCTTCACCTTCACACCCACCAAGGTGTCATTCAAGGCCAACCGCTTTGGTACCGATAATGGTCTGATTGATGCTTACTGGCAGAATCCTGACGGAACGCTGGTTGAACTGGAAACAGGCATCAAGCCTGAGCGCAACAACTCAGGTGTCAACACCGTTAAGAGCTACGACATCGAAGGTGCAACACCTGGCGAGGGTGCATGCGGACTGAAGCTCTTCCTCTATCACCTGCAGGCAGGCAAGCAGATTGGTCTTGCCGACATTGTCATCGAGGGTACTCTGAACGGCACCGAGAAGGATGTGCCCGTACTGGCTTCGTTCAAGGTCAACGGCAAGGAATACACCGTCGAGGATGTCTTCGGCGAGAGCTACGAGGCTACATTCGAGCTGCCTAAGGCTGAAGCCATGGTAGGCACTGCCAACCCGCTGGCCGACGTCACCCCGTCGAGTGGCGACCTGGGCCAGATAACTTACGACGGCAACGAGACTGCCTGCACCGTCACCATTCCGATGAGTGCTGGCGAGACGGTGATGAACTACGTACTGAACGTGGTCTACAAGCCCGACTTCACCCTTGAGTACATCGGCGTTGACGGCAGCGTGATTGCCACCCAGACTGTTGAGAAGGATGCCGCCATCGGCCAGTTTGCTGCCGACATTGCCGCCGTTCCTGCTACGAAGGAGGGCTACAAGGCTCGCGGCTGGTTCAAGCAGGGCGTCTTGGGTGCCAAGTTCACCACGGCCGACGTCATCACGGCCAACACCAAGCTCTACGCTATCCAGACCGAGATTGAGGAGCCCAGCACTCACAAGAAGTACATCTTCGACTTGGCCGACAAGTTCTTCTTTGCCGAAGACCACGAGGCCTTCAACCCCTCGGGCGACGGCTTCTACTGGCATGACGCTCAGCACGGCTGGGCTTTCAAGAACGGCAACAAGGTTGACCTGCTCGTTGGTCCGAAGGCTACCATCACTGTGACACTCTGCCAGTATGGCTCGGGCACGGGCATCGTCGTGACGAAGGACGGCGAGACACTGGGCACGCTCGACGGCATTGCTGAGGGCGACGGCGGAACAACCGTATTCAACTATGAGGGCACGCCTGGCACACTGACGCTCGAAATGCAGTGTGGCGGCGAGATGTACATACACGGCATGAAGATTGTCAACACCTCCGAGGTTAACTTCGATAGCGAGGGCAACTGGTACTTCGTCAAGGCTGGCGACGCCAGCAGTCTCATCGACGTGATTGAAGTGGTCAACGGCATGAACGCAAGCAAGGACGCTCAGCGCTCGTTCATCTTCCTGCCCGACGGCACCTACGACCTCGACGCCACGGTGAAGACCGCCATCAGCGGCCACAACATCTCGCTCATCGGACAGTCGATGGACAAGACCATCATCGTCACCACGCCCGACAAGAGCGTTGAGGGACTCGGCAAGGCCGACCTGCTCGATGTCAGTGGCACCAACCTCTACATGCAGGACCTGACGCTGAAGAACGCACTCGACTACTACAATGCTGGTTCAGCCGGACGTGCTGCCGCGCTGCAGGATGCAGGCACGCGAACCATTGCTAAGAACGTGCGCTTGCTCTCCTATCAGGACACATACTACAGCTCGAACAGCAGCCAGCAGGCTTACTGGGAGACGTGCGACATACACGGCACAGTGGACTTCATCTGCGGCGGTGGCGACATACGCTTCCAGAACACCACCCTATCGCTCGAACCTCGTGCGCTCAACGGCAGTGGCAGCCGCACCATCGTGGCTCCTACCACCAACACTAAGTTCGGCTACGTCTTCGACGGCTGCACGGTGGTCGACCTGGCTAACGGCAAGGGCACTTGGAACTTCGGACGTACCTGGCAGAACAACCCCATCAGCGTCTACCTGAACACCACGCTCGATGCCAATGCTGCCGCCACCATCATCAGCACCCGCTGGATTGAGAAGGGCATGAACAATAAGGACCCGAAGCTCTTTGGCGAGTATGGTACTGTGGACGCCGCTGGCAACGACATCACGCCCGCTACCAATACCATCAACTCCTTTGGTGGAGCCTTCCAGACCATCCTCAGCGCCGACGAGGCCAGTGCCTTCGCCTACGACAAGATGTTCACCGACTGGAATCCCGCTGCCCTCGCCAAGCAGGCGGCAGCTCCCGCTAACGTCAAGCTCGAAGGCAACCAGCTGACTTGGGATGCCGCAGCCGACGCACAGTGCTGGGCAGTCATCAAGGACGGTGTCGTCGTCGCCATCACCACCACGCCTGCCTACACCGTCGACAACACGGAGGCTGAGTACTGTGTACGCGCTGCCAACGCAATGGGCGGATTCGGCGAGGCCGGCTACGTGCCCACCTACACCACCGTCAACGTGGCCAGCGTAGGCTATGCCACCTTCTTCGACTCGCAGACCAGCTACCTCGTGCCCGAGGGCATGGAGGCCTACGTCGTCACCAGTGCCACTGAGGACGCCCTGGAGTACAGTCAGCTCGAAGACATTATTCCCGCCGCTACAGCCGTCATGCTCAAGACCAACAACGGACAGGGCGGCGAGTACACCCTGACTTCCACACGTGCAGCTGCCGTCTACGGCGGTGCCAATCTGCTGAACGGCAGCGACGAGGCCACCCTGACCTTCGGCGACAACTGCCTGTTCTACAAGCTCACCTTTGGTCACTCAGGCTCCGACATGGCCAACAAGTTCGGATGGTACTGGGGTGCAGCCGACGGTGCCGCCTTCCAGATTGAGGGCCACCGCGCATGGCTCTGCGTACCCACAGCAGTGGCCACCACCCGTGGTTACAGCCTGACGGGCAGCGACGCCACCAGCATCGACAACGTTCAGCGCTCGACGCTCGACGTTCCCACCTACAACATGCAGGGACAGCGCGTGGCATCACCTCGGAAGGGGCTCTACATACGCGACAACAAGAAAGTGCTTGTGAAGTAAAAGTAAAAGGTAAAAAAGTAAAAAGGTAAAATAATAGCATTATGAACAAAGCAAAACTGCTGATATGCACCTTCGTGGGTCTGATGGCACTCACAGCGTGCGACAAGGAAGACAACCCCGCCGAGAAGCCCACGTTCGTCAACGTTGACGAGCCACAGGAGGAAGTAACCGACCAGCCCGCCTTCTCGCGTGTGAACTGATACGACAAACTCTTAGAGACTATAGGAAAGAGACGAAGCCTTTTTGGGGCTTCGTCTCTTCTTACCTTTATTCTCGATTCTCCTCCATGCGGCGGGCCGTCCAGTCGTAGAGTTCGTCGACTATCTTCTGAACCGTCAGTTCGCCCTTCACCCTGTCGAGCTTCTCAGCCCATGCCTTCAAACGCTCATCACTATTTCGCGAGTCAGGTAATTCAGCCGTTTGAACATACTTTTCAATATTTAGTTAAATTTGAGGCATTATGAACGATGTTTCAGAATATTTTTGTATTTTTGCAGCCAAATAGTAATTGTTATCATTATGGCAACTGTAGCAACTAACAAACTTTGGGCATATATCGAGAGCCTGTCGCTCTCTAAGCGCGACCGCAGTTGGCTGGCCAGCAAGCTGCTGGAGCCAACGCATGATGCCGACCCCTACGAGGTGAGTCCGTCTGGCGATAAATTCTTTGCTGACAGCCGCAATGTGAAGGCCGTTGAGGAGGACATCCGCAAGGCCCACAACTCTGATGCAAAGTTTACGCGACTGGAGAGCAAAGAAGATGTCATGTCGTTCATCAATTCTCTCTAAGCCATGGCATACGCTGTACTCCTTTCCGAGCAGTCGAAGACAGAACTGGCGGCCATCAAGCGCAGCGGCGACAAAAAGACCCTGAACAAGATTGCCAAACTGCTGATTGAGTTGCAGGAACATCCGCGCACAGGTACTGGGCAGGTGGAGCACCTGCGCCACTTCATGTTTGAAGAGACTTGGAGCCGCCGCATCAACAAGCAGTATCGCATGATCTACGAAATCCACGACACGGAAGTCTATGTATCCGTGGTGTCGCTGCGCTCGCATTATGGTGATAAGTGACTGCTTCTTATTCAAGGCGCTTTTCATGCATGTTTCAGTTTTTCTTCCTATCTTTGCACCGTAACACCCCGTTGTCCCTGCTTTCGCATACTTCGGGGTTAGTGTTTTTATGTCTTCTATATAACTAAAGTTATATTCATGTCTGCTTTCGTTTACGAAAATTATGCTGCAAAGGTACGAATAAGTGGGCAAAAAGCAAATTTATTAGCATTTTTCGATAATTCACCATATTGTACCAATGTACCAATGTACCATTGTACCATTTGACTTTTTCATTTCAGTGCAACAGACGAGAAATCTAAGTATTATATTTATTATATATTATATATTATATATTATATTATTATATTATATATTATTATATATAATAATATATAATATATAGTAATATATGTCTTTTCATGGTACAAAATCGATTTTCCAAATGGTACAATGGTACATTGGTACAATGGTACATTGCAATGTGTCTTTCGGGGTTGCCGTAAGTAAACCTGGCGTTTAGACTAACTAATCTCTGGTTTTACCCTACACAGACGGTTCCTTTTGTGTATTTTAGGCACGAACGTGCCATTAAATGCGTATTCAATTTTTTGCGAAAAAAGGACGGACACGGACAGAAAAAAAGAAGTCCGTGAGAGTCCGATGCATAAAGAAGTGAAAGGCGGTTAAAATAAAATGGTGAAAGATTTTGTAGTTTCGTGGGAAAACACTATCTTTGCAAAGAAATTGCTATTAAACTAAAGAAAAATGATGAATGTAAAGACAGTAGGCATTGCCAGCGACCACGCAGGCTTTGCATTGAAACAGTTTGTAAAGAAGTA